>DEAU01000013.1:187306-196567 GCA_002348705.1 Candidatus Neomicrothrix sp. UBA2974
GGTTAGAGCGCACCCCTGATAAGGGTGAGGTCGCTGGTTCGATTCCAGCTAGCCCCACGCCCATGCGTGTTATTCGACGAGCTTTGGCTGCGGTGAGCGTGGCTGCCGCAGTGGCAGCCACGCTGAGAATCCGTGGCGGTGACGGGGTTCCGCGTCGATCGGGCGGGTGGCGTCCATTGGCAGGTCCGGAGCGAAGATGACTTGTGTTGCCGTTCTCGGTGCCGGGGCGGTTGGAGCGCGTGTGGCCCGACGCCTACTGGCTTCCGACGCAGTTGACCGGATTGTGTTGCGCGATATCGAACCTGACCGCTTGGCCCGAGCATCTCGGGCCTTGGGATCGCGTGTTGCGATCGAACACGCACCCTTTCCGAGCCGGCTCGAAGCTGACTTAGTCGTCGTGGCGACACCACGAGGAACTCAGGTGGAGGCGACGGAGGCGGCTATCGATTGTGGTCGACCTGCCGTTCTAGTAGGAGATGGCCTCGCCGAAACAGTTGCCGTTCTCCGACTAGCTGATTCAGCAGCTCGAGCAGGGGTGCCGGTAGTGGTGGGATCGGGCTTTGGACCGGGACTCTCTTGTGTCTTGGTAGTCCATGCCGTCACCTGGTTCGACAGGGTTGACGAGATCCACGTCTCCAAGGTGGGAACTGGTGGTCCGGCGTGCGCCCTCGTCCACCACCGGGCGTTGAGTCGGCGGTCCTACGACTGGCGTGGAAAAAACGTACATAGAAGCGGTCAACGGGTCAGCAGGAGCTACCTCGAAGGCTGGGTCCGTCGGCCAGGTGGATCAGGACGGGAGTTGGTCTGGTTTCCTGATCCGGTCGGACCACGGGACTGTTACCGAGCAGCTCTGCCCGATCCGGTTTTGTTGCACCATGCTCTACCCAACGTCGAACGTATTACGGCCCGCATGGCTGCTACCCGCCGTGATCGCCTAACCGCTCCTTTGCCTATGTTGACGCCACCCCATCAGGAGGGCGGCACGGGAGCAATACGGGTAGAAGTGCGGGGCCGCAGGGGTATTGCCGAGGATGTTGCCGTCCTGGGGGCTGCGGAGCGGCCAGCGGTCGCCGCCGCTACGGTGGCTGCTACGACTGCCGAATGGATATTGGCTGGCCGTCACCGGGTTCAGGGCCTTGCCGGCCTCGGTGAGATGGTTGAACCGGTGGCCTTTCTGCACGACCTGGCGAGTCGGGGACTTGAGGCTCAGATTTTCGAAGGTGAACAGTCCCTCTCGTAAGGTTGCAGAAGTTGAAGGCATGCATTCAAAAGTCGGTTAGATGGCTGAGGAAGTTCAGCGACCAACTAATTCCAAGATCTGTTTGGATAACCCAGCGTTAGTAGCTAGAGCATCGCCACCCTCAGCGGTGATCTTTCCAGAAAGATCAGTGAATACTCCACCTGCTTCGGGAATGATGGTCAACATCGGTGCGACATCCCATCGACTGACGACAGGGTCGATCATCGCATGGGCGCGTCCGGTGGCAACAAGGACATAGCCATACGCATCGCCCCACGTCCTGATCACCGCTCCGCGTCCCGCAAAATCGTCCAGCATGGCTGCTGATGGCCAGTAGTCGACACCGCTTGTGACGATGCAGGCCCCGCGGAGGTCTTTCCTGTCGTCTACGTAGGTGGGTTCTCCATTCGCGAAGCAGCCGTGGCCTCGACCGGCCCATATGCACTCATCTAGACCCGGGACGTTGATTACCCCGACGGCCGGCCCGTATGCGTCTTCAAGAGCGACGAGGTTGGCATAAAGGGGAACACCATGGATGAACGACTGGGTGCCATCGATTGGATCGAGAATCCACTTGCGACTTGAGGTACCAGCAGTACTGCCCTCTTCTTCACCAATCACGCCATCCATGGGATAGGACGATGCAATCCGTTCGCGCAAAAGTCGTTCAGCTTTGCGGTCGGCTGCAGTGACTGGAGTCCCGTCGGCCTTCCCATCAACCTGCAGGTTCGGGTTGCGAAATAACTCCAAGGTCAGGGCACCCGCCTCACGAGCGATCTGAATAGCGAACTCCACATCTGTCGGATCTGCCGGCGGGATATCGGTGGGTGCGAGTTCTGTGGGCATGATCGGAGCCTAGGGTGGTGTCCGCCGGTGTTGAGCAGACGGGAGGTCCGGTGCAGTCGCCGACTCAGGTCCCAGGACGGGCAGTCCCACTGGGACTGGAGTCTCTCCTGTTCATTCTCTTGACTATCGCCACGATGTTGGCGTTTGGTGCAAGTGTGGCCCGGGCCGATGTGGTCGGGACTGGTTACTCCGAACTAGATCTGGTCGACCTGCAGTGGGCGACCGACCACCTCGGTTATCGTTCGCCAGCCGACCTCCAGAGCGTCGGAGTCGGTGTGATCGACTTCTTGCTGCAAATTTCCGGCCGATCCGCATCGGAGTGCGAGCTGGGCTTGGCTGACCAACTGGATCCATATGGTCCATATCGATTCGCCACCACCTGGACAGGTACCGACCTCGCCGTTCTTGACCGGGTCGCCGACCACTACTGCATCAGCCGAGAACAAACTCAGGCCTATGGAGCGACGATCCTCTCGTTCTTGGCCGGTATCGATGCCGAACAGAACGGCACAACTGCTGAGCCACAACCAGTCGTTGACGTCATTCCACCTCCCGACCTGCCGTTTCCCGAAGCCTTCGGCAACGGGAACCGGACAGTTCTCCTGGACCAACCGCCACCAGTCGACCATCGAGTGGTGTTCTATGAGCACGCAGGTGCCGGGGCGTTCCGCGTCGTGGGCCGCGACCTTTCCGGGGAGATCGTTGAGGTAATTGTCGATCGGATGGGACCTGTTACCGGCCGTGCATTAGCTGACGAACCAGGTTCCATTGCCGTATTGGACGTCATCGCCGATGGGGAATGGGCGTTGTCGTTTAATGCCCTGACTGAGAGCTCAGACATCTTGACGGATGAGGTCACGTTGGGTTCAGGTGATGAGGTGCTTCTCGTTCCGGCAGCAGTTCGTGGTACGACGTTGCGATACCGACATGTCGGGGACGGACGAATCGCTTTGTGGGCCCTTGGCTTTGACGGAAATCCCGTCGAAAGGCCTGAGAGTGACGTAACTCCAACAGGCCAATTCCTTTCCCAGGAAGGTGGCGTCGTTAGTCGAGTGCGGATCCCAGCAGGAACTCGGATCCTGAAAATTGAGGCGGGCGGTGAGTGGGGCTTTGTCAACGGGGATTTCCTGCCACCAGGTCGTCCTTCTAGTGTTGAAGTGGTTGCCCGGGACAGGGCCGTGGATGTCTCCTGGAGGGCCCCAGTTAGTGGCGGGTCGGAAATTACTGGCTACCAGATCGATCACCGAGAAATTTCCGGCGACGAAGGAGACGAGGTTTGGAACACGGCGGTGGTCACAGGATCGGCACGTGGTGCGACAATCGAGGGTCTACGAAATGGCGTTGCCCATCACTTCCGAATTGCGGCAACGAACGAGGTCGGAGTTGGACTTCACTCGTTGACAACCTCTGCGGCACCCATTTCCGCTGTCGAAGTAGTCGAGGTGGAAGGGCTCGTCGCTACCGCCGGAGACAGCTTTGTCGATCTGGCTTGGAGCACACCGGACGCACAGGAGGTTGTCTCATACACCGTCGTGTATTTCGACGAGACACGCGTCAACTCGGGAACAGCCGTCATCCGTGGAGCCACGTCGACCACTCGACCGACGTCAATCCCCCCGTCGGTGGCTTCACTTCGCTCAACTCAAAGGAGAATGGCCATACGGCTACCCAGCATCGTCGGCGGCACGAAGGTTTCTGTCGGTGAACGGGACCACGCGGTTGCTCTATTGTCCTCGGGGCAGCCCGATGCCTTCCAAGCCCACTACTGCGGCGGAACGCTGGTGGCGCCACGGTGGGTTGTGACAGCTGCACACTGCATTGTGGACAAATCCGTTGACGACGTAGAAGTCGTTGGCGGTTTGGCAGACCTCCATGCTGTCACCACTGCTGATCGGATAGACGCCGTGGCCCTCCACGTCCACGAGTCCTACGACGCCAACCGGATACTCCACGACATCGGCCTCATCGAACTGGCGTCAGACTCCGCTGGAACACCGATTCCTTGGCAGGACGACGGGAACCTTCCCATGGCGGGAACGGCAGTCGAGGTAGCGGGTTGGGGGGCGATAACAGCTGATAGCGAAAGATACGAATCGATTCTCAAGGTAGCTAAAGGGCAGATACTTGCTGGGCCGGGCGAGCACTACTGCGGGAGTTGGCGAGGCTTTCGGGGCGATTACGAACTTTGTGTTGGTGGACCAGCCGGAGTCGGAGCGTGCGGAGGGGACAGTGGTGGACCAGTGACAGCCGAACTGGGGATGCTGCGTCTGATCGGCGTGACGTCCTATGGACTCGCGGGTGCCTGTGCCGATCCGACATATCCCAACGTGGCGACTCGGTTGAGTGGGCATTCGGCGTGGATAGAGGCCCGAGTGGGTGATCCATGGCGGACTTTCGATGGCTTGACCAGTCCGATCCATACCGTAGATGGCTTGGTCAACGGGAGGACCTATACGTTCCATGTCACCGCCGTGGATGGCATGGGACGAAGTGTGGGCCCAATGCAGGTGACCGTTTCGCCTGTAGGGCCACCGGCTGCGCCCACTGGATTGACAGGTCGCGGTGGAGACACGGCCGCCATTCTTGCTTGGACGGCGGCCTACTCGGCCGAGGACGATCCCGTAGTAGACCACGTGGTCCAGTACTCAGCTGACGGAGTCCAGTGGACCACGATTGACGTAGGGACGACGACCGAGACCTCCTTGAAAGTCACCGGCTTGGCCAATGAGACCATCCTCAAGTTCCGGGTAATGGCGGTCAATAGCCGAGGACCAGGTCCAGCCTCGGAACCGGTGACAGTAGTGGTGGGACAGCCGGCTGCGCCGACTCGACTAGCGGCAATTGCTGGCGACGAGCACATTCAGCTTTCCTGGGTTGCGCCGGCTGATGATGGTGGTTCACCAATTCTGGACTACGTGGTGGAACGCCGTATCGACGGGGGCTGGACGATTGTTGACGACGAATATTCTGCGACGACCACGGCAGTTATTCATGGGCTGACCAATGGAACGCAAGAGGACTTCCGAGTCGCAGCTGTTACAGCAGTTGGTCGAGGGCCGACGGGGTCAGTGGTATCTGCGGTGGCAGGACGTCCAGATCCGGTTTCAGCTTTGAAGGCCAGAGTGGGCGACGGAAATGTGACGCTGTCCTGGACACCGTCAACTCATGATGGAGGTTCGCCAATTCTTGACTACCGGATCGAGTATTCGGTCGACGACGGTTCTAGTTGGGGCGTTGTTGACGGTGAAGTCGGCACATCAACGACGGCGACCGTCTACGGCTTGCGAAACGGAACCGAATACCAGTTCAGCGTTGCTGCAGTCACAGAAATCGGGATGAGTGGAACGACGTCAGTTGCTGCTGTGCCAGCCACGATTCCTGACCAGGCAACCAGCCTCATGGCCGTCGGTGAGGTGGATGGCCTCGTGTTTCGTTGGCGGCGTCCTTCGGATGGCGGGTCGGCGATTACTCGGATTTTGGTTGATTTGGCTGTTGTTGGAAGTGAAGGGTGGAAGACCTATGAGGCCGGACCGGCGACTACCACGGCTCGGATCGGAGGTCTTGTAACTGGGTCGGAATACTTAGTTCGCGTGACCTACGAGAATGGCATCGGGGCTGGGGAACCATCCGACGCAGTTCGGGTCCTCATCCGATGAACCATCCTGTCGTTGGTGATACGGAATGGTCCACCGATTGGAGTTCATTCGCCATCATGCTGATTGGGGTGAGGTGGTGGTGATGAGACGAGGGGACGCCAGAATGGCTGCTCTAACGTGGGCTTGCGCAAAATTGACGCGCCGTCAGCGTTGGCCGGGCACCATTGAATTCCTAACTCACCTAGACGTGCTCCGAGCGGCAAACACCTAATGGCTAAGAACAACTATCTCCACATGAAGCTCCGCGAGAGCCGTGAGGAGATCGCGCGCTTGAAGGACGAGTTGGAGGCCTCGGAACTTGCGTCGTTAGAGCGTGAACGCGAGACAGCGGGCAAGGCTGCTGAGCAGATCGAACGGGAGCAGGAGGCGGCAAGGACCGAACGGGCCCGCGTCCTAGAGCAGTTAGAGGTTGCCGAGGCCGACCGCGAGCAGGTCGCCAACCAACTACGTGAAGCCGAGGAGCGCCAGCAGCAGGAACGTGAGAGGCATCAGACCCGGACTCGTCTTTTGGTCGCAGGCTCTTTAGTACTGGCCGGCCTCGTCGTCGCTCTCGTGTCTGGAGCCTTCAGTGGCGATCCAGAAGTTGTGGTAGTGCCAACTACGGTGCCGGCGACCACCTTGGCAACCAACATGCCGACCACCACCGTTGCCCCCTCGTCGACCATTTCGACGATGACGACCATTGCACCGTCGACTTCGGAGCCGACTGAGCCGACTGAGCCGACTGTAACCGTTGCGACGACCACACAAGAGGTGGCCACCACCACCGAGCCAGTGAGGGTCACCACCTCGATCGTTCCTAGTGAGACAACGACCACACTGGAACCGACACTTCCTGTCGACCCCGAGGCGGAGGAGCCAGCACCCGAGATCGATGAGGTCGCGGTGCTAACCGACGACTACTGGTGGTGGGAGACCAGTGAACGTGTTCAGGTTCTTCAGATCGTGCTCGGCATGGATGCCGATTGGACCTATGGACCCGCCACCTATGAACGGCACCTCCAAGCTCTGATCAGCCGAGAGATTCAGTTGTCGTACCTCCCGGTACCTCCAACAACGACCGCTGTACCTACCACCACCATCGTCACGGTGGAGATGCTGCTCCCGGGCCAGCAGGTTCAGGACTTCAAACATTCAGGATTGTCAGACGAGTGGATCTTCTTTGGTCGGGCCGGGACATCTGTCCAGATTCAGATGACATCCAGCCATTTCGACACCTACCTTGAGGTCCGCGGGCCGCTTGGTGAGATTGTCGCGATGAACGACGATCACCTAGGAACTAATTCGTTTGTTTCAGTCCAGCTCTGTGAGACCGGTACCTACAAGATTTATGCGGGCAGCTTCGGATACGGAAATTTGCAGACCGGGCAGTACTCCATGCTGTTGAGTGGTGGCGAAGTCATCTTTGACGCTCTTCTCCAAAAATGCGAGGCAGCTACAGGCTGATCGCTTGAGTCAGGCCCTATTGGTCAGGGCGCCGCAGGCCTGCAGGAGCAGACCATGGAAGTGGTGGACGGTGTTTTCCAACTTCCCTGATCTCAAGGGTTCATGGACTATCGGTTCTTGTTTGAAGGCTGGTCTAGCTATGTCTCGCTTCATGCTCTCCACTACGAAGTCGAACGTCAGAGACCGCCGCGTTTTTGAAGTCGGACTAGTGGAATGAGAGCTATGGCGGCCAGTGCAACTAGACCGCCTGCAACCAGCAGTGGGCTGCGCTTGCGGCCGTCGGTCTCTTTTGGTGAGACCACTTCTGCCTCAGGTCGACTTGTAGGTGCAGGAACGGTTTCCGCTGCAGATTGTTCTTGTGTCGTGGTTGGCGAGCCTGTGTCACTTCGGTTTGGTGGAGGGGGAGTTGTATACCACTCAGTTAGAGCAGAAGAATTTGAGCTCCGATTGGTCATATTGCCCACCGGTGTTCCGAAAGCCTCGATGTAGCCGATGGAGACAGTGAATCTTGTTGGCCTGATTCCGGTGATGCGGATCTGGTAGGTCCCTGCACTTCCTATCTCGCTGAAGTCGAGGAGCCGCAGATAGTTGGTTCCGCTAAAGGGTTCCGCAAATTCTTCTCGAAGATTTGCCTTGAGCACTAGGACCGATTGATCCGGCCGCCGAAGTGCCAGTGATGGAAAAGAGCCTTCAGGGAAGGTGTTTTCCGGTGCCAGATCGGGCACAAGGAGTGAGATTTTTAGGTGCTCTCCTTGAGGAATCTGAAATTGGAACCCTCGTTGGTCTTGCGCCGAAAGCAGGGTTCCGTAGAGGGCAAAGGAGATCCGAGCATCAGGTAGGAGTGGTCCGTTTTCGGGCTCGGCATGTTGCTCCTCTAGGAAGAGTGGGTCATGGGCGCGCGCCACTTTCGGTAAGGCAACTACACCGCACAGGAGGAGGAACACCAATGTTCCTAGGAGAGTCAGCTTTCGCCAAGGTCGAGAAGTTTCAATGGTTGCTGGAGTCACCTGGCGGGACATGGGATCCATTGCTTTCGGGGTTTGTGGTGGTCTGTTTTCGGGCTCGACATGTGTTCGCTAGCTGATTTTTGTATGCGTGTTTTGCGCAATGGGATCTAGTAACAGCATCCTCAGGGACTATCTATAGGTCTAGCAACTGTGGATTTAGACGCCGACCAAACCAACTGATTGAGATTCTTGGATAAGCGAATATTGTGAGCGATTAGGTTTCTGGCCGGGGGTAGACAATGGGTGTTCTTCATGAACTGAGCTTTGAGGCGAAACCAGCAAATGCCCTGCAACGGCTGGTACAGACGGTGTCGTCCAGCCGATTCGGAGCGGCCTTTTTCGCCAGGACCCTGTATCCGCAGGATAAGGCAATCTTCAAGTTGACTGGAGGGCGACTGACAGTTCCGACCGTCCTCGCTGGGTTGCCAGTGCTGATGTTTACTACCACTGGCGCTAAGACCGGTAGACGTCGGACGATGCCACTCCTAGGGATCCCCGTAGGGGAAGATCTGGCAGTAATCGGGTCCAACTACGGCCAGAAGCAGACCCCCGGTTGGGTCTACAACCTCGAATCCGATCCCGCGGCAACAGTCGAGTACAAAGGCCGTTCTGTCGAAGTGTCTGCCCGTCGGGCTGATGAGGCAGAAACCGGTCAGATCTTTCAACTGGCGAGCCGGGTCTATCCGGGCTATGCCAAATACCGCGTTAGAGCCAGTCACCGTGTCATACGGGTATTCGTCCTGGAGAAGGCCTCGTCGAACGCAACGCCCTAGACGTCCTGTTCGGTCGCCTTCCAGACACGGCGACTTTCGGAGCAACGAGGAAGTTTTGGCGCGCCATTAGGAAGTCAGCGCTTCGGCTTTCAAATCGACACGTACCAGCGGTCGGACAGATTTGGAAGGCAACTGCGATGAATCGGTCTGGGATGGTTGTGCTTTTCTTTTTCTTAGCTTCTTGCAGTGGTGCTGCAGAGCAGCCCGCATCTTTGTCAGAAACGACTCTTTCGCCCGGAGTTGACAGATTGACGACGGTTGCTCCGACGACGACGGTTGCTCTGACGACGACG
>DEAU01000025.1:0-30585 GCA_002348705.1 Candidatus Neomicrothrix sp. UBA2974
CCACCGACGTCGAAGTAGCCGTCGTCCCATCCGGAACGGAGGTGACTTTCGTCGTATCTGGTTCCGAAACCGGAGCTGCCGTTGGGTCCGAGGTTTCAGTGCCCGGAGAAGCGCCTCCGCACGCACCGACCAACAAAACAAACACAACCAGGAGGCTCCATGACCTCGCACCTAATGACTGCATCACCACATCTTTTCATAAGCACAGTTGGAACGCTTACGAGCGAGAAGGCCCCCGGGCCGATGAGAGCGAAGGAACTGAATCTGCATGGTCACAGAACTCCGCTAGCAGTGAGCCATCTTAAACCGTGTGGCAGGTATCACTACTCTGGCGGATGGTCCTTTGGGCGGGCGGCTCGCAACCCAAAGTGAACATCCAACCGGGTTCGGCATGGTGACCTGGCAGTGAAAAGACAGAGAGGACGCCACTGCGAAATGTCCCTCCGGCACCGCAGGTCGGATCACCGTCTGGGTTGAATGTCTCGTGCCATAGGACACCACACTCGATGGTGTCGTAGTGTCGGACAAGCAGCCTAGGTCCACCGTCTCGGCTGACAGCCCGATCAGCATCAGGGTCGAGAAAATCCCAAGCCAACCAGTCGCTATCGAGAAACCCACTCCCCACTCAAGGCCTCACCGATGAACCAACCCAAGATCGCCTGCAGGAACGTCTGGAAGTTGTACGGGCCCGACCCCGAGAAGTTCCTCGCCAGCCATGACGGAGTCCCGTCAATCGACGCTGTCCGGGAGGCTGGCTACATCCCAGCGGTCCGTGACGCCTCTCTGGAGGTTTACGAAGGCGAGATCGTCGTACTAATGGGCCTCAGCGGCTCCGGCAAGTCCACCCTGGTCCGCTGCCTATCCCGTCTCATCGAGCCGACCGCCGGCGAGATCGACTTCGACGGCGAGGATCTTCGTGCCGCATCCGAGCGAGAACTGGTTGAGCTTCGTCGACACAAGATGGGCATGGTGTTTCAGCACTTCGCACTTTTCCCGCAACGCACAGTGCTCGAGAACGTGGCCTTCCCGCTTGAAGTCCAGGGAGTGGACGTGGCCACACGGAACGCTCGGGCCCTCGAGATCATTGATCTCGTCGGACTGCATGGACGAGGCGACTACTACCCGAGGGAACTCTCCGGTGGACAACAGCAACGTGTCGGCATCGGCCGCTCACTGGCTGTTGAACCCGACGTCTGGTTCCTCGACGAACCGTTCTCCGCCCTCGACGCCCTCATCCGACGCGACATGCAAGACGAGTTCCTCCGACTCCAATCAACATTGCAGAAGACAATCATCTTCATTACCCACGACTTCGACGAAGCCATCCGCCTCGCTGACCGAATCGCCATCATGCGAGACGGGGTGATCGACCAGTTGGGCACCGCTGAAGAGCTGATCACCAACCCTGGTTCGGACTATGTAGCGGCGTTTACCAAGAACGTGCCCCGGGCCAAATTGCTCCGAGTCCATACCCTGATGGGTCCAAGGTCGGATGATGCCGAGGGCGAAGTCGACGGAAGCGTGTTCGTGGCATCTGTAGCCAACCGGATCCTCAGTTCCACGGTCCCACTCAGGGTGATCGAAGACGGCGAGGTTGTCGGCTCGATCACCGCTGCGCAGGTAAACGAAGCGCTCTTTGAGTCCGAGTGATCAACAGGCCATGACAGATCCGACCACGTCCGAGCCCTTTGACACCTCTGACGCTGCTTCGGCTGACGGACCTGCAAAGAAGCTCTCTAACCGCCAAAAGGCGGCGATGGCCTTTGGCCCGTTCCTGATCCTCTGGTTCGCCTGGTGGCGTCTGGGATCACACCACATCACCCGAACTGGAAAGTACGAAGGGGAGTCAGCGGCACTTGAATGGCTATACC
This sequence comes from Candidatus Neomicrothrix sp. UBA2974, assembly GCA_002348705.1. GTDB lineage: Bacteria > Actinomycetota > Acidimicrobiia > Acidimicrobiales > MedAcidi-G1 > UBA9410. The sequence goes on from DEAU01000025.1 coordinate 1,872, forward strand.
GGGTACCGCGCACCTGGACCGTCGACTGGTTCAACTTCGCGGGCCGGGATGGCTTCGCCAGGGTCGGACACAAGGCCACGGGGTGGGTGAACACCTGGTTCGACCATCTCCGCTACGAGGAGTTCTTCCAGTTCACCGTGTCATGGAACCTTTCCAAGGGACCGTGGCTGTTATTCCTCCTGGCATGCCTCGGGGCAGCCGGTTGGAGGGCCTGGCGCTCCCGTAGCAACGGATGGCTGCTTGCGACCGTGGCCCTTGTATGGGCGGGCTGGTCGGTCGACCTTTTGGACTTCCTCCACGTTCCCACGACGCCGTGGGTCTACGTCTTCCTGGTGGTCGGCCTCGCCTCGGCAGTTTGGACTCTGCAGAATCGGACGTTCGGCCGGACGGCGACGACCACTGCCATCGCCAGCATCGGCTGGGTGGCCCTGCAGACCAAGGAGGAGACATTTAACGTCAAGGCCTTATTCCGCCAAATCGCCCGATGGCTGGAATTCCCCCTAGACGTCACAGAAGGACTTCTAATCAGCGGCTACGGGCCGTGGCACCTGCCCAACATGCCGTGGCTTTTCATCTTCGTCCTACTCGGCGGCGGCACGGCTTGGATGGCTTGGCAACGTCGGAGCACCGCCCTGACGGTGACAACCCTACTGTTGGTTTGGGTGGCGGTGGTATGCCTCTACGAGCCGTGGCATATCCCCGCCCTTCCTTGGGTCGTGATCGCCGGCCTCTTCGGTGTCGTCGGTTGGAAGTTGGGTGGTTGGCGACTCGCCCTACTTTCGGTTGGGTTCATTCTCTATGCCGCCTTCGTAGGTGAACCTGCAGAACAGGAAGGAGCAGAGACGCGCTGGGACAAGACGATGATCACTTTGTCCGCTGTTCTGGTGGCCGTTCCAATTGCCGCTCTGCTCGGAGGCCTCATCGGCCTAGTGGCTGCCAAGCGACGTCGGGTCGAACAGTTCTTGATCCCGATCATGAACCTCACCCAAGCCTTTCCGCACTTCACCTTCCTCATCCCGATCGGCGTCTTTATCGGCCTCTCGCACAAGGCTGGTGTCATAGCCACCATCGCCTACGCCATCCCGCCAATGGCCCGCGTGACGATCCTCGGCATCCAGGGGATCTCAGGTGAGGTACTTGAGGCAGGAATCATGGGCGGCTGCACAAAGCGTCAGATGTTGTGGAAGGTGGAACTACCCGCGGCCCGACACGCCCTCCTGGTGGGCATCAACCAGGTGGTCATGGAATGCCTTGCCATGGTGGTTATCGCTTCCTTCGTTGGTACCGCCGGCCTGGGCCAGGACCTCCTGTTCCGCCTTACGGGACTCAACATCGGCGCAGGAACGGAGATCGGTATCGCCATTGTCGTCATGGCCATCACCCTGGATCGCCTCAGCCAGGCCCTAGGACGACTCCAACCGATCCGCCATGCGGAGGGCGTGCCCTTCTGGAAGCGACACCCCTACCTCCTGGCCACAGGAGCGGTGGTCGCTGGCGGCCTTCTCCTAGCCCAGGCCTGGGATGCCGCCTTCCGCGTGCCCAATTCGTGGATGTGGGGCCACGAGGCCTTCTGGGAATTCCTCGTGGACAATGGAAAGAGCGATGTGGCCTGGTGGCACCTGTCCGGTAGCGGTTGGTTGGCCCTGTTCCTAGCCGCCATTGCATTCGCCGGGTGGAGGGCCTGGGCTACCCGGCGTTACCGGTGGCTCATCACTGCGGCCGCCGTGACAGTGGTGGGTTGGTCCGTCGATTTGTTCGACTTCCTGCACCTGTCCACAGAGCCGTGGATCTACATCTTCGTGGCGGCCGGCGTCGGCGCATTGGCCTACGGATCTTCCGTGCGAAGCAAGCTGCTAGCCCGAGCCTCTGAAAGCGGTCAATCCACTGACACCGGCGCGGTCTCCCAGGCCCTTCATGCACTGCGCTTTGTCTGGACGGCGGCCATGACGGTGATCGTCACGCTCGGCTGGGTGACCCTGCGAGCCATCGACGAATCCTTCACCGTCAACCTCCGGGACATCACCATCAGCTTCCGGGACTACCTCGAGTCCTGGATCCTGTTGCCCATGCGCGACGCTTACCTCACCGTTCCGTGGATCGGCCTCGTCCTTCTCTTCGGTGTGATCGGATACCTCATCAACGGCCTCCGACCCGCTCTCATGGCCGCAGGAATGGTCGCCTTCATCTCCCTTGCCGGGTTCTGGTGGCAGGCCATGTGGAACTTCTACCAGTTGACCTTTGCCGTGTTGCTGGCGATTGTCTTCGGCGTTCCTTTCGGGATATGGGCGGCAACTACAGCCCGCCGCAACACTGCGGTACAAGTGGTCCTCGACTTCTTCCAGACCTTCCCGTCGTTCGTTTACCTGTTCCCAGCCATCATGTTCTTCGATGTCTCCGAAACGGCGATCATCGTCGCCGTGGTCCTCTCCGCATCCGTGCCGGCCATCCGGTACACGATCTTCGGTATCCAAAACGTGCCGGCGCCACTGGTCGAGGCGTCCACCATGGCCGGCTGTACTAAACGGCAGACCCTTTGGAAGGTCAAATTGCCGATGGCCGTGCCGGAGATCATGCTCGGCATCAACCAGACGATCATGTTCGGCCTCTTCATGGTGATGATCGCCGGCCTCATCAAGACCACGGGACTGGCAAGGGAACTGATCGAGGCCCAGCCCAACATCGACAGCGGCCGCGCCATCGTCGCTGGAATCGCGGTGGCCTGCATCGGCATGGCTTCGGACGTGCTCATCTCCGAGTGGGCCGACAAGCGCAAGAAGCAGTTGGGCCTCATCGAGGCCTGAGGCCGATCCCGTTAAGACTTAAAACGATATTAGGGAACCGCTAGGAGGGAGCGACTATGCGTGTAGCCGTGATCGGAGCCGGACCCAGTGGCCTAGCCATGCTGCGGGCCTTTGCTTCAGCAAAGGAGAAGGGCGCTGACGTGCCCGAGGTCGTCTGCTACGAGAAGCAGGAAGACTGGGGCGGACTCTGGAACTACACATGGCGCGCCGGCGTAGATGAATACGGCGAATCGGTTCACGGCTCGATGTACCGCTACCTGTGGTCCAACGGGCCAAAGGAATGCCTCGAATTCGCCGACTACGGCTTCGAAGAGCACTTCGGCAAGCCCATCGCCTCGTACCCACCTCGTGAGGTCCTGTGGGACTACATCAAGGGCCGCGTCGAAAAGAGTGGCGTTCGCGACCAGATTCGTTTCCGCAACGCGGTCCGCAACGTCGACTTCAATGACGAGAACGGCATATTCACCGTCACCGCTCACGATCTGGCGGCCGGAACCACCTCATCTGAGGCGTTCGACCACGTGGTGGTGGCCTCAGGGCACTTTTCGGTACCCAATGTGCCCCACTACCCAGGCTTCGAGAAGTTCCTCGGCCGGATTTTGCACGCCCACGACTTCCGCGACGCCGTTGAATTCGCCGGGAAGGACATCCTTATCGTCGGTGCCAGCTATTCAGCCGAAGACATCGGTTCGCAGTGCCACAAGTACGGCGCCAACCGCGTCTACTGCACCTCACGCGCCGGGACAATGGGTTACGACTGGCCCGACAACTGGGAGGAACTGCCAATCCTCACGCACGTGGAGGGCAGCACAGTCCACTTCTCCAACGGCGAGGCCCGGGACGTGCACGCCATCATCCTGTGCACCGGGTACCAACATCACTTTCCGTTCCTACCCGACAACCTTCGCCTCGAGACAACCAACCGCCTTTGGGTAAGCGACCTCTACAAGGGCGTGGTGTGGGAGGCGAATACGAAACTCTTCTACCTCGGGATGCAGGACCAGTACTACACCTTCAACATGTTCGACGCGCAGGCTTGGTACGCCCGCGACGTCATCCTGGGACGCATCGAGTTGCCATCAGCTGAAGAAATGGCGTCTCATGGTGCCGCCTGGCGCAAACGCGAGGAGGCCCTGGAAACCGCTTACGAGGAGATCGACTTCCAAGGCGACTACACCCAGGAACTGGTCGACGAAACCGACTATCCCGACTTCAACATCCCCGAAGTCAACCGAATGTTCAAGGAGTGGAAGGGCCACAAGAAGGACGACATCATGGGCTACCGGGATCGAGGCTTCCCCTCCACCCTGACTGGCACCGTGGCCCCCGTCCACCACACGCCTTGGATCGAGGCCCTCGACGACTCGATGGCCACCTACCTCCTCAGCCAGGCCCCCGAAGGCGGCGGCTAAGTCGGACAACTGGACGCTCTGGTCGTCGGGACCGTGGTCCGGAATCTCACACCCCGCCCACTCGGGCGAGAGCCAGGTCAGCTCCAGGGGTAAGGCGAGTTGCTCTCCGGGTGAAGCTTCCCGAGGGCGTAGCGGCTGTAGCGGAAAGGCTCCAAGAGGACCTGGTCGTCGCCGACCAACTCCTTGGCCACAAGCGCGCCAACCCCGACCATCTTGAAGCCGTGGTTAGAGTCGGCGATCACGTAGACGTTGTCGCTGACAGTATCGAACACCGGGAAGCTATCCGGAGTGAACGCGCCGATCCCGCCCGACGGGGCATGACTCATGAGGCTGGCCTTTCCCTCGAAACGCTCCTGACAGTGCGATAGTGCTGCAGCCCACACGGCTCGGAAATCCTCTCCGACCACGAAGTCAGGACTGGCCGGCCCGTAGGGGTCGATGGCTACGTCGCGCCATGGCTTTTCGACCTTGTAGGGCATGTACCCGCCCTGGACCCCTCCGAAGTTGAAATCCGGCTTGTAGTAGATGCCCCACTTGCCCTCGACGAGAACGTTGCCGTCTTCGTCGTGCAGGTCGGCGTCAGCATCCACATGGACCACCGGAGGCATGTGGCCGTCGTTGTTCATCAGATAGCCGGGGTCGACGCCCAATGTGCCCTCCTGAAGGGCCCAGAACTTCCAGGTCGGCTCGGTGTACGTCTGACCGTTCACCACGATGTCGGTGGTATCGGGTAGGTCCAGCATCTCCCATAGCTTCGGAATCCACGGTCCAGCAGCGGCCACCACGTTCTCAACGGCAATGGTCGCCGACTCGGTGCCCCGACGGGTCACCACATTGGTGACAGAACCTCCGTCGACCACCAACTCGGTAACCAGGGTGTCGGTGACCACATTGACGCCCTCGGCCTCCACCTTCGCCAGCAGCGCCTCGACAGTGGCCATGTTGTGGGCATAGCCACCCTTCTTCTCGTGCAGCACGCTGGTGACGCCGGTGGCCCGCCAATCGCTGAAGATGCCCTTCATGTAGTCCCGGGTCTCAGCCTCACCATCGATGAAGACCGACTCGTAGCCGATGGCCTGCTGTTGTTCATGGATCGTGGCCACGTCGTCTCGCATCTCGTCGTACGAGATCTGCAGATATCCGACCGGGTGATACTCGAACGCCTCGGCATTGGCCTCCCAGACTTCAACCGAATGGGCCATGAGTTCACGCATGGCGGGCTGAAAGTAGTTGTTTCGCACAACACCACAGGCGATGCCCGACGGGCCGGCTCCAGCGTGGGATTTTTCGAGGACCACGATGTCACTGCCGTCACCGGTACCGCGGGCCTTCAGTTCACGGGCCAGGTGCCAAGCGGTCGACAGGCCATGGATACCTGCACCGATGATGCAGTAACGGGTGGACTCGGGTAGTTCGTTAGACCTGCTCATCGGGCATTCCTGTTCCTTGGACGGTTCCCTCGGGTGTGTGTTTCGCTGAGTCGGTCAGACCCACCCATGGGTGTTGATGGGTCCGGACCGAAAAGTCTTCTCTGGCCAGGTTGCCGGTTCGCTGGCTGAAGGTACCTGAACTAGTGGAGTGGCGGCTCCCAGCCGTCCAACACGGGCGGAACCCAGTTGTCGCCAACCGACTTGGAATCGGCAACCCACGGGCCCAGCTCGACCTGGTGGAACTTGCAGTGCTTCTCTTTCAACTGGATGCCGTAGGAGTTGCCCGAGATCAGGTGCTTCATCAACACCTTGCGGGCAATCTCGTCCCCGCGACCCTCCGGGATGTCGAAGTAGATCTTGAGGAACGAGTTGGAGTTCCGATCGAACACCGCAGGGGTGCCGTCCTCCACCAAAAGGTGGATGTCCTCCAGCCAGTTGAGGTCCTTACCCGGGGTCAACTCCATCAGGTCAATGTCCTCGATCAGGGATATGTCCTCCTGATAGGCGAACCGCTTCCCGGCAAGGGTCTCGGCATCGATGGCAACGGTGTGCTTCACGCCCATGGTGCTCAGTTCCTTCCGCTCTCGGCCAGCTGCTTGGCCATCATGTCCTTCATCTCCTGAAGCGCCCGCTCCTCGCTGACGCCCGGGATGTATGTCGTGCCAGCCAAAGGCACCTTTGCCATGGCCGCAGCCTCGTGGGTCAGTGCCGCCAGATCCTCCGGTTCCAAGCTGTGGATGTCAGTCTTGCCACAGGCCCGGGCCAGTAGCTGAACCTCCATGGTCAGCGTGTGGAGATAGTTGTAGACACGAAGGGCCGCTTCGTCGACGTCAAGTCGTGCACGCAGCTCGACGTCCTGAGTGGCGACACCCACTGGACAGCGGCCGGTGTGGCAGTGGTAGCACTCACCCGCCGGCACACCAATGGTGCCCTCGTAGTCGGTCACACCCTCGATGTGCTTGTTGCAGTTGAGAGCCATCAGTGCGGCGGTGCCGAGGGCCACCGCCTTGGCACCCAACGCCAAGCACTTGGCCACGTCGCCACCATTGCGGATGCCACCAGCCACCACGAGGTCTACATCGTCGGCCAAGCCAACGTCCTCGAGGGCCCGTCGGGCCTCGGGGATGGCAGCCATCAGCGGAATGCCGGTCTCCTCGGTAGCGAGGTGCGGGCCGGCTCCGGTACCGCCCTCGGCGCCGTCAAGGTAGATCGAGTCGGGGCCGCACTTGGCTGCCATTCGGACGTCGTCGTAGACCCGGGACGAGCCCAGCTTCAACTGGATCGGAATCTCGTAGTTCGTTGCCTCGCGGATTTCCTGGATCTTGAGCGACAGGTCGTCGGGACCAATCCAGTCAGGATGGCGGGCTGGGGAACGCTGGTCGATGCCGGCGGGCAGCGAGCGCATCTCGGCTACCTGCTCTGTGACCTTCTGTCCCATCAGATGACCACCTAGACCGACCTTGCAGCCTTGGCCGATGAAGAACTCCACCGCGTCAGCCAGCATGAGGTGATGCGGGTTGAACCCGTAGCGACTCTGGATGACCTGATAGAACCACTTCGTCGACAGGTCCCGCTCCGGCGGAATCATCCCGCCCTCACCAGAGCACGTCGCAGAACCGGCCATTGAGGCACCCTTGGCGAGAGCCTGCTTCGCCTCGATCGACAGCGCACCGAAGCTCATGCCGGTGATGTAGACGGGAATGTCAAGCTCCATCGGCTTAGCGGCGAAACGCCCGCCAATGGTGGTCTTGGTCTCGCACTTCTCGCGATACCCCTCGATCACGAAACGGGTCAGAGTTCCAGGAAGGAAGACCAGTTCGTCCCAGTGCGGGATCTTCTTGAACAGCGAGAACCCCCGCATCCGGTAGCGGCCAAGCTCCGACTTCACATGGATGTCGTTGATGACCTCCGGCGTGAAGATCTTGCTCTTACCGATGACGTCGGTGGCGGCGTTGGTATCAACCGCCGGCGTGTCCACGCCCTTGATGTCGTTAGCTTCTGGCATCGTCGTCCCTCCTAGAGAACGAGCTTGCGCTCGGAGGGCTCCAGCGCGTCGTAGTTGTGGAGCACCTTGCCGCATTCGAATTTCTGAAGTTCAGGCGGAGTGCCTAGGTCGTAGATCTCAAACTTGCGGTTGATGAACTCGTGGTCTTCCTCGGTCATCTCGCCGGGCACGCAGTCCACGCCGAGCGAGGCGATCTTGCCGCCGACGTAGATCACGCCGTCGTACATCGAGTCGCCCAAGCCGTCGTTTACGTCCCCGCAGATGATCTGGCGACCGCGCTGCATCATGAAGCCGGTGTTGATACCGGCGCTGCCCAGGGCGATGATCGTCCCGCCCTTCTGGTCGATTCCGGTCCGGGCGCCGACATTGCCCTTGATCACCAGGTCGCCGCCTCGGAGAGCAGCGCCGGTCAGCGAGCCCGCAGGACCCTCGACCACCACCGACCCGGACATCATGTTCTCAGCCAGCGACCAGCCGACCCGGCCGTTGATCTGAACCTCCGGTCCGTCAATCAGGCCACAGGCGTACCAGCCGGGGCTGCCCTCGAAGGTGATGTTGCAGCGCTTGAGTATCCCCACACCCAAGGAGTGCTTGGATCCGGGGTTGACGATCGTCACGTTGTTGACTCCCTCGTCATAGACGATCCGCTTGAGCTCGAGGTTGATCTTCCTGGTGGTCAGGTCGGTGGCGTCAATGACAGCGCTGTCACCGTCGATCTCCGCCGTCATGGGTGGCTCGGGATCGGGCTCGACTAGGCCCCGGGCGTCATAGACAACGCCGCTCTTCGTGTTCACACTTGCCACGTCAGGACCTCCCTCTCAAACGGATCGCGACTCTCGACCTCACGACCCATCAGGGCTCGAATGGCGATCTCTTCGGACGCCATCACGACCAGGTCGTCGGTCTCCATGAGGACGAGGGGCTTGGCTGCCATCTCGTCCTTGGCGACACCCAATTCGTTTCCAGTAGCAACGAGGTAGGTGAACACACCGTCGAAATCGTCAAGGCTGTGTTTCATAGCCGTCTCCAAAGGCATGCCGTTCTCCAACTGTTGGGCCAGGTAGACGGCGATGATCTCGGAATCGCACTCCGACTGGAACCGGTGGCCCATGCGTTCGAGCCGTCGACGCCAGACGTGGTAGTTGGTCAGCTGTCCGTTGTGGACGACCGACACGTCAGCGAACGGATAGGCCCAGTAGGGGTGGGCACTGGCCAGGTCGACGTCGGACTCGGTGGCCATACGAACATGGCCGATGCCATGGGTGCCCTTCAGTGAGCCCAGCTGGTACTGCTCATAGACGGTCTCGGCGTCCCCGAGATCCTTCACGATCTCCAACGAGTTGCCCAACGAGAGAACCTCGCAGCCGTCGATGTCCTCCAAGTAGTCGGCTAGCGGCTTCAGGTCGCCGCCATAGCGCACGGTGGCTCGAAAGGCGTACCCGCCGCTCTCGCTCTCAATGGTCGCCAGGTCGGCGCCAATCTTGGCGAGGCGAGCCTCGACTTCAGCCCGGTTGCGCTCAAGGCGTTCGTCCATACCGAAGCCACCCATGGCATTCGGCTCGGCAAGCATGAACCGAACGACGACGAGGTCGTCGGGCTGTCCGTACATCGCGTAGCCGGTGCTGTCGGGGCCCCGGTGTTTCATGGACTGGAGCATCGCGGTGAGCTCAGCGCCGATGTCGGCGGAACCGTCGCGATGGATGATGCCGGCGATACCGCACATGTCTTATCTACCTCTCTGTTTTCGAGCTCTGTGCTCTATGTTCCCGTCCCCAGGCCGGCTACTGCCTGACCCCAGGGGTGGATGGACCCGACCGGTGACCGAGCCGCGGAGTGGGTGGGACCCCTCGACCCGGTCACCCGACCGGTTGTTCGGTTTCCTACGGCAGGATGTCCAGGTACTCCTCGACGTCCCAATCGGTAACCGTGGCCATAAAGCGCTCCCACTCGTCGCGCTTGTAGTGCTCAAACACCATGAACATTTCGTCAGGCAGGGCGCTCTTGACCACCTCATCCTCACGCAGGGCATCGAGCGCCTCACCGAGAGAAAGCGGAATCTTCTTGACGTCCTTGCCGGCTTCCATGGCCTCGTAGATGTTGCGCTCCTCGGGCGGACCCGGATCCAGATCCCGGTCTAATCCGTCTTCCATAGCCTTGATCAGAGCGGCGAATGACAGGTACGGGTTGACCGCCGAGTCGACCGATCGATATTCGAAACGGCCTGGTGCGCTGATGCGAAGGGCAGTAGTTCGGTTCTGGAAGCCCCAGTCGGCGAAGACGGGCGCCCAGAAGCCGGTGTCCCACAGGCGACGGTATGAATTGACGGTCGGCGAGCTCAGACAAGTGAGCGCACGGAGGTGCTCCATGATCCCGCCGATGGCCTTCATGCCGATCGGTCCTGGAATCTGCGGATTGTCGCCCTCGGGCATGAACTTGTTCTCGCCACCCTCTTCAGGTTCACCGGTCCACAAGGAGATGTTGTGATGGCAGCCGTTGGCTGACACACCCATGAAGGGCTTGGGCATGAAGCACGGGAAAGCGCCCATCTCGCGACCAACCTGCTTACAAATCTGCCGGTATGTAGTGAGCCGGTCTGCTGTCAGATCAGCACGATCGAAGTTGAAGTTGAGCTCAAGCTGGCCTGGGGCATCCTCATGGTCACCCTGGATCATGTCCAGGCCCATGGCCTCGCTGTATTCGACCACCTTGTGGATGAGTGGCTGGAGCTCGGCGAACTGGTCGATGTGGTAGCAGTTCGGCTTGGTCATCCCCTCAACGGTGGGCTTGCCGTTCTCGTCGGCCTTGAGCCACATCATCTCGGGCTCAGTCCCAGCACGTAGGTGGAGGCCGGTCTTCTCCTCGAAGGCACTATGGATGCGCTTCAGGTTTCCCCGGCAGTCCGAAGTGAGGAACATCCCACCATCGACCTCTTCCTCACGGCCCCGGAACAAGGTGCAGAAGACCCGAGCCGTCTTCGAATCCCAGGGCAGTGGCATGAAGGTCTCAGGCTCGGCGACTCCGACCAGTTCGCGGGCTTCTGGCCCGTAGCCGATGTACTCGCCGTGACGATCGATGAACAGGTTGGCCGTAGATCCGTAGACCAACTGGAAGCCCTTGTTGGCAATGGTCCCAAAGTGTTTGGCCGGAATGCCCTTGCCCATGATGCGCCCGGTGACGGACACGAACTGGCAGTAGAGATACTGGATTCCCTCGGCCTCGATGCGCTTCTGGACCTCGGCGACCTGTTCGGCCCGCCCCTCTGCCTCGATGAAGGCCTGGATGTCTGTCATGGTTCCTTCAGATACCCCCTGCGCCCCATCTGGAGCGCTTTGGCGCGACGCTTCTGCAGCTGCGCGCCCCCCGGAGAGGGACGTCCGTCCGGGGTCACGCGTTCCGGACCGGCGCACCATACCAATCAACTACACTCCCTGCCAGTGAAATCCTCCCTGTCAGTGGATACTCTCCACAGGCAGGGGAGATACTCGAAGAACCTGCTGTTCAGAACCCGTTTCCAGTGCCAAGATTCGGTGGGCGCAAAGGTCCGGCCCTGCCCCAAGAGCGGTGAACGGACCTTTCGGGTCGGTCGAGGCGAAGGCGAGGCACATGACGATCACCGTGACGGACGGCCCCGGCCTGCTTCTACCCGGCATGGCGAACCTGCAGCCTGGCGTCGAGCGCTACCGGGTCAACGGCGGCGCGGTCACCGCTCTCCTCCTCGGTGCCGGCGACCGCCTCGAGGTCATCGACCCCGAGGGCTGCCAACCCGTGGAAATCGCCGCCTTCGACCGCGAAGGTCGCTCCGACCCCGGCCTGCTCGGCGAAGCGTCCGGCGCGCCAGCGACCGGCATCGCTGCGATCCTGGCGGGGAACCAACACGACGCCCGACGGGTGGCCGACGCCCTCGCTGGTAAAGGCATCGACCTCGGCTCGACTTCAGCCGTCCACCTCTTCGCCCCGGACTCTTCGGCCGGCCAGACGGCTTGGCTGACAGCAACGACCGACGTGGTCTGTGTGATCGGCGTGCCCGGCGGGAAGATGTCGCCCCACGACCAGAATCCACCGACCGACATCATCACCTTCGTCCACCGCACCGCTCCACCGGCTCGGGGTCTTGAGGTCCTTCCGTCTCCGCTGGCCGACCAAAACCAAGACATCCGGATCGACGCCGCTACGGCACAGGCCTACGAGGTGAAAGCCGGCGAATTCATCCAGGTCATCGACGTCGAGGGACGCGAGTGCTCCGACTTCCAGTGCTTCGACACTGCGAGTCTGGACGGCGGGGTGGAAGCGGCCCTGGACGCCACCATCACCCGGAGCCTCATGGGCGCCAGTTACCCGATGCCCGGCTTGTACGCCAAGTACTACAGCCTCGACTTCCAACCCATGGTCGAGATCGTCCACGACACTGTCGGACGGCACGACACCTTCAACACTGCCTGCAATGCCAAGTACTACGAGGACATGGGCTACCCAGGCCACGTCAACTGCAGCGACAACTTCAACCAGGCCCTTCAGCCTTACGGAATCGCCCCCCGCCGGGGCTGGGAGGCCATCAACTTCTTTTACAACACCAACCTCGACGACGCGAACCAGCTCTACTTCGAGGAGCCTTGGTCGCGACCCGGCGACTACGTCCTCCTCCGTGCCCTTACCGACCTGGTCTGCGTCTCGTCGGCTTGCCCATGTGACATTGATGCCGCCAACGGGTGGCAGCCCACCGACATCCACATTCGCGTCTACCCGGCGACCAACACCTTCAAGAAAGCGACGGCCTTCCGCATGAGCACCGATGCCGCACCCGAACTCACCAAGGAGACGGGCTTCCACGCCCGAACCTCCGAGCTCACCCGAAACTTCACCGAATACGCCGGCTACTGGCTGGCCAACGACTACACCAACCACGGCGCCATTGACGAGTACTGGGCTGTCCGGGAAAAGGCCGGGGTCATCGACCTCTCGCCGCTGCGCAAGTACGAGGTGACCGGCCCGGATGCCGAACTGCTCCTCCAGACCTGCCTGACCCGCAATATCCGCAAATTGGCCGTCGGACAGGTCGTCTACACCGCCATGTGCTACGACACCGGCGGCATGATCGATGACGGCACGGTTTTCCGCCTCGGCTCCGACAACTTCCGATGGATCGGCGGCTCCGATGCCAGCGGGCTGTGGCTCCGCAAGCAGGCCGAGGACATGGGCCTCCACGCATGGGTCCGCGACTCCACCGACCAGTTGCACAACTTGCAGGTCCAGGGTCCACTGAGCCGGAAGATCCTGTCCCAGATGGTATGGACCCGACCCGACCAGGCCAATGTCGAGGAGTTGGGCTGGTTCCGGTTGTCGGTCGCACGGATCGGCGACGAACACGGCATCCCCATCGTGATCTCACGCACTGGTTACACGGGCGAACTCGGTTACGAGGTGTTCTGCCATCCAACGGACGCCACGGCTGTCTGGGATGCCATCTGGGAGGCCGGTGAAGCCCAGGGGCTCACGCCGCTTGGACTTGAGGCACTGGACATTCTGCGCATTGAGGCCGGACTCATCTTCGCCGGATACGAGTTCTGTGACCAGACCACCCCCCTGGAGGCAGGCATCGGGTTCACCGTGCCACTGAAGACCAAGGAGGACGACTTCATTGGTCGGGACGCCTTGGTCCGCGGCAAGGAACACCCGCAACGCACCCTAGTGGGCCTGGAATTGGTCGGTGAGGAGCCCGCCGGCAACGGAGATCCGGTGATGGTCGGCCGCCAACAGGTCGGCACAATCACCAGCGGTACCCGGTCACCAATCCTGGGAAAGAACATCGCCCTTTGCCGGATGGCCATCGAGCATTCCGAGATAGGTACGCAGGTAGAAGTCGGAAAGATGGACGGTCACCAAAAACGACTGCCAGCGGTGGTGGTGAGGTTCCCGCACTACGACCCAGACAAGGAACGAGTCCGATCCTGAAACCTGGGCGGGACGACGACAAATCCAGTCCCGCCGTCGGGCGCGCTCGAATCAATCCTCAAATCGGGCTACGAACAGCTCCCGGTCGATCTCGGTCGACCAATCCCAACCCAGGAGCAGACCCGCCGCCAACTCTCCGAGCGCCGGAGCGCACTTGGCTGCATAACCGTTTCCGCCAATGGAACAGACCGTACGGTCACCAAGACGGTCTATGAACGGGTGGCCGCTGGGCGTGTAGGTGGTCACACACGACGTCGTCCACCGGCCGACATCACGAAGACCGGGCACCAGACGATGCAGAATCCGGGTCAGATTGGCAGCAAAAACCGGATCGCCATCTGTCCGGTACCACGTTGCCAACTCGTCAGGCTTCAAGCGGACGTGGTCGTCCTGAGGAGCACCGATCTTGAGTATCCATCGGTCGTCGGATCCCAAAGGATCACGTACCGGAGGCGTTAGGTAGAAGTCGTCTAGAGGCTCGGCGCACTTGGCGATGATGCTGGGCATCCCATCCAGTCGCTCCACTTCGTCGGCGTCGAGATGGACGATCAGCTGGGTGTGAAGTGCGTACTCGAGATCCAGGCCAGCAGCGGGGGTGTCGGCTAGACCAGAGAAAGCACCGGTGGCCAAAAGAACCCGATCCGCAAGGACGGTTCCCGAATCGGTGGCCACCTCGACGGATCCAGTCCCCTCGACTACGGACCCCACGAGAGCATCGATGTGTTCGGCACCGGTCGCCAACGCAGCGGCCGCCTCGGCACGGACATGGATCCGGGGATCGACCGAGCCGGCGGGTGGCGGCTCCCACAGTGATTCCATCGGCCGCTGGTCGGTCCCTTCGGCGACAGAGAGAAATGGGAACGCCTCAACGGTTGCTGAAACGTCTCGACGCACGCAACCCAAGCCGAATCGTTCGTCGGCAGAAGCCAATAGGTCAAGCCCCGGAGCTGCTTCTAGCCAAAGATGACCAACCGGGTTGACCGCCGCGAGTCCGGTCCGCTCGGCGATGTCCGCAAATTGAGGCACGGACCGGTGGCCGAGCCAAGCCCTAATCGGGTCTGGATCGATCGTCCGACTCACCCGAGCTACGTCTTCGTGGCTCGAGTAGGCGACGCGATTGGAAAAAGCTACGGGATCGGTTCGGCGATCGACGGGTTCGACCGGACCAACGAGAGCCACGCGGGCCCCCGCGTCAGATAGGTGTCGGGCGGCCGACGCGCCGAGCATCCCGACGCCGACGACAACCACGTCATACTGGCCGCTCACCTCAGTCAGGCGCGTTCTCGCGGATCTCGGCGATCATGTGCCACACCAGCATTACGACTGCGGCCGACGCTGCCGGAACGGCAAGCCGAAGACCCCAACCAGCGTCTCCGCCCAACTGCACTATGGCCCGCCACGACACGGCGGCGCCGAATCCTGCGGCCATCCAAGAGCGCCCCCGCCCTCACCGCGCCGGGCCACCCAAACGCGCAGCGCCAGATAGCCGAGCACATGAGTCATACCAACCACCGACACCCACCAGAGGGTGAGGCGACGATCGAATCCCTGCTGTCGCGCCTCCCAGACGGTCAGGCCGAGCGCTGCCAACAACAGAAGGAACAAGAAACCACTCTGATGCGCATCAATGAGCCACAGGACTCCCATCGTTGCTCTACCTCCTCCCTTGACTGGAACTGCGGCGGACCTATTCGGGCGCCGGGAAAACCTTTACCGACATAAAGCGGACCGGCACCTCGACCAACTCGACCGGACCGTGGGCCACTTCTCCGTGGATCTGAATCGTGTCCCCGACCTCAAGGCGATAGTTCTTGGGGCCATAGCCGTAGTCCATCGATCCCTCCAACATGTGGAGGAACTCCACTCCTTCATGCTGGAAGAGTGGGAACACCTCATCGGTCACCTCGAGAGTCACCATCATCGGTTCGATAATCCTGGTCGGACCCCGCAGAGAACCCAGGTCCTCGTAGACGTGGCCCGGTCGGGTTCCCTCGTGGAGGATCTCCATGCGCTCCTTATCCCGCACGATCACCACATCGTGCTCCTCGTCTAAGCCCCGAAAGAACGCCGTAATCGGGACCCGAGCAGCATGGGCCAATCGAGTCAGGGTCGACAGGCTAGGTGAGGTCTGGCCGTGCTCGATCTTTGAGACCATGCCCAAGGAGATCTCCGCCACCTCGGCGAACTGTGCCATGGTCAGCCCGAGAGCCCTTCGGGCATCACGCACGCGCTCGCCTACCACCCGGCAAACGTCGTCAGAAGAAAAAGCGTGTCCGACGTCGTCGTCCCGCTGAATCACGGCGTCTCCTCCCCTCAACTAACTCTGCGGGGTCCATATGATCCCGCGACTAGACCGATCGTAACGAGGTGCCGTGAGGGTAGTGGTGAAACCCTCCGGAGTGAAAGACGTGGTGGTGCAGACGACGATTGGTTCAGACAACACTCAGCAGTCATAGCCTTGGCGCCGTGCCGGACGTCATCGTGGTCGGAGCCGGGGTCATGGGGGCTTCAATCGCCCTGGAGTTACAGCGGTCCGGTCGCTCTGTGGTGGTCGTCGACCGGGGCGATGCCGTTGGCGCCGGTTCGACCAGCACCAGTTCGGCAGTCGTGCGCTTCAACTACTCGACGTTGGCCGGAGTGACGGCCGCCTGGGAATCGGCCCACCGTTGGGCCGACTGGGCCAACCATCTGGGCGTTGACAGCCGATCCGAAAGCCGGGCCCCGCTAGCAAGGTTTGTCCAATGCCCCATGGTCTTCCTTGAGCCTCCGAATTTCCCCCGGATGGAGGCCACCGTCCTGCTTTCCGCCGTCGGTGTGCCCCATGCGGTACTCGACGAGGACCAGTTGGCCGAACGCTTCCCGGCACTTGATACCGGCCGGTTCCATCCACCGCGCCGGCCCGACGACCCAAAGTTCGACCACGGCCCATTCGGTCGACTAGACGCCGTGATGACCGAGGACAGTGGCTTCATCGACGACCCACGATTGGCCAGCGTGAACCTAATGGACGCTGCCCAGCGCCATGGCTGCGAACTCCGACTGCGGTCCGAAGTAGTGGGTGTGCCACGTACCCCGTCCGGCCGGGTGGCCGGAGTCTCTCTAGCCGACGGCTCCCGGGTGGAAGCATCCGTGGTGGTCAACGCGGCCGGACCATGGAGCGCCAGACTGAACGGTCTGGCCGGAGTAGCCGACGACATGGCCGTCAGCACCAGGCCTATGCGCCAGGAGGTGCATGTCGTCGAGTCCCCATCCGGCTTCGGGTTGGAGGACGGCGGAGCAATGGTCGCCGATCTGGACCTCGGCTATTACGTGCGCCCGCAGAGAGGCGGCACACTGCTCGTTGGAGGCGTAGAGCCCGACTGTGACCCGCTCGAATGGATCGACGACCCGGATGAGGTCTCACCAACACCGACGGTGGCGTGCTTCGAAGCACAGGTGTGGCGCCTCGCCCGGAGGTTGCCTGAACTGGCCGTGCCGCACCGGCCAACAGGCTTAGCCGGGGTTTACGACGTCACACAGGACTGGGTCCCCATCTACGACCGCACGTCACTGGACGGCTTCTACGTCGCCATTGGGACGTCCGGCAACCAGTTCAAGAACGCCCCACTCGTTGGTCAGATAGTCCGAGACCTGGTCGACGCCTGCGAAGCCGGCCACGACCACGATTCCGATCCGATAAGCACCTGGTGCAACCGGATCGAGCGAACCCTGAACCTCGGGGCCTTCTCGCGTCTGCGGCCCGAGTCGGCGACAACCGGAACGGTGCTGGGATGACCGGCGGGGTCCAAGCCCAGATGCAGTCTCATGGAGAGGCCTTCTCATCGAAACGCCTTAAGGCCCGCCCGAGACGACAGGCGACCCGTCTACCCCCTACCGTGATGAGCGACGGCCCAATCACTGGAACGGGCCAGAACGACACTGCGAACACACCGCGAAAAGGAGCCAAACATGGGCGCCGACGGCACTTGGAACATGACAATGAAAACCCCTATGGGCGAGCAAGCAGGCACGCTCACACTGGCCACCGACGGCGGGACCCTGACCGGCACGATGTCCGGTCCTCAGGGCTCGCTGGAACTCGAAGATGGGACCGTCGACGGTGACGCGCTGTCTTGGACTGTGAACATGACGTCGCCAATGCCGATCAAAGTTGAGGCCACCGCAACAGTCGACGGCGACACACTCACCGGCGAAGCAAAGCTCGGCGCCTTCGGAACCGCTCCGTTCAACGGCACCCGCTCCTAACTCAAATCGCCTGAGCGACAGCCTCTCGGCCGAAATGGCCGAGAGGCTGCTCAGGTGGGCCGGTCGTCGCGACCTTTCCACCAATCTCGGGGCCTGAGCCGCTTCCCGTAGCCCATTCTTTCCTCCAACCAGAGCATCATCCCGCGCAACCTCGTCGCCGCCAGTCGCCTACCGAGGCGATGCCGAAATCGACTGAAATCCTTGTTGTAGGGACAAACCCGCATGCAGATCATGCAGTCGTTGGCGATCTGCGCCCAGTACGAAAAACACTTCTCCC
Organism: Candidatus Neomicrothrix sp. UBA2974; assembly: GCA_002348705.1. Classification (GTDB taxonomy): domain Bacteria; phylum Actinomycetota; class Acidimicrobiia; order Acidimicrobiales; family MedAcidi-G1; genus UBA9410. The sequence continues at coordinate 19,991 of DEAU01000025.1, forward strand.
CGTCGACGGACCATTTCCTCACTCCTCCGATCGACGAGCGGTTTAGCTTCACGGCCACCGGACCCGCATCGGGTATGGCTCCTGGCGGACAGGCATTCGAACACCGTCGACACTGCTCACAGAAGCGAGTAACCCCGAATTCGATTGGCTGGTCATGCGCTACAGGAAGATCAGTGAAGATCTTTCCAAACCTCACCCGTGGTCCGAACTCAGGGGTGATGACCATGCCGTGTCGCCCATACTCACCGAGCCCCGCCTGAATGGCCAACGGAATAGCCAGTGCCGTGTCGTTGAGACTGGGTACCGCCCGATATCCGAGGTTGCGGAGCCACTGGGCAGTAGCCAGCAGCACAAGGGCATCCTTTGAGTAGCCAAGCCCGGTAGCCGCCCCCGAGAGCGCCGACGGCACCGTATCGACCAGTCCGCGATCCATGGCCTGACCGATAACAACCACGCTGGTCAACCCATCCGGAAGTCCGACCGGACGGCCTTCGTCAGCTCGACGGGCATACCGTTCGGTGTAAACCCATCGCTCGTCGTGGGCACAAAGACCGACTAGGTCCGCACCAAACGTTCGAGCCACCTGCTTGACAGTGGCGGACGCCTCCTCGGGGGAACCCAAGTCGAAGCGTTCGCTAGGACCGTCTCGCAGTTGACTGAGTGGACTCAAGAAACCGTCGCGGAGGTCCTCGGCGTCGTGCATCTCAGCGAACACGTCGACGACCTGCCAAGCAGCATTTCTGATGGCGTAATCCCGCTGACCAAAGCCCGAGGCATTTCGCCAGGACCGCAGTGGTTCGCGGTACGAGGCGAAGAACCGCCGCGCCTCCTCAGTAGCTACCTCCGGATCCCAAGAGGCGCGGTTGAAGACGTCGTCGACTTGGTTGAAGCGCTCGAAGCTTTCCAACACCTCCCACGCGGGACCGTCAACTCCCGATGGACCAGCGTCACAAGAATCCGATGGCGAGCCGGCAAACAATGCTCCTCGGCGATCAGGTCGCTCTGAACCTCTCGGGTGGATCATGAGTCCGCGGGGCAGCTCAGGTCGAGGTCTTCGGCCATTGCCACGTTGAAACCCTCCCGCCCGTGGGTGAAAAGGGCTACAAACCAGGAGGCGACATCCTCCTCGACTAGACCAGCCAAGAGGCAGTCGAGGTCCTGGGGCACACCGAGTGCAGTCATGTCAGCTCGCATCATGGCCAGCATGTCGGCACAGAACCCCACAGGCTGGACGAGGGCGAGGGCATCAGGGACTTCCATGCCTCCGGTCTGGGATACCGACACCAATGCCGCCGTCCGAGCGATTCCCTCGACCTGCATCATCGTCACGATGACGCATTCGGCCTGCTCCTCGGTCCAGTGCCGACCCAGGACGGGGTGAAGGGGATAGTTCGACATCCAGTTCGAGTAGAGCGTCATCTGCTGCCCGACCGTTCCTTGATCGGCTCCTTGGGCCAACAGGTCATCAGCCCTCTGCTCGGCGGCGGCCCGATCCAACCCATCGCGTTGCATGACCAACTGGACGAGTTCCTCACGAACCTCACCCATCAGAGCGTCCGTGTCGACCGTGGAAGCCGGTGACGAAGCGGTGGCGGGCGTGGTCGAAGCCGTCGCCGCCATCGTCTGGGCGATCGACCGCTCGGAATCCGAGCAGGCCAAAGAAATAAAGCAGACCAGTGCCAGTATGAGGCTGGTCCGGATTCCCATAGAGACAGTCTCACCGCAGATCACCGGTCGCGAAACGTGGCGGACGGCAGCACCACTCGGATCGACCTCCACCGGTCCGGACTCTGGCAGTGGCCTAATCGAGCCCGATTTCTTCAACCGTCCTCAGCCACAGTTCGTGCCTCGGATCAAGGACGTCGAAATGGGTCCCCGTGTCGTCGAAGATCCCTATGGCTCCGTCAATGAGGCCGCTCTGGCTGATTGGCACCACTTGGTCGTAGCGGCCGTGAACCACGATGATCCTCTGACCTTCGAAGACGGGCTGGGCGACCCGGTAATGCTCAGGGACCTCGTCGGGCTCACCCCCCAGTAGCGCCTCCACTGCGCTGCCACCCATGTTGACCGCCGCGGCGAAGCGAAGGTCTACGACGGCCGCTTGAGCGACCGCTGTGTGAGGACGAACGACCGGATCCGCTCCGGGGTCGCCGGATCGCAGGAAATGTCGACTGCTAGCCCAGAGTGCAAGATGACCACCGGCTGAATGGCCGATCACCGTCACGTCATCGAGCAGGAGATCCTCGTCAAGAACTGCGAGGTGATCCATGGCAAGAGCTACGTCCTCCAGTGTCCCCGGATAGCCACCACCCGGGTCACCCACAGATCGGTAATTGAAGTTCCACGTTGTAACACCGCGATTCGTGGCATCAACAGCCAGAGCGGTCATCAGCGTCTCGTCGAAACCCGACCGCCAAAACCCACCGTGGACGAAGACCACAACGCCGAATGGACCGACCCCCGGAGGAACTCGAAGATCGCCGACCTGCTGCGGTGCGTCACCGTATTGAACGCGCACCAGTCGAGTGGTCATGGATTCGGTCGTCGTTGGAACTGCCTTGGTTGTTGTCGGCGCGACCGTTGTCCTCGCTGGAACTGTCGTCGTGCTGTCGGCTACCACGGGGGTTGTCGTCGTAACCACCGGTGCCTTGGTCGTAGATCCCCGAGCCGACGGTTTGGTAGTCGTTGACGATTCCAGCGGCGCAGCAGTCGTGGTGGACATGATGGTGCTCACAACCGGCGCATTGACCGTTTCGGGCACCTCCGAAGCACACGAGGCTGCAACAACTACCAGCGAGACGAAGGTCGAACGACGGCGCAAGACATCTCCTATCGGGGCCAGACAACGATTCTTCAAGGTCGCCGAGCCACGTTAGGCGGGGTTCGATCTGGGCACGCCCCAGGCCCTATTTTTTCGTTTGTGGCGACTCCCAGGAAAGGGCGACTAGCAGGTGCGCTGGCAGCACTCTGTGCATTGGCTGCCGGCGAGTTCCTAGCCGCGGTTGGCGGCATCTCCTCGCCCGTCGTAGCCGTTGGCGACTTGGTGATCGACCTCACACCTGGCCCGGTGATCCGACGGACGATCGCCTTGCTGGGAACGGCCCAAAAGCCACTTCTGCTGACCGGGATCGTTACGACCGTCGCCATCCTCGGCTGGGTGGTGGGCCGCCAACCCAACAGTCATCTAGCGATCACTTCCTTCTTGGCCGCTGGAGCACTCGGAGGCCTAGCAACCGCCCGGACCGGAGCGTATTTCGGCGGCCCCCTGGTCGGTCTGACCACCGCCGCTGTCGGGATCTTCGCACTGCGACGAGGGATCCGAACACTTGAGCCGGGCGTGGGAGATGCCAGTGAGGATCCGCGGATCACCACGGCCACCAGACGTGGATTCCTCGGTTATGCCGCAGGCATGACCGCCGCAGCGGGTTCTCTGGCAGCAGGGAGCCGGCTACTTGTCGATCGCCGCGATGACGAGCTTCGCTCCTTGGTCACTCTTCCTGCGCGGCGTCGGAGTGTCCCGACTGGCAGGAAAAGACCATCCTTGACGACGACAACCGAAGGACCCTTCCGCAATCCTGATGGTCTCACTCAGTGGATTACCCCCAACGATCGCTTCTATCGGATCGACACAGCGCTCTCGATACCTCGCGTCGACCCGAAAAGCTGGACACTGGCCATCGACGGCTTGGTTGACCGACCCCTCCTATTCACCCTGGACGACCTCCTATCAATGGAGCTAGTCGACGCCGCGATCACACTTAGTTGTGTCTCCAACGAGATCGGTGGACCATTGGTCGGAAACGCTGTCTGGACGGGAGTTCCCCTGAGCGAACTCCTCGAGACAGCCGGTATAGGGACAACAGCTGAACAGGTGATGAGCCGCTCAGTTGACGGCTTCACGGCCGGATTTCCGCTACGGGTCCTCGACGACGACCGCACGGCGCTGGTCGCCGTGGGTATGAACGGAGAGCCGCTTCCATTCCGACATGGATTCCCGGCTCGCCTGGTCGTGGCTGGGATATACGGCTACGTCTCGGCGGTGAAGTGGCTGGAAAATATCAGCCTGACCACTATGGCCGAAGACGGCTACTGGATCCCGCGAGGCTGGGCCAAGGAAGCGCCGATCAAGATCGCCTCGAGGATTGACGTTCCACTCCGGTCCCAGCTTCCCGCCGGTCGGCATGCGGTAGCAGGGGTGGCCTGGGCCCCAGTGACCGGAGTTGCTGCCGTCGAACTCCAGGTCGACGATGGCCCGTGGCTGGAGTGCCGTCTCAGACAGGAGGAAGCACCCGGACAGGAAGGGGACTCTTGGGTGCAGTGGTTCACCGACTGGGAGGCCGAACCGGGACGGCGGATACTCCGGGTACGGGCATACGACCTGGAGGGGCGAGTTCAGTCCGAGGGCCCGAAGTCAATCGCCCCTGACGGAGCCGAAGGCTGGCACACCCGTCGTGTCCTCATCGTCTGAACAAAGCATCAGCAGAGGGATGGTCGCTGAGCCGGCTTTGGCGGCAATGCGCCATGAGACTCCATAGGGTCAGGTAATGAACCTTGCAGAAACCATTCGAACCAACTTCTCGTGCCGAGACTTCACCGGGGACCCCGTCACAGATGACCAACTCCACCGGATACTGGAATTGGCCCGGTTCGCTCCGTCGGGAGGAAACCGCCAGGGCTGGCACGTGGTGGTAGTGCGAGATCAGGCGACTCGCCAGAATCTGGGAAAGCTCTGCGAACCAACACTGCGCCTGTACGCCGCTCAAGCCGCGGCAGGCGAGCAGCCCTTCAATGCGGTCGATCCTTCACTGGTTGACGTCGAAAAGGCCCTTAACACTCCAGTTGACCATTTCCCGATGTTCGACCACTTGGGAGACGTCCCGGTCTTGCTGGTGATAAGCGTCGACCTGACGACCGTGGCTTCCATGGACAAAGACCTCAATCGAGTGGGTTTGGCCGCAGGTGCATCCGTCTACCCGCTGGTCTGGAACATCCTTCTGGCTGCCCGCGCCGAAGGTCTCGCCGGAGTGCTCACCACTGCGGTCATCCCTGCGGAAGCAGAGGCGCGTGCCCTGCTCAGCCTGCCAGATACGCATGCCATAGCAGCGATGGTCCCCCTAGGTGTGCCCGCCCACCCGCTGACTCAGCTGACCCGAAAGCCGGTGGAGAACTTCACGACTATCGACAGGTACAACGGAGCACCATTGGATCTGAACCGAGCAAACTCCTCAGCAGCGTCAGATCGATCCTGATTTCCGTTTCGCGAAAATCCGAACCATTGGTCCGGGTGCGATGCTGTGTCCATGCGGTGGGGAATCGTCGGGCACGGAGGCATAGCTCCCACGTTCATCGAAGCGGCCCGAGGTATTGGCCACGACGTCGTCGCTGTCGCCGGCAGAGACCCCGCAAGGGCGACATCCTTTGCGACCAAGCACAGCATTGGCTCTTCGGGTTGTGATGTCAGCGAACTTGTAGGCGAGGTGGAAGCCGCCTACGTCTGCACCCCCCACAGCAGCCACCGCGACGTTTCCATTGCCTTGCTGAACGCTGGAGTTCCCGTTTTGTGCGAAAAGCCGATGGGCGTAGGTGCCGATCAGGTCCGACAGATGGTCGAGGTCGCTCGGTCGGCGGGGGTGTTCCTGATGGAGGCCATGTGGACTCGACATCTCCCTGTCATGGCGACATGCAGAAGTTGGATCCAACAGGGTCTGCTAGGCGAGATTCAGACGGTTGAAGCGGCTTTCGGCTTCAAGGCCCCTTACGACCCCACTAGTCGTCTCTGGGCACCGGAGTTTGCCGGTGGAAGCCTGCTCGACATTGGGATCTACACGTTGGTCATCACCGAGTTGGCCTTCCAGTCGTTGCCCGTTTCCTTGGACGCCGAGGCGGAAATATCGCCCAGCGGCGTTGATGCCAGTATCTCAGTAACGGCCAGGTACCCCAGCGGTGGTTCAGCCGCCTTGAGGTCCGCAATCAATGCCGACCTCGGTCGAAACGCATCCATCACCGGCTCCAAGGGACGAGTCGACATTCCAGAATTCTGGCGTGCCGAAAAGATGACGCTGCTCTCTCCAACCGGCGAGGAGGTCGATGAAGTGCACCACCCTCATCGGGTCAACGGCTTCGAGTATCAGATCGCCGAAATGGCCCGGTGCCTTGATGCCGGATTGATGGAGTGTCCCACAGTTCCGTGGGCCTGGTCAGTTGCTCTGGCAGCCCTCATGGACGAGATCCGGTCTCGGGCCGGGATCGTCTACCCATCTGACAAGGAAGCCCGATCTTGACCGACATACCCCATCGCCTGCCTGCAGTGATTCAGGGGGCCACCCCTCTTTTCGGATCAACTTTGGTACCCGATCCGCTGAAGCTGCTTGATGAGGTCTACGGATCCGGCATCACCGCTTTCGACTCAGGTCTGGTCTACGCCGACGAAGAAGGCACATGTGACGAACGCCTTGGCAGTTGGGTCACTAGTCGCGGCCTTCGAGATTCGGTCGCACTGATAGGAAAGGGTTGCCATCCAGGTCCACCTGATTGGACGGCTTCACGAGTTACTCCAGAGATGGTGGCCGCTGACATCGTCCTGAGCCTCGAACGGATGGGAATCGACAGGCTCGACCTCTGGTTGTTCCACAGAGACGACCCCGCTGTCCCAGCCGACGAGTTGGCCGATGCTGCTCAACGGGAGGTGGCCAAGGGCAACATCGCATCGTGGGGAGTATCCAACTGGTCGACCAAGAGGTTTCTGGAGGTCAAAGCGGCGGCGAGGGTTTCCCCGCCAGTGGCTACTAGCCCACAGTTCTCACTTGTTGACCAAATCGCTGAGCCCTGGCCCGGGGTTACCACCATCACTGGTCCGGCCCATCTTGAAGACCGATCTCGCCTAGCTGATTCCGATGTCTCGGTAATTTGCTGGTCTCCTTTGGCAGGGGGTTTTCTGACTGCAATCAGCGGCTCAAAGCCAGCCTCCGATCCAGAAACAACTCGTTGCTACGACTCACCGCAGAACCGGGATCGACGAAAACGATGCTTTCAAATGGCTACTTCGCGGGGTTGCAGCCCGGAACAGGTCGCTATCTCTTATGTGGCAACTTCGGAATTCCGGTCCCACGTAGTCTGCGCCGCCCGCAGCGGCGCAGAGGCGGCTGCCAATCTCGAGGCGATCGACCTGCAACTCGACGGTGAAGAGCGCCAGTGGCTTGAAGACGGGCACAGATAGCCGGTCTGCAGAGTTCCGTAGTGACCTTCTCTGGTCTTGGAGCGGAGTCTCGCTCTAGGAAATGGTCACGGAGTGCACGAGAGTCGGCGTGTTGCCGGCGATGTCGGCTGCGGTGGTCGCTATCTGGAGGAGCGAGGTGCCCTTGACCAGTTCCTGAGCGGCTTCGGTGACCGTGACGGTGACGACCATCGTCCCGTTGAACCAGTCGTGGACGGAGCTGACGTCGGTCGTGCCGGTGTCGGTCAGCTTGTCGGCAGTGGCGTCGATGGTGACCGCCGGGGTCCCATCGGCGCTCCAGGTGGTGTTGAGCATCGGCTCGGTCATCGTCACGGTGATCTTGTGGACCGACTGTCCGCCGGTGAGCGCAGTCGCTGACTGGACTGTGTCGATACTGCCGGCGGTGACCTCGTCGGCGGTGAAATCGGCGTTGAACGTGGTATCGGCATTTAGGAAGGCCACGAGTTGCTCTGCAGTCTTGCGGCTGGACGTGATGGCGATCGGCGTCTGGACGACGATGGTCTTGTCAGTGTGGTCGACAATGACCGCTGTAGTTGACGTTCCGTCGATGAGTTGAACCGTCCAGGTCTCACCCAGGACGCCCGGGTATTGGCCGGTGGCCTTGGTGGTGACTTTGAAGTCGCCGGTTCCAGCGGTGACGTTCGCCGCCGCCGTCGTGTACGTCGACAGGGTGATCGCCGCCGAGGCGATCGACGCCTCGGACTTGTCCCAGGTCGGGTAGACGGTCCCGACGACCGTGGCGTGTGTGTTGACCTTGATGATGTCGTCGGCGGTGATGTTGTCCGCGGTCAGCAAAGCCCATCCCTTGTTGTCAAGGTTGGCAGTCACCGACGACACGGCGTTCGTGTTGCCGTCGGCGTCGGTGATCACGAAGTCGCTGGTTGCCGGCACGACGGCCCGATCGAAGGTGATGTAGGCGTTCTTGGAGTCGATGTAGGCGACGCCGCCGGTGGGCTTGGCTCCTTCGACGGTGAACGACGACCGTGCGGTCTGGACCGTCGACACTCCGTCTCCGTCGGCGTCAGCAACGCCAGTCGACGTCAATGGTTCGACGCTGACCACGTCGTTGGCGGCCAACGCCGAGCCCAGGTAGAGGGTCGTCGACAGGCCGCTGGTCGCACACGTGATGTAGTGGCCCGAAAGCGCCGTGTTGTTGAGCTTGTAGTTGGCCTTCAGTCCCCCACCGGCGCCGTCAGCGCCCGAGGTGGACGACGTGCAGGCAATCTTCTGGGAGAAGTTGAAGATCACCGAGGACACACCGAGGCCCGGGGTTGCGGTCACCGTGACCGCCGACTGGGTGATCTGGGTCTTGGCGTCGGCCAGGGCTGCGTCGGAGATGCTGACGTTCGTGCCGACGGCGCGAACCGATTCGAGGTGCGACCCCTTGGTCGCCAGGTAGTTCGACGTGGTGGAGTTCAGCCAGTTCCCGGAGTCCTGGAGCAGGACGACGGTGTTCTGGGGTCCGACCTCCGGGTAGCCGTCGGATTCCGATGCATGGCCGACCGAACCCAGCGCTGCCGACACCATGGCGTCGTGGTGGGTGACTCCTGAGACGAGGATGACGTTGTCGACGGTCCAGCCGAGCCCGTCGAGCACGGTCGACTTTTCCACCCACTTGGCGATTTCGACAGCGGTGTCGTAGCGGTCGACGCCGCCGATTCTCGTCACCTCGATTGCCGAAGTCGTACTGCTAACCGTGTTGGAGATCCCTTGGACAGTCGTGACGTGGGCTGCCGGAACCGCCGCGGTGCCGCCGAGGACGACGACCTGTTGGATGTCGATCACATCGTCGTCCAGCAGGTCGGTGACTCCGGTCGACATCGTGTCGCCAACAAGCAGGACCGGGTTGACGTTGGAGTGGGCGATGGGACCCACGGCGAGTGCGTCGGGGAAGTTCTTGCCCGACGCCAGGAACACCATCTTCCCGCCGTCGAAGCTCCCATAGGTGCCCAGAGAAGCGACCTTGCGAGCCACGGCCACGGCCGTCGCGTACCGGTCGTCGCCGGCTACCCGGTCGACCGTATAGCCCAGGTCGACGATCGCCTGCTCCACCTCTGCCGACACGGCGGCCGTGCCGCCGACGATGTAGACGGTGGGCGAGTCAGGGGACAGTGTGGAAACGATCTGTCCGAGCACCAGACCGGTCGACGCCGTGAGTTGGTTGGGGTCGGTCAGCAGCACCGGACCACCGATGACCCCGGCCAACGAAGCTGCCGGAAGCCCGTCGGGCCAGTTGGCTTCGGCCCCGCTCACGATGACCGCCGACGGTGCACCGGACGGGTAGGCGTCGAGCGCCGTCAGAGCGGACGTGGCGTAACGGTCAGCTCCGACGGTCCTCGTCGAGTAGGTGGTCTGAAGCGCGGTGGCGGAATCGACCGAAATGAGCGAAAGCGCGAGTACGAAAGGCACCAACAAAGACGCAATTGAAATTCGCCTAGTCACCCTCACCCCCCTGGTTCCCATGACCACTGGGTGGCCCGCCTCCGTTGGACGTCGATTGAAGCACACTCGCCACGTCGACCTCTACCGAAGGTTTGCCTGTGCCGTATTCGTTGGAGGCGGTAATGCGCCACCTCGTAACAGCCGGGAAGTTGGAAACTGGGTGTTCAGCGTGGGTAACGGTGCTGAGGTGGTCGTGGACCAGTATCCATGATTGGCCAACCAACCCCTCGATGCTGTAACGGTCGGGATCCTTGCCCCGTGCCGGCCTGACCCAGGTGAAACGGTCCACCGCCGCGTCTGAGGTCACCGAGACGTCGCGCGGTGGACCGGGCACCTTTCGACGACGCCAGAAACCCAATAGGAAGGCAGCTAGCGCAGTGCCTGCGAGGAACCGTCCAAGCGGTTTCCACCAGCCGAGCCCGGCGCCCAAGGCGGCTAGGAGTCCAGCGGAAATCACCGCGGAGGTCGGGTTGACCAGATCTAGGCCTCCATCACCTTGACCGCTGTCCTTCGCAGAACTGAGAGCCGCACTGACGCTGCCGATTTCGCCGTCGTCTTGCCCAACTGGTGTTGAGGTGGTGGTAGAGGGAGGTTGAGTTGTAGTTACAGCCGCGCCTCCCGAGCTAGACGTTGTCGTCGTAGTGGGAGTTGAGTTAATTGTCGTCGTAGCTGGCGTCGTCGTCGTGGTCGACGGTGCCGCAGTCGTCGTAGTAACCGGTGGTGCTGCAGTAGTCGTCGCCGGCGGCACGGTGGTCGGTGCAACCGTCGTAGTCGGAATAACCGTCGTGGTGGTCGCTGGCGTGGTCGTCGTGGTCGGCGGTGCCGTGGTGGTCGTGGTGGTCGCTGGCGTGGTGGTCGTGGTGGTCGCTGGCGTGGTCGTCGTGGTGGTCGCTGGCGTGGTCGTCGTGGTCGGCGGTGC
>DEAU01000025.1:30920-35026 GCA_002348705.1 Candidatus Neomicrothrix sp. UBA2974
TCGGCGGTGCCGTGGTCGTCGTGGCTGGCGGCGGTAGGAGAATGACCGGGCAGTCCGAAATGTTGACGTCTCCGACGTTTGAGGCCTTCGAACTTCCGTCGTCGTAGACGGCGAGAATCTGGAAGCTATGCGGTCCGTTGGCCAAGCTCCCGATGGCGAACGACCGCGCCGCCGGGAGGTGTGTGCTGTGGGTGATCCAGCCGCCGCCGGGGGCCTTGGAAGCAAGCGAGAACGACTGCAACCCCGATGTGGTGCCGACACCCCAGTGCAACGTCACCGCCGAACACGAAGGGATGGCCGAGATGCTGACGGTTCCCAACGACAGGATGGACGTCGTCGGAGCCGGAGAAGTCGTCGTCGGGGCCAACGGAACGTCGTCGTCGTCAGTCAAAACCGAGACTGAACTGTCGCTGACCACGTCATAGTCGTCGTCAGAAGTGGCGTCGTCGACCGACAGGGTGACCGTCGAGGCCTGGCTGCCGTCGTCGTCCGGATCATCGATGCCGGTGACCGTGACGGTCTGGGCGGTGTTCCAGTTGCTAGAGGTGAACGTCAGGGCCGACGGGCTGACCGAGGCCTCGCCGGAGTCCGAGGCGGTGACGTTGACGACCACGTTGGACGACGGGGCGACGTTGAGCACGACGGTGAACGTGTCCGACGTTCCAGTCTCGGACACCGACGTCGAGGTCTTGGACAGGGTGATCCCCGGCGAATCGTCGTCGGTGGTGGTCGCCGAAAGGGTCTCGTCGGAGAGGCTGTCGTAGGCGTCGTCCGAGCTTCCGTCGTTGACCGACACGGTGATCGTCGTGGTCTGGTCGCCGTCGTTGGCCGTGTCGTCGATGCCGGTGACCGTGACCGTCTGGGTCGTGTTCCAGTTGCTGGACGTGAACGTTAGCGACGAGGTCGACACGGTCGCCTCGCCGGTGTCGCCACTCGACACGTTGAACACGACATCCGACGTCGGTTGGGCGTTCAGCACCACGGTGAACGTGTCCGTCGACCCGGCTTCGGAGACGGTGGTCGAACCCCCCGATGCGGCGACGGTGAAGCCCGGCGAGTCGTCGTCGGCCGTGGTGACGACGACGGTCTGATCGGCCAAGGCGTCGTATGCGCTGTCGGCGGTCGAAGAGTCGTTGACCGTCACGGTGACGTCGGTCGTCTGGTTGCCGTCGGTCGCCGTGTCGTCGATGCCGGTGACAGTGACGGTCTGCGGCGTGTCCCAGTCCGAGCTAGTGAACGTGAGCGCCGCCGCCGAGACGGTGGCCTCGCCGGTGTCTGCTGACGAGATGCCGAACACGACGTCTCCGGTCGGTTCGGAGTCCAGGACCACGGTGAACGTCGCCGTCGAACCGGTCTCGGACACCGACGCTGTGGTGCCCGACAGGGTGAATCCGGCAGTGTCGTCGTCGACGACGGTCACCGACACGGTTTCGTTCGACACCGAGTCATACGGGTCGTAGCTCGATGCGTCGTCGACCGTCATGGTGACCGTCACCGTCTGGTCTCCGTCGTCGAGGTCCTCGTCGACCCCGGTGACCGTGACGGTCTGTGGGGTGTCCCAGTTCGAGCTAGTGAACGTGAGCGACGAGATCGACACGGTCGCTTCGCCGGTATCAGCCGACGTGACGTTCACCACGACGTTGTTGCTGGGCGAGGGCTGCATGGTCAGGACCACGGTGAACGTGTCGGTGTTGCCCGACAAGGCCTCGTTGACCGACGTCGACCCTCCGGTCTGGGTGACCGTCATGTCCGGCGCGGCGTCGATGTCGGTGGTCGTCACCGACACGGTCTGGTCGGCCAGCGAGTCGTAGTCGTCGTCCGAGCTGCCGTCGTCGACCGAGACGGTGACCGTCGACGTCTGGTCTCCGTCGTCGGCGTAGTCCGCGACGCCGGTCACGGTGACCGTCTGGGCGGTGTCCCAGTTTCCGGACGTGAACGTCAACGACGAGGCCGACACGGTCGCTTCGCCGGTGTCGCTGCTCGCCACGTCGAGGACCACGTCCGAGGACGGCTGCCCGGTCAACACGACGGTGAACGTCTGGGTGGACCCGGTCTCGGACACCGTTCGTGACGTCTCGGACACGGTGAAGCCCGGCGTTCCCACCTGGGTCGACGACACGAACTGGACGAGGCCCCAGTCCGTGTCGCTACCGGACTTCGTGGAGCCGACCAGCAGGACGTTGCCGTTGGCGGCGATCCCCATGGCCCGGGCCTTGTCGATTCCGCCGAAGTCATGGGTCGTGACGCCGTCGCCACCCCCGAAACTGGTGTCGAGGACGCCGGCCGACGTGTAGCGAGCCAACGCGAAGTCCTGGTTCCCGGCAGCGTTGGTGTATCCGCCGAGCAGGATCTTGCCGTCGGACGCGACGATCACCTCGGACGCCTCTTCGGTGCCGCCGAAGTTGGTGACGGTAATGCCGTCGCCGCCACCGAACGAGGTGTCCATGGCCCCGGCGGTCGTCAGGCGGGCTATCGCCCAGTCGTTGCCGGAGTATCCGCCGACGACGATCTTCCCGTCGGACTGCAGGTCCATGCCGTGCAGGTAGTCGACAGCCCCCATGTCGAAGATGTGGATGCCGTCGCCGCTGAAGCTCGTGTCCAGTGCGCCGGCCGACGTGTAGCGGGCGACGAAGAAGTCGTTGGTCCCGGCAGAGTTCGTGGTGCCGGCCACGAGGATCTTGCCGTCGTCCTGGACGTCGATGGCGGTGATGAGCTCGCCGCCGCCGCCGGCGTTGTATATCACCTTGCCGCTGGAACCGAAGCTCGTGTCCAGCGTGCCGTCCGACGAGTTCACCCTGGCCAGTGCCAGGTCCCAGCCGTTCGCACCCGACGTGTACACCCAGCCGCCAACGAGGATCTTGTCGTCGGACTGGAGCGCACCCGCGTAGCACTTTTCGTTGTTGGCAGCGCTGAACTCGATGAACTTCTTCCCGTTTCCGGCGAAGGAGTTGTCCCGGAACGCGTTGGTTCCGCGCACCATCACGACGCAGTCGTAGTCTTTGTTGGCGTTGGTGGCGTGCGTCCCGGCGTAGCCGACGAAGGCGTAGCGGCCGTCAGAGAGCAGCAGGACCTCCTCAGCCGAGTCGGTCAAGGGGCTCCAGAACTCACGGTCGGTCTTGGGGCTGTGTGAACTGGAGAACGGGCCGTCGCCGCCGCCGGCGGCGGTGAAGGCGATGGTCACCATCCGCAACGCGGCGGCCGAAGAGTGGTTGTTGTCGTCCCAGCCGGCAACCACGACCGAGCCGTCGGACCGGAAGGCCAGGCTGCGGGCCTCGTCGTTTTTAGCCGTCCGGTTCTGTTTCCTCCATCCGTCGCCGGAAAAGGTCGTGTCCAGGTCGCCGTCTGCAGCCCAGGCGGGCGTAGCGAACAACAGGACCGCCAGGACGCCGAGCAGGCCCAAGAGTCCCGCTGCAAGTGCCTGACTGGCGCATTGACGAAAGGCTCTCCCGCCTGTTGACCACATCAGACTAAGCCTCCCCTTCTTCGCGCCCCGGGTCCTGTCCGGAGGCTTGACCGTCATTCACTTTGACCTCGACTTCTCCGGACGGACTGCTGGTGCCGTGACGGTTAATTGCAGTGACCCGCCATTGGGTCACTACGGGCTGAGCGCTGCGGGGATACCTGGCGTGGGTGGTCGTGCTCATGTGTTCGTGCAACAGCAGCCACCGTCCGTCCTTGAAGCCTTCGATGCTGTACCGGTCAAGTTTCTTGGGCCTTCGCGGCTGGCTCCATGTGACCTCGATGTCGCCGTCGTCAAAGCGCTGAACCCGGACCTGCCGGGGCGGGGTGGGGACCCTGCGGCGGCGCCAAAGAGCGATCATGAACAGGCCAAAGGCTGAGCCGGCCAAGAACCTGCCGAGCGATGCGATCCAACCGAAGTAAGCGGCGGCAGCGAGGGCGGCAAGTGCGGCGAAGATCGTTATAGGCCCCCCGACCGGTAGCCCGCCGTCGTCATCGTCGGTGCCTCTGCTAAGTGGTGCCGCCACCGTGCCCTCGTCGTCTTCGGTGGTGGTCGTGACGACGGTGCTGGTCGAGCCCGAACCTGAACCGCTTCCGTCGTCGACCGTCGTGGCGGGTGCCTGCGTCGTCGGGATCGCGGTGGTCGA
>DEAU01000029.1 GCA_002348705.1 Candidatus Neomicrothrix sp. UBA2974
AGTACGCCCCAGGCGGATCCAGCCTCGGCGAGGGCAATCTGGTCGAACCGGCTCCGCAGCCCAAGTTCGGCGGGACTCTGCGCCTTAGCCTCGAGGCCGAGACCGACGGCTTGAACCCGACGGTCAACCGGTTCGCCGTTTCGGCCACGATGATGGCCCGGGCGGTGTTCGAGCCGTTGGCCACCTGGGACGCCTCGCTGGAGCGGGCCGTGCCCTATCTGGCCGAGTCGTTCACACCGGTCTCGGACGACCTGATGGCCTGGGATGTGAAACTCCGGCCGGGGATTACTTTCCACGACGGCACACCGGTGACTTCTGAGGCCATCGTCCTCGGCGTTGAGCGCCAGTTGGCGGACCCACTCATCTCCCTTGCAACCGCACCCACACTGGCTGCTGACGATCCCGATACCGCGGCATTCGAGCCAGTCGAGGCAATCGACGAACTCACGGCCCGCTTCTACATGCGCCGGCCGTCTTCAGACGTTGCACGCTGGCTCACTGGACAGTTGGGCTACTTGGTGTCGCCAACCTGGGTCAGGGCAGCCATGGAGGACCCGACGCTCAACCAGGCTCCGGTGGGGACTGGACCGTTCAGGATCGACAGTCGGACCCAGGATCAGATGACCCGCTTTGTCCGCAACGATTCGTGGTGGCGGGGCGACGTCTATCTGGATGCCGTCGAGTTCTACATCTACACCGACTCGGCAATTGCCGCTGATGCCCTCGTGGTGGGTGACCTAGAGGGCTCGGGGACCTCCAGCCAGGACGCCATCTTGATCCAACGGGATGCTGGAGACGACTTGGTGCGCTACGAGTGGGACGATGGAGAGGAGTCGTTCGGGATGATGAACACGTCACATCCACCGTTCGACGACATTCGTGCCCGTAAGGCCTTGACCTATGCAACGGCCCGTCAGGCCTACCTCGACTTCATCGGTCAGGGAGTGTCGCGGGCGGCCGACTCGTTCTTCACACCGGAGTCGCCTTACCACAACCCGGATCTCGTCCAAGAGGCCGACTCTCCAGACCTCGCCACTCCTCTGGTGGCAGAGCTATGCGCTGAGAAGCCTGACTATTGCAGCGACGGCCGAATCAACATGGAGTTCCAGTACTCCGGGCCCTCGGTCATTCAGGATCGTGTGTACGACATCCTCACGGATGGCTGGAGTGATCACTTCAACATCAACAAGGACATGCTCCTTCAGGACGACCACATCACTCAGGTTGCGTTCGGCCTCTGGGACTTCGTCACCTGGCGTCAGATGGGTAGCCCAGATCCGGACAACGATGTGACGTGGATCAACTGCGATGCCATCGGCGGTCTCGCCCTGAACTGGCCGCGCTTCTGCGACCCAGCACGGGATGAGCTTCTGTATGCCCAGCGGGCCTCCACTGACCAGGAGGAGCGTCGGGATCTATGGCGACAGATAAACGCCAAGATCCGCGACGACTACACGTACATCGTGTTCAACCACACCATGTGGTCCAACGCCTTCCAGCCAACGGTGAAGAACCTCTGCGGGGCAACGTCACCGGACGGGGTGCCGCTACCTTGCACGGTCAACGGCTGGCACCACATTTATCAGCTCTGGTTGGACGACTGATCGTAGAGGCGGCAAGCGACGAGGACCGACGCGCCACTAACTGGCAGCAGCAGTATTGATGCTTGGTTACGTGGCGCGTCGGTTCGCGTCGCTTGTCGCTGTACTACTGGCCGTCACGGCGCTGGCTTTCAGCGCCATGAACGTGCTGGGAGACCCACTCTTCAACGTGGTGGGGTTCATTTCTTCGGTGGACTGCGATGCCGTTGAGGCCGGCCTGGTCGACGACGTATCAGGTCAGACGGCTGGAGGCCGCGGAGATTGCGAGGTCATTGCAGAGGCCAGGCGCGAACACCATCTGGACCGGTCCTTGCCGGTGCGCTATGGCTACTGGCTTGCCGACATCGTGCGGGGCGACTTCGGCACCTCGTTCAAGAACGAGATGCCTGTGCGCGAGGTGATCGGCGAGAAATTGCCCAAGTCGCTGCTGCTCATGGGGGTGGCTCAGGCCATGGCGGTGGGGATCGCCGTGCCGTGGGCCGTGGCGTCGGCCTACCGGGCCCACAGGCCCTTCGACAGGGCCTCCACGGTCGGTTCTTTCGGCTTATTGGCCATCCCCAACTTTGCCCTTGGGGTGATCCTGTTCTACCTGTTTGTGGTGCGTTGGCAGGTCTTCACCAGTCGCTATGACGATTCCGACATCTTGTCGCGCCTCCGGTCTCTCGTGCTGCCCGGCCTGACCCTCGGGCTTCCGGTGGCTGCCATCTATCAGCGGCTGCTCCGCACCGACCTGCTGACAACTCTGCAGGAGGACTACGTGGTCATGGCACGGGCCAAGGGGATGAGCGACCGGTGGATCATGTTCCGGCATGTGCTGCGACCATCGCTGTTCTCCATGGTCACTGTGTTCGGCCTCTCTACGGCGGGGATGATTGGTGGAGCGCTAGTCGTCGAGCAGATCTTCTCCATTCCCGGACTGGGGAGGACTGTGGTCGAGGCGGTCATCCGCGACGACTTCCCGATCGTGTTGGGATCAGTAGTTGTGATCGCCAGTGGCTTCGTGCTCGTCAACTTCGTTGTGGACCTCCTCTACTCGTTCATCGACCCTCGGGTGCGCGCCGATGACTGACGAGTTGCCTCCCGACCAGTTCGAGCACGCTCTGTCTCAGGACGCAGGTAGTCACGTTCCTAGCGAGGCGGCTTTTCCGACAGCCGTGGTTTTCGACGACAGCCGAGGCCGGCGTCTCGGAACGTTTTTCTGGCTGTCGGTGGGCTGGATGGGCATAGTTGTGTTGGCCGCCATAGCCGCCCCCTGGTTGCCTCTCGCTGACCCCAACCAGACCGGTTTCGGTGGTCGTCTGGACCCGCCGGGAGGCGATGCCTGGTTTGGTACCGACGGCAATGGTCGCGACGTGTTCTCCCGAACGCTCTGGGGTGCTCGGATCTCGTTGGTCGTGGGCTTCGTGGCCATCGTCATGGGCATCGTGTTCGGCGGGACATTGGGGATCCTCGCCGGCTACTACCGCGGCATCGCCGACCGGATCGCTTCCTTCCTTATGTTCGCAATGCTGGCCTTCCCCGGCTTGGTTCTCGCCCTGCTGTTGATAGCCGCCCTTGGCAGCAGTCTCACCGTCGTATCGGTCACCCTGGGGGTGCTGGCCATCGCCCCAGTAGGTCGCCTGGCTCGGGCGTCCACTTTGTTGTATGCCGAGCGCGAGTTCGTGCAGGCAGCCCGCCTGCTGGGGGCTGGGCACGGCCGGATCATCCTGCGGGACCTACTCCCTAACGTGTTCGTGCCCTTGAGTGGTCTGGCTCTACTGGGCATGGCCATCACTGTGGTGGCCGAGGGTGGTCTCGCTTTTCTAGGTCTCAGTGTGGCTGACGGCTTCTCGTGGGGGAAACTCATCGTGATGGGGTCCGCTCCTCGGACCCTGCGGGAGGGACCGTGGGTGGCCATGTTTCCCATTGGAGCCATGTTTTTGACTGTGCTGGCGCTCAATTACGCGGGAGACCGCCTGCGTTGGTACATGGACGTCCGCGATTTGGCCTTCGAGCGATGAGCGTCGAACCACTTCTCTCTGTGCGTGACCTCGGGGTCACCTTCCGCACGGACGACGGCCCAGTGCGGGCTGTAGATGGGGTCTCGTTTGATCTTGCCGAGGGTCGCACCTTGGGCATTGTGGGCGAATCAGGTTCTGGCAAGTCGGTGACCGCCAAGGCCATCATGAACCTCCTGCCGTCATATGCCGAGGTGGCTGGGACCATCACCTTCGCCGGACGGGACGTTCAGGCCCTAGCTGCCGCTCGGGAGCGACACTTCTGGGGTGTTGAACTGACAATGGTCTTCCAGGACCCGATGACTTCGTTGAACCCGGTGAAGCGGATCGGAGAGCAGATCGCCGAGTGCCTGCGGGTACACCTAGGTCGATCCCACCGAGCGGCCTCGGCCGGGGCCCTGGAGTTGTTGGAGCAGGTAGGAATACCCGACCCGGCCAAACGTCTCCGCCAGTACCCCCATGAACTGTCCGGGGGGTTGCGACAGCGGGTGGTCATCGCCATGGCCCTAGCTTGTGGTCCTCGGCTGCTTATAGCTGACGAGCCCACTACCGCACTCGACGTGACTGTTCAGAAACACATCCTTGATCTTCTGGACGACCTGCGGCGTGACCGCGACATGTCGATGGTCCTCATTACCCATGACCTAGGTGTCGTGCGTGGACGGGCTGATGAGGTGATGGTCTTGTACGGCGGTAGGACCATGGAGCAGGCCGACACTGCCACCCTTTTCGACCGGATGCGTCACCCGTATACCGAGGCCCTGCTGGAGACCATCCCCCGCATCGACACTCCTTCCCACACCCGTCTGGTTCCCATTCCCGGTCGGCCACCCACCCACACCGAGTTACGCGGAACCTGCCCGTTTGCACCGCGTTGTCGTTCGTGCACAGATGCCTGTCTGCGCGAAGCCCCCCCGCTGATCGAGCACGGGCAAGGACACTTCTCGGCCTGCTTCGCCCCGGTGGGAACGACCGAAGGGGCGGCCGCTCGGGCGGACAATCAGGCTGCAGGGACCACCCCGACTGGCCTTTCCATGGTTCCGTTCGGCAGCTCGAAGGAGTCCTGATGGCTGGAGGAGGAATCGCTCATCTTCGGGACCGATCGAATGGCGACGTTGTCCTGAGGGTCGAGAACCTGGTTCAGGAGTTCCCGGCTGGCGGTGGCCGGGTGGTGCATGCAGTGAGCGACGTCAGCCTCGATGTGGTCCGGGGGGAGACCCTGGGTGTGGTTGGTGAATCGGGTTGTGGGAAGTCGACGACGGCCAGGGCCATCGTGCAGTTGCCGCCACCAACCAGCGGTCGCGTGCTGATGGCTCCTAGTACGGCGTCGGAACTGGACATGGTGTCGCTACGAGGCAAGGCGTTGCGTGACGTCCGACCGAGGATGCAGATGATTTTTCAGGATCCGATCTCCTCGCTGAATCCGCGACGATCGGTCTACGACATCGTCGGCGAGGGGTTGACTATCTGGGATAGGACGGAGGACTACTCGGCCCGAGTCGACGAGGTGCTCCACGCGGTCGGAATCGATCCGTCAGTGGCTGCCACCCGGCGCGCCCACCAGTTCTCAGGTGGACAGTGCCAGCGCATTTCCATTGCCCGGGCCGTGGTCATGGAACCAGAGGTCCTGATCTGCGACGAGCCAGTTTCGGCCCTCGACGTATCGGTTCAGGCTCAGATCCTGAACCTGCTCGAGGACATGAAGGAGCGCTACGGCTTGACGCTGGTCTTCATCAGCCACGACCTGTCGGTGGTGCGCAATGTGAGCGACAGGGTGGCCGTCATGTACCTGGGGAAGTTGTGCGAGGTCGGTGGGGCAGATGCCATATACGAGCGACCGGCTCACCCCTACACTCGTGTGTTGCTGGCTTCAGCGCCCGAGCCGGCACCCACCGTCGATCCGGCCGACGCGGCGATTGGCGACGAGATCCCGTCGCCGTTGGACCCGCCATCGGGGTGCCGGTTTCGGACCCGGTGTCCGCGGGCCAACGAGCGCTGCGTGGCCGAGGTTCCGGAGATGCGGCCCGTTGGAGACGACCACTTCGTGGCCTGTCACTTCCCCTCGGTGTAGGAATTGTCTTAAGGCCTACTCGGGACGAAGAACCAGACGGACTCGTTCTGTAACCAGTTCTAGGGTTTCGTGGGTCTAGAAAAGCTCCAGTAACTGGTCTTCGTAGGTCCAGTCGTATTCACGTCCGCCGGTCTCAACATGCCAGGCGTGGGTCTGGGCCACCATCGACGCCAAGTCGTGTTGCGGCTCCCAGCCGGTGTCCTGCTTGAGGGCGTCGATGCTGAACACCACGCTTTGGTTCCATCGGTGAATGTTCGGTGCCAGTCGGGGGACCACCGAGGCGAACTTGAACCGATGGCGGACCGACTGCTGTCGCTTTCTGGCCTCGTCGCTTGTCCGGATGTCGATGTTCTGCTGAGATCCGCTGTCCACGGAGATCTCCACTTCGCCGTCCCAAATGGCATCCATCACATCGGCCGGGATTAATCGCACGTCGGGCTCCACGCCTATGTGATCGGCAGTGGTCTGGACGTACCCGAGGTCGGTCTGGAAGCCCTCTCCGGTCAAGTTGTACCTGCGACCCACTGTGGCTGGGGAATTTAGGATCGCCGCAAGGGCTCGGGCCTGGTCGTCGACGTGGCCCACCTGGGACAAGGTTGTGCCGTCTCCGGGGACCAGTACCGGCCGTCCGGTTTCAAGGCGGGCGAACATGCGCTGCTCTCGGTCCGGAATGATGTTACGCGGGCCGTACACCATGGAGAAGTAGACGATGGTTGCCGGGAAGCCTCGCTCGGCGTGGGCAGCCAAGAGGGCGTCCTCGCAGCGCAGTTTGTTTGCTCCGTACTCGATTTGTGACGGACCCCGTTCGACCGGGTGGTCCTCAACGATCGGCAGATGGGCAGTTGCCGCGTAAACCACGGTGGAACTGGCGAACACGTACTGGTTGGTTCGGCCCTCGAAGAGTTCCATCATGAGTTTGACGTCGTCGGGGTGGTAGGCGCTGAAGTCGTAGACGGCGTCGAACTTCAGGTCGCCCAGGACCTGGCGCATTTCGTCGTGATCGGTTCGGTCGACGTAGAGGCGATGGAGGCTGCCGGGAAGCGGGGCCTCGGTCTGACCGCGGTTGGCGATGCTGACGTCGTTGCCTTGTCGGACCAACTCGTGGACGAGGGCGAGCCCGTTGAACTGTGTGCCCCCCATGACCAGCACCCTCTTTGGAGTGGCTGTGCCGTGGGTCACCGAACGATTCCCTCCCAGGCCTGGCGTTCGTTGGGCCTCGGATCGTGGAGCAGGACGCATTCGTCGTCGAGTTCCATGACCGCCCGGTCGTCTGGCGTGTAGGGGGGCCATTCGCCGAGAGTCGATGTCGACGGGTCGCCATTGCGGATGAAGGAGATCCAGGCGTCGTGCATCGTCTCAGCCAGCGTGGTGGGACGGTCGCCAGGACCGAGGAAGACGTCGACACCAGGCCGGTCGATGGTGTTGAAGGAGAACGGGATCTCCAAGGCGTGGGCGGCGCCGAACAAACCATCGAATGCCCGTGAGTCCCAGGAGAACCGGTACATCCAGGTAACGGCGTCGTGGGCGTGACGGTACTCGGCATGGCGGATTGCAGGGATTCCGAACACCTTGTCGGAGCCGATGGCGCAGGCCAGCCAGCCCGGTGCCACCTCGCCGGTTCGCTCGTCGCCTAGGCGTTGGCGGTAAACCTCGAGCATGGCCTCCGGGTCGCCGGTGGTGCGGCCCACCACATCGGCGAGGCCAGCAGAGTCCACAGCGGAGACTCCCCAGAGGGATAGTTCGTCCTCGTTCGTGCCGGTAAGCAGCGGGACATCGCTGCCGTGGCCGCCGGCTACCAGGTCCCGAGGGTCATCGGGTAGAAGGTCGTGCCCCCAGACCGGGTAGAAGGGCTCCTGGCTGCGGCCAGTGCCCTGGCCTCGCGCCACGCTGACCTGTTCCTGGGCCTCGAGGATTGCATCGACGTGCGCGGCCATCAGCTCGTCGGCCGTTGGCTGTCCAAGGGCGGCGAGAAACTCGCCAGCGATCGCCTTGCCCTCGACGGGGTCGAAGGTGTGGTGTAGCGCGCCGCTCTGGGCGATTGCCTGGTGGAAGAGCCCTCGGGTGGACGGCATGGCCAGCAGGTTCGACACGCTGAATGCCCCGGCTGACTCTCCACCGATGGTGATGCGGTCTGGGTCACCGCCGAAAGCTGCCACGTTTTCCCGAACCCACTTGACGGCCGCGATCTGGTCGAGGGTGCCGTTGATGCCACAGGTGGCGAAGTCGTCGCCCAGATGCGATCCCAGATTGCAGAAGCCGAGCGCCCCCAGTCGGTAGTTGATGGTTACAACCACGACGTCTCCGCGGGCGGCAAACGACGTGCCGTCGTACCACGGAGTGGATCCCTGACCATGCTTGTAGGCACCACCGTGGATCCAGACGTAGACAGGGCGCAGGGCTCCGTCCAACTCGGATGGTTCGCACGATGGGGTGACCACGTTGAGGGTTAGGCAGTCCTCGTCCCATGGGACGGGGATCTGGTTCGTCAGGCCTTCGCCTGGGAGTTGGGGTGCCGCCGGGCCGAACCTTCGTGCGTCACGGATGCCATCCCACGGTTGAGCCGGTTCCGGGGCCCTGAACCGGCGAGGGCCCGTTGGAGGAGCGGCATAGGGGATTCCAGCGAAAAGCTGGACACCACGGCGATGGCGTCCCCTCAAATCCCCTTGAGCGATGCGGACCACGGGAGAGTCGTCGGACGGTGTGCCGGAGGTGTGCGGAATTTCGGTCATGCGGCCACCCGGAGCACCAGCGCCTCACCTTGGCCGCCACCGCCGCAGAGTCCGGCTGCGCCGACTCCGCCGCCTCGTCGTTTCAACTCATGGGCCAGAGTGAGGGCGACACGGGTGCCGGACATGCCGATTGGGTGACCTAGGGCTATGGCTCCGCCGTTCACGTTCACTATGTCGTCGGGCACTCCGAGGGCATCCATGGATGCGAGGGCCACGGCGGCGAAAGCCTCGTTGATCTCCAAGAGTTCAAGATCGCCGACTGACAGGCCGGCTTTGTCCAGAGCGAGTGCGATGGCGTTCGACGGTTGGTGGAGGAGGCTGGCGTCGGGTCCGGCGACCTGGCCATGGGAGACCACCTCGGCGAGCGGGGTAACGCCGATGGCCTCCGCGTAATCCAGCGTGGTGACGACGCAGGCTGCCGCACCATCGGAGATCTGTGAGGCGTTGCCTGCGGTGATGTTGCCCTCGGGTACGAAGGCAGCCGGGAGGCGACTCATGGAGTCGGAGTCGGCGTCGGGGCGTATCCCCTCGTCGTCGACCACCACGACCGGTTCCCCCTTCCGTTGGGGAATGGAAACGGGAACGATTTCCTCAGCCAGGAGGCCATCCTTTTGGGCCCGCGCCGCCCGCTCGTGGGAAGTAGCAGCGTAGGAATCTTGAGGTCCACGTTCCAGGCCGAGGGCAGCGGCGTAGCGCTCAGTAGCTTCACCCATGGCGCAGTGCTCGAGCGTGCAGGTCAGGCCGTCGTACATCATCGAGTCGACGAGGGTGCCATCGCCGATGCGGTAGCCGGCCCGGGCCTTGGTGAGCAGATAGGGGGCGTTGGTCATCGACTCCATGCCTCCGGCGACCACGGCACTGGCTTCGCCGAGTCGAATCATTTGCGAGGCCAGGTGGATGGCATGCATACCCGACAGACAGGCCCGATTGAGCAGCGTGCTGGGAACCGTCAGGGGAATACCGGCCTCGGCGGCGGCCCGGCGGGCAGGCACCTGTCCGGTGCCCGCGGCTACGACGTTGCCGAGGTAGGCGAAGTCGACATCTTCGGGCTTGATGCCGGATCGCTCAATGGCCGCGCTGATTGCCACGGCACCGAGGTCGGTGGCCGTTCGGGACGAGAGTCCGCCCTGGAAGCGGCCCATTGGGGTGCGGGCCCCGGCGAGCAGGACGATCGGAGAGTCTGCAGAAGATGACATGTCCCGGACGGTACCGTTCGTCCACGCCGGGACCCGATTCCGGGCCACTACTCGATGATCTGATCCATGTCGCTTGAACCGGTCGGATCAGACTTCGACGTCCGTCTCGCCACGAACCAGAGCGGCCCACAGGTCGGCGTAGAGGCCTCCGGTAGCCAACAGGTCGGGATGGCGGCCCCGTTCCACGATCCGGCCGTCGTCCAGTACCACGATCTCGTCGGCGTCGACGATCGTGGAGAGCCGGTGGGCGATCACCACCGAGGTGCGCCCTTTGAGAGCAGTGGCCAGGGCCAACTGGACCTCGGCTTCGTTCTCGGTGTCGAGATGGCTGGTGGCCTCGTCCAGAACGACCACCGTCGGGTTCTTGAGGAGAAGGCGGGCGATGGCCAGTCTCTGCTTTTCGCCCCCTGACATCCGGTGGCCTCTTTCACCGACCACAGTTTCGTAGCCCTGGGGCAGTGCCCGGATCACGTCCAGGATCCGAGCTGCCCGACAGGCCTCATCCATCTCGGCCATAGTGGCTTCGGGCCGGGCGTATTGGAGGTTGGCACCTACGGTGTCGTGGAACAGGTGAGGGTCTTGGGTGACGATCCCGATGCAGGCTCGCAGGCCGGTCTGGCGCAGGGTGCGGACGTCCCGGCCGTCTAGAACGATCGCACCATCGGTCACGTCGTAGAGCCGGGGAATCAACGAAGCCATAGTGCTTTTGCCGGATCCCGACGGGCCGACGACGGCGAGCATCCGTCCGGGAGCGACCTCCACGTCGACGTCGTGCAGCACTTTTCTTCCAGGCTTTCCCGGAGCGGCCTCCACCTCGAGGGACGGCACCGATACCTGGTCCAGCCCCGGGTACCGGAATGAAACGCCACGAAAGGCCAGGTGGCCGTCGACGTTGTCGAGTTCTTCGGCGTCGGGTGCGTCGGCTAGCGGGTCTGGGGCATCGACCACCTCGAAAACCCGCTCGAACGACACGAAGGCCGACATGACATCTGCCCGGGCGTTGGTCAGCTGGACTAGAGGACCGTAGAGCTGGGCGACGAGTACGCCCATGGAGGCCAAGGTGCCGATGGTGATCGTTCCGCTAATGGCCAGCGAGCCCCCCACCCAGTAGGTGACGGCGGTGCCGAGGGCTCCGAGCGTGGTCAGCGAGATGATGAACGCTTGGCTGAAAAGGGCACTGCGTATGCCAATGTCGCGGACCCGGCCCGCCCGGTTGGCGAACCCAGTTGTCTCCTCGGAGGGGCGACCATAGAGCTTTGCCAGTTGGGCGCCTGACACGTTGAACCGTTCGGTCATCGTGGCATTCATCGTGGCGTTGAGGTCCATGCCTTCTCTGGTGAGCTTGGCCACCTTGAGGCCCACCCGTCGGGCGGGCAGCACGAAGGCCGGTACCAGAACCAGAGCGAGCAGCGTGATTCGCCACTCGAGAAAAAGCAGTGTGGCCAAGGTGGTGAGGGCCGTGATGCCATTGGCTACGACCGTGCCCAGTGTGTCGGTTAGGGCCCGCTGGGCGCCGACCACGTCGTTGTTGAGGCGGCTGACTAGGGCACCGGTCTGGGTGCGGGTGAAGAACGACAGAGGGAGGCGTTGGACGTGGTCGAACAGGGCGACCCGGAGGTCGAAGATGAGGCCCTCGCCGACTCGGGCAGATGCCCAGCGCTGTGCGAACGCCAGACCAGCTTGGGCGAGGGCAGCGCCGACGACCAGCAGTCCGAGTGCGGTCAGGTGGCCCCGGTCCCCAGACGGTATGGCGTCGTCGATGATTTCGCGAAACAGCAGCGGCGGGACCACGCCGAGTAGTGATCCGGCAACCACGCAGGTCAGGAAGCCGAAGATCAGGCGTCGATGGGGGCGGGCGAAGCCCCAGACCCTCTGTCGGGTCTCACGGCCCACCGACTGGAGGTCCCGTTGCTGCATAGCCATGCTGTGGAGCAGGTAACCGGGATCTCGCACGATGAAAGCCTAGGGACCGCCGACTGTTGACCGCCGGGGTGACGGTTATTGCACCTGCCGGATAATCTGACGGACCGTCAGATTTTTGGACGGAAGCCGTCAAGCGACCGTCTCGCAGCGGAGGAACCATTCCGATATGGGCAATGACGCCAACCGGCCTCTCGCTGGACTCAAGGTGGTGGAGAGCTCGCTACTCGGTCCAGGCCTCGTAGCAACCTTCCTGGCCGACCTGGGAGCCGACGTGGTCAAGGTCGAGCCGCCGGCTGGCGACTATGTCCGCCAGATGACATGGCCGATCATCGAGGGAAGCTCGCTTCTCCACCTGCACACCCATCGAGGCAAGCGAAGCATCTGTCTGGACCTCAAGCAGGAGGCCGGACTCGAGGTTTACCGCGAGTTGGTGCGCGGTGCGGACGTGGTCGTCGAGGCCATGCGGCCCGGTTCGCTGGCCAAGCTTGGCCTTGGCTTTGACGACCTCATCCAGATCAACCCAAATATCGTCTTTTGCACCATTTCGGGCTACGGCGCCACAGGGCCCTACCGCGACATGCCCAGCCACGGCATTGCTTATGACACGTGGGCTGGCCTCATTGATCCAGTCGTAGACGACGATGGTTTCACCCGCATCCCGGCACTACCCAACATTGGTATCAACGTCGGACCGATGGTCGGGGCTCTCGGAATCCTGGCTGCTGTCATCAAGGCACGGGAGTCCGGTGAGGGAACGTGGCTGGAGGTCGCTCAGTCTGACGCAGCGGCCTACATGGACTGGTACCGAATCGAGACCTACCGGGCCTATGACCGGCCCGAGGACATCGTTACTGGCAACCCGGCTGACGACTATGAGCGCCGAGAGCCCGGGTTGGCGGGTATGTGGGAGGGCGTCCGATACCAGATCTACGAGGCCTCCGACGGCCACGTGCTCTTCATGGCATCCGAGCAGGCCTTCTGGAAGAACTTCTGCGAGGGCGTTGGCCGGATGGACATGTTCGAGAAATGGCCGGGCTCCACCTACGCCGACCATGCCCGGCACAACGTCGAGATGCAGGTTGAATTGAAGGCCATCTTTGCCACGAAGACTTGTCAGGAGTGGCTTGACTTCGCCAACGAGGTCAATACCCCGATCGCACCGGTAAATACGCCCCGCAACGCCCCTGACGACCCGCAGTTTTCTCATCGTTTGCCGTTCTACGGGGTCGAGGACGTCGGTGCCGAGCAACTCCCGCTGCCCGTCTTCATGGAGGGCCAGTTGCCGCCCACGCCGACCATGGCTCCCGCCGTCGGCGAGCACACAGACGAGGTCCTCGACGAACTCGGCTTCTCAGCCGAGCGGATTGCCGACATGCGGGCTTCCGGTGTAGTTGGTCCGCGCTCCTAGGCACCAGGAGGCGTTCAGCGGCCCGGGCTACCTACTTCGCGTGTGAAGACGAGGGCCGTCCAACCGGCCTCGGAGATACGACGGCTCTCGGTGAGGCCCGCCTGCCGATAGTGGCCAGACACCCGGTCGGTGTGCTCGTCGGGTACACCGCTGGCCACCAGCGTTCCGCCGACTCGGGCGGCCACGTCGCGGCCTATCTTCTCGTGGACCACCGGGAGCACATTGGCGAGAACCAGGTCCCACGTGCCGGTCATGCCGGTGATGGGGGTCGACGACGCCTGCACCTCGACCTTGTTGACAGCCGCGTTGTGCAACGTCCAGGCCACTGCGTCCTCCTCGATGTCGATTCCTGTGACCGGGCCGGCACCGAGACGGGCTGCGGCGACTGCCAATACGCCTGATCCGCAACCCACGTCCAGCACAGATGTATCAGGGCCAGCCAGACGATCGACCTCGGACAGCGCCAAGGTGGTAGTCGGGTGGGCGCCATGGCCGAAGGTCGACCCTGGGTCGATTGATACGGCGACCTCACCAATCGGGTCACACCACGGTGGGTGAATGCCCAGCCGACCCACCACCGTCGGTCGCAACCAGAGCCGTTGTGACTCGACCCAGTCTGGAACGGCGTCGGACAACGGGCGCCTTAGGCGTTCAACTTCAGGATTCGGATGGCGTTCTCCCTAAGAAACTTCGGCCAGACCTCCGCATTGAATGGCACGTCCCGCAGTTCGGAGAAGATCCGGTCCAGCGAAAGGCCCATCGGGAAGTACCCCGCGTACACGATCTTGTCGGCGCCCCTGGTGTTGGCGTAGTCGATGATGGCCTTCGGGTAGTGCTTTGGGGCGAAGGCCGAGGTCGAGTAGTAGAGGTTTGGCCACTTCAGCATCAGTTTGACCATCAGGTCTTGCCATGGTTCGCAGCCATGTCGGGTCACGAACACCAGGTCGGGGAAGTCGTACATGACTTGGTCGATCAGTTCGACTCGCTGGGGGCCGAGCGGCAACCGAGGCCCGGGGACACCCGCGCAACAAAAGATCGGGAGCTCCAGTTCGCAGCACACCGTGTAGATGGCGTACATCTTCGGGTCGTCGATCGGGACCTGTGGGTTGCGACCACATGGGAAGGCGGTCACTGCCTTCAGGCCGGCCTCGTGGTGTAGTTGCCTGATGGTGCGCACTGAGCCCATGACGTCGTTCGGGTCGGGTTCGTGGCAGGGGAAGAACCTGTCGGGGTGCTCTTCGACCATTGTGCGGGCTTCGGACTTGCCAGGGCCAATACCGATCATTGCCATTTGCACGTTGTTGCGGTCCATGAACGGAAGGCACAGTTCCGCGCCCTGTGGCGGGTCCTGGTCCTCACCGGTCGCATCTCGGGCCTGGTCCGAGAACGGTACGTCCTTGAACATGTATTGGGCCGGGAAGTTCATGGACCTCGAATCGGTGTCCTTGATGCCGGTCAGGTTTTCGTAGTTGAATTTCGCGTTTGGACCGGCACGTGTGCCCATCATCGTGTCGATGGCGGCGACGTCCTCTGGGAAGGTCGAGCCGGGAGGGGGGGTCGTCATGGCACCATCATCGGATCTGACGGTCTGTCAGGCAAACGTGGGCTAATTAGAGATCGTCACGCGAGACTCAACCCATGGAAAGAGCGACTCGCCTCAGCCGCTTCAGCCGTTCGGTGGACGGCCACCGGGTGTTGATAACCGGCGCAGGTTCCGGCATCGGTCGTTCAACGGCCCATCTGTTTGCCGATGAGGGCGCGACGGTGGCCGTCACCGACCTTGACGGCGACCGGGCGGCGGCCGTTGTCGCCGAGATAGGCGAGTGCGGAGGCGCTGCCCGGGCATGGACTCTCGACGTGGCCGACCCCGAAGCGGTTGATCAGGTGGTTGCCGAGTGCACCGGTCACATGGGCGGCCTTGATGTGCTGGTTAACAACGCCGGCATTCCCGCCGGTTCGACCATCGACGACCCAGCCTACGGTGAAGCCTGGGCAGCGGCCCTGGACGTGATGCTCACCGGCATGACCCGGACCATCCGGGCCGCCATGCCGCACCTCCGGTCTTCGGCGGCTGGCCGGATCGTCAATTTGTCGTCCACCGAGGGAGTGGGAGGCTCGCCGGGCACTTCGCCTTATACGGCTGCTAAGCACGGCGTGGTCGGTCTCACTCGGGCGTTGGCGGTGGAGTTGGGCGAGACCGGTATCACGGTCAACGCGGTTGGCCCTGGTCCGATTACTACGGGAATGACGGCTCCGATCCCCGAGGAAGCCAGACAGAAGTTTGCCCGCCGCCGCGTGCCGATCCGACGCTACGCCGATCCGGAGGAGGTGGCCCATGGCGTGCTCCACCTCGCCTTGCCAGCGTCGAGCTACATCACTGGACACCTGCTGATGGTCGACGGCGGGATGACCGTCAAGAACAATTGAGAGCAATCAGAATTGAGCTGCTACTCGATCAATCGGTCTTTGGGCCCCGGGGCTGCGGAAATAGACTCCCGGTCAACACGCCCGGCTTCCAGCTAATGCCAGAGCCGCTCGATCTGCCGGAGTGATCGAAGCACTCGGGGTGAGCATGGGGTACATGTAGCTGTCAGGGTCGTTGGAGTGGCCGATTCCGAAGGCGTGCGAGAGTTCGTGGGCGATTGCCATCTTCCTGGACAACCTTTCAATCGCATCATCGGGCATTGTGTCGAAGACGGTGCTCGAGAGTCGGATTCTGGTGCTTCGCGGGATCTGTTGGCCACGCTTGAGGGTGGCCCACATGGTTGCGACTGCGAGTTCTTTCGGAGACATCACTGTGTTTGTTTTGTCGACCCAGTGGATGGCAATGGTGTTGTCGTCAGGCGTGGAGATTCGATGCGCTGCTGTCGAGGATTCTTGACCTCGTTCGCTCGACCCCTTGGTGACAACGATGTCCAGGCCGGTCAGTTCCTTCAGCCAGAGGAAGACCACGATGGTTGCGTCTCTCATCTGGGCTCGAGTCGTCGCTGGAATATCTTCATCAATGAAGATCTCAGTGGCGATTCTCGTGCACTGTGGCCAGAGCAGGTTGCCGAATTGGTTCGACACGGACGGGTTGCTCCCTGCTAGGTCGAGTTCGGAGACGAAGTTTCCCGATCCGGTCGAGTAGAGCGTGAGCAGTTTCGCTGCATCCTGACCCAACTCGACGCGGATGTTTCCTTCGTCAATGGCTGTTGACCAGGATTTCCCATCGAGGGTGAGGTCGTAGCGAACTGCGATCTCGGTTTCTTCCTGTTCTGGGCTGGCGAGGTAGGCGATCAGAACCAGGCCGGCGACTATGCAGGCCACAAGCAGCGAGATCCGTCTGAACAGGCGGCGACGGTCATCAGGGTTTCTGGCCATTGGATGCCTAGTGCGCCGGGTCAGTCGAGGACCGGGGCGTACCGGTCCGGCAGGTGGACCATCGCATGCGGCCGCCATCACGATTCTCTGCGTCGTTTGAGTTCGTGGTGGTCGCCGTCGGGGTTGTCGGCACATTCGTAGCTGTCGTCTTCGTCGACGAGGATGCCTTCCTTGTCGGTCAGGAGCTTATTGCAGTGCCGGCACCGGTCGCGTTTGCGACCCAGGATGAGCACGCCGAGTATCGACCCGGCGAAGAACTGGGTGATCCGCCCCCACCGGGCCTGCCCGGCCGCGGTCAACGCCAGCCCGACGGCTACCGCTAGTCCGGCTAGGGCGGCGATCAGCCCGCCCAAGGGGAACGAACCGTCGTCGCTGGCTTCTTCGGAGATGGTGAGGGGCTGGCGGATCGTTTCGCCGTCCGGGTCGTTGGGGTCGAGCGGATCGGAGCGGAGTTCGTTGACTTCTTCGCTGTCGGTGAACCCGTCACCGTCGGTGTCAGGACTGTCCGGGTCGGTGCCCAGGGATTGTTCGACGATCTCTGACAGACCATCGCCGTCGGCGTCACCGGTCCCAGGAGATGCCGGCTCCGATGTGGTCGTTGTCGGCGTTGCGGTGGTGGTCGTTGCCGGCGTTG
>DEAU01000024.1:0-289 GCA_002348705.1 Candidatus Neomicrothrix sp. UBA2974
GACTCAAATGATCCGCTAGTAGTCCGACGCGAATAGGCCGGTGGCCTCGCGGTACCGCCGAACCACGAGACCACCGGCGACCCACCGACCCTCGCCCAGGGTCAGTGGGATTGGGATCCGACCAGATCCCAGCCGGTCCGCCGTCCTGAGGGATTAGGACGGCGGACCGGACAAAGGCCCTTCAATTATTCTGTTGGGCTCTTAGTACTCACCTAATTCCTCATACGTGACAACAAGAGATCTCATCGCTGGGGCGATAGCCCTGGCGATCAGGTCGTAGCCTCCTGCC
>DEAU01000024.1:499-1576 GCA_002348705.1 Candidatus Neomicrothrix sp. UBA2974
TGACGCATACGTGTAACCATCGTCATCTCCATAGAAACCCAAATAGCCAGCACTGATATTCCATGCCTCAAGCGCTGGAGCGATGGCATCAGCGATCAGGTCGTAGCCTCCTGCCGCAGGCTGTGCCGAGAGGCTGTAGAACGCTTCCACGGTGGCTGTATCGGCCCCAGCTCCAGCGACCATCGGAGCAAGTACCCGCCAAAAGGCGTAGCCCTCAGCCTGATGGATTCTTGCTGCCTCCTGGTCGCCATCAGCAAGATCACTATCGACCTTCTTGGCGTACTTCAGCGACGCCTGGGAATAGATGACAACCAAATTGCGCTTGATCTCGTCGGCCGCTGCATGAGCACCGGCAGCATCACCCGCCATTAAGGCATCCCGGCCAGCAATAAAGTGAGCGAGGATGTTTGCGTTAGCAACACTGGTCTCACCATCATCGGAGAGTCGCTTGAAGTCCTTGCCTCGCTTGTTGCCAGTCACGTAGGCAGCACAACCCGGCTCGGCACCGGAATAAAACGCCCAGCCCTCGTCCCAGTTGTGGGGAGCACCCGAATCTGCATCGAAGTTTCCGTCGTCAGCCTTGGCTAGTGCCGCGTGCAACTCATGGACTGTCCACGCAACCAAGATCTGGTTCTGAATCCCCTTTTGAACGCCTTGACGGCGAACCGAGTCGCTCTCCCCGGCGAACTCTCCTGTTCCTTGAATCGCCGACATTACGAAATCATCCAGAGGGGTCGCAGTGCCGTAGTGCTCGTCGACACCGTGCTTCTTACCCTCCCCGGAAGCGAAGCCTGCCAGGGTTCGGACATCTCCATTTGACTTCACTGAGTTGCCGCCGTTTTGGTAAACGGCTTCGACAGCCGCCCAATCAATCGCCTCACCCTTGGGCAACAAAGCGTTCACATCACAGACATCCGCCGGAATCATGCGGTGGCTACTCACATCTGACGCATACGTGTAACCATCGTCTTCACCGTGGGAACCATCTAACTGGGCCGAAGTACCAGCCGAGGCGGGTGCCGAAGCCGAGGCGCTTCCCGAACCAGAGCCGGAGCCCGAAGCGCTGCCCGAAGCGCT
>DEAU01000024.1:1895-48103 GCA_002348705.1 Candidatus Neomicrothrix sp. UBA2974
GCTGCCCGAAGCGCTGCCCGAAGCACTGCCCGAACCACTTCCCGAAGCGCTAGCCGAAGCGGAGCCGGAGCCACTTCCCGAAGCGCTAGCCGAAGCGGAGCCGGAGCCACTTCCCGAAGCGCTGCCCGAAGCGGAGCCCGAAGCGCTGCCCGAACCGGAGCCCGAAGCGCTGCCCGAACCGGAGCCCGAAGCGCTGCCCGAACCGGAACCACTTCCTGATCCAATCTCGCGCACCGCCGCACCGTCGTCTCCGCAGGCCGCAGCGACTAGGGCCAAGGCCATGACGACTGCGACGAGGCCGCGCCTCTTCTGACGGGTCTGGACCCTAGACGGGTCCCCCATGATCAGGTCATTCGACATACGTGTCCCTCCTCGGAACCGATCTGTTCGACTGGTTGGAACCCGGTCACAGCCGAGCGTTTTTCCAATATCAGTCTGTTAGGGCTGCCTACTAGTTTTCGAAAGGGTATCTAGTCCATCTTGGATGGCAACCTTTTCATCTCGGAAATCGGACGGTTAACCTCTCTACGTGAAA
This sequence comes from Candidatus Neomicrothrix sp. UBA2974, assembly GCA_002348705.1. GTDB lineage: Bacteria > Actinomycetota > Acidimicrobiia > Acidimicrobiales > MedAcidi-G1 > UBA9410. The sequence goes on from DEAU01000024.1 coordinate 2,431, forward strand.
GAAGCGGGCACGGAGGTCTCAGGAGTCCAAGACGCCAGATCGGCGCGGAGCCTTCGTATCGACGGCATCCAAGCCGGTTTTGAAGGTGCCATGGTTCTACATGGCGTCGACCTTGTAGTTGATCCTGGTGAGATTCTCGTTCTGCTCGGCCCCAGCGGCTGTGGAAAGACCACCTTGCTGCGAACACTCGCTGGCCTAGAGCGGCCCTACGAGGGTTCAGTGCTCGTCGACGACCGAACAGTGGTCGGCCCTAGCATCTGGGTGCCGCCCGACAAGCGCCGCATCGGAATGGTTTTTCAGGACTGGGCTCTATTCCCATACCTGACTGTCTCTCGGAATGTCGCTTACGGCATCCCCCGATCGGAGCGAAAGAACGGTCGCGTCGACGAGGTCCTAGACGCCGTCGGTCTCTCCGACTTCGGAGACCGTTACCCAGCCACCCTGTCCGGCGGCCAACAGCAGCGGGTCGCCCTAGCCCGGGCACTCGCCCCTCGTCCCGAAGTCCTACTCCTTGATGAACCCTTCTCCAATCTCGACTCCGGGCTGCGTAGCGAAGTCCGCTCTGAGGTGCACCGCATCCTGGTCGACCTAGGGGTGACGGCCGTTTTCGTAACCCACGACCAAGAAGAAGCCTTCATTCTCGGCGACCGAATAGCAGTGATGAATGAAGGTCAGATCGAGCAAGTTTCCCTCCCGGTCGACCTCTACACTCGACCGGCCAATCGCTGGATTGCCTCGTTCATCGGCGAGGTCAACTTGCTTCCCGGCACCGCTCTCAACGGTTCGGTCAGGACCACATTTGGTGAAGTCCCGGTGACCGGGGACGACCATGGAAATGTTGACGTCCTACTCCGACCGGAGGATCTCCGACTCCGCCCAACCAGCGATCATGGTCACGGCGAGGTCGAGTTGATCGAGTACTACGGCCACGATGCGATGGTCATCGTTAGCCTCCACGACGGTACAAAGCTCAGGGTCCGGACCGGGCCAGTCCCTCCGGCCGAACGCGGTGAGCGAGTCCAAATCTCCTTTCATGGCCTGCCGACCACGGCTTTCGCCGTCAGCTGATCGCCACTAACTCGGAGTACCTGTGACGACGGAGGCTCCGATCGTTATCCTCGGCGCGGGCCCAGCAGGCTTGGCTACCGCCCGGCAACTTGCATTTGCCGGACACAAAGTCGTACTTATCGAACGCTCCGACAAGGTCGGCGGGATGGCAGCCAGCCATACCGTCGCCGGCCAGCGGGTGGACCTTGGATCACACCGGCTCCACCCGGCAACTGATCCCGACATTCTCGCCGACCTGAGAGACCTCCTCGGCGATGAACTCCAGGTCCGAACCCGCAACGGCCGCATCCGTCTAGCCGGCCGCTGGGTCGCCTTTCCACTGCGAACCGCGGACTTGCTTCGAAGTGTCGGCCCGCGTTTCGCCGTCGGCGCGGCGTTCGACGCAGCTACTTCACCGCTGCGACGAGCCCGTGCCAACACCTTCGGCGCCCACCTCCGGTCCGGCCTCGGATCAACTGTCAGTCGGGCCTTTTACGAGCCCTACGCCAAGAAGCTTTGGGGCACTGACGCCGACGAACTGGACGCCGCTCTGGCCCGACGCCGAGTGTCGGCCAGATCACCGCTGGCCATCCTTCGCAAACTGGTTCGGGGCGCCCGACCCCAGGGCCGGATCTTCCTCTACCCAGCGGGCGGCTACGGACGTATCTGCGAACGCCTAGCCGACTCGGCTATCGAGGCTGGTGTCGACCTGTTTTTATCCACCGAAGTAAGAGGTGTCCACATACCCACAGGCAAACCGGTCGCCGCGAAGACCAACGCCACGGTCGAACTCGAAGGCTTGACGATCGATGCCCATCAGGTCCTGTCAACAATTCCGATCTCTAGTCTCGTCGGTCTGATATCACCCAGGGCGCCAGAAGAGATTCAACGGGCCATAGGGCGACTCGAACACCGGGCGATGGTGCTCGTCTACTTGGTGTGCGATCAGGACAGATATACCCAATTCGACGCCCACTACCTCCCGTCCCTCGATACACCGATCAGTCGCCTATCGGAGCCAAAGAACTACCGAGACGGTGCCGATCCAGCAGGCAGCACCGTGCTGTGCTGCGAGGTGCCATGCTGGGTTGGCGACGAGACATGGACTGCCTCCGACGATCAACTCGGGGTCCAGATGGCCGAATCGCTCGTGAGACAAGGCTTGCCAAAACCCCGTCTGGTCGCCACCGAGACCCGACGGCTGCCGCACGTATACCCGATCCTCCGTCCCGGCTATACCGACGATCTCACCACTACAAATGCCTGGCTCAGTGGGCTAGACCGTCTAGTAGTCTTGGGCCGTCAAGGCCTCTACACACCCGACAACATCCACCACGTGCTTCGCATGGGAATCGCCGCCGCCGATGCCGTCAATGCCGACGGATCCTTTGACCGCTTTGCCTGGAAAACTGCGCTCGGCGAGTTTGAGGAATTCGTTGTTGAGGACTAAAGAAAAAACCGCAATTGATTAGCACCTCCCTGCTGATCAGACTGTGTTGAGTTCGCGGTACACCGCAGGAACAACCTTGCGCAGGTAGCGACCCAATTTCACAAAACTGTCACCTGTAGTCCGGAAGCGATACGTAATCGGCACCTCGTGATACCGGAAGCCCTTGGCCAACAGGTCGAGCGTAAGGACCTGTGCGTAGTTGAAGTCGTGAACCACCTCAGCAGCCCGAGCCGCGGCGGGCGAGAAAGCTCGATAGCCGGTCTGGCCGTCGGATATGCGACGGCGGGCCACTAGAGACAAAAGGCGGGTCAGAACAACGTTCCCAAACCTCCGATGGGGCCGCATGTGTTCGATGGTGCCTGCGAAGCGGCTGCCCGCCACGTAGTCGGCTTCGCCGGCGAGAATAGGGGCAACCAGATTCTCCAGTTCCTCCGGCGGGTACTCCTCATCGGCATCACAGAACGCAATAGCCGCCGCGCCCCGCTCTACTCCAGCAGCTAGGCCATGGCGAACCCCGGCTCCCAAACCACGGCAGGTTGGGAACGACTCCACCGTGGCACCAGCCGCTCGGGCCACCTCGGCTGTCCTATCAGTCGAGCCGTCATCAATCACCAGCACCTCGACAGGTCGACCGCACACTTCGGCGGGCGCGCGGGTGACGCACCGCCCGACTGCCTCTTCCTCGTTAAGGGCGGGCATGAAAAGAAGAACCGGTGCCTGATCGTCTACGGGAGGCCCAGGGTCAGGCACCGGTGGCCGGTCGGCCGGCAGGCGAAGACGTCCCAGCATCCCCGGTCGAGGCCACCGAAGAGAGAAAGAACCCACGACCAACGACCAGGCTGTCTTTAAGGCGTGGGCAGCCAGTGCTGCCACCAGTGCGTCATCGGCGCCGTGTCCCAACACGGTGTAGGCAGCCACCGAGGCTGCCTCGTAGGTCCCGAATCCTCCCGGAGCAATGGCTGCCACTTGGGCCGAGACCGCGACAGTGGTTACCAGCACCGCGTCGAACGGCGAGAGCGTCATGCCCGCCCACTTCGCACACTGCCAAACGAGGATGGCCTCCAACAGCCAGGCCACGACCGTCAGGCTGAAAGCTGCCGGGCCCGGTAGGCGGACCTGTGTCAAGTCGCGGCTCGTCATACGACGAAGCATTTGCCAGGCCACAACACCAACCACCAGAACGGCTGCCACCAGCATCCAGCCCCAGACCCCCACCAGACGCGAGAAAGCCCGAGGCGCGATCAACCATCCAAGACCAACGACCGTAACGATGTCAGCCGCACGGAGGGTCACTGTCGAGATGGTGGCTGCTTCGAGGCCTAGGGAGGTACGACGCGTCACACTCAGTACCCGAAGCGGCTCCCCGAGGCGGAACGGGAGGACATGGTTTGCCCCGAAGGCCAGGTGGATTCCGGCCAATGCCTGACCAAACGAAAGCCCGGGTAGAACCCGCCGCCAGGCAGCAGCCCTGGCCACGAAGGCAAGGCCGAACGCGCCGCAGGCACAGATGACGCCAAAAGGATCACCAACCGCCCGGCTCCAAGCGCGCTCGAGCGCGTCGATGTCGATGGTGGCGGCCACCGCTGCGACAGCAACCAAAAGGGCTAAAAGTCCGACCAGCGCAGCTGTGCGCCAGCGGATGGTCAGGGACCCGGTCGCGGACTTGCGATGAAATGCGGAACCAAGAATCGGTCTCTCCCTCTCCGGCTCTCTAGTGCGAGTGCCCTGCTAACCGTCACCGGTAGTTAGGTTTACTTTACGGATTTCGTGTAGCAGTCGCTACACTCCGGCGCCATGACAACCACTAACTGCTCCACCGGTCGAACCCCTCATCGATTGTTCCGCTTCGTCGCAACCATCCTCACCCTCACCCTGGGTGCCTCTCTGTTAGCAGCTTGTGGCAGTGATGGTGGAAATCCGCTCTCCGAAAAAGCTGCAGCCATCGTGTCAAGCGGTTCCAACACCGACGGCAAAGTGGATTGTGCAGATGGACGCGGCAAAATGGTCACGATCTACTCTGGTCGGACCGAATATCTGATCGGCCCCATACTGGATGCCTTCGCCTGCGAGAGCGGCATCGACATCCGGGTTCGCTGGGGCAACTCAACAGATCTGGCAGTTCTCATCGGCGAGGAGGGTAAGGCAACAGAAGCCGACGTCTTTCTGTCCCGCTCGCCCGGGCCGGTCGGCTTCCTCGAGGGCCTCGGCCTGCTCGGCACCATCGACGGCGCTGTTCTTGACCTAGTCGAACCTCAGAACCGGGCATCCAGTGGCGCATGGATCGGCTTTTCCGGCCGAAAGCGGGTTCTGGTCCGCAATCTCGACATGGTCACCGACGCTGACCTTCCCACCTCGGTCTTCGACTTGACCGACGAGCGCTATCGGGGACGCGTCGCCCTGCCTGCCACCAACGGCTCTTTCGAAGACTGGTTTACTGTGTTCCGAGACCAGCACGGCGATGAGGTAGCTACCCAGTGGCTACACGACATGGTCGACAATGACGCCGAGTACTACCCGAACAACAGGGCGATTGTGGAAGCCGCCGGTCGGGGCGAGATCGACATGGGCCTCGTTAACCACTACTACCAGTATCAAGAGGCTGCGGCGGCTGGGGACAAGCACCGCGCCGAGAACCACGACTTTGGCCACACAGACATCGGCTCGCTGCTAATCATCACTGCGGCCACCGTGTTGGAAACGGCCGAGGACTACGACGCTGCCAATGAATTGATCGCCTATCTCCTGAGTCCTCAGGCGCAGTCCTACTTCACGAACAAGACGTTCGAATACCCGCTCAGCGCTGGTGTGGCCCCGAACCCGATCCTTCCGGCCCTTACGGCACTGGAGATCGGATCAGTGGACTTCGACACTTTGGGTGGTGGATTTGAGGAGACTGAGCGCATAATCAGAGAGAGTGGAATTCTCGCCGGCTAACCAAGACCCGGATTCCGGGATCGCGACCCCGCAAAGGCGGACGGTCTTCAACCACAGGCAAGCGCCGCGGCCAGTCACGGCCGCGGCGCTTGTCGTCGGGATCCTCTTCGCTTTTCCGGCGCTGTACCTGGTGTGGCGGACCATCACCGGAGACGGCGACCCAATAGACCTGCTCAGCTCGGCTCGAACGCTGGAGCCCTTGCGGCGCAGCGTGGTTCTCGCCGCGCTCGTCTCGGCAAGCACTGCTGTGCTCGGTACCACGTTGGCCTGGCTGACAGCCCGAACCGATCTTCCTGGCCGCCGGCTCTGGCGGATCCTCCTTCCCCTGCCGCTGGCGTACCCGACTTTCGTGGGCGCGGCAGCTTTCATCCGGACCCTTAACCCAGGCGGTCTGGCCAACGATCTCTTTCAAGCCATCGGAATCGACCGAACCCCCGAACTCCGCGGCCTGTTCGGTGCCTGGCTAGCCCTAACGCTGTTTACCTACCCGTACGTCTACCTGCCAGTGGCCGCCCGTCTCCGAAATCTCCCCGGTTCGCTGGAGGAAAGCGCCCGCATACTCGGTAACTCGGGGTTCACCACTTTCCGTCGTGTCGTCCTCCCCCAGACAACATCGGCCATTTCGGCGGGCGCCCTGCTAGTCGCGCTTTACACGATCAGTGACTTCGGTGCTGTACAACTGATGCGCTACGACACGCTGACCCGGGCAATCTGGACAACCCGACTCGCCGACCAACCCACCTCGTTCGCCCTATCAGTCATCCTATTGGCCCTAGCCGCCCTCGTGGTAGCCGCGGAGCGGATCGGGAACCGCCGCCGCAGCGGCCAGCGGCCAGCCCGCAGCACCACTAGCCGTCCGCTGACCGTCCCCCTGGGCCGGTGGCGCGTCGGCGGCTTAGCGCTGGTCTTCATCACCCTTGGCCTGGCCCTCGTGGCCCCCGCGGCCGCGCTGGCCGACTGGGGAATCACAGGCCTCATCCGCGACGCCACCGGTGGCCGACCCTTGGTCATCAACGCGTCAGACGTCATCGGACCGGCGTGGAACACCGTATGGATCAGTGTGGTGGCAGCCGGTGCGGCAGTCCTCGCGGTGCTTCCTACCGCAGCGCTTATCGGCCGATACCGGTCCCGAGTCGGCCCAACCACCGGCAACATCATTACCTCGACTTTCGCCATGCCCGGACTTCTCATCGCCTTGGCCATGTTCTTTTGGACCCTGCGAAGTGGCTGGGCTGCCGACCATCTTCGGGGCACCATCTTCGTTCTGGTCTTCGCCTACGTAGTCCGCTTCGGCGCCCAGGCACTCGGCGCTGCCCACGTCGCAGTGGCCGCTGTGCCCGACCGTCTGCACGATTCGGCAAGAGTTCTTGGCGCCGGCCCGCTCCGTCGACTGGCCACGGTCGACGCCCCGATCATTTCTCCCGGCCTGCTGGCCGGCGGTGGCCTAGTCCTGCTGTCAACCATGAAAGAACTTCCCATCACACTGCTGGTGGCGCCGTTTGACTTTCCGACATTGACCACCAAGATCTTCCAGTCATTTGAGGATGCCTTCGTTGCCGAAGCTGGCCTGCTGGCCATGGTCCTAGTGGCCCTGTCAGGCCTCCTTACGTGGTTCCTCGTGATCCGTCGAGCCCACCAACTGGACTGAACCCCGCGCCAGATAGTGAATCCGACGATGGAGGATGCCCAACAGACGACGATACTGCGTCGCGTATCGCTGATTGTTGCCCTTGTCGCAGCGGCCACCGCAGCCGTCGGGATCCCGGCCCGAACCACCCACAACGCCCAAGTCAGTATCGACGAACCCCAGTACCTGATGACCGCCATCAGCCTCGGCGAAGACTTCGACCTCGACGTGTCTGACGAGATAGCCGAGAAGCGTTACCTGTCGTTTCACGAGGTCGGACTCAACACACAGACAATCGATCTCAACGAGGATGGCCAGAGGATCAGCCCCCACGACCCTCTTCTTCCGGCCATCCTCGCCTTACCCATGAGGGCCGGCGGGTGGGTGGCAGCCCGAGCCACGCTTGCCGTCATAGCCGGACTCTTGGCCGCCACCACGCTCTGGGTAGCTGTCCGCCGCTTCTCGGTTCCGGTCTTGACCGGAGGCTGGGTGGTAGGTGCCCTTTCAGCTACACCCCCACTTACCGCTTACGGCAGCCAGATCTACCCGGAGCTGCCCGCCGCCCTTGCCCTTATGGTCGCCGTCGGCGCCGCCACGGGCCTCCAAAGCGGGAGCAATTCACCCCCACGGATACGAGTGGTGGTTGCTCTCGTAATGGCCCTAACCGCCCTGCCGTGGTTATCGGTCAAATACGTCCCATTGACAGCCGCGGTTGCTGCTCTAGCCCTCTGGCGGCTCTGGCGGGACAACCGAAAACGCATACTTTTCGGTGGAAGCGTGGCCCTAATGGCCATGGGTCTCCTCTACATCGTTTTCCACCTGCGCGTCTATGGCGGCTGGACCGTCTATGCGGCAGGCGATCACTTCGTTGATGGCGAGTTCGGGGTAGTCGGTTTCAACCCCGACTATTGGGGGCGCAGCCGACGCTTAGTCGGCCTTCTGGTCGACCGGCCCTACGGATTGGCCGCATGGTCACCAGCTTGGCTGGCACTGGCCCCAGCTCTCGGCGTTCTGCTGTCTCGTCGCCCCAACGGGTGGTCGCTGCTGGCCCTGCCGTTAGCCGCTGGTTGGGCAACCGCCACCTGGGTGGCACTCACCATGCATGGCTGGTGGTGGCCGGGACGCCAGGTGGTCGTCATCCTTCCGCTGGTAGTCGTGACCATCGCCATCGCCATCGATCGCGCCCGCCGCCTACTAATAACCCTGGTGGTAACCGCTGGCGTGGGCGCGGCCGGCTGGATCTGGGTGGCTATTGAAGCGTCAACCGGACGCCGAGCCCTTGCTGTTGACGTCACCGAGACCTCATGGCCAGGCTACCGATGGTTCTCCCTGCTGCTGCCTGACCTGCACCGCGGCTCAACCACCGATATTTGGTGGGCAGCCTGCTGGGCAGCCGTCCTGATGGCCGCAGCGCTCACCGCCGCCCGGCGGGCGTCAGTCCAGGGCAACGAGGATCCGGGCTGAAGCGAAAGAGCCGACACCAACGAACTCGCCAGCAATCTCGATGGTGGTAGTGCCATCCGGCGAACTGGCTGTCACTCGACCCCGGTTCCCCGGCTTAACCTCCGCTCCCTCAAGAAACTCGAGCAGTCCTTCGCGGAACTCCAACTCCTCGGGGATCCGCTCCACGGTGAACTCGATCCCGGGGGTCAGGTCGCTCAACACCGCCGAACGCTCTGGAGCCTTGTAACCGGCACCAGGAATGGGATTGCCATGGGGGCAGGTGGTCGGATCGTCAAGAACCCGCATCATTGCGTCCTCAACCGGGCCAGAGATGATGTGCTCCCACTTGCCGGCCTCGTGATGGGCCTCAGCCCAAGGAAGACCGAGAATCTCCGTCAGGAAGCACTCGGCGAGGCGGTGGCGACGGACAACCTGTTTCGCCAGCTGGAAGCCAGCAGCGGTGAGCGAGATAAAGCCATCGTCGACAACCACGAGGCTTTCCTTCTCCATCCGACGGACCATCTCTGACACCGCCGGGCGGGAAACTTCGAGGCGCTCAGCGATACGGGCCTGGATGACATCCACTTCGTCCTCGGCCAATTCGAAGATGGTCTCGCAGTACTCCTCAAACGCCGGGTGGTATTCGGGGGTTTCATATGTCACGAAGACAAACTACCCGACACCACCGAAGGGATCCTAGAAGTTCTCACTTCCCAGCCATTCTGAGCCCTTTGATAGTCGACCTGGGCGGCAAGACCGTCTTCAAGGCTGGTAGTCGGGACCCAGCCAATGACTTCGCGCAGGCGTTCCACACTGGCGTGGGTGAGATCCGGGTCGCCGGGCGGACGGCCCTGATAGTCCAGAGGGACTGGACAGCCGACTAGGTGCTCAACCAGATCCAGGACTTCAACAAGCGCGGTGGTCGTCGACGACCCAACGTTCAAAACGCAACCAGCAATCCCGGGAGCATCTGCGAGGCGGACTACGGCGTCGACCACGTCATCCACAAAGGTAAAAGACCGTCTCTGGCTACCGTCACCGCGAAGGGGGAAGGCGGGACCACCAAGAGCAGCTTTGATCATCCGGTGGAAAGCCATATCGGGTCGCTGCCGCGGGCCGTATACGGTGAAGAAACGCAACGGGACGACGTCCAGCCCTCTTGCTCCGTAGAGGGCGGCTAGGTGCTCGGTAGAGAGTTTGGTCAGTCCATATGGACTTAGGGGCCTAACCGGAGCTTCCTCCGGAGTAGCTCCCTTCACTGCGCCATATACCGACGAACTGGACGCCATTAATACCCGCTTGACGCCAGTGGACAAACTGGCCTCCAGTAGACGTTGGGTGGCCATCACATTGCGTTCTAGGTGGTCGGCAAAGCCAGCACCCCAGGATGTCTGAACGCCTGGCTGACCGGCTAGGTGGAACACGACATCCACCCCGTCTAGAAGCGACTCAAGGTCGGCCATGACCAAATCGTCTGGTCGGAACCCGAAGCCGGGTTGTGCCAGAGCTCGCTCAAGGTTTCCGAGTTTCACCTCAGGTTCATAGGTGGGCGTCAGACAGTCGACACCCACCACCCGATGCCCCAAGGCGAGAAGCCGGTCGACCAACTTGGACCCGATGAAGCCCGCGCAGCCGGTCACCAAATGCACCGGTCCGGCCTGCCTCCGCGTCTCATCCATGGATTGGCAGTGTACGACATTATGTGTAAGGAATGCCTAACACAGTCAGACATTCCCTTGGGCCGATTTCCGGCTGCCAGTGCCTCTCCGGCTATTGGACGCGACGAAGATGGCAGAATGACTCTGGATCCCCGCACGCCGGTGATCGTCGGTGTTGCCCAAGTGACCGACCGGGTCGCCGACCCGACGGTGGCCCGCACCACTATCGAGATCATGACAGACGCATGTCGATCGGCTGCCACCGACGCCGGTCAAGTCGGAGCAGTCACCGAGGTAGACGTGGTCGCTGTGGTCGGCGGTCTTTGGAGCTACCCCGACCCCGGGCGCCAGGTGGCAACTGCCATTGGGGCCGGTAGGGCCACCACCCTTTTAACAGGACTTTCAGGCACCTCTCCGCAACGCCTGCTCGACCATCTCGCCGACCGCATCTCCGACGGCGATCTAGAAGCCGCCCTCATGGTCGGTGGCGAGGCCTTCCGGTCCCGTCGACGGGCCCGCCGGGCTGGCGTTGAAGTTCGACGCGACGTTGACACGAGCATTCCGGCAGCAAAGCGATACGAAGGCTCACTGGTGATGGCCACGTCTCATGAGGAAGCCCGCGGCCTGGTCGAACCTGGCGTCTTTTACCCGATTGTGGAGACGGCCATTCGGCACCATCGCGGCGAAACCATCGACGGACACCGCAGGAGGGTCGGCGAACTATGGTCCCGCTTCAACGCCGTGGCTGTCGGAAATCCTCACGCCGCGACTCGAACACCCATGGATTCCGACGCGATAACCGTTCCGTCGGCTGACAATCGAATGGTCTCTGCCCCGTATACGAAGGCGATGATGGCCAACAACAGCGTCGATCAGGCGGGTGCGGTCCTGCTCGTATCGGCGGCCCGGGCAGAGGCGTTCGGTGTACCCCGTGACCGCTGGATCTTTCCGTGGGTTGGTAGTCGAGCTGATGATCCAGCCTCGCCAAGCGAACGAATGGAACTCCACAGGTCACCAGGAGCGCGGAAGGCCGGTCGACGGGCTCTGGAAACGGTCGGATTGGGCATCGATGACGTGGACCACCTGGACCTTTACGCATGCTTCCCGTCATCTGTTCAGGTCTGCGCCACAGAATTGGGTCTCGACGTCGATGCCGAGACTAGGCCGCTAACCGCCACCGGGGGCTTGACGTTCGCCGGAGCCCCTCACTCCAACTCGGTCGGTCAGTCTCTTGCCGCCCTGGTAGGTCGTCTCCGCGACGAGCCTGGCACGGCACTGTTGTATGCAAACGGCGGCTATCTGGGCAAGCACGCCTTCGGCGTCTATAGCTCCCAGCCTCCATCAACCGGCTACAGGAGCGTCCGGGAGACAGAAGTAGAGGACGTTGCCGAAAGCCCCCCTCGCCGCCCAGATCCGGACTTCGCTGGGCAGGCCATTGTGGACGGCTACACCGTTCGTCACGACCGCGATGGTCAGCCGACTGATGCCATCGTGGCCGCTCTAAACGTCAATGGCGCCCGGGTGTGGGGCGGCTCCAACGACCGTGCCACGCTCAAGGAACTCCTTACCCGCGACCTTGTCGGTCAACCGTGCGAACTTGATCTCCAAGGCAGCGTTTACCTTTAGCCCATCTGTTCCCTTCCCGACGACAGGAATCCCCTTGCAGACACCAATCACCAAGATGTTCGGCATCGAATTTCCGATTGTCGCCTTTACCCACTGCCGTGACGTCGTCGCCGCCGTCACCAAGGCCGGTGGTCTTGGTGTACTGGGTGCAGTCGCCCACAGCGACGAGCAGTTGGAGATCGACATGAACTGGATAGAGGACGAGGTCGGCGGCCGCCCTTACGGCGTCGACCTGATCGTGCCCGCCCGCTACGCCGGCTCCGAGGAAGGCGGCCTGAGCGTGGCCGACCTCGTCGAGGCCATTCCCGGCGCCCACAAGGAGTTCGTGGACGAATTACTGGAGCGTTACGGGGTCCCAGTGGATTCTGATACCACTCGCGGCTGGGCCGAGCGGTCAGACGACGCCCCTTTCTCGGCCAACCGGGCAAGTCGGCAGATGGACGTCGCGTTAGCCCACCAACCGGCGCTAATTGCTAACGCCCTAGGCCCGCCGCCAGCCGAAATGGTTGAAAGGTGCCACGAGGCGAAGGTCAAGGTCGGCGCGCTGGCTGGCTCGAGGGTCCACGCCGAACGACACGTGGCTGCTGGAGCTGACGTCATCATCGCCCAAGGCACTGAGGGTGGTGGCCACACCGGCCAGGTCGGATCCATGGTCCTACTCCCCGAGGTTGTTGACGCCGTAGCCCCGGTACCCGTCTTGGGGGCCGGCGGGATCGGCCGGGGCCGGCAAGTGGCAGCAGCGATGGCCCTCGGTGCCGCCGGCGTGTGGTGTGGATCAGTCTGGCTGACCACCGAGGAAGCCGAGACACACCCAGTGGTTAAGAAAAAGATGCTGGCCGCCGGTTCCGGCGACACGCTGAGGTCCCGGTCTATGACCGGCAAACCTGCCCGGATGCTTCGCACGGCGTGGACCGAAGAGTGGGACCGCGAAGACACTCCAGACCCGTTAGGCATGCCACTTCAACCCATGCTGACGGGCACAGCCATCGACCGGATCAACCGGGCTGCTCACCGCGAGGGATCGGGCGCCGAAGCCTTGGCCACATATTTTGTGGGCCAGGTAGTCGGCACAATGAACCGAACTCGCGGAGCGGGGCAGGTCGTCATCGACATGATGGAGGAATTCATCGAGGCCACTCAAGCCCTCGCCTCACACCTGGAGACCTGATCCCAGCCAGATCCAGATGACTCAGTTGAGATTGACCAGCTGACCGCCATCAACGAGAACGGCATGACCAGTCATCCACGACGCTGCGTCCGAGGCCATGAAGACGACGGTTTGGGCAATGTCCTCTGGCTCGCCCAAACGCTTGAGCGGAAGCATCTCTGCGATCGCGTCACCTCGACCGTCTTCCCATAGCGCCCGTGCAAAGTCAGTCCGGACTAGACCTGGACAGACCGCGTTAACCCGCACCGCGGGACCCACCTCGGCGGCAAGTTGCTCAGTCAGATGAACAAGTGCCCGCTTGGTGATGTCGTAAACGCCAAGTATGGCGTTGGTGCCAAAGGCTCCGACCGAAGAAACGTTTACCACGGCGCCGCCGTGCTCCTTCATCCAACGGTTCCAACAGGCTTGGGTCCACACAAGCGGAGCGGTCAGATTTGTGGAAAAGGTCTTCTCCCATCGAGGCACGTCGATCTCGATGACCGGACCGGCGTAGGGATTGGTGGCCGCGTTGTTCACCAAGATGTCAATCGCACCAAAGGCCTCCATAGTGGCATCTAGTACTCGCTCCATGTCTTCTGTCTTACCGATGTGCCCGGCGACGTATGTGAGGTCTCCTCCGGTAGAGGACTGCAGTTCGGCGACCGTGGTGGCACACGATTCCTCGTTGCGACTGGTGACCATCACCTTCGCCCCCGCCTCGGCCATCGCCCCAGCAATGCCCCTGCCGATCCCGCGTGAGCCACCAGTGACGATCGCGACCTTGCCGTCCAGTCGAATGTCCATGGGCCACAACCCTAGAACCGCTGCTGTGAAGCACCCGTAGCGGGCGCGGACAACCCTCGCGTTAGTAGGTCGCGGTCAAACCGCTGCCGGCACCTATGAGACCCGACGGTCGCGCCCCTCCCAGTAGGGCTCGCGCAGCACGTTCTTGAGGATCTTTCCCGACGGGTTACGGGGAATTTCCTCAACAAAGTCGACCGTCTTTGGGCACTTGAAACCAGCTAGCCGCTCACGGGCATAGGCCAGGATCTCGTCAGCGGTCAGTTCTGATTCAGGCACTGGAATAACTAGGGCCTTACCGACCTCGCCCCATTTGTCGTCAGGGACCCCAATGACAGCCACGTCGGCTATTCCCTCGTTCGCCATCAACGCGTTCTCAACTTCGGCCGGATAGACGTTTTCACCGCCCGAGATGATCATGTCCTTTACCCGGTCATAGATGTAGAGGTAGCCATCATCCATGTAGGCAGCATCTCCAGTGCGCAACCATCCCTCACCCGGCAGCGCTTTAGCGGTCTCGTCGGGCATGTTCCAGTAGCCCTTCATGTTTCCGGCATGGCGCATCCAGACTTCACCCACCTCGCCATCAAACATCTCCTCACCGGTCTCAGGATCCACGATCTTCATCTCCATGCCCCGAATGGGTTTGCCTGCTGAACGCAGCAGCTTCGGGTCGGCGCCACCACCGTGGTCCTCCGGTGGGAGAGTCGTTCCAGCCCCTGTGGACTCTGTCATGGCGTATACCTGGAAGTACTTGCAGCCGAACTGCTCCATTGACTTCACCAAGACGTCCTCGGTTATTGGCGACGCCCCGTAGGCGATGTACTGCATCGAGGACAGGTCTATACCCTCACTAGGAACCAGCAGGAAGAACTGCAGGATGGCCGGCACGAAAATGGCGTGCGTAGTGGCTTCGGCCTCAATGATCTGCAGTGCAGCGACCGGGTCGAACTCCCGCATCATGACGGTGGTGGCCCCATTGGCCATACCAAAGAGGGCCCATCCACTGCCGGCTATGTGGAAGAGCGGCATCACGCAGAAATTGCGCGACTCTTGATCCATGTCCCAATCGACAGTGGCAAACAAGGCTTGAAAGTTGGCGTTGGTGCTCTGCACACCCTTTGGTAGTCCTGTGGTCCCCGAGCTATATAGCTGGGAGCAAACATCCTCGTCGGTTGCCGGGACTCGCTCACAATCGCTGCCGTGGGCGTCTCGCCAACCGAAATAGGAAACATGGTCGCCAGCTGAGCCAATTGCCACGATGGTCTCTACATGCTCCAGGTCCGACTCAAAGGAAGCCAGATGGTCGGCAAACTCCTCGTGGACGACCAGCACCTTCGCCTGAGAGTCGTTGACGATGTAGGCCATCTCGGGTGGGGCGAGACGCCAGTTAACGGCCACGGTGACCGCGTTGCGATAGGCGCACCCGAAAAGAACTTCGAAGTATTCGATGGAATTCTTGTCGATGAATGCCACCCGGTCTTGGGAGCCGACTCCCGCTTCAGCTAAAGCGTTGGCCACCCGAGCGGAACGGGCCTGCAACTCGTTCCAGGACAGCCGCTCCTCACCTAGCACGATCATGTCCTGATCCCCCAGAGCAGCAGCCCCAAGGTCGATTACGTCAGCAAAACTCTTAACAACTGAAAGGTCCATAGCCCCAAACCTACCCGCCACTATGTATCCGAAATCCAGCCGCCAACCCCAAATATCGACGCATCAGCCCGACCGTTCAGATGCCGGGACCTAACCGTGTCACTAGAGGAGTTTGGTTACCGACGCGCCGTCATACCGTTCGATTGACACCCCTGACATACCACAATCTCCAAGCGCCCGTTGAAAAATCCGACTGTGATCGGCCTTCTGGTGCGCCCCCAAGTGCTCATCGGATTCCCAGCGCTCAAATAGGTTCAGTTGCCCAGCGATCAGTGGATCAGCCGCTATCACGTATTCCAGACAACCTTCCTCAGCTCGAGTCGCCTCCACCACGGTGGCGACCGCTGCGAGCATGTCGTCAGACCGTTCGGGGTCAAATGTGATGTTGCCAGCAAGGACAATCATTTGTGAGCCTCCAGGGGTCGAAATCGGTGGACCGAAGCGTACTGTCGACCCATGGCACCGACTGAAGCGGATGGTCTGGTGCTTGGGGACGACGGCATTGTCCGCTGCTGGTGGCCAGGCGACCACGCTGACTACCGCTCCTACCACGACAACGAGTGGGGTTATCCAGTAGTCGACGACATCAGCCTGTTCGAAAAGATTTGCCTTGAGGGGTTCCAAGCTGGCCTGTCCTGGCTGACCATCCTTCGAAAACGTCCAGCCTTTCGGTCCGCCTTTGCCAATTTCAACCCGACAGTTGTCGCAAGATTCACTCCTGCCGACGTCCAACGGTGCCTGCGAAACTCCGGCATTGTGCGTCACCGACAAAAGATCGAGTCGACGATCAACAACGCCGCCCAAGCCCTGGAGATCATCGCCGAGTTCGGTTCCCTATCCGCCTACCTGTGGGCTTACGAGCCCGATCCAGCCAGCAGGAGGAGCCTGGGCCCCGGGGGAATACCGACAAGCACCCCAGAATCCGCCGCGCTGAGTCGCGATATGAAACTCCGCGGATGGTCGTTTGTCGGCCCGACCACCATCTACGCACTGATGCAAGCAACAGGCATGGTCAATGACCACCTTGTGGGATGCAAATTTCATCCAGTGATCGAGAATAAACGAGCCGACCTGATCCGACCCAGATCGCAGAGGCTTCCATGACCCGCCTATCAGTTCTGGACCAGTCACCGGTCCCGGAGGGTTCTACGCCGGGAGACGCCCTGCAAAACACCCTCGACCTCGCCCGTCGAACTGAGGTACTTGGCTATCACCGTTACTGGGTGGCAGAGCACCACGGGATGGATGGGCTGGCTGGATCCAGCCCCGAGGCCCTCATCGGCTCTATTGCTGGGGCCACCAGCCGCATGCGAATCGGCTCAGGTGGAGTGATGCTCACCCATTACGCACCATTGAAGGTCGCTGAATCTTTCTGTGTCCTAGCTTCACTTCACCCTGGACGCATAGACCTAGGAGTGGGCCGCGCCCCAGGATCGGACCAACTAACTGCCGCGGCGCTGGCCCGCGGAGGACAACGCCTTGGCATTGAGTACTACCCAAGCCAGGTCGAGGAGTTACTCCATCTAGTCGACGACACCCTGCCGCCCCACAGTCCTATCCAGGGAGTGCGGGCCACCCCGCGACCCGAAGAGCCACCGGAAGTATGGCTACTGGCTTCTAGTGCCGACTCTGCTGCCTACGCCGCCCACTTCGGACTACCTCTGGCCTGGGCCGACTTCATCGCCCGGGTAGACGGGGCCCCGATCGTCGACGCCTACCGGCAACAATTCCAACCATCTGAAAGGTGTCCAGAGCCCCGGGTATTGATCTGCGCTAGCGCAGTCTGCGCCGACACCGACGCCGAGGCAGAACGGCTCGTCTCCACCGTGCGTGCCTGGAGGGCTTCCGCCCTGCGCGGTCCGATCCCTGCACCCGATCTCAGTACCGAAGGAGGTCTTGATCCTGCGCTCCTTCCAAAAGCACTCGAGGTTCAGCCCGACCGCCGCTCCAGCGCATCAGGCTCACCAGACCATGTTGCCAACCAACTGTCGGCCGTGGTTGACGACACCGGCGCCGAGGAGTTGATGGTGGTAACTATCTGCCACGACCACGAGGCCCGGGTCCGTTCCTACGAACTGATTGCCGAAGCCTTCGGTCTGGCAGCAGCGAGTGCCGCAGAAACCGGGATCCTCTCAAACGGAAGCTGACCGTGTCGGAAGCCGCCGAACTCACTCGAACCACTAGTCTCGCCGACCGAATCCCACCAGGGACCGACGAGGACCTTGTCCTCGAGTTGTTCGTCGACTGGGCTGCCGAGCGGAAATTTGCGCTCTATGAGGCCCAAGAGGAGGCGGTCCTCGAACTGCTAGGCGGCAGCCACGTGGTGTTGGCCACCCCAACAGGGTCGGGGAAGTCCCTAGTCGCCACAGCAGCCCATGCAGCCGCTATAGCCCGAGGCGACCGCAGCATCTACACAGCACCCATCAAGGCCTTGGTGTCGGAAAAGTTCTTTGCCTTGGTCCGCGACTTCGGCGCCGAGAACGTTGGCATGGTCACTGGGGACGCCACGGTCAACGCCGACGCACCAATCATTTGCGCCACCGCAGAGATCCTTGCCCACCAGGTGTTACGCGACGGCAAACGATGCCCATTTGGCCTAGTAGTAGCCGACGAGTTCCATTTCTATAGCGACCCTCAGAGGGGCTGGGCCTGGCAAGTTCCATTACTTGAGTTGCCTCATACCCAGTTCCTGCTGATGTCAGCAACTTTGGGTCCAACCAACCGGTTCACCGAGGACCTGACCCGGCGCACTGGTCGACCAGCGACCACAGTGGCCAACACGGTCCGACCAGTCCCGCTGACTTTCAAGTACCGGGAGACTCCTCTCCACGAATCGATTGACGAACTGATCGACACTGACCGGGCACCGATCTACATCGTCCACTTCACCCAGAAAGCAGCCGCCGAGAAGGCCCAAGACCTCTGCAGTCTCGATGTTCTCAAGAAAGAGGAAAAGGCTGCAGTTCGCGACGAGGTGGGCGGCTTTCGCTTCGACACTCCGATCGGCAAAGACCTGAAACGGTTCATTGGTCACGGCATCGGCCTGCACCATGCCGGCCTACTGCCCCGCTACCGCCTGTTGGTCGAAAAGCTGGCTCAAGCCGGTCTTCTCAAGCTGATCTGTGGCACTGACACGCTGGGCGTAGGGGTCAATGTGCCCATCCGGACAGTGCTTTTTTCCCAACTTTGCAAATTCGACGGCGCTTCGACTCGGCTACTCGGCAATCGAGAATTCGCACAAATCGCGGGACGGGCCGGCCGCAGAGGCTTCGACGACGAGGGCCACGTCTGGGCGCAAGCCCCTGTTCATTGGATCGAGAACAAGCGAGCCGAAGCAAAGGTCGCCGCAGACCCAGGCAAGAAGAAAAAACTAACGAAGAAGAAGCCTCCGGAGCGTGGCTACGCACATTGGAACGAGGAGACCTTCTTCCGGCTGGTCAACGGCCAGTCAGAGGACCTGACATCGAGCTTCGCTGTCAGTCACCAGATGGTCCTCAATGTCCTGTCTCGGCCCGGTGACGGGCGCCGAGATCTAGGGCGCCTCCTGCTCGACAACCACGAACCTCGAGAACGGCAGCGAGCCCTCGTGCGCCGAGCCATCGGGATCTACCGATCACTACGCGACGCCGGTGTGCTTGTCGAACTAGACGAACCCGACGAGATAGGACGACACGTGTCAGTGGGCGTTGACCTGCAGGACCGGTTCGCCCTGCACCAACCACTCTCGCTCTTCGCCCTCGAGGTGCTTCCCGAACTAGCCGACCGCGGTACCAACGATCGGAAACACACCGCCAGCAAAGATGACTCAACGGTTCATGAAGCTGATTCGGATGGAGCGGCACGGGAACACGCTCTAGACGTTCTCTCTGTAGTCGAGTCGGTGCTTGAAGACCCAAGTGTCATCCTCGCCGCTCAGATCGACCGGCTCCGCTCGGATTTGATCGCCCGTCTCAAGATGGAAGGCATCGAATACGAAGAACGAATGGAACGACTGGCCGAAGTTGAGCATCCTCGTCCCCTTAAGGAATTCCTGTACGGGACATTCGACGTGTTCCGAGAACACCACCCGTGGGTAGGCGAAGAGAATGTGAAACCTAAATCAGTGGCACGCGAGTTATACGAGACCGGCTTCAACTTCCGCCAATATGTCGAGCACTACCAACTCAAGCGCTCAGAAGGAACGGTGCTGCGCTACCTCGGCGAGGCCTACAAAGGGCTGGTCCAAGTAGTGCCCGAGTCATGTCGCACCGAGGCAGTTCGCGATCTCGAAGCCTGGCTCGGCGAGACGGTCCGCCAGATCGACTCCAGCCTGCTCGACGAGTGGGAACGACTGCGCGAACCGGAAGAATCCGACGTTGAGCCTGCTCGACCGAACGCCATCGGTGCCTCGGACCCACCGGACGTGACAGGTAACGAGCGAGCCTTCCGGGTCATGGTCCGAAATGAGGCTTTCCGTTGGGTCCAACTACTAGCCCGACGCCGAATCGAAGATCATGAAGTCCTCGCCGAGGTTCCTACCGTCGACGGCATCCAGCGGACTTCCGACGACATCATCGACGCCATAGCGCCCTATTGGAAAGAGCACGCAACCCTTCCTACCGATACCCATGCTCGCGGCGGAGAGTTCTTTTTCCTAGACGACTCAGCAAGCGGCAATCCGGGGTACTGGCCAGTTCGTCAGACCATCGCTGATCCCGAGGGTCATCATGAGTGGGTATTGGAAGGTGAGGTTGACCTGACGGCCAGTCGCGCCAACGGCCGGGCTGTACTTCGCTTTGGATCGATACGTCGGCTGTAGCCGAGCTGGGTCCTGCGGCATCAAGACTCTAGAAGTCTCGGTCGGTCACAAACCGAGCCAGCTCAACCAGTTCGCCCACTGCTGAGGGGACTAGGCCGGTCCCGTCAACCGCTGCGAGAGCCTCTTCTAGGTGGCGTCGAGCCTCGCTTAACGTGCCGTCTCGTCCACCCGCATCTGCAATGAGGGCGGCTGCCCGGTCGACCTGGGAGTCGGTCAGCTCGCCATCAGTTTCATAGAGATTCCGCAATTCGTCGGACGCCAAATTGCCGGCTGATAGTACGAGTGCTACCGGCATCGACTTCTTCCGTTCCCGCAGGTCATTACCAGCTGCCTTGCCGGTCACAGCCGGGTCGCCCCAGATCCCAAGCAGGTCGTCCACAGCTTGGAAGGCCAGTCCAAGTTGGCGACCGTAATAGTTCAGGACAGCGACGTGCGCGTCAGGAGCGCCAGCCAACACAGCGCCTACCGATGCCGAGAACCCAAGGAGCGCACCGGTCTTGTTGGCCTCCATAGCCAAACAGGCCTCTAAGTCGACTTCGGAGAGGTCATCAAGGGCCATATCAGCGGCCTGTCCGGCGATCATGGCAGTCGTAGCCCGTGCCAAACCGGCCGCAGCGGCCACTCGCTCAGGGGTGGGTTTGTCCAGCAGGACTTGAAACGCGAGGTTGTGGAGGGCGTCGCCCACAATCACTGCCTCGTCCACACCAAAGGTCGCCCACAAGGTAGGTCGATGCCGTCGCTCTTCGTCTCCATCGATGATGTCGTCGTGCACCAGCGAGAAATCGTGCACAAGCTGCGCAGCAACCGCGCCAGGTAGGGCAACCGATGCTTCAGCACCCACCGCCTCAGCGGACAAGAGGGCCAGAGCTGGTCTCAGCCCCTTGCCCGATCCGGCATCACATGGAGTGCCATCGGCTTCCACCCACCCGAAGTGGTATCTAGCGGGCAAAAGGAGTTGGTCGGCCAAGCGATCAATGGCACCAGTCAGCGAGGGTTCGACAAGCACCCGCGCCCTCTCAAGGATCGCCGGCGTACCCACACTTAGTTCCGACGGTCGGGTAGGAAACGGAAGCGGTCCCGTACGTCGGCCACCACCTCTGGGTCTACGTCTGCTACCACCAAACCCTCGGTGTAGTCCACGCCCTCGGCAATCGACTCGCCCATCGGATCGACGACTACAGAGTCGCCCGAATAGGTCAAGTCATTTCCCTCTCCGACACGGTTGACGCCGACCACGTAAGCCTGATTTTCAATGGCACGGGCCCGCAACAGGGTTCGCCAATGGTGGCGACGAGACTCCGGCCAGTTAGCCGGTACAAGGTAGACGTCGGTGTCGTTAGCCAAGCGCCAGAAGGCATCAGCAAAGCGAAGGTCATAGCAAGTGAAGAGGCTTAGCCTCACGCCATCAACGGTGATGGTGACGGTTTGATCACCCGCTCCGTAGGCAAGGTGCTCGTCGGCAAACGAAAACGGGTGCAACTTGTCGTAGGCGTAGCGAGTCCCATCAGGCCCGACGAGCAGAAAGCGATTTACGGGCAGGCCGTTTCCGACAGCTGGATCGCGCGTCGGGATCGTGCCGCCGACCCAGACACCATGCTCTGCGGCACGATCCGATAGAAACGCCTCGGTAGGTCCGCCCGGTGGTTCAGCAATACGATCAGTAGCGAGCGAGAAACCGGTGGCAAACATTTCGGTCAGGAGGACTAGTCCTGCTCCGTCACCGACCGCCTCAGCGATCATCGGCGTCACGTGTGTGCACGTGGCCTCCGGTTCCTCCCACACAATGTCGTGTTGAAGAGCTGCGATCCTCATTGGCTTGGACATCCTCCTAGGCCGACAGTCGCCTCAGGCGGTCAATCGCCTGGTCGAGTACCTCAAACCGCTTGCAATAGGCGAACCGCACGATGGACCGCCCAGCCTCCTCGTCGTCATAAAAGACTCTGTTGGGGACGGCGACGACCCCGCACCGACTCGGCAGGTCAAGGCAGAACTCCATCCCATCTTCGTAGCCGAGAGGCCGCACATCGGCCGTCACGTAGTACGTGCCGGACGCCGGGTAAACATCGAAACCGATTGACGCAAGCCCGTCAACCACAAGGTCGCGCTTGGCCTGAAGATCTTTGGCCAAATCGACGAAGTAGTCGTCACTGAGGCCCAGAGCGGTCACCATGGCTCGCTGAAATGGAGCTCCACTGGTGAAGGACAAGTGCTGCTTGACGGTGTGGACTGCCCGGATCAGATCTTCATTCGCGTGCGCCCATCCAACCTTCCAGCCGGTCAGGCCAAATGATTTACCACCCGACGAGATCGTGACCGTGCGCCCGGCCATGCCGGGCAGGGTCGCCAGCGGAACGTGGCGGTTCCCGTCGTATGTCATGTGCTCGTAGACCTCGTCGGTCACCACGAGCAGGTCATTTTCAACGGCCACTCGGGCCACGACTTCCAACTCCTCACGGTTAAACACTTTCCCTGTCGGGTTGTGTGGGGAGTTCAGCATCAATAGCCGAGTGTCTGGACCGACAGCTGCCTCCAACTCCGCAGTATCAAATGAGTAGTCGGGAGACCGCAGCGTCACCGCCTTTCGAATCCCGCCAGCCAACTCAATTACTGCGGCATAGAGATCAAAGTAGGGCTCGAAGACCACCACCTCCTGTCCAGGCTCAACGAGCGCCATTACTGACGCACCGAGCGCTTCGGAAGCCCCAGTTGAGACCATGACCTCGTCCGCAGTCGTCTCCATCCTGTAGAAGCGGCGCTGGTGGTCAGCTACAGCCTGACGCAACTCGGGAATGCCCCAGTCCGGTGGGTACTGGTTGAAGCCATCACGAATAGCTTGCGCAGCGGCCTCGGTGACTTCAAGGGGCCCATCGGTGTCGGGAAAACCCTGTCCTAGGTTGATGGCGCCGGTCTCGACCGCCAAAGCCGACATTTCACCGAAGATCGACAACTGGTGGCCCTGCATGCGCGCCACCAGATGCGGGTTGCGTCTCGCCCCCCCGAAGATCATACGAACGTCGTCAGGAGGCCTGGATGGCCGCCCAGACCTTCTCCGGGGTCATTGGCATATCGAGGTGGCGGATTCCCCACGGGACTAGGGCGTCAATTACCGCGCTCTGTACCGCCGCCGTCGAACCGATACTCCCAGACTCTCCGATTCCCTTCGCTCCCAGTGGGTTCCGGGGAGTCGGAGTCTCCATGAAGCTGCGCTCGTAACTGGGAACCTCCATGGTCGACACGGCTGTGTAGTCGGCCAGATTGGTGGTTTGCGGATTACCGTCGGCGTCATAGCGGAACTCCTCGAGTAGTCCTTGGGCGACTCCCTGTGCCAGACCACCATGGATCTGACCTGCAGCCAACAGCGGGTTCACAATCACACCCGAATCGTCAACTGCCACCACCTGATCGATCGTTACCTGTCCGGTCTCGGAATCCAACTCGACGACCACGACATGGGTTCCACATGGGAAGGTGGCGCCCTTCTGCGAATGGTCCGACAGCCCGGCCATCTCTTCGCCGGACGCCGCCGCTACGTCGGCCCAACTACGAGCTACCGCCGGAGTCCCAGTGACGTGAAAGGCGCCATGCTCGCGGTCATGGACTACGTCTCCTGGGGCAGCTTCGAGCAGGTCGGCTGCAGCCTGTCGCGCCAGTTCAACGAGTTTCTCTGAAGCATCGGCAATGGCGGAACCAGCCAGTTGTACTGAACGAGAACCTCCAGTGACCTCGCCGGTCGGAATCACGTCGGTATCGCCATGGCGAACCTCGATGGCGTCCAGCGGAACTCCTAGTCGATCAGCGACCAACATCGCCCAGGTGGTGTGGTGGCCCGTCCCGATGGGTGTAGCGCCAGTCGAGGCCAGCACTGTGCCATCAGCACGCAGTCGTACCTCGCCGTACTCACTGCCTCCGAAGCCTGTGATCTCCACGTAGGTCGCCACACCGATACCCAGAAGCATTCGCTCACCGGCGTCACGGCGGCGCTGCTGTTCGGCTCGTAGTCCGGCGTAGTCGGCTGCGGCGAGCGCTCGATCCAAAGATCCTCGGTAGTCGCCACTATCCATGCTCGTACCAGTCGGCGTGGTGTACGGAAAAGCCTCCGGAGGTACGAAATTCCTTCGACGGACTTCGGTCGGGTCCATACCGATCTCAGAGGCAAAGAGATCCATGGCCCTTTCAACAGCAGCGGTCGCCTCGGGTCGACCAGCCCCTCGATAGGCACAGATAGGTGCGGTGTTTGTGGCCACACTGACCGACGAGAACTCGACATTGGCAATGTCATAGACACCGGTGGCCAAATTACGGGTGAACTCAGCTAGATAAGCCCCCCACTTCGGATACGCCCCAGAGTCTTGGACCACCTCGAGGCGGTAGTGGGTGACTCGGCCGTCATAGTTGCCGCCAATTGTCACCGTCTGGGCCTGGGCCCTTCCGTGAACATATCCGGTCAGATTTTCAGTCCGACTCTCCACCCAGCGAACAGGTCTCCCGAGCAGACGGGCCAACTGGCCCACGATAATTTCCTCTTCCGAAACCATGCCCTTGGCACCGAATCCGCCCCCAATGTCCTTGACGATTGTGCGGACGTCACTGGGCTCCATTCCTAGGCATGAGGCCATCTCGTCACGGTGGTCGTGGGCTCCCTGGGAGCTAGCCCAGCAGGTCAGTCGCCCGTCCTCGTAGGAGGCGGCGGCTACCCGGGGCTCGATGGAGACCGCAGCGACACGCGAATTCCATAGCTCGGCTGTGGCCACCGCCTCGCAAGTGGAGAAGTCGATGACGTTCTTGGCCGGTATTTCCCAGATGACATTGTCGGCCCGTTCCGAGAAGAGCACGGTGTCGGCCGCCACCGCATCAGAGACAGTTGCTACGACTGGCAGGGGCTCAACATCGACCCAGATTGCTTCAGCTGCATCAGCTGCCTGGTATGCGGTCTCTGCGACCACCACGGCGACCGGTTCGCCAACAAAGCGGACCCGGTCGCGGGCTAAAAACGGGCGTTTGGCCTCGGTGGCATAGTCGTCATTAGGCGGCGGGCGGTCGTCGAGCCCAAGGTCTTGCGCCGTGTACACAGCAACCACGCCGGGCATAACCCGGGTATCGCCCACCTCGACCGACTTGATTTCTCCATGAGCAACAGAGGAACGCACGAAGTGGACGTGCAGTAGGTCATCAAATTGCTCATTGGCCACGTACTCTCCGCGTCCCCGGAGTAGCGCAGCATCTTCGCGTCTTAGGACCTTGTTGCCCAGAATCGAAGTACTTGATCTACCGGGGATACCTCGTGCCGGAATGGTTTCGCTCATCGTGGCCTCGGTGCAGTTGTCATTAAGTCGGGATCGTTGGGGCCCGTCAATCAACGGGGTACCGCTCACGGAGTTTGCGAGCAATCACCATCTTCTGGATCTCGTTCGTTCCCTCACCAATCACCATGAGCGGGGTGTCACGAAAATAGCGTTCTACCGGGAACTCGGTCGTGTAGCCATTTCCACCGTGGATGCGCAACGCATCGGTGGCGATCTCAAAGGCTGCCTCTGACGCGAACAGTTTCGCCATACCTGCCTCCATATCGACCCGCTCACCAGCATCGGCCCGCTTCGCTGCGTCGTAGGTCATGAGTCGGGCAGCCTGCAACTTGGTCGCCATCTCCGCCAACTTGAATTGGATGGCCTGGTGTTCGTAGATGGGTCGCCCAAAGGTCTCGCGCTGTTGCGCATACTGCATGGCGGCTTCGAATGCCGCTTGTGCGACGCCCACAGCTCTCGAGGCGATGTTGATGCGGCCCAACTCGAGCGCTGAAAGCGCGTACTGCTGACCGTGACCGATGCCGTCCTCGCCACCGAGCACGTTGGCATGAGGTACACGGTGGTTGACGTAGGACATCTCGACCGTCTCAAGACCCCTGTACCCGAGCTTGTCGAGTTTCTTCGAGACGGTGATGCCCCCATAGGAGTCGCCAGGCTCTTTTTCGACCAAGAAGCAAGTGATCCGCCCGTCAGGGGTGCGGGCCATCAGCATGACCAGCGAGGCTCGGACGCCGTTGGTCACCCACATCTTCGTGCCGTTCAGCACCCATTCATCACCGTCGCGCTCTGCCTTGCAGCGCAGGGCACCGGTATCGCTTCCTGCATCGGGCTCCGACAGAGAAAATGCTGCCCGGAACGAGCCGTCAACCATGCGGGGCAAGAGTCGCTGCTTCTGCTCAGCAGTGCCGAACCGACCGATCATGGCCACACCGATCTTGTGAGTATTAAGAATCCCGGCTAGCGACATGAAGCCCCGGGAGAGTTCCTCGATGATGCGGGCATAGGTCGTGACGTCGAGGCCGAGTCCGCCGTACTCGACGGGGACGGTCGATCCAAACAAGCCGAACTCGCACATCTGGTCAAACATGGCCTGGGGGAACTCATCAGCCAATTCGAATTCAGCAACATAGGGAATGACGTCGCGATCGACCCAGGCTCGGACGGTGCCTACGATCTCGTCGGCCAATTCATGATCGGTAGCCACCGAACCTCCCTCCTTATGTGGCCCTCGGCTAACGAAGGCTGATCTGGGCAGCATCCTTCCAGCCCCGGACGAAGTCCGGCCACCCCTGCGGCCACTCCATTAGCCCCAAAGGCCGGCACCAACGGCAACGTGGCGTCAATATTTATGAAGTATGCCAACGACGCCGTGCACAAGGCCAAAATCACAAAATCAGCAGGCGGTTGCCAGACCACGCTCCATCGATGTCACTACCCGCATGCGATACTTCGAACGGCGATCCAACCAACCGCGCGAACTACGGTCCGGTCGATGTCCTCTCACGACCCAGCTCTTATTGCCTTCGACCCCAACGACGACCTCGGCGCCACACCCCGAGACAAGAAGCAATACACGACGTTCGTTACCGAACGATCCATAGCTGCCCCCCGAACCGCGGCATTCGCTGAACTCTGCTCATACATCGACGAAGCCACCGACGGCCCAATTGTCGACGGAGTCACAGGACCACACGGTCTCGGTGCTTGTTTCCCATTTAGCGTGGACGAACCGACTCTTGGAAAACTGGAACTGATAGAGGAGGTCATCTCCTTTGAGCCGCCGTGGCGACGCGTCTACGAGATAACCGGAGCTCCTGTTGCCATGTACCAAGCCACCACGGTCTTTACTGACCAGGGCCAATCGTGCTTGATGGCCTGGTCCGTGCTCGTCGATCCGCTACCCGGGGTAGCCTCCGACTGGTTCTTGGCAGCCTCCGAAAGGGTGCTCGAGGTCGCCGCAGACGAGGTCAAAACCCGCGCTGAAAATCACCGAATAGTCCCCCGGAGATACCGACGGCGTGCGTCATAAACAGCCACCTACGAGAACAACAGGTTTTCATGCGCATCGCCCTCAACGCCTCCGCTGAACTTCTGCACGCTGACATCGCTCAGCTCCGAAACCATGCTGAACAGGCCTGCGACGAGGGTTTCTCCGGTTGGTGGCTAGCCCAGACTGGGCTAGTTGACGCCCTCACCGTTTTCACAGCTCTGGCCAACTCGGCACCTGGCTTGGAATTCGGCACCGCTGTCATCCCGACCTATCCTCGGCATCCCACTGCACTGGCTGGACAGGCACTGACCACCGCCGCCGCCCTCGGTGACCGCTCTTTCGTACTTGGTATCGGCCTATCACATCGCCCAGTGGTCGAGGAACGCCTAGGTATGTCGTTTGATCGCCCCATCCGCCACCTGCACGACTATCTCTCAGTCCTTTTGCCGCTGCTCGCGACTGGCCAGGTCAACTACGACGGCGAAGCTTTTACCGCCCATGTGGAAGCGACTCGTCCAGAAGTGCAAACGCCGTCGGTCATGGTGGCCGCCCTCGGCCGACAAGTACTCCGGGTAGCTGGACACAGGACCGACGGCACCATCCTTTGGATGGTGGGCGAGCGAACGGTGGCCAAGCACATCTCGCCACGCCTGACCGAAGCAGCTAACGATGCAGGGCGCGTTTCACCCCGGATCGTGTGCAGCCTGCCTGTCTGCGTGACCAACTCACCGGACTCGGCGCGCACGGCAGCCAATTCCGTTTTTGAGCTCTACGGACATCTACCTTCCTACCGAGCCATGCTGGATCTAGAGGGAGCGACCGGGCCGGGCGACGTCGCTGTAATCGGTTCCGAGGAGGAAGTGGCAACTCGATTGGCAGCTATGGCCAATGCTGGCGTCACCGACTTCTCTGCTCTGGAGTTCGGCACCACACCCGACGAGTTCGTTGCTACCCGACGTCTTCTGAAGGACCTGCTCTGACAAGCCCGCTCCTAAACAATGCAGATGGCCGGGTCGGACGACACACGCTAGGGTGAAATCAAATCTGACGGACCGTCAGAAACTCTCAGGAGCCTCCGTGCCGACCATCCCCAAGATCATTTCGGTCGACGACCACGTGGTCGAACCACCCGACCTCTGGACGTCCCGCCTGCCATCCAAGTACCGCGACCGCTGCCCTCGGGTTGAGCGAGACACCGCCGTGTTCAACTTCGAGGGCGGCGTCTTTTCCTACGAGAAGGGCGTCGAGGGCGGCGAGATGTGCGACTGGTGGCTTTACGACGACCTCGTCTACCCCTTTCCCAAACTCTCGGCAGCCGCCGGCTTCGATGAGTTGGACGTGGTCCCCATCACTTTTGACGAGATCCTCCCGGCCGGCTGGAAGCAGGCCGACCGTCTAGTCGCTATGGACGAGAACCATGTCGACGTATCCGTCTGCTTCCCCAACGTGCTGCCCCGCTTCTGTGGCCAGGCGTTCCTCGAACGCGAGGACAAAGATCTGGCAATGCTCTGTGTCCAGGCCTACAACGACTGGATGATCGACGAGTGGTGCGCCGGCGATGCGCGAGGCCGCCTCATCCCATTGACCCTGATCCCCCTCTGGGACCCGGTAGCCGCGGCGGCGGAAGTACGCCGGTGCGCCGAGAAGGGCTCGTTCGCCGTGGCATTCTCGGAAAATCCCTATCCGCTGGGCCTGCCGTCGATCCATGACAAGGACCGGTTCTGGGACCCGTTCTTCCGTGCCTGCGAAGAGACCAACACCATCGTCAACATGCACATTGGGTCGAGTTCCAAGATGCCGACGACCTCGCCTGACGCACCCTTCTCGGTGTCATCCACCATCACTTTCTCAAACGCCATGGGATCGATGTGCGACTACATCCTGTCGGGAACCTTCGTCCGCTTTCCGGGGTTGAAGATCGCCTATGCCGAGGGCCAGGTCGGCTGGATGCCCTATGTCATTGAGCGAATGGACAAGATCTGGGAGGAACGGGGCGACGCCAGCTTTGGCATCGACCTGCCCGATCCCCCCAGCACCTATATCCCTGGGCACGTCTGGGGCTGTATTTTCGATGACGAAACGGGTCTCAAGAACCGTGACGCGATCGGGATTGATCAGATCTGCTTCGAGGTCGACTTCCCGCATGCTGACACCACTTACCCACATACTCTGGATGTGGCCACCAAGATCTGCAGAGAGGCCGGACTCAACGATGAGGAAACCTACAAGTTGATGCGGGGCAACGCGATCGAGGCGTTCGGCCTGCAGCGTTTCGGCATCACCGAGTAGTCGACCTGTCGGTAAGCCGACCAGGAGGCCAGGATGACTGCCGGCGATCTGCCCGACTGATCAGGGACGGGTGAAAGCGGGGCTGAAGGCGCCCTTCGGAACCTCGTCCAGTGGTGTAGCCACCTCGTCCACTGATGGCCCTATGCGCTGGGCCAACGGGGCCAGAGCATCAAGGTCGATCCGGTAGACCTTCGAGGCGTTCTCGGCGAACACCTTCCGCAGGTCGGCCTCCTCCCACCCGCTGAACGAGCGGCGCAAGTGCTCCCGGTTGTGCGGGAACGTGCCCTCGTTGTGTGGGTAGTCGCTACCCCACATGGTCCGATCAATGCCGACCGTCCGCATGGCCTCGGCCTCGGACGGGCTCGGGAAGCTGGCCCCGATCCATACGTTGCGAGCAAAGTATTCGCTGGGCTTGTCGGGCAGCACCAGTTCAGCGGCAAAACCGAGTTCGCCAACGCGACCCGATGCCATCTGGGCGTGGTAGCCGTCCATGCGCCGAAGGTCTTCGATCACCCAGCCGACACCCTGCTCGGTCATGACATACCGCAGTTCGGGGAACCGCTCGAACACC
Organism: Candidatus Neomicrothrix sp. UBA2974; assembly: GCA_002348705.1. Lineage (GTDB taxonomy): Bacteria > Actinomycetota > Acidimicrobiia > Acidimicrobiales > MedAcidi-G1 > UBA9410. Next base: position 32,768 of record DEAU01000024.1, read on the forward strand.
CCCGACATGACCAGGTGTGAGAGGTTGCGGTGGGCGAAGAACGGAACCTCCAGCAGGAACATCAGACTGGCCGCCGGTGATTCCCCGTAGTTCGGGTTCCCCGACCCACCGTGCTGGGTGATGGTCAGATCGAGGTCACGTATAGCCCCCCAGAGTCGATCGTAGACCGGGTCGTAGAGGCCCGGCAGTCCGGAGTCGGGTGGGACGGCAGGAAGCATGAAGCTGCTGTGGCCGTTGGCGGCGGCCAACTCCAGATCGGCAATGGTGTCGTCAAGGTCGAACAGGAATACTTGAGGCAGGCCACACCGGCGCTCGGGATAAGCGGCGCAGAAGTCGACTAGCCAGCGGTTGTGAGTGCGAATTCCCTCGAGGCGCCGCTCGTAGTCAACTCTATTAGTCGGCGGGTAGGTAATGAGCGCACCGTTCGGGAAGAACGGTGGCACGGTATTTGGAAAGACGATTTCCGCGGCCACCCCCTCGGCGTCCAGATCGCCGTTGCGCCGATCGTCATCCCAGTTACGCGACCTCCCGTCGTCCTGCAGGTCCCGGAACGGGTTCCGATAGGCACCCCGCCATTCGGCGAAGTCTTCCCGGTGTGACGGGGAGAGATACTCCTCGTATGCCTTCATGTTGCCGCCAGCGTGGCAGTCCGACGAGATCAAGGTGTAGGGGGTGGATCTACCGGTAGAGGTCATGGCTGTCTTCTCCGCGTCACTCGGATCGTAGGTTGGCCTATTCGGCCAAGAGTTCGCCTAGTTGGTCGATCATGAAGCCGACATGGTCGCTATTCATGCCATGGTGGATGGGCAGGGTGAGGCCGCGATCCATCACCTCGTCGGCATTGGGGAGCCCACCGGCCGGCGCCCGATGAGGGATGCCCTCGAACCCGGGTTGACGCAGAATATTGCCAGTCCAGACCATTCGGGTGGGCACGCCACGGAACTCAAGGAACTCCTGGACCTCCGTGCGATCGAGTCCACCCTCCTCGCCCAGTAGGAAGCAGTAGCGCATCCACGTAGTGTCACAGCCGTCGGTAGTGCGAGGCCGCACCACGCGGTCGTCGTAACCGGCGAAGAACTCGTCCAGCATCATCCAATTGTGCCTGCGCTGGGCGTTGAAATTGGGCAGCTTCTCAAGCTGGACTAGGCCGATAGCTGCGCTGATCTCGGTGGGCTCGAAGTTATAACCGATCTCGTCGAAGGTGAACACCATGTCGTAGGAGGTACCGTCGGCCAACGCACCGAACCGGTCCTGGCCACCCTTCTTGGAACCGAAGAGGTAGTGCTCGCTAAGTCGACCCCATCGGCGCAACGACAAGCACCGGTCGCGGAGTTCGGAATCGTTCAGCGCCACCATGCCACCGTTCCCGCCCGCAGTCAGAGCATGGGATAGAGCGAAGCTGGTAACGCTGATGTCAGCCCGGGTGCCAGTGCGCTCGCCGCGGAGCCACGAATCCACGACGTCGCATGAATCCTCGACTACCACGAGGTCGGAGGCGTCAGCAATGGCCCGGATGGCATCCCAGTCCGGACAATTGCCCACCAAGTTGGGGGCAAGGATGGCTTTGGTACGGGGACCAATCATTGCCTCGATGCCAAGCGGGTCTAACTGGAAAGTGTCCGGCTCGACGTCAACGAACACCGGCACGATGTCCGACTGGACCATCGGGGCGATGTCGGTAGAAAAGGTGACCGGCGGGGTGATGATCTCGTCGCCGGGCTCGCAGCCGATGAGATCGATGGCCAGACGCAGGGCAGAGGAACCTGAGTTGACCATGACACCAAAGCGCTTGGCTAGCAGGACCGCCATGCGCTCCTCGAACTCAGTGACCTTTGCGCCAATGGCCAGGTTGGAAGTGCGCATAAGGTCGACGACGGCGTCGATCTCACCTTCATCGTGGACTGATCCTGCTGGTGGAACACCCGATATCGGCATTGACCCGCTCATGACTAAGAATCTTAGAGATATGTCTATGATTTACCTCATAGAATCCAAACGATGAGGACGATGCGGACAACTGAGGCCGAAAAGCGCACCAATCACGCTCACCGCGACACCCGTAAGCGGGGCCTTACCCATTCCGACGTGGTGGCCGCCGGCATGGCGGTGCTCGATGCCGAGGGAGTCATCGGCCTGAGCCTGGCTGGTGTCGCCGAACGCCTCGGGGTTCGCCCGCCGTCGCTTTACGCCCACGTTGAGGGTCTGAACGGCCTGACGCGCGACTTGGCCCACGCGGCCACCGTTGAGTTCGGCGAGGTGCTACGCGACTCGGTCCTGGGTCGGAGCGGAGCCGATGCCGTGCGCTCGTTCGCCGTTGCCTACCGACGCTGGGCCACTGGCTTCCCCGGCCGCTACGAAATGACGCTTCTACCCATCGCACCTGAGGACGCCGAGCGGCGCGCCGGAGCCCGTCTGGCTCTGGGAGCGATCCGGGCCATCATCCGGGGCTTTGGCCTCGACGAGGACCGGGCAGTGCAGGCCGGACGGTCGCTTCGCTCCGCGATGGACGGCTTCAGCCGGCTGGAGAACGCTGGCAGCATGGGTCGCGGCGACCACGACGCCGACTTCAACTTCCTCGTGGAACTGCTAATCGACGGCATCGATCAGAATGGGACCGCCCCCGGCGACGGCAGCCGCGAGGATTCCTAGAGCGGCACGGCGGTCCGGTCGCAGATTGGCCGCAGGGCGAAACTCGACACCATCCGCGCCACCCCCGGCAGCTTCGCCAGATGGGTGCGGTGCAACACCTCATAGTCGGCCACGTCACGCACGACTACGTGCACCAGATAATCGAAGTCACCGGCCATCAGGTGGCAACTCATGATCTCGGGTCGCTCACTGACCGCGCGCTCGAACTCTTCCAACGTCCCCTCGTCCTGTCCGACCAGAGTGATCTCCACGAACACGTCGGTTCCCAACCCGACCGCCAAGGGGTCAACGAGGGCCACGTAGCGATTGATGGACCCGCCCTCCTCCAGGCGCCGGACTCGGCGCAGGCAGGCCGATGGTGAAAGGTGGACAGCCTCGGCCAGGTCCACGTTGGCCATCCGCCCATCCTCTTGGAGCAAACGGAGGATGGCACGATCCACGTAGTCAAGATCATTTTGCGGTTGTTTCACGCACTAAATCCTATCTGATCGCAATAATATTGCGTAGCAGTGGCTATTTGAGCTTGGTTCCGCAATCACATGCCGTCAGGGTCTGCCTACGTTTTAATCGTCGGGAAGTGATCTCTCCTAGCAATCCCGACCGGAGCGCTGCCATGGACATCGGTGTACCTGCGGAAACCAAGACCGCCGAACACCGCGTCGGCCTCACTCCTGGCGCCGCCGGCGAGCTCATCAACCGGGGCCACCGAGTGGTCGTGGAGACCACCGCAGGTGAGGGCGCCGGCTATAGCGATGTCGACTACAAGGCGGTTGGCGCTTCCATCGCCAGCACTTCCGACGACGTTTTTGCCGAAGCTGAGATGATCGTCAAGGTCAAAGAGCCCCTCCACCCCGAACGGGCACTACTCAAGTCCCATCACACCCTGTTCACCTACCTGCATCTGGCCGCTGATCGTCAGCAGACCAACGAACTTCTAGCCAGCGATGCGACCTGCATCGCCTACGAGACGGTCACCGACCACGCGGGCCGCCTCCCGCTTCTGGCTCCCATGTCGGCAATCGCCGGACGCATGTCGATTCAGGCTGGGGCGCACGCACTGGAAGCCACGCAGGGCGGTACTGGCCTCTTGCTTGGCGGCGTCCCAGGCGTACGCCCCGCTCGGGTTGTAATCATCGGAGGCGGGGTAGTCGGCGAGAACGCGGCTGAGATGGCCGTCGGCCTAGGCGCCGATGTAACAGTTCTCGACCGCAGCGAGGCTGCTCTCAACGCTCTGGCGAAGCGATTTGGCAATCGGGTCACCACCGTCTACTCCACTAAGGCCGAACTCGAGGCCTCAGTACTAGGTGCCGATCTAGTGATAGGCGCCGTGCTCATCAAGGGATCCAAGGCCCCCCGCCTCGTCACCCGAGACATGCTCGGCCAAATGCGGTCCGGGTCGGTGATCGTCGACGTAGCCGTCGACCAAGGCGGCTGCTTTGAGACCACCCGACCCACCACCCACACCGACCCGACCTTTGTGGTCGACGGCGTGGTCCACTACTGCGTCGCCAACATGCCAGGCGCGGTCCCAAGAACGTCTACCCAAGCGCTTTCCAACGCGACATTGCCTTTCATATTGGCCTTAGCCGACAAGGGCACCAAGCAAGCATTCAAAGATGACCCTCACCTACGCAATGGCCTAAACATCTACGCCGGACGGATCACAGACCGAGCCGTGGCGGCCACCTTCGAACTCGAATACGTGGATCCGCTGGAAGCCTTGGCTCTTCGCTGAGTTCCCGTCAGGCCAGAATGGGCCTCAACTCTCGAATGACTTTTTTGGCAAAACAGCCCCGGCGCAGAGGTATTCCATTTTTCCAACCCCGCTAGCGTCACCAACATGGCTGCCGACCATGCTGACGTCGTCGTCGTGGGGGGCGGCATCCTCGGCCTCGCGACGGCTGACGCCCTCCAAACAAGGTTGTCTGGCGTCTCGGTCGTCGTCCTCGAGAAGGAGGACGAGGTTGCCTCCCACCAAACTGGGCGCAATAGCGGCGTCATCCATGCCGGTCTGTACTACGTCCCCGGATCGCTGAAGGCCAAACTGGCGGTAGATGGTGGCCACCGGATGGTCGAATTCTGCGGTGAACACGGGATCGCCCACGACCGCTGCGGGAAGTTGGTCGTAGCAACCGAAACCGATGAGATTCCCCAACTGGCCGCCCTAGCCGAACGAGCACGCGCAAATGCGGTGCCAATCACCCAGATGGGACCGGAAGAGGCCAGAAGCTACGAACCTCATGTGTCTTGCTTAGCGGCTCTGCACGTGGCGTCCACCGGACGAGCCGACTTCGTCGCGGTGGCCCAGGTCCTTGCCCGGCGAGTGGTCGAAGCCGGCGGAGCAGTGCGTAACGGAACCCGGGCTGGACGAGCCACGCCCACCCCGAGCGGCTGGAGAATCGACACCGGTAGCACACCGGTTGAAGCAAGTTTTCTCGTTGGCTGCGCAGGCCTCCACGCCGACCGAGTGGCCAGAGCCTCAGGCGAACGACCAGAAGCTCGCATTCTGCCCTTCCGCGGCGAGTACCTCGACGTGGTCGGCCCATCGGCCGATCTGATCCGGGGGCTGGTGTACCCGGTCCCTGACCCAAGGTTCCCGTTCCTTGGCGTTCACCTCACCCGAGGCCTCGACCACCGCGTCCACGCCGGACCGAACGCCGTACTGGCTTTAGCCCGCGAGGGCTATAGCTGGTCCGATATCTCGGCCCGCGACCTTGCCGGCACCGCCTTCTGGCCCGGCACAGCCCGCCTTTTAGCCAAGTACTGGCGACCTGGTTTCGACGAGTTGCGGCGATCACTTAGCCATCGCCGCTTCGTGACCTCCGCTCGGCGCCTAGTCCCAGACCTCAACCCCGCCGACCTGCGCCGTGCTCCGGCCGGCGTCCGGGCCCAAGCTGTGGACCGGCGAGGCGCACTCCTTGACGACTTCGCCCTGATAGACGGTGACCGATCTCTCCATCTATTGAATGCTCCCTCTCCGGCTGCCACCGCCTCGCTCGAGATCGGTGCCCTCATCGCCAACCGCGTCGCCAAAACCATCTCCTGAGTTGCGACCAATTCCAGCAATGAGAAGCCATCCGGCACGGTCACCTGCCCGGACACCAGCAGCGCAGTTGACTAAGACGCCCAGCAGGAACATTCTCGCTAGGGGACGATTGGTGCGGCATCACGCCAGCGATCAATCCCCCCACCCTCGACCACCCGCATGATTCTGGCCACCGCCTCGTCGACATCGGCAAAGCGAAGGTATATGGGAGCGAAACCGAACCGCAGGAAGTCCGGTGGACGGAAGTCGGGCACCACCGACTCCTCGTGGAGCAGGGCTTGACCAACAGCCTGAGCTTCGGGATGTGAAAGCGACACGTGAGAGCCCCGCCGTTGGAAGTCCCGCGGACTGCGCACCTCGAATCCCAGAGGAACCAGATGCTCGTCAACTAGGGCGATAAAGCGTTCGGTCATGGCTACAGACTTGGCTCGAAGCCGATCTATACCTGCCTCGAGCATCAATTCGACCGCCGGACCGACAGGAGACGACGAAAGAACGGGCGGTGTACCAGTTAAGAACCTCGACGCGTCTAGTGCCGGCCCGGCATCGAAATCAAAGCCCATCGGATCATCGCTTCCGTACCAGCCGACTATCGGGTTCACCATTTGTGGGAGACCAGATGACACATAGATAAATGCGGGCGAGCCGGGCCCGCCGTTTAAGTACTTGTAGGTGCAACCTACTGCTAGGTCCACATTCGCAGCCGTTAAATCGATAGGTACCGCTCCCACCGAATGGCAAAGATCCCATAGCACTAAAGCACCAGCCTCGTGGGCCACTGCGGTGGCCTCAGCCATGTCCCAGCACCACCCGGACCGATAGGACACCTGGCTTAGAGCCAGCAGGGCTGGACCGTCACCGGCGTCCCCTGCAAGGGCATCCCGGACACCATCAAGCGAAGCATGGATGCCGTCGGTGGGAACCACCACCACCTCGTGGTCGGGTCCAACAGTTCGGGCAGCGGCCCGAAGCACCTGAATGTCGGAAGGAAAGTTCTGGTCATCAGTGATGATTCGGGTCCGGTCAGGACGCGCACCTAGGGCCGCGACTGCCGCCTTGTAGAGACAGACCGAGGTGGCATCAGCCAGCACCACCTCACCCGAAGACGCCCCGAGCAACTCGGCAATGCGGTTGCCGATCCGCTGGGGAATCTCGAACCAACCCTCGTTCCAACCCCGGATCAGACGGCTAGGCCACTGCTGATCAAGCAGGGCTCGGGCGGCCTCGAGCGACTGGCGGGCTGGCCGACCAAGCGAGTTGCCGTCCAAGTAGATGAGGTCCGCCTCAGTCTCACTGTGCACAAACTCGTTGCGGAACCCAGCCAGCGGATCGGCTTCATCTAGTTCGGCCGCAGTTCGCACCAAGGACGGATCCGACGCAGACATCAGTCGAACCGTAACGGCGTCGCCTCGTCTTGCTGGGACTGGGCCGTGATATCAGCAAGCCAGCATCGGAGTGCTGTCACCATTGGCCAAGCCTCCTAGTCGGCCATATCCGAATTCGGCGGCCGCCGGCTGATCGCAGGGATCACGGAGCGAACCTATGCGATTGCGCCGACAAGGGCCCCATCTCTACGCTCAGGCCGCCTAAAGGCGACGCCAACCCATCGCCTCTTCAATTTCAGTTATCGAGGGCCTCGGGAGGACCCATGCCGGCTAGCACCACCCAGCAAAACACCGGGTCCGAGACGATCGGCTTCATTGGTCTCGGCAACATGGGAAAACCCATGTGTCTACGACTGCTTGCCGCCGGATACGAGGTCAAGGCCTTCGACCGCGTCGTCGACCCTCTCAACGAGATCGCGATCGCTGGCGGCACTCCGGCAAAGTCGGCCACCGAAGTGGCGCTAGCCGCCGATGTGCTACTTACCTCGCTCCCACGGCCCGACCACGTAGAAGCAGTCATGGAAAATGCTGGGGCTCTTGCCGCCCTCCGCAAGGGCTCGTGCTGGGTGGACCTGACCACCAACCGCCGTGATCTAGTCGAACGCCTGGCGGCCAAAGCCCCCGAAGGGGTCACTGTCGTCGATGCGCCGGTGACCGGGGCCGTTGACGGCGCTCGTAACGGCCGACTCACCTTGTTCGTCGGTGGCGACGACGACACCGTGGTCAGAGTCAGGCCGATTCTCAAACAACTCGGTCGGGTCATTGTCTGCGGTGCGCTTGGCACTGGGAACGTAGTGAAACTGGTAACAAACCAACTTTGGTTCATCGCAGCGGCGGCTATCGGTGAGGGCTTCGCTCTGGGCATGAGCAACGGTGTCGAACTATCTGTCCTGTGGGACGCCATAACTGACAGCGTGGGCGACTCCTTCGTCGCCCGTCACGACGCTCCATCGATCTTTGCCGGACACTACGACCCGTCATTCACCCTCGACCTGTGCAACAAGGATCTGGCCCTAATCAGGGAGTTGTCAGCCAAGCTGGGAACCGATCTCCCGATGACCGAGGCTTCGGCGACCACTTTCGCGAGGGCCTCCGAGCGCTATGGCTCTGACGCAGGGGAGCTGCACGTGGCCAAACGCATCGAAGACGACGCCGATTTGTCGTTTCGAATGAAAGGCAACTGGACGCCCCCATGGGAGCAGTAGGAAACCATCCATGAGCCTCACCGGCCACCCATGCCCATTCCCAATCGCGGAGTTGATCAACCTCGACCGGCACCCAATCAACCGACCAGACTCACCCCAATACTCCTCCATGGTTGCTGAAGCCAGATCAAAGCTCGCGAACGATGGCTGCGCAGTGATCCCAAAGTTGCTGGACAGCACTGCGATACCCATCATGAGCGCGGAGATCCTGAGTATCCGACCGTTTCTTCACGAGTCGAAGATCGCCATCAATCCGTACTTTTCCGAAGCCGACCCGACGCTCCCACCCGACCATCCCATTAACACTTTTATAGAGCGCTCAGGCGGTTTCATCCCCCGGGATGCATTCGACGCCACAAGTGCGATCGACGCTGTCTACCAGTGGCCACCACTCCTAGCCTTTATCGCCGACTGCCTGGGACTCCCCGAAATCCACTGCTACGCCGACCCGCTCGCTGGACTGACCATCAACGTCTTGGGCCCTGGCCAGCAATTCTCTTGGCACTACGACACCAACGACTTCGCCGTTACCATTCTCATCGACGAGGCCTCCAAGGGCGGATTGTTCCAATATTCACCCAATATCCGCTCGACCGAGAGTGAGAACTTTGACAAGGTCAAAGCCTGTCAAGATGAGGACCTGGCGACGGTTCGAACTCTGCGACTCCAACCAGGGGACCTGCAGATCTTTCTTGGACGATTCTCGTTGCACCGTGTGACCCGGGTAGACCGGTCATCGTCAAGTCGACACACTGCGGTATTCGCCTACACCGAGAGACCCGGTGTCATTGGCCGCCGTGAACGGACAAAGCAACTGTTCGGCCGAACTCTTCCAGCCCATGAGGAGGCGGAACGAATTCGGACCCGGGGCGACGAGTTGAAGGATTGAACGCCCTTCCACTAGCAACGACATCCGTCTAGCGTCCGCCCACCAACCGAGGCCACTAAAAACAACTCCGGAGCGAAGAGCAATGAACGACCAAAGCCGTAAGTCCTACGACGCAATAATCGTCGGTGCCGGAGTAATCGGCTCTGCGATCGCCTTTGAGCTAGCTAAGAAGGGGTGGGAGACACTCAACGTCGACAAGTTACCGGCCTCCGGTTACGGGTCGACCAGCAATTCGTGCGCCATTGTCCGCGCTCACTACTCCACTTTTGATGGAGTTGCTATGGCGTACGAGGGTTTCTCCTACTGGAAGGACTGGTCGAACTACCTCGATTGCAAAGACGAACGCGGCCATGCCATCTACATGCAGAGCGGCACCGTGCTCTTCATGGTGGAGGGCGGCCATCACGAGAAAGTCCTGCCATTATTCGATCAGGTCGGCGTGCCCTACGAGGTCCTGGACAACAACGAACTCCGCGAGCGTTACCCGTTCTACGAGCACGGCACACACGGTGAGCCTTGTCGACCCGAGGACGACCGATTTTGGAAAGAGCCGGAGGGCGAGTTAACCGGAGCTGTATATACCCCGGACTCCGGCTACGTCTCCGATCCACAGTTGGCCACCCACAACCTGCAACGGGCCGCAGAGGCTAAGGGCAGCGATTTCCGCTTCAACGTAGAGGTGGTCGAGATCCGTCAGGCCGACAATCGGATCACCGGCATCACGCTCGCCGACGGTACCGAGGTTGACGCTCCCGTTGTGGTCAACGTCGCGGGTCCCCACTCGTTTGTCATCAACAAGCTGGCTGGAGTGTACGAATCGATGAATATCAAGACCCGGGCGCTTCGCCACGAGGTGCACCACGTGCCGTCGCCAGCCGACCTTGACTTCGAGAAACAAGGCCCGCACTCATCGGACTCCGACCTGGCCATCTACGTGCGTCCCGAGTCAGGCAACAACATCTTGATTGGCTCTGAGGACCCGGCCTGCGACCCGCAGGTGTGGGTCGATGACCCGGACAACTACGACAACGTGGTGTCCGACGACCAATGGAACGCCCAGGTGCTGAGGCTTGCCCGCCGCATGCCGTCGCTGGGCATCCCTTCGGAGAAAAAGGGGATCGTCGACCTATACGACGTGTCCGACGACTGGATCCCGATCTACGACCGAACCGACCTGGACGGTTTCTACGTAGCCATTGGCTCCAGCGGCAATCAGTTCAAGAACGCCCCGGTAGCCGGCTACTGCATGGCTGAGTTGATCGAAGCCGTTGAAGGAGGCCACGACCACGACGCCGAACCTGTCAAGGTCACTGGCGTCTACACCGGCCTTGAAATGGACATGGGCTTTTACCGGCGAAATCGGGAGATCAACCCGAACTCATCGTTCTCGGTCAACGGTTGACCCGCTAGTCAAGAAGCAACCGACAAACCTGTTCGAGTATGTGAGCTCGGTGACGGCTCAACTGTCGTCGGATTCGCCATCAACCAAACGCAAAGCCTTCCGCAATTCGCGACGGGTGAATTCGTCGCTAAGACTTGACTCGTCGCCGGGATGTTCGACTAGCACCGGCGGATCAGCATCAAACTCAAGGCGCAGCGCCCGGCTCATCACGCCGTGCATAGCGTAGGTGCAGACGATGTAGGTGAGTTCGAGAACCTCCTCATCCGACAGGTGCTCCTGTAATGCGCCGAAAACTCCGTCAGGCACTCGTCCGTGCTGAATCGAGAGTGCGTCGGTGTAGGCCAAGACGGCCCGCTCTGCGTCGTCAAAGCACGCGGCGGTCTCCCAAGCCTCAATAGCGTCGATCTTCTCGTCCGATATTCCGACCGTTCGGCAGGCCTTGCGATGCTGCGAGTAGACGAATCGACTACCAACACACCAGCCAACGCGAGTCTGACCAAGTTCTCGCAATGTTGGATCAAGTCGCCGATTCTGACTGCGGTAGAGCGCTATTCCGTCAATGGCGTGGTCAAAAATGTCAGGAACTAGGGCAAAAGTCGACCACCAATCACCCGGACTGCCGGTCGGAGTCCCAGGCTCGTCAATCGGGTCACGATCACCAAACAACATCTGGAACAACGGCTGGGCACCGGGATGAAGATCCCTGCGCCGGACTCTCCGCAGACGAGGCATAGGCGGACCGTAGGCGCGGACGGTGGTGCTCTTCCCAGCGGGAATAGCTTCCAGTCACCAGAGCCCCTGACAGGCGTCAGCTAATTGGGCTAGGCGATTCGACGGAACCGTCGACCGGCATCACCTGAGGCAGACCGACAACGACCTGGGTCCGCATCACCTTGTCGATCAGTCGCTGGTTGCGAGCGTCCCAGACTGGCCACAGAATGTCGACGAGTTGCACGACGCTGCCGATGCCCTGGATCCCGCCCACCAAGACGGGAACCAACCACCGACCAACACCTCTCGCTCCCCCAGGTGGCTCTCCGGTGGCGACATCGATGAGCTGAATCCTCCGACGCCGCTTACCCGGTGTAGTACCGCTGACTCCTTGCCGGTATCCGAACAGCCAACCACTCCAGACGAACGCGCCGAGGCCCAATACCGCCCCCACGACAATTATCAGAACACCCGCACCATCGGCGACAAACCCTTCGACAGTTTCCTCCCAGCAGAGAACGAGACCAACAACCACGAAAACGATTGGGACCACCAGCATGCTGAGAAAAAGAAGTATGTCGATGAACACCGCACCAGCCCGCGTCCACCAGCCCGCGGGGTCCAGGGCGACTGTTCCCGTGTCATCGAACACGACCCAAGAGTAGGTTGCTCGGGATGGCCGTCGGGAGACAGATGGTGCTGACTGACAGCCAGCACCACGCTTTTGCCGAAGACGGCGTTGTACACGTACCAGCGGCCGTCGAGCCCTCCTTCGTCACCGAGGTATGTGACCTGGCGGAACGTCAGTTAGCCGAACCTGGCCCCTGGACCACCGACACTGTCAATGACGACAGCCCGGGCCGCCTATTCACCACCCGGTACCTCTGGAGGGAAGATCCGGTCGCAAGGCGATTCGCCCTCGAATCAGGAGTCGCCGGCTTGGCAGCCAGCTGCCTGCGCTCTTCATCGGTCCGTCTCTATTTCGACCACCTACTCGTGAAAGAACCGGGGACTAAAGCACCGACTCCATGGCACCAGGACATCCCGTACTGGCCCTTCCTAGGCAAATCGATCTGCTCTGTGTGGGTGGCGTGCTCATCGGCCACGGTCGAGGACAGCTCACTGGAGTTCGTGCGAGGATCACACCGCTGGGACCGTTACTTCGCTCCCGAGTCGTTCGACGGTTCGGACGGTTGGACCACGGACTTCGAGGGCGAACGAATACCAGACATTGAGGCCGATCGGTCCGGATACGACATCATTGGATTCGACGTCGAACCGGGTGACGCCATCGTATTCTCGGCGTGGATCATCCACGGTGCTCGCGGCAACGCTGGCGCCGGTCGACGTGTGGCATTGTCGACGCGGTGGCTTGGCGATGACACCGTCTGGCATCCACACCCGGGATGCGACCCGACGGTCACCCAAGCCGACACCACGGTCTCGCCAGGCGAGTACCCGGACGACAACGACCGATTCCCGGTGGGCTGGCCTGTTTCGACCTAGGCCCGAGCACTCCCGCAGGAGCTCGCCGATTTCTGAGACGGTAAGACCCTCTTTTACCCCATGACGATCTAAGGCGCGGCGCTAGGGACCCGCCCTGAGTCTTACTCGATCCGCATACCGGAAATCGCCCTCGCAATCACCAACTGTTGGATCTGCTCCGTGCCCTCAAAAATGTCGTGGATCTTGGCATCCCGATGCCACCGCTCTACCGGTACCTCCCGGGTGTAGCCCGCACCACCGAGGATCTGTATCGCCCGCTCCGTCACCCAAGTGGCCGTCCGTGCCGCCTTCAATTTGGCCATCGAGCCCTCAGCATTAACGAATCCACCACGCTTGCCCAACCAAGCAGCCCGCCACACCATCATCCGACTGGCCTCGATCTCAGTGGCCATATCAGCCAACATGAAGGCGATCCCCTGATTGGCGATAATGGGTCGGCCAAAAGCTTGGCGCTCCTTGGCGTACTCAAGTGAGTACTCGAAAGCAGCTCGAGCCACGCCGATCGCTTGAGCACCGACGGCTGGTCGGGTGGCCTCGAAGGTCTGCATGGCGGCTTGAGCGTTGCCCTTTTCGCCACGACGTACCCGGTCGAGACGCTCGTCGAGTTTCTCCTTGCCACCCAAGAGACAGCCTCCGGGTACTCGCACGTCGGTAAGAATCACCTCAGCAGTGTGACTGGCTCGGATGCCGTGTTTCTTGTACTTCTGACCCTGAGCCAGCCCGGGCGTTCCGGGAGGGACAACGAACGAGGCATGCCCTTTCGATCCCAACTCAGGATCGACCACAGCGACAACCACGTGGACATCGGCAATACCACCGTTGGTAATCCAGGCCTTGGCACCGTTTAGAACCCATTCGTCCTTAACTTCGTCGTGCACGGCCCGGGCTCGGTAGCCACCGACATCCGAGCCAGCATTCGCCTCACTGGCACAAAACGCTCCTAGGCGCACGTCGTCAGCGGTGCCGTAGCACTGGGGCACCCATTCCATGACCTGTTCCTGAGTGCCCGAAGCGGCAATCCCGGCCGCCGCGAGGCCACTACCCATGATGGCCATACCGATTCCGGCGTCGCCCCAGAACAGCTCCTCGATGGCCACCGGCATGGTTAGGCCGGTCTTGTCGCCGAGCATCCCCTGGGCAAGGAAATCCCAACCGTACAGGCCGATCTGTGCCGCTTCCTGTACGACGGGCCAGGGAAATTCCTCCCGCTCGTCCCAATCCTCGGCAGCCGGTCGGATCACGTCGACAGCAAACTGGTGGATCCAGTCCCGGAGCTGCTCTTGGTCCTCGGTCAATTCCAGGTTGAACTCGTTCATAATGGCTTACCCGGGGTCGAAGGCTCCGTACCCGACGGTAGAACCGCTAGCGCCAGCACTGCCAATGCGGCAGCTACCAAGTAGGGAGCGCTCAAGCCCAACTGATCAAAAAGCCCTCCCGCAATCAGCGGCCCGGCAATTCGCCCTAGGGCCCCAGCTCCCTGCTGGAGGCCAAGCGCCGCTCCCCGAGCGGATGAATCCACATGCTCAACCGTTGCATTGGAAAGGGTCGGGCCGAACACCCCCTGACCCACAACCATCAGGATCAAAGCCGCTGCTAGACCGCCCCAACCGCCGCCGATAGACAAAACGACCATCCCGGCCGCCACCAAAAGCAGGGCAATCCGCAACGCACGGCGGGAGCCCAGGCCCGCGTTGACCGGACCAACGATCAGTGTCTGCACCGCCACCATCAAGAGGCCTATCGAGGCGAACAAACCGTAGACCGTCGGATCTCCCACCTCCGGAAACCGTCGCTCGATCAACATCGCAAACGTGGCCTCAAACCCGGCAAAACCCAGCATCGAGACCATTGAAAGAAGCGCAAGACGCCGAACCACCGGACCTGCTGCACCCCACCCGAACCTCACCTCGACTTTCGACGATGAAGAGGATCGACCACCGGGTATACGCACCAAAGCCAAACAGGCGTTAGCGGCGGCAAGAGCGGCTGCTACCAAGAACGGCAGTTCACGCCCCCCTAGAGCAGCAAACGAGCCGATCAACGGACCAGCCACAAACCCCACCCCGAAGGCAGCAGCTAGTAAACCAAGCAGGCGCGGCCGTTCTTCTGGCTCGGCCAGATCCGAAACCGCCGCCTGACCCACCGCGTACGAAGAGCCAGAAAAGCCGTCTAGCGCTCGCCCGAGATACAGCACCCATAACGCCCCAGCCAGGCCCGTTACTAGGCTTCCAGCCGACGAACCCACCAGAGCCATGACCAATACCGGCCGCCGACCGAAACGATCCGACAAGCGGCCCCACAGCGGTGCAGCCACTACCTGGGCGGCCGAAAACACCGCCAGAAGAGCTGCAGCCAATGCTGGCGACGCTCCGAAGTCCTCTGCGTAAAGGGGCAAGACCGGAAGCACGATCCCGAACCCAACCATGTCCAGCGCCACAGTGACCCAGACCACCCCGAACCCTCGGGGAACCTTCGGTCGACTAGACGCTGACGGGCCGTCGGTAGAGCGTTTCACGGCGGGCACGCTAGCGGGGCTCCGCGGA
>DEAU01000024.1:48427-58177 GCA_002348705.1 Candidatus Neomicrothrix sp. UBA2974
CCCGCCGGTAGCCTCGTGGCCGTCATGCGACACATGGACGCCTCCGCCCCAGCGCCCCTACCCACAATTCCCGACCGTCCGGGGCTTGAGGGTCTCGAGGACAAGTGGGACGCTGTCTGGGAGGAGCGCGAAACCTACCGTTTCGACCGAACCAAAGAGCGCGTCGACGTTTTCTCTATTGACACACCGCCGCCCACTGTCAGCGGCTCTCTTCACATCGGCCACGTGTTTTCATACACCCATACTGACACCGTGGCCCGCTACCAGCGGATGGCTGGCCGCGAGGTCTTCTACCCAATGGGCTGGGACGACAACGGCCTACCGACCGAACGTCGGGTCCAGAACTACTTTGGCGTGCGCTGCGATCCCTCGTTGCCCTACGAACCCGAGTTCGCCCCACCAGCCGACGCTGGCGACCAAAAGGCCATCAATAAGCGAGGAGAAGTCCGCGTCAGCCGACCTAACTTCGTCGAACTCTGCCACGTGCTTACTGCCGAGGACGAAAAGGCATTCGAGTCCCTGTTCCGCCGCCTTGGTCTTTCAGTCGACTGGAAACAGCACTACGCCACCATTGACGAACGCTGTCAACAGGTCTCGCAGCGAGCATTCCTTCGCAATCTGGCCCGAGGTGAGGCATATCAGATCGAGGCTCCGTCCCTTTGGGACGTCACCCATCGCACGGCCGTAGCTCAGGCTGAACTGGAGGATCGCGAGCGCCCAGGCGCCTACTACCGGCTCGCCTTTCACCTACCCGAGGGAACCACTGGACCCGACGGCGACAATGACCTCCTCATCGCAACCACCAGACCTGAGTTGCTTTCCGCTTGCGTTGCACTCGTCGCCAACCCAGGAGACGAGAGATACCAGCCGCTGTTCGGAGGCACGGTCACCACACCAGTGTTTGGTGTTGAGGTACCGGTCATGGCCCACGAATTGGCCGACCCCGAGAAGGGCACCGGCATCGCCATGATCTGCACGTTCGGTGACACCACCGACGTGACCTGGTGGCGTGAACTCAACCTTGATGTCCGAGCAGTGATCAACCGGGCCGGCCGCTTTAATCCTGACCCGCCTCCGGGAATCGAGTCCGAGGCCGGCATCGCCGCCTACACACGCCTAGCTGGAAAAACGGTGTTCTCCGCGCAGGAAGAAATGGTCGAGATCCTCCGCGAGACCAAAGAACTAATCGGCGAACCCGAGCCGATTACCCACCCAGTCAAGTTCTTCGAGAAGGGCGACAAGCCACTTGAGATCGTCACCAGTCGCCAGTGGTACATCCGTAATGGCGGCCGCGACTCGGATCTGCGAACCGCACTCATCGGCCGGGGCGACGAGATGGTCTGGCATCCCGCTTATATGCAAACCCGGTACACCAACTGGATCGACGGTTTGAACGGCGACTGGCTGATAAGTCGCCAGCGGTTCTTCGGCGTCCCTCTCCCGCTGTGGTATCCGCTGGATGCCGATGGCGAACCCGATCACGGCCAACCAATCGTTCCCGAAGAGGCCGATCTCCCCGTCGATCCATCATCCGACCCGGCCCCCGGTTATGACGAGTCACAACGCGGTCAGCCGGGCGGATTCATAGGCGACACCGACGTCATGGACACCTGGGCTACTTCGTCGCTTACTCCGCAGATCGCCTGCGGCTGGGAAGAAGACGACGACCTATACGCCCGCACCTACCCCATGGACCTCCGGCCCCAAGCCCACGACATCATCCGAACTTGGCTTTTTTCGACCGCAGTGCGATCTCATTTTGAGGCCGATGCCGCTCCATGGGGCCACTGCGCTCTATCGGGATGGATACTCGACCCCGACCGTAAGAAGATGTCCAAGTCCAAGGGCAATGTCGTGACCCCGGTTGACCTACTCGACCAACATGGATCAGACGCTGTGCGTTACTGGGCTGCTAACGGACGTCCGGGGACCGACACTGCTTTTGACGACGGCCAGATGAAGATCGGGCGACGTCTGGCCATCAAGATCCTGAACGCCAGCCGCTTTGCTCTTGGCTTTGGTGCCGAAGGCAACGCTCCCCTCGAGATCGACCCAGCAGCTATCACCCACCCACTTGACCAAGCCATGCTGTCGCGCCTAGGTGACTTGGTCGACGAGGCCACCCGGTCGTTCGAGGACTTTGACTACGCCCGAGCTCTCGAACGCTCCGAGGCTTGGTTCTGGTCGTTCACGGACAATTACGTTGAGTTGGTTAAGACCCGGGCCTACGAAGGCGAAGAGCCCGATGCCGAGTCGGCCCGCCATGCACTGCGGATGGCCATCTCAACACTGCTCCGCCTCTTCGCCCCGTTCCTACCGTTTGTGACCGAGGAGGTCTGGTCGTGGTGGCGGGGCGGCTCGGTCCACCGCCAGCCGTGGCCCACCAACGACGAACTATCGACCGGCAGCAGTGTCGACGCAGCGGTCGCCGAGGTAGCCGCCGACACTCTGGCCGAGATCCGTCGCCACAAGACGCTTGAGAAGCGTTCTCTGGTCACCCCTGTCTTGTCCTGCACAGTCACCGATACGCCGCAGCGAATCGCACTACTCCGCATGGCAGTCAACGACGTGGCCGCCGCGGCCCGTGCTACCAGTATCGACCTCATGGAAGGCGAAGGGTTCTTCGTCGACGTCAAGTTGGAACCTGCTGCCGACTGACCACTAAGGCAGGCTCCACAAACTCGAGCCAGCCGACTGGGGCTGGAAGCGAACTGTCGGGCAGGATCGACCCATGGCCACTGCTCCCCAACCCCCTGATTTCAAGACGATCAGCGTCGCCTCAGACGGCCGTCGGGCCACACTCACCCTGAACCGACCCAAAAGTCTCAACGCCCTATCGAACCTGCTGATGGCTGAGGTGATCGACGCCGCCACTTGGTTCGATCACCAGCCCGACCTCAGGGTGGTGGTTGTCCGGGGCGAAGGCCGGGCTTTTAGCGCCGGCTTCGATCTAAACGTTTTCGACGACGAGGGGCCATCCCCCGCCGGTGGACGGGTTCCAGCCGATACCGGACGACTGATGGCCGACGCTCTAGAGCGCACATCACCGGTGCTGATTGCCTCTCTCCATGGTCACGTTGTCGGTGGCGGTCTCGTCGTAGCCGCGGCCTGCGACCTCCGAATCGCATCCGACGACGTCTCTTTTTCCATCCCCGAGGTCGAACTGGGCATCCCGCTGGCATGGGGTGGCATTCCTCGTCTGGTCCGCGAAATCGGCCCGACGCTTACCAAGGAGCTGGTCATGACCTGTCGTCCGTTTGGTGCCGACGAGGCCCTAGCCGCCGGTTTCCTCAACCGAGTTGTAGCTGCAACTGACCTTGAATCTGCAGTTGACGATTTGGCCGAATCGTTAGCAGCTAGGCCGAGGGTCGCAATAACGGCCACCAAGCGTCATGTGAACGCGGTGACGGACCAGATGGTCGGAACCGGCCGTTCGTGGTCCGACGCTGACGGACTTACCGCCGCGCTGCAGGACTCCGAGGGGAAAGCCTCTCGCGCCACCTACATGGAACGCCTGGCCGCCAAGAAGAGCGCCACCGGGAAACAGCCTCAGTAGTAGAGACTGCTAGGTAACAGCTCCCGCCAAAACAACAAAAAGGATAGGAAGCCTCCGTGCCCATTGCCGAGCGGCTATTCACTAACGCATTCATCCGCACCCTCGACCCCGCCAACCCGGTGGCTGACGCTTTGGCCTCGTGGCAGGGACGAATCCTGGGGGTGGGCGACATGTCCACTGTCGAGGCCCTAATCGGCCCAGGCACCGAAGTAGTCGACCTGAGGGGCGCCACGGTCCTACCCGGGTTCATCGAAACCCACATGCATCCAATCGGTGCGGGTGTGCAGATGTCAGCCCCCAACATCGGCTATCCGGAATGCCGAAACGTCGACGACGTCGTTGGAGCCCTAGCCGAACGGGCTGCCATAACCCCTGTCGGCGAACCTATTCAGGCATGGGGTTACGACGACTCTCTTATGGCTGAGGACCGACACCTCACTTGCTACGACCTCGACAGGGCCACCACCAACCATCCCGTCTACCTCCGGCACATCTCCGGCCACCTCGGCTATGCCAACAGTCGAATGCTGGAACTGGCCGGTGTCACCGACGACACCAAGGATCCCGAAGGCGGACACTTTCAGCGTGACGAGAACGGTCGCGTTACTGGGTGCATGGAGGAGACAGCCAACTTTGCCGTCGGCGCTGTCCTACCATTCGCCGACCCTGAGGTTATGCGGGCTGGAGCGGAGGCCATCAGCAACCACTGCCTAAGCGTCGGCACTACCTCCATGACCGACGCAGCGGTGATGGCCGAGTCCATGTATGCGGTCTATCAGGCAGGCGTGGAAGACGGCACGATTCGCGTCAGAACGCGGATCTTTCCCAGTTGGCGATACTCCGACAGCCTCCCCCTAAGGACCGGTCTCGGTGATGAACGACTTTCTATCGGCGCGCTGAAGTTCATTTCCGACGGATCGATCCAGGGCTACACCGCCTGCCTATGCAAGGGCTACCACGACCGGCCCGACCTAAACGGCTACCCCGTCATCCCGTCTGACCAGTTAGCCGAAATGGTCGCCGACGCCCATGCGAAGGGATGGCAGGTGGCCATTCACGCCAACGGCGACCAGGCCATAGACAACTCTCTAGATGCCATCGAAGCGGCGATAGAAGCCAACCCTCGCGACGACCACCGGCATCGCATCGAACACTGTCAAGTGGTTCGCGAGGACCAATTGGAGCGCATGGCCCGCTTAGGTGTTCTGGCATCGGTCTTCGTCAACCACGTCTGGTACTGGGGTGACCGACACCGTGACCGCTTCCTCGGCCCCGAGCGGGGTTCCCGCATCGACCCATTGGCCAGCTTTAAGGCCCACGGCATTGTCCACGCTCTGCACTGCGATATGCCTGTGACGCCCCTGGACCCACTGTTCACAATCTGGACGGCGGTTAACCGGGTGACCCGCGATGGTGAAGTTTTGGGTCCGGAGCAACGGGCCCGCATCGAGGACGCTATTGCTGGCTACACCTCGGCCGCAGCATTCGTCAACCGCGAGGAACACCTCAAGGGCACGCTCGAGATAGGCAAACTGGCCGATTTGGTGGTGCTCGACAAGGACCCTTTCACAGTCGACCCGATGGCCATCTGCGACATCCAAGTCCTCTCCACCATCGTCGGTGGCACGGTCGAGTACGAATGCTAGAGGGAGATAATTGGTCGAGGAGCACCTTCCGAACCTCAGCGCCGCTTCCTAAGAGTTCTCGAGAACAGCGCGAACCAGCGAGGCGAAGACTGCATCGGTATAGACGTTGGCCGCCACTGGGCGACTACTGAAATAAGCCACCACGAGATCGGACTCCGGGTGACAGAAGGCCCGCTGACCGTGAATCCCCATCTGCATGAAACCGCCCAACACCCGGCGCGCGTTCCAGCACTGCCGGTGGTATGTCCACCCCCTACGAGTCGGATACAGATCTGCGATGTCACCCGAGGGATCGCCGCCAGCGGCCACATCGTCGGCTACCGCCCTTGGGATGGCCTGACGCTCTCTATCCCCGTCGCCGACTCGGCCCGAACGTCCCAGCATCCGAACAAAGCGAGACAAATCCCGCAGAGTGCATGACATCCCTCCTGATGAAACGGCTATTCCCCGGTCGTCGAGGACCACCGACGCGTCCGCTTCCGCTCCCATGGGCGTCCAGATGGCGTCGGACACACCATCCACCCATCGGCGATCGGTCGCCCGGGCTGTGGCCCACGCAAGGACGTCGGTTGTGACCGACTTGTAGGCGAACGCCTCTCCCGGAGGCTGTTCACGCTCTGTCAAAGCAAGGATCCCGTCCCGGACACCCACCGGCCCATCCCAATCCCGTGGCACAGGGGTAAACGACATGGCGACTCCATATCTGCTGATGTCCGAGTCACGGTCGGTGTAGTCCTCGTTGAACCGAATCCCATCGGTCATGTCCAATGCCTGACGGACCGTTACCGGCTCATAGGCCGAACCAGAGAGTTCGGGCACGTAAGTGACCAGCAAATCATCGAGGTTCATCGCTCCCTCATCGACGGCCAACAGAGCTAGCACCCCGGTGACGGTCTTGGTCATCGAAAACATGATGTGCCGGGTGGAACGGTCCATTCCATCCCCATACCACTCAGCCTCCACCCTGCCCCGGTGCGCAACCAGGAAGCCGTCGGCATATGTGTGGTGCAGCATTTCGCTTATAGCCCAAGTGCCGCCCCTACCGTTATCAACAACGATCCCGTCCAACCCCCCGATGCCCACTCCCACCGAACCCATCGAAACCTTCCCCGGGTCGTTGGTCGCACCCCCGGCATCAAGGAGTGGGTCGCCAAGCGGGCCACGGGCTGCTATCTGGGCCGATGCCCGCAACTCATCCATGTGGGTAAACGCCCATCGACAGTGCGGCCAAGCCAGCCAGTTGCCGTGATGGACCCGCAGGTGTTCGGGAATCGGGTCGCCAATCATGAGCCCCGCCTCGGTGGCGGTGACCGGCGCTGGAAGCGAGTCCATCACGGTCGGGAACGGCGATCCTGTCTCTCGGTCGACTACCAAGATCACTGGTTTTGACTCGATCACGAGACGGATACCTCCTCGGGATCCTGGGTAACACGCAGCGCCTCCGACAGGTTGACTCCATCTAGGCTGCCGGGAGCAGCAATGAGCACGAGAATCCCCGGAGCTGATCTGGGTGCTGGCTCCACCGACACCCGGCCACCGGCCAGATGCACAGCCTTGTGCGACCCGTCTGCCTCGCTCAATACTGCCTTGGCGCGCAGGAGTCCTGACCCCACCCGGTCCCGCAGCAACGAGAGGGCCTCGGCCAAGTTGTCGGCGTCCAATCTGTCGTCGACTAGTACTGAAAGAGTCTCCACCGGCAGGTTCATCGCTGGGGAGTCGACGGTCGGTGTCGAATCCAAACCGGTCCCGGGTGCCGGAAAAGCAGCGGGTTGCGGGCTGCCGAGCACCTGACCGACCCACATATCGGAACCGGTTCTGTCGGATGTAACCACGGGTGTCCCAACGGCTACATCACCACACCAGGACCGGGCTGCCATCCCGTCATCTCGAGTGAGGTCAGCCTTGGTCACCAAGAGCAAATCAGCGGCGACAACCTGACGTCGAACCAGAGATCCGTAGATCCGGTCAGCCGCCCGATTGACCACGTCAGTAGCGTCGACGGCAACCACAATGCCGTCGGGTCGGATGTGCCGACGGTCGCCGTAGGCAGCCACCCGGTCCGGTTCGGCGATACCGCTGGCTTCTACCAAAATCCGGTCTGGTGGGCGATCGCCCAGCGCTAGGTCTCTCAGGGTGACAGCCAGCGAATCACCGATGGTGCAACAAACGCAACCATTGGTCAGCTCCACAGTGTCCCCATCTCGAGAGGCCACCAGTTCGACATCTAGGTTGACCTCTCCGACATCGTTGACAAGAACAGCAATTCTCTCACTGTCATCCACAGCCCGCAGGAGACGGTTCAGCAGCGTGGTCTTTCCGGCTCCTAGCCAGCCCCCGAGGACCACCATCGGGATCCGGGAATCCACCGTCAGCTTCGAGACTTGATTGTCGAGTGCTGAACCGACCGGAGACTGCTTGGCCAAGGGGTGGAACGTCATTGAGAGATTGGGTAGACCCGGCCCGACAGCATGGTGGCTTCGATACCGATATCAGGCCAATGGGCTGGATCCATGGCGAACGGATCGCCGTCGATCACGGTTGCATCAGCCAATTTCCCGGCGGCCAAGGATCCAATCTCATGGTCTAGAAACAGTTGCCACGCAGGCTCGATGGTCACCGCTGCGATGGCGTCATAGGGGCTGAGTCGCTCGTGCTCGCCCAGGACCACGCCTGATTGCGACAGCCGGGTAGCCATAACCGAGGCAGCAAGCAAAGGCTCCAGCGGACCCATAGGAAGGTCGGAATGAAGGGCCACACTCATGCCATTGCGGCGGGCCGAGCCGACCCTTGTCATCTGAGAAGCTCGTTCCGATCCGAGACCCTCCGCTGCGAACTGGTCGCCGAAGAACCGCAAGTAGTAACCGTTTGCCTGCACCGCACATCCCAGTGCTGCGGCCCGTCGGGACTGCGCCTGAGTGGAGACTCCGAAATGATGGAGCACTGTTCGATGGTCAAACCGCGGCGTTTCGGCAATTAGTTGGGCGATGGCGTCCAACGTGGCGTCCACGCCCAGGTCACCGTTCACATGCACGTTGACCTGCCGACCTGCCTCCCAGGTGGGTCGCAGTTGCTGGACAAGCCTGTCGGGTTCGGCCATCCACGCCCCTTCATGTCCATCGATGTAGCCAGGTTCACCCAGTTGCATGAGTTGGGCAATAAAAGCCCCGTCAGCAAAGAACTTGCCGGCTCGCAAGAAGCGGATCCTCTCTGAGGAGTGCTCCGGTAGACCGGCTATCCGGTCCTCTGCTTCGGCACCGTAGACCCGCTTGAACGTCGCCACCTGGGGAATCAGGTACTGCCGAAACGGCACCTGGTCACCTTCATGGACCTTGGCCAACACCTCCAGTTCCCGGTCGGGGAGCGCCATTCCTCCGAAGCCAGCGTCCGCGATGGTGGTAACCCCCCCTCTATGGACCATCTGGGCCACCTCTTCCATGAGAACCTCGTACCGACCCTCGTCGAGAAGCAATGGCCGAAGTCGCTGGAGAGCCCATGCCATACCGGACTCCCACATGCGGCCTGTCTCCAGATCGATGTGTGGATCCCAAGCCGCTCCCTCCGCAGCTTCGACCAACTCCAGGCCAGCAACATTGCAACAAATCTCATGAAACGAACGTCCCCAGACCAGTATCGGCCGGGCCGTCGATAGGGCATCGAGGTCGGCGCGAACGACCTCACCATGAAACTGGCGGTGCCAGCCGAAGCTGACCAGTGGCCGACCGGATGGATGGGCATCCTCAATCTCAGCCAAACGGGCTAGGTAGGAGTCACGTCCCACGGTGGCCGGAATCTCCCGACCTGGCAGGTCCCACGCCTCGGGTGTAATCCACTCCGTGGCCATCAACATGGCCATCATCGATGGGTGGACGTGCGGATCAATCAGGCCAGGCAGAATCACCGCTTCAGCGAACTGGTCGTCGACATGGTGCTCGTGGGCATCCAACCATGGCCGCAGCGACTCGAGCGTCCCAACCTCGACGATGCGGTCACCTCGCACGGCGATCGCATTTGCCTCGGGCAGCGACGGATCCATCGTGTGGATCCGTCTCGCCGGGTAGACGGTGATTAAGGGATTCATGCGTCAGGAGCCTTGTATCCATGGGCCCGGACGGTCAATGCCAGAAATTCCTCAGAGGCCTCTACCGCGATCTCCTGTGAACCGGAAATTCCTCGGTAGTAGGGGGGATTGATCAGAAATTGCTCCAGCATTTCGATGTCCAAGCTGGGGGGCCATGTCCTCCCGGTCGACCGCCCTTTGGAGGATCTGGCGATACCGTACCGTACTGTCAAGATAGTGGTCGGAATCAACCCGCCCCGGGGCGGGTGTTTCACCGTTTTCATACCCAAACCAGGGAGGGAACCATGCGTCGACATCGACGTGTACTGATGGCTCTGGGACTCGCGTTCACCCTGATCGCTAGTGCCTGTGGGTCCGACGACGGGGACAGCATTTCCTCGTCGGCTAGTTCGTCAGGCGGAGACTCGGCCGCGGCTACGACCGCTGCACCGGCTGCAGATGATGCGCCGGCGACGACGGCTGCACCGGCG
>DEAU01000036.1 GCA_002348705.1 Candidatus Neomicrothrix sp. UBA2974
GGCCGCAAGGCCCCGGCCTCCCCCTTTTAGGGCACGCGCTGTATGAGGTGCTGAATCAGCCCAACCGATAGTGTCAACAACCTTGCAACGAAACGGGATTTCAAGGTGAGGATCACCCGGTGAGCGAGTTCCGATCGACTAAGGACGGACGCATCACCGATGAGCGTCCTTGGTGGGACACTTTCCCATGGTGGTCGCTGATCATCATTGCTGTGCTGGCCTGGATGGGCTGGCAGATCATCGTCAATGAGGACTACGCATTGGCCTGGGAACGCATCATTCCTGGACTCGGCCTGACCCTTCGTTCGACCGTATATGCCTTTGGTATCGCGTTAGCTATTGCCTTGGTTTCTGGCACTGGTCAGATGTCGCGGAACGTCGTAATCCGGAATATTTCTCGGACTTACGTGGAGTTCGTGCGGGGCATTCCAATGCTCCCGCTGATATTCACCGTGGCTCTAATTCTGGTACCCGAGGCCACCGACCTAATCAACTCTCGGCTGGTCGAATGGTTCGACTGGGAGTTCAAACTCTCATTCGAGATGCGAGCAACGGTCACCTTGGCCATCATTTACGGCGCTTACATGGCTGAGATCTTCCGCGGCGGCATTCAGTCGATCCCTCCTGGGCAGACCGAGGCGGGACGCTCCCTTGGGCTGAACCGCCGCCAAACCATGCGGTCGGTGGTCCTGCCGCAAGCCATGCGAGCAATTATCCCGCCAATGGGCAACGACTTCATTGCGATTCTGAAGGACACTTCGCTTCTTTCGGTTCTGGGTGCCCTGGAAATAACCCAGAGAGCCCGCCAGTTTTCAGCGAGCACGTTCAAGTTCCGCGAGGGCTACTTCGTCTCGGCTTTCATCTACCTTTGCCTGACTCTCGGCCTGTCGGTGCTCCTCGGCGTACTGGAACGACGGATGACTCGGGACCGGAAAGGCGAACGGTGATGGCCGGAAATCCGATGATCCGCATGATGCGCGTATCCAAGACCTTTGACCGGACTATCCATGCCGTAAAGGACTTAGACCTAGAAGTGGCCGAGGGTGAGGTGGTGGTCATCGTCGGACCGAGCGGTTCTGGCAAGTCCACTGTCTTGCGCTGCATCAACCTTTTGGAGATCCCCACGTCGGGAACCGTGGAGGTCGACGGCTTTACCCTTACCGATGCAGCAACTGACCTCGACCACGTACGGGCCGAGGTCGGCATGGTATTTCAGCAATTCAACCTCTTCCCTCATCTGACAGTGATGGAAAACATCACCTTGGCCCAGCGCAAGGTACGCAACCGGTCCAAAGAAGAGGCCACTTCGGTGGCCATGAGTCAACTTGACCGTGTAGGTATCCCCGACAAGGCCGATGCGTTTCCCCGACAACTATCGGGGGGCCAGCAACAGAGAGTGGCGATCGCCAGGTCGCTGGCCATGGAACCCAAAGTGATGCTCTTTGATGAACCCACCTCAGCACTGGACCCCGAGATGGTCAAAGAGGTCCTGGACGTCATGCTGGAATTAGCCGCTGAGGGCATGACCATGGTCGTAGTCACCCACGAAATGGGCTTCGCCAGAGCGGCCGCTGACCGACTCATCTTCATTGACGAAGGGCAGATCGTTGAGATCGGCGCACCCGACGATGTGTTTAACGACCCTCGGTCCGATCGGACACGGGCCTTCTTCGCCAAGATCCTCCACTGACATTGTCGTGAAGCCAATAACTGCAACGGAAGCTGCGACGGCGGCAGCGGTGGAACTATTCGAAATCACCAAACGTTTCCCCGGTGTGGTGGCCAACGACCGCGTAAACCTGAGGGTCGCTGAAGGAGAAATTCACGCTGTTGTCGGCGAAAACGGTGCTGGTAAGTCGACACTCATGAAGATCCTGTACGGCATGCAGACCGCAGATGAGGGTCGCATGCTGGTTGGCGGAACTGAGGTGCGGTTTTCATCGCCGTCGGAGGCCATAGACGCAGGAATCGGCATGGTCCACCAACATTTCATGTTGGCCGACCACCTAACCGTTCTGGAAAACGTCGTTTTGGGCGCCGAACCGACCCGTCGAGGAATGATTGACCACCGCTCGGCTCACCGCCACCTCGAAGAACTAGGCAAATCCTATGGACTCGATCTGGAGCCAACTGACCTCGTGGAGTCCCTTGAGGTCGGCGAACGACAGCGGGTTGAAATCATCAAGGTCTTGTACCGGGGCGCAAAGGTCCTCATTCTCGACGAGCCAACCTCGGTATTAGTCCCGCAGGAAGTGGAGAATCTTTTCCACAACTTGCGAGAACTCAAGGCCAAAGGCCACACCATCATCTTTATCGATCACAAACTCGAAGAGGTCCTGGCCATAGCTGACACCATCACCGTGCTACGTCAGGGACGCACCGTCACCACAGTCTCCTCATCTGAGGTCACGGCAGCCGAACTAGCCGAACTCATGGTTGGTTCCGAACTACCAAAGCCATCAACTGAGCCACGAGAATCCAACCAACAAAAAACCCTCTCGCTACGGTCGGTGACTGTCTCAGGCGACGACGGCCGCCCTGCGGTCAGCTCCGTTGACCTCGACATACACCGAGGGGAAATCCTCGGAGTAGCTGGCGTGGAGGGTAATGGCCAGAGCGAACTCGTCGAGGCCATTCTCGGACTCCGACCTCTCGCTGAGGGAGATCTGCTCCTAGACGGTGAGTCCATCAGCCACTGGCCGGTGCGTCGTCGTCGCGAAGCTGGTCTCGGTTACGTGCCAGAGGACCGACAGCGAAGAGGGCTTCTACTTGATGCCCCTGTTTGGGAAAACGTCATGCTTGGCCACCAGACTCGGCGACCCTATGCGCGAGGCCCGTGGCTGGACCGCTCCAAGGCAAGGGACGCCGCTAGCCAAATAATCACGGATTTCGACGTAAGGACGCCGGGAGTAGACACAACAGTTCGCGCCCTATCGGGCGGGAATCAACAAAAGTTGGTCATCGGACGAGAGATGTCTGCTCGGCCGCAGATGCTCATCGCCGCCCACCCCACGCGTGGTATCGACGTGGGCGCCCAGGCGGCGGTTTGGGACAACTTAAGAAAAGCACGGCGTGAAGGCATGGCTGTGCTTTTGTTGTCAGCCGACCTAGAAGAATTGATCGGCTTGGCCGACCGTCTAGTGGTGATGCTTCGCGGACGACTTGCTGCCGAATTGGACCCCTCTACCACGACGCCCCGCCTCCTAGGAAGCCACATGACTGGAGCTTCCGTGGATGGAGAGAGCGACATCAAATGAGCATTCGACGTGTCGCTCTCGCTCTGGCTGCACCTGTGTGTGCTTTCGCCTTCTCTATAGGACTGTCTTCACTGGTACTCATGGCCTTTGGCACCAACCCTATGGACGCGTGGACAGAAATGCTTTCATACGGCACCCGGCTAGAGACCTTCGTGGAAACCGGTAACCGCGCCACACCCCTTTACCTAGCTGGAATAGCAGTAGCCATCGGCTTTCGGATGAACCTCTTCAATATCGGCGTAGAGGGCCAATACGTACTAGCTGCACTCTTGGCTGCCTCGGCTGGTGCCGCAGTCGATTTACCGCCAATCCTTCACGTCATCCTGATCATGGTCGTAGCCATGACGGTCGGCTCAGCCTTTGCCGGAATAGCCGGATACTTGAAAGTCAGTAGGGGCGTCCATGAAGTGATCTCCACCATCATGCTGAATGCCGTCGCCCTTGCCGCCGTGGGTTTCCTGCTCCGCTCCTGGCTCCTCGACAAGAACGACACCACTCTCAACATGATGACGCCGGAAATTCCGCCATCGGGTCAATTTCCGCACCTGAACTCGCTTGTCGAGACGTTCACGCGGGAAATCACTCGCGGCCGTCAACTCTGGGGATTCATGCTGGTAGCCCTAGCCGTGGGGGTCCTCTTCTACGCCTTCCTCAACCGAACACGAGCCGGATTTGACCTTCGCGCCACTGGCTTAAATCCCTTCGCCGCCGAGGCATCAGGTGTGGACCCTGCGGCCACAGTGGTTCGGACCATGTTGTTGTCGGGAGCCGTGGCGGGGCTCATCGGACTCCCGGAGGTCCTGGGCCAGGCCCACAGATACGATCTGGGATTCACCCGAGGCCTCGGCTTTACTGGAATCGCAGTTGCCCTAGTGGGCCGAAACCACCCGGGCGGAATCGCGGTAGCCGCATTGCTATTCGGTTGGCTCGACAGCTCCGCGCCCATATTGGACGTAGTGGGAGACGCCCCCCGCGAGATCGTTTCGATACTTCAAGGCGTCGTGGTACTGGCAGCAGTCGTGGCATACGAGGTAGTCAACCGAATTCGTCGGGTTGCCGAAGCTCGAGACGCCGCCACCGCCATGCAGCATCCGACCGAGACCACTGACCGGAGCGTCTCTTGATGCAACTGCTTCGATCGTCGATCGTGCTGCGCTGGATGCTCGCCGCTCTAGGCGT
The DNA here is from genome assembly GCA_002348705.1 of Candidatus Neomicrothrix sp. UBA2974. Taxonomy (GTDB): domain Bacteria; phylum Actinomycetota; class Acidimicrobiia; order Acidimicrobiales; family MedAcidi-G1; genus UBA9410. Next base: position 4,437 of record DEAU01000036.1, read on the forward strand.
GGTAATCACCCTGTCTATCTGTCAGGAACTTGCCAGACCAACGACCACTGACCTCATTTCCACGGGCACAGCTGAAGCAACTCTCCGCCGCGCGGTGCCCATTTTGCTGGCCGGCCTGGGTGGCATCTGGGCTGAAAGAGCTGGCGTTGTCAACATCGGCCTAGAAGGAATGATGGTTCTTGGCACATGGTTCGGCGCCTGGGGAGCACTCGAATTTGGCCCTTGGTGGGGACTCGTGATTGGTGTGACTGGTGGCGCCTTAGGTGGCTTACTCCACGCCGTGGCCACCGTGGGCTTCGGTGTCGACCACATCGTGTCAGGAGTGGCCGTCAATATCCTCGCTCCCGCGATGGCGCGATTCCTTTCAGGGGAGGTTTTCGCTGAACGGTCAGGTGGCGGCATAACACAATCCCCCCGGGTCGACTCGGTCGGCAATCTCGACCTGCCTTTCTTGTCGGGCGGCGATCTTCTTGGATGGGGAACCCCAGACTTGCTTAGCTGGTTCGTAGACAAGAATTGGCTGCTCATATCTGACATAGCTGCCGTCCTATCTGGCATCACCAACAGCCTGTCTTGGGCCTCCTTGATAGCTCTGACTCTCATTCCCCTTTCGGTCTTCATTTTGTGGCGAACACCCTTTGGCCTGCGCATCCGAGCCTCCGGGGAGCACCCAGTAGCTGCAGACAGCCTTGGCGTATCCGTCTACCAAATGAAATTCATTGCGGTCGTGGTAAGCGGCGCTCTGGCAGGATTCGGCGGAGCATTCATCGCCATAGAGCAGACCGGCGTCTACCGCGAGGGCCAAGTTCAGGGAAGAGGGTTCATCGGTTTGGCCACCGTGATCTTCGGCAACTGGCAACCCGTCGGCGCCTTGCTCGGCTCACTGCTATTCGGGTTCGCCGATGCACTGCAACTCAGAGACCGGACAGCAGTGCATGCCCTGCTACTGCTGGTCGGTGCCGCCCTAGTCGCTCTGGCTCTTCGGGCCCTCATGCGAGGCAAACACAGCTCAGCAGCGATACTGGTCTGCGCCTCAGCAGCCGTCCTCTGGTGGTACGCCGCGACTGAGGAAGTTGCCGGAGAACTGCCACCAATCACCCCGCATCTGGTCACACTTTTGGTTCTGGTGTTTGCAACCAGCAGGCTCCGTATGCCCGCTGCCAACGGCCTCCGCTACCGGCGTGGACAGGAATAGTGCCCTATCCACTAGACCCCCAACAGCGGACCACTTGGAGCCGCGACGGTTTCGTCGTCCTCCCGCGCTTTGTCGAGGACGACCTGCTGAACGACCTTCGGAAACGGATCAACGAGATCGTGGCTACCTTTGCCAACGGGGACCTACCTGCCGGCGCAGCCACAGTTTTCTCGACCACGGAGCAGACTCACGCCCAAGATGACTGGTTCCTCACCTCGGCCGACGTAATCCGGCCATTCTTCGAAAAGGGCGCTTTCGATGTAGACGGGACGCTAGTTGTCAACATGGATAGAGCACTAAACAAGTTGGGTCATGCCATGCATGACCTGGACCCGGTATTCAACCGTTTTTCTCGCACCCCCAGCCTCGCCGGACTAGCCGCCGAGTTGGGCTTCGTCGAACCACTACTGGTCCAATCGATGGTCATCTTCAAGCCGCCCCACATCGGCAGCGAAGTTGTCTGTCACTGTGACCACACATTTCTGTGGACCGAACCTCAGAGCGTGGTTGGTTTCTGGTTTGCCCTTGACGACGCCACGGTAGACAACGGCTGCATGTGGGCTATCCCTGGTGGCCACCGTGGAGGGGCCCGGACTCGATTTCGCCGCGAGGGATCCGGAACGATTACCGACGTTCTAGACCCCACCCCCTACGATTTAAGTGCTTTGGTCCCGATAGAAGCCTCAGCGGGAACGTGCATAGCGTTTCACGGCTGCCTTCCCCACTGGAGCGGCCCCAACTCCTCAGACCGACCTCGACTGGCCTACACCCTGCATATCATCGACGGCGCTGCGCACTATCCGGAGGACAACTGGCTTCAACGAGGGCCGGATCTGCCGCTGCGAGGCTTCTGAGGAGTGCGTCCCGACAGTTAGTTAGCCTGACCTATGACTAAGAACGACACCGGCTCCTCTTTGGGATTGGAAACCATACGCCGGGTTCCGAAGGTCGTCCTCCACGATCATCTCGACGGTGGCCTTCGTCCTACCACCGTTTTGGACTTAGCCAACACTACCGGGCACCGCCTCCCCGCCACCGACGCTGACGGTCTCGCCGCCTGGTTTCAGCGGGGTGCAAACAGGCGCGACTTGGGGCTCTACCTAGAAACATTCGAGCACACCGTGGGAGTCATGCAGACCCCGGAGGCCTGCTATCGGGTAGCCGCCGAGTGCGCGACGGATTTAGCAGCCGAAGGTTGCGTCTACGCCGAGGTGCGCTTCGCTCCGGGGCTTCACACCGAAATGGGTATGGCTCTCGAAGAAGTCTTGGAGTCCGTGCTAGCCGGTTTTGCCGACGGTTCGGCGGACACCGGACTGACTATCCGCGCGCTGGTCACAGCTATGCGGACCTCAACCGATTCGCGGGAAGTCGCCGAACTAGCCGTCCGTTATCGGGACCGTGGTGTAGTCGGCTTTGACATCGCCGGCCGAGAGTCCGGCTACCCGCCGACACTCCACCTTGAAGCCTTTCAATACCTCCAGCGGGAGAACTTCCACTTCACCATCCATGCTGGAGAGGCGTTCGGACCAGCCTCAATCTGGGAGGCAGTCCAGTTCTGCGGCGCCGAACGCCTCGGCCACGGAGTTCGAATCGTCGACGACATCAATGTGGATGCCGACGGCACAGCCCGCCTCGGGCGCTTGGCCGCCTATGTTCGAGACCGACGCATCCCACTAGAGCTATGCCCCACCTCGAATGTCCACACCGGTGCAGTAGCCGACTTGGCCTCACATCCAATCGGACTTCTCCGGTCGCTGGGCTTTCGGGTGACGGTGAACACCGACAACCGTCTGATGAGCAATGTGTCAATGACGTCAGAGATGGCCAGCCTTCACGAGACATTCGGCTGGGGTCTCAGCGACCTGCAGTGGCTGACCGTCAATGCCCTGAAGAGCGCCTTTCTCCCGTTCGATGAGCGCTTGAACCTCATCGAGAACACCGTCAAGCCCGGGTACTCCGCCCTGATGGGCTAGGTGACACATCGTTCGCTAGTCAGATTGGCTAACGGTCGTGATAGGCACTTCTGTCTATGGTCACTATTTCAGAAGCCGCCTCGCGCACCACCGTTGCCAACGCGGGCGTCATCGTCTCCGACTGGGCCACTGCACCTGATCCCGAGGAGGCGGTCGTTGCGGCGAAGACGATCGGCTTCCCAGTGGCAGTCAAGTTATGCGGAGACGCCATTGCCCACAAGACCGAGCGAGGCCTATTGCGATTGGGAATCGACTCGGCCGAGGAGGTTCGGGAAGCCGGCATCGAACTACTGGAAGCGGCCCGACCCGAGGACGGATCTGTCGAGTTGCTGATCACGGCCATGGCACGAGGCGACCGGGAACTGATCGCCGGACTAGTTCGCGATCCCCAATTTGGACCGTGCGTCATGCTTGGCGTCGGGGGGATCCTGGCCGAGGTCTTCGCCGATGTGGCTTTCCGTCTGGCCCCCCTTGGCCGCAAGGAGGCCCACGATCTGCTGAACGACCTGTCTGCTCAGGCGCTGCTAGGCCCGTTTCGTGGCCAACCGGCTGTGGACCGAGAAGCTTTGGTCGACACGATATGTGCCCTCTCAGACCTAGCAGACGACCCGGATCTCGTCTCGATCGACCTCAACCCGCTGATTGTGGTCGAAGGTCAGCCGATAGCTGTCGACGTCCTCGTCGAAAGAAGACACCTTCCCTCTAGCGGAACGTTCGAGACTGCCGCGACATCCGGCGATCCAAACTGATGGCCCGTGACCTCACTCCGCTTTTTGAGCCTCAGGGCGTAGTGGTCACCGGCGTGTCCAGCCACCCCGGCAAGTTCGGCTTCGTCACGCTCCACAACCTGCTCTCGTGCGGCTATACCGGCAACGTTTTCGCCGTAGGCCGGGAGGAGGGCACAATCTTGGACAGACCGGTCCTTCCATCGATCGATGCCCTACCAGACAGCGCCGCTGAGTTACTTGTGGTGTGCACCCCGGCATCGGCCAACGAGGAGATTGTTCGAACTGCGGCGACAAAGGGCGTACGAGCTGTTTTCGTAGCTGCAGGCGGCTATTCAGAAACTGGCGAAACAGGCGCGGCCACCGAAGCCCGTCTGGTCGCGCTGGCAAACGAACTGGACCTGATACTGGCAGGCCCCAATGGCCAAGGAGTCACCTCGCCGCCGTCTGGCCTATGCGCCCAGATAGTCGCCCCCTACCCACCCCGCGGACGGATTGGAGTGGCCTCACAGTCCGGGAATTTCGTTTCCGCGTTCTTGAATTACGCCAGCCAGACCGGCATCGGTATCAGTCGCTCAGTCTCGGCAGGCAACGCTGCCGCCACAGGCCTTGCCGACTATCTGGAATGGTTTGCCGACGACCCGGAGACCGACGTAGGTCTGTGTTACGTGGAGGGGCTCCACGACGGTCGTGACTTCTTCGAACGCGTTCAGGCCATCACCCCGCGAATGCCAGTGGTCGTAGTCAAGGGCGGGAGGACCAGCGGTGGCCAGCGGGCCGCAGCATCACACACCGGTTCGCTGGCCTCCGACGATCGCATCTTTGATGGCATGGCCCGCCAGGCGGGCATGTCCCGGGCTCCAAGCATCGAGGCAGCATTCGATCTGGCCGCCACCTTTGCTACCCAGCCGCTGCCCGCCGGCAATCAGGTGGTGGTTCTAACCACAGCTGGTGGCTGGGGCGTCGTAGCTGCCGACGCTGTAACAACCCATCCCAGCTTAGAGTTGGCGCCGCTACCCAAAGACCTCCTAACGGCCATCGACTCAATGCTCCCACCCAGGTGGAGTCGCAACAATCCAGTGGACTTGGCCGGCGGCGAGACACGCGACACCATTCCCGAGCTGCTGGATCTGGTGGCCGGGCACCACAGCGTCGATGCCATCATCCAACTGGGCTTGGGCATACAGGGAAATACCGCCGCCCTAACCCGTGGTGGACCGTTCTATCCCGACCACGGACTACGACGCATCGTGGAGTTCCACGAAAACCAGGAAAATCGCTACGCAACAGCAGCTGTTGAAGCATCAACTACCCACGACAAGCCTGTACTGGTTGCTTCCGAGCTAGCCGTAGCAAGACCCGACAACCCGATGGTGGCCGCCGTCCGGGCGTCAGGTCGATTGTGCTATCCGTCCGCCGATCGAGCCGTGGTCGCCCTGGGCCAGGCCACCCGTTATGCCTCCTGGCGGCGAGATCTAGCCTGACGGCTTGGCAAAAGGGTTGCCACCACCGGGCAGGCATTACGTCATCGTGTACACGACCTCCAGTCAGGCAATCGCGACGAATACGTGGCACCTGGCGTCACATGATCAAAGCTGACCAAGAAGTGCAATGGCACTCGATACACCGACTCGACTCGTGTCATCAATTTCTACGGGACAATCCGCTCACATTTTCCTACCTGTGCGAGACGCCGATCAATCCTCACCGCCAACTCGAAGATCTACTTCTTTCATCACGACGGCCGGATTTTCAGGACGGATCTCCGGTTCTAGCTGAACGCAATGCTCCGGCAAGGTTTCCGCGACGAGCGACATCGACGCCGCTTAGACCAAGAAACCGGGCGAGACGGTCCAGTTCTATAGACAACTCGGAAGCCACCTGACCACGGTCCACGCCATCCTCGGCGAAAACCCCGCGGGCCAAGAGACAATCTGCTTTCCGATCAGCCTTCACATCAACCCGGCCGACCAGTCGATCACCGAGCAAGAATGGCATGACGTAATAACCGAACTTCCGATCCGGCTTGGGCACATAAATTTCGATCCGGTACCGAAATCCAAAGAGTCGCTCTGCCCGAGGCCGACACCACACCACGGGATCAAAGGGCGACAACAGAGTCCGGGCGTTTACCACACGAGGTTGGACAGCCGACGGGTGCAGGTAGGCCGGCTCGCGCCACCCCTCTACTTCCGCGGGAATCAGGTATCCGGCCTCCACCAGTTCAGCGAGACGAGAGCGAGCTACGGAGCTGCCGATCCGAAAGTAATCGGCTAGGTCACTCGCCGTCCCCAGTCCCAGACACCGACCGGCCAACTCGAGAAGGTCCCGTTGAGCGGTCGCCTCGTCCGGGGTAGATAGACCCAGCACAGCGGTCGGAACAATTTGGTCAAGGAGATCGTAGACCCTCTCAAAGTTTTCGGTCCGTCGGCTTCCCACCTCTCCGATCCGAAACAGCCATTCGAGAGCGCGCTTGCCGTCAGAACGGCCGTCCCACCACATGCCCTTACGGGGACGGGGATCAGAAAGGGCCGAGGCAGGTATCGGTCCTTGGCGACGCACCTCCTCTAAAACCGCAGCCACATAATCCGGGCACTTCCCAGCCATTGCAGCAAGCCCGGACCAAGTCTCACCCGAGCGGGCCCGATCCCTGCTCCACCGCAGCAAAGGCTCTAGTTCGACGGGGGCAACGGAGGCCTCGTGGGACCAAGTCTCGAACATCTCGCCAGAGTGCCAGAGCCAATCATCGAGCCGACCTCGGTCATACGGTCCAAGTCGGCTGTATACCGGCAGGTAATGCGAACGACAGACGGCCTGGACTGAGTCGAGTTGCAATAAGCCAAGCCGACCGATCACTCTCCGATAGTGGCGAACGTCAATCCGACCGGTGGGCACAGGGTCGGTGAAGCCCTGGGCGGCCAGCGCAATCCTTCGAGCCCCCCCAGCATCGAAACGCCGAACAGCTATGGGTGTCGATACGGCAGTCACGTGACAACAGTTTGGCCGATTGGAAACCTGCGCAGTATTGAGGGCCTACTCCTAATTGGATAGAAGACGATCGGTAGTCTCAACTTCCCATGCTTGATCATGTATTTACCGATGCCATAGGGGCTCTGCGCGATGCCCTGGAGTCAGCACGCCTCGAACGCCAGGCACTTGAAGAGAGGTTTCACGCTGACGTACTGCTAGGCGACGTGACTTGGGCGACGTCATATGGCATGCCCGGCGAGGGAGACCCGCCCCGTATCCGCTGCGATCTAACCCTTGAGTGGCCGACCTGGGCTCAAACATCGTACCGCCAGTGGTACCTGGATGGCGGGGCCACGGAACCGCCCGAAATAGTCGTGGAACTCGCGCTTCGGGTCCAGAGACTTGACGCCCCTCCAGACCCCAACCTGTTCCTTTCAGCTCTGCCAGACGAGGCTCCGCTCCTTGGCGACACCAAGATGGACCGAAATGGGGTAACCGTTGAAACGTCCTGGGAAGCCCGCACTGATGGCCTAGAAGGCGAAGAAGCAGACTGGGCCGTGGAGGTCGGCTACGGTGGCACCTACGTTCTCCACGAAGAGATACTGGAGGACGGCAGGTCACTCGACGACCACTTCGCTGCTCTAGGCGGATGGATCAGCAGCGCTTTGGTGCGCCTCGGAGATCTGGGGCTGGGATTCCGACCTGCCGGCGACGGCCCAAAGGCCGAGTGAACCGCGGCTAGACCCCGTCGCCAACACCGCCCCGGAAAGGTAGCAAGTCATCAAACTCCGGATCCCTGTCCTCAGCCTTCGCCGCGAACGCTTCAGCCATGTCTGACGGTTGAAACATCCCTGCCTGCCAAGTCGCGATGTGCTCAAGAGCATCTGCGGTTGAATGGTCCCGGGCATAGTTGAGGCTTACCTTGGTTCCCTGAATCGCAACAGGTGGCTTCGAGGCGATGGTTTGAGCAACAGTATGGACTCCCTCGAGCAAGGCCTGATGGTCAGCGAATACTTCATTTACAAGTCCAACTGACTTTGCTTCATCGGCGGGCATGCGTCTTCCCGTATAGGCCAACTCTCGGCAAATACCTTCCGGGATTAGTCCGGGAAGGCGCTGAAGAGTCCCAACGTCAGCGGTCATACCAATGTTGATCTCCTGAATGCAGAAGAAGGCATCCTCTGTCGCGTAACGAAGGTCACAGGCCGTCACCATGTCGACGGCGCCGCCTATGCAGCCGCCCTGAATAGCCGCCAGCACTGGCAACCGGGCCTTCTCTAGAGCGGAAAAAGTCTCCTGCAAGTGGAGAACGTTGGCCCTCATATTGGATCGAATTACCGACTGTGGAGCGTCAGGCTTGAAACCTGCGCCCGAAAAGACAGCCAAGTCCATGCCAGCCGAGAAATGTCGACCGGTGGAGGCCAAGACCACTACTCGGACTTCGCCGGCGGCATCAATTTCGCCAATAAGTGCCGGCAACTCGTCCCAGAATTCAGGAACCATCGTATTGAGTTGGTCACCGCGGCTCATGGTCACAGTCGCCACTCCGCCATCGAACTTGACGTCGAAACAGGAGTATTCGTCGAACATGCAAACACGCTAGAACCGCTGTCCTCTGTTGAGGGAATCCAGCCACCAGATTGAACGACGCCGCCGGCCAGCGGAGACCTCTCAACCCAAGATTGAAGCGGCCACCTCCGACAGCACACGCCCTGGACGAGCCCCCAGGTGGCTGATGACCTCAGCAGCAGCAATGCTCCCGAGTCGGGCCGCCTGCCGCAGATCCGCCCCCTGGCTTAGACCGAATAGCACACCGGCGGCATAAAGATCTCCGGCTCCAGTGGTGTCGACGACAGCCTCAAGTTCGTCTGCCTCAATTCTGGTGCGCTCGGCGCCGTGGACGACCATTGAACCCTTTTTCCCGAGTGTGATAAATGCCAGGTCAACCTCAGACGCAACGGCGTCAGCTGCCACTTCGATGTTGTCCACTTCAAATAGCGAGCAGACCTCATTGGCATTACCAAAGACGACATCGACTCGGTCCGCCAGCAAATCCCGCCACTCGTCCCGGTGCCGTTCTACGCAGAAACCATCAGACAAGGTCAGAGACACGGTGCGTCCAGCGGCGTTAGCCAGATCCATAGCATGGCGAATTGCGGCCTTCGCCTCTTCGGCGTCCCACAAGTATCCCTCGCAGTACAGGTACGAGGCCGACATCACTAGGTCCCCATTGATCTCCTGAGGGGAGAGATGAGACGAAATGCCGAGGTAGGTATTCATCGTCCTCTGTGCGTCTGGCGTGACCTGGATGAGGCACCGGGCAGTCGGCTGGGCTCCCGACACGCCCGGCACATCGAAACTGACGCCCACGTGCCGGAGGTCGCGGCGGAACACCTCGCCTAGGAAGTCGGTAGCTACCTTGCCGATATACGCCGCCCGACCGCCGAAGGAAGCGACACCTACCATCGTGTTGGCTGCGGACCCCCCAGACTCCTCGAGACCGGGCGGCATGGCGGCGTAGAGCTCAACGGCCCGCTCGGTATCAATAAGCGTCATAGCGCCCTTGGCCAGTTCGTGCTCGGCAATAAACGCATCGTCGACTTCGGCAAGGACGTCAACAATGGCGTTGCCTACACCGACCACGTCCAAATTCTCATCATTCCCGTCAGCCACATGAGCTCCTGCGCGTCGAAGGCCTACCGGCCGCCTGCAACCATCATGCCTGCTAAACGAACGGTACGGTGCCCCGGTGTTTGAAGCTCCTGTCCATAATGCCGAAGAGGGCCGCCTACCCCGGCACGTAGTGCCCCACCACTACAGCCTGCACTTGCGTCCCGATCTCGTAGAAGCCACCTTCGCCGGGATAGTGGCCATCGAGGCCGAAGTTATCGAGGCGAACAATGCAATAGTTCTCAACGCCGCCGATCTCATGGTGACGACGGCGACCGTGACGAACAGTGGGCACCTCAAAAAGCCGGAGTTGATGCTGGATTCCGAAAACGAACGGTTGGTCCTAATCAACTTGGACCTGCAACCCGGACCGGTGCGAATCGAACTGGCATTCACCGGAGTGCTCAACGACCGCCTTCGGGGCTTTTATCGAAGCACCCTGGTAGTCGACGGCAAGGAACACGTCATCGCCACCACTCAGTTTCAGTCTACGGATGCCCGACGGGCCTTCCCTTGCTTCGACGAACCAGATCGCAAGGCCACCTTCAGCGTCACACTTGACGTCCCATCCGGGATGCTGGCAGTGTCCAATGCCGCTGAAGTGTCTCGTGTGAGCTTGGCGGAGGACGACTCGGTTGGAGCAACTTTCCCGGGAAAGTCCCCGGACGGGGCCCACGACCGCGTCATCTTTGCTGACACCATCCCGCTGCCCACCTACCTAGTGGCCTTTGTGATCGGCCCTCTAGAGGCCACCCCGCCGGTTGACGTAGACGGCATCCCTGTCCGAGTAATCCATCCTCCCGGGCGAGGTGACCAAACGGCCTTCGCTCTTGAGGTGGCAAGCCACTCATTGCGTTGGCTAGCCGACTGGTACGGCATTGCCATCCCCGGCGAAAAGGTCGATCTGGTAGCCCTCCCTGACTTCGCATTCGGAGCTATGGAGAACCTCGGGTGCATCACCTTTCGGGAGGTCCTCCTACTCGTGGATCCGGCTACCGCTGACCAACGGGAACTAGAGAGCGTGTCCGCCGTGCTCAGCCACGAACTCGCTCACCTATGGTTCGGAGACTTGGTCACCATGAGTTGGTGGAACGGAATCTGGCTCAACGAAGCCTTTGCCACTTTCATGGAGATGAAGGCCGTCGAAGCATTCCGACCAGAGTGGGAGGTGTGGACCGGATTCACGACAGCCCGGTCGGCGGCTCTTGACGTGGATGCCCTAGCTGCTACCCGGCCCATCGAATATCCGGTAGTCACGCCAACCGATGCCGAGTCAATGTTCGACCTGCTCACCTACGAAAAGGGCGCCGCGGTAGTCCGAATGCTCGAGCAATATCTTGGCGAGGGACCATTCCGAGATGGGGTCCACCATTACCTATCAACGCATCTGGGCGGAAATACAGACAACAATGACCTCTGGGCCGCTTTGGAGGAAACGACCGGCGAACCGGTCGGAGACCTGATGGAAGGATGGATCTTCCAAGGCGGCCACCCAGTGGTAGAGGTATCAAACGAAAGCGGTGTCTGCCGGATATCGCAACGCCGATTCCGCTACCTCTCAGATGGTGAGATGGCCGATGAATCGACTCCGGCGTGGACGGTTCCTTTGCGGCTGCGCACTGACGCCGGCGAGTACCGCCTTCTTCTGGGCAGCGAACCGGTGGAAATCGCCCTAGACCGTCCCCTCCTGACAGCCAACGCCGGAGCGACCGGCTTCCACCGCACATTCGGCGTGGACGTCTACGACGCCGGAGCCCTTACTGCCACTGAACGAGCATCAGCGGTTGACGACCGCTGGGCGGCCACACTCGCGGGTTTGGCAGACCCGTTGGACTTTCCTGTATTCGTCACCCGCTTTGTCGATCGCCCCGGGGGCGAGGACGACTTGGCCGTCTGGCAGGCCATCCTGCACGGCCTGAGCACCATCGATCTCGTCGCTCCAGAGCGACATAGGCGTACGGCTGCGGAGGCCGGTTCTCTCCTAGCTGGGATCGTTGAACAGCTAGGTTGGGAACCTGGACCCCACGAGGATGATCGGACTCGGCAACTTCGAGGGGCCGTGCTCGCCGCAGCGGGGACTCTGGCCGACGACGGTGCTGTAATCGGAGAGGCTCGCCGCCGCTGGTGCACCGCCGACAGCGACTCAGATCCAGCCGTCGCCGCGGCGGTTGTATCCATCGTGGCCAGTCACGGAGACACCACCGATCGAGCTCGATGTCGCAGCCGAGTCGACGAGGCCACCACCGCACAGGACGAGCAACGGCATCTTCGCGCGCTCGCCTTATTTCCCAGTCGACTCGAAGTTGACTCACTGCTATCCGAAATCGATGACGGGACGATCCGAACCCAAGACGCCCCGTTCCTGCTGCGGGCAGCGCTAACCCACCCCGCCGAGCGGGCCTACGTCTGGACGTGGATGGTCGACCAATGGCAAGACCTCAACAGTCGCCTTCCATCCAACAGTGTCGCCCGAATGCTCGAGGGCATCCGGGCTCTCGTCGTCTCTCACCAGCCCAACGTGGACGTCTTCCTTGGAGCCAACGCTGTGCCACAGGGCGGCCTGACTATCGACCAGCACCGGGAGCGGCGTCATGTCAATCTACGTCTTCGTAAGCAACTGCTCTCCGGTTTCTAGGGCCCATCTCCCGACCTCCAATCCACCCGAAATGCGCCAGCGGCATCAACCAACGTGACTCGTATCGGGATCTGCCGATCTGCTGGGTCGATGGCCGTACAGTCAAATGCTTGGCCTTTACGCGCCACTCTGGCTTCTGGAACGCACGCTGTGCGAGCCTCAACACCAGTCTCAGAACGGAGCCGATCATTGACGTGATTCGCTACGTTGGTGGCCAGCACCACCTTGGCTGGTGACTCGATTCGGATCCGGCCGTCGAGACCGGGCGAATGCACAAGAACCGGGATCTCGAGGCCAGCCACCACCGCCGTGCAGGCCAGAGGGCCTAGGCGGCTGGGTTCAGGCAGGTAACACTCAACGTCGTCGACTAGGTGAGAGGCGCTAGGCAGGAGAGCATCAGGAACGAGCGGCACCACCGAAGCCGCGTTAAATGTTGAAGGGCCATCGCCTCCACACCCAGCCACTGAGGCCACTGTCAGGACCAGCCAGAGTGAGTCTGCGAAACGCGGGAGGAACCTCCGCCAGTCAATCACTCCCAATCGCCGGCAAAGCCGATCGCCTCGTCCCATGAGGCGCCATCGTCGAGCAATGCCTTGGCTTGCATTACGTGCCTCGGGCGGTTCATGCCAAGCACGGCATGGAAGGAATCGCCCTGACCGAAAAAGGCGACAAACCGGTGCTCTTTCGTCGACCCAGCTACCACTCGAACATCATCTTCGGGATTCGGCCGACCAGCCAACTGCAACTTCCGGTCGTACTGGTCGCTCCAGAACCATGGCACGGGCGCGAAGGGCTCGGCCTCCTCGTCAGCGACCAACAGGCGACGAGCGGCATGCGCGCCCTGCTGGACGGCGTTGTCCCAGTGTTCCAATCTCATGGCCTCTCCATACCGCGGGTTGAACCAACGAGCCACGTCACCTGCGGCCACAACACCAGGGGCGGCAAGACACGTCTCGTCACAGACCACACCATCATCGAGGGTCAGGCCGGAGCCCTCCAACCATTCGACGTTGGGGATCACCCCAATCCCCACCACTACAAGGTCGGCACCCAGTTCGTTTCCATCTTCGAGGCGGAGGCCAGTGATCCGACCGGTTCCGTTCGAACCATCGGTCAACACAGCTTCCACGCCGGTCCCGGTGCGTAGGTCTACCCCACGGTGCCGATGCAGATCGGCTAGTACGGCGCCCATCTCGGGTCCCAGCACTCGGCCGAACGGCGTATCCAGAGCCTCGACCATGATCACTTCGGCTCCCGCCTCGACCGCGGTAGATGCCACCTCAGCACCAATGAAGCCGGCACCGACGACTACTACCTGACGAGCACCATCAGATATAGCTGACGCAATTGCGTCGGAGTCGTCGATAGTCCTCAGCGTGTGGACTCCAGCAACTCCTTCAGCCCCTAACAGGCTTCGGCAGCGAGCACCGGTGGCAATGACCAATCCGTCGAAGAGTTCAGGCGTGCCATCAACCTCCAGTTCGCGAGCCGAGACGTCCAAGCCCGTAGCACAACAGCCAAGCCGAAGGTCGAGATCTAGCTCTGCAGCCTTCTCGGGCGTTAGAAGATCTACTCGGTCACGTCCGACGGCGCCTGCCAAGTACTTCTTGGACAGTGGCGGCCGGTCATACGGCGCATGAAGCTCATCGCCAAGAAGCGAGATCCGACCTTCGAACCCCTCGCGGCGCAGTGTTTCAGCAGCCCATAGGCCGGCCAAAGAGGCGCCGACAATGGTCACCGAAGAGCGCACCGTCACTGGTCGATGGGCCCTATTCCGCCCGTTGACAACAGCCACCTCAGTTCTCTACAGCGATGGCCTGTTTGGGACAGCGCTGGACCGCTTCCTCCAGAGCCGCCCGCCGGTCGTCTGCAGGCTGCTCTTCGAGGACGTAAAGGAAATCGTCATCCCTCACTTCGAAAATGTCAGGGGCAATCTGCATGCAGATGGCGTTGCTCTCGCATAGGTCATAGTCGACGATGACTCGCACGGCTATTCCTCCCTGCCCGGGCGGTCGGTGGGCAGTCCCGGGGCAACTGAAAACCTAGGCGCTCGGAGAGTCCCAGGACTCGTTTCACTATGCACCAAAATGGACCCTGTCATGGCTTGTCGGCGCCAACTATCCACATGGCGAAGTATTGAGCCCCTCCCCCGTAAGCATGGCCAAGGGTCCGTCGGGCCCCGTCCACCTGATGATCGCCAGCTAAGCCCCGCACCTGAAGGGCGGCCTCCGCGAATCGGATCATCCCAGAGGCCCCGATCGGGTTGGAAGACAGCACCCCGCCTGAGCAGTTCACTGGAAGGTCTCCGCCGTCCAGTGCCGTCGATCCATCCTCAACCATGCGCCAACCGTGGTCTCGTTCGGCAAAGCCGAGGCTCTCCAGCCACATCGGCTCGTACCAAGAGAACGGAACGTATATCTCGGCAGCATCTATCTCGGCCCGCGGGTTCATGATCCCTGCCTGGGAGAACACGTCTGCAGCACAATCCTGACTCGCTTGAGGGTCGACCTCGTCGCGACCAGGGAAGTTGTTGGACTCGGATCGCATGGCAGTGCCATGGACCCATGCCACCGGCCGCCCCGCAGCGTCGCCGGCCTCTTCATCGCCTAGAACCATTGCGCATGCTCCATCCGATGACGGGCAGGTTTCCGAGTATCGGATGGGGTCCCACAGCATTGGCGCATCGACCACCTGATCAAAGGTCAGGTCATGCTGGTGAAGGTGTGCATAAGGATTGCGCAGAGCCTGGCGGCGATCCTTGAACGCGACCATACAACCGACCAACTCTGGTGCCCCGGAGCGCTCTATGTACTGACGGATAATCGGCGAGAAGTAGCCACCGGCACCAGCGTTGATGGATACCGAGAACGGTTGGGGAAGCGACAGCGCCCATGTCGCGTTGGACTCCGACTGCTTCTCAAACCCAAGGGTTAGAACACGGCGGTGGATTCGGGATCGGATCAGTGAAGTAGCAACCAGAGCGGTGGAACCGCCGACAGACCCTGCTGTATGGACTCGCAAGATGGGCTTGCCGCCACAGCAAAGGGCGTCGGCGAGGAATAGCTCTGGCATCATGAGGCCCTCGAAGAAGTCAGGTGCCTTTCCGATTACCACCGCGTCGATATCAGCCCAGGTGCAGGCTGCGTCCTCTAAGGCCCGATGGGCCGCCTCACGGACGAGCCCAGCGATGGAAACATCCCCACGGGTAGCCCGGTACTCGGTCTGCCCGACGCCAAGGACCGCTGTGTGCTCGCCAAGGGACCCCACCGCTAGTCGCCCTCCAGCACGCAGATCAGGTTCTGCTGGAGGCAGGGGCCCGAGGAGGCGTGCGCCAGTCCACGGTCAACTTCGCCCGACGAGATTCGACTCGCCACCTCTGCTATTCGGACAAGCCCTGAGGCCATAAGCGTGTCGGCCGCTAGGGAGCCACCTGACGGATCAACCAATACTCCATCGGATAAGCCAATCTCCTTGACCAACAAGTGCGCTTGGGCGGTGCTAGCCACGTGCAACTCAGCAACATCGAGTCGATCAGTCTTCACTCCGGCCCGTTGGGCAGCCATCGCAGCTGACGGTGCCCGGGTGAGATCGCGAAGCCCAAGAGCCTGAGGGTCGATCCGGTGGTCAATGCCGGTTATCCAAGCCGGTCGTTCGCATAAGGAACGGGCCCGATTGCCGGCGGCCAACACAACAGCACACCCACCGTCCGACTCCGCCGAAAGATCCGATGGCCTTAGCGGATCGGCCACCACTGGCTCAGCCAGCACATCGCTGACCGTCAACTCACTAGAAGACCGCAGCGCATTCGGATTGCCGACGGCATTCCGCTGGCTGCGCACTGCCACCATAGCTAGGTCCTCAGGTGTGGCTGCTCCGGACTCCAACAAGACACGTGCCTGTAGGGCTGCGATGGCGTGGGCGTCGGGCCACAAGGGACCGACTACATAGGGATCGAGTTGAGCTGCCAACACGTCCTTCCGACAGCCAGGCGATGACTTTCCGTAGGAGTAGACGAGCGCCACATCGGCCTCGCCTGTCTGCAGTTTGACCCATGCCTCGTAAAGTGCGAATGCTCCGTCCATCTCAACGTGGCTCTCGCTGATCGGAGGCACTGCTCCGACGGCATCCAACGTGTGGACGAACGAGAATGCTTGACCCGCGAGAAAATCGCTGCTGCCAGAACATGTGAAGTCGACGTCATCTTGAGTGATTCCCACGGCATCGCGAGCTGCGCTGACCAACGGGACCATGAGTTGGACGTCGGTAGTAAAGGTAAGAGCTTCGACCTGATGGACGGCGGTCGACACGACCGCGACCTCACGCATCGGCCTTCCTGACATCTGATTCCTGGCCGGCGGACCAGGCCCGGTTGCCGGCCTCATGGGCCGAGACATCAGGTTCACCGGTGGGCTCCCAGTACAGAACGTTCTCGGCGGTGGGGCCCAGCTCCTCGTCGGGTTTCCAAACCGCCTTGACCCGCATACCGATGCGGACTTCGTTCACTTCGCAACCTGCCACTAGACCGAGGAATCCGACGTCGGCACCATCCAAGTGGATCCAGGCACTTACATAAGGTGTATCCAAGTCGTTCCTACCCGGGATGGGTAAGTGGGTGACACAGAAATTCCCAACGTGGCCGGTGTCGGCCAATTCAACCATCTCGTCAGCGACAACCCCGTGACGCGGGTCGATTCCCCGTGGTGGCACGAAAACAGCGCCATC
Source organism: Candidatus Neomicrothrix sp. UBA2974 (assembly GCA_002348705.1). Classification (GTDB taxonomy): domain Bacteria; phylum Actinomycetota; class Acidimicrobiia; order Acidimicrobiales; family MedAcidi-G1; genus UBA9410. Next base: position 21,327 of record DEAU01000036.1, read on the forward strand.
AACGGGAGACCGGTTGCCCAGGATCCGCTTTGTCGCGTATGCATGGAGGTATTCCTGCGCTGCGGCACTCGGGATGAAGTCGTAGTCGAGACGGATCGGGGTCTGGACCGATCGAACCGGCTCCTCGAACGAGCCTTGAGGAGGAGGCGTCGGGTGCACCCCGCAACCCACGGGAGCGAAACCGACGAGGTCGTGTATGTGGCCGATCCGGTCAGCCGCCCATACCGCCTCCACGCGCATTCCGGTCTCCAGATCTTCGGGTGAATCGACTAGCACTCCATGCAAAATCGAGGTGTCGGCGCCGTCGAGTCGAACCAGCGCCAGGCCGTGAGGTCGATTCCATGGCGAACTGGGGCGGGGCGGATCCACCCAAGTCCAGCTCACGACAATCCCGGTCGAAGCCACCTCGACAATCTCATCAATTGACGCCCCGGTAACCGGATCGGCCTCGAGCGGAGGCACTACGACTCGTCCGTCTGAAATCCGGACCCCAATGATCCGACCATCGCGCAAACCAGTCAGGAAGGCGCCAACCACCGGGCCGGTAGTCCGGGTAAACGGGTATTCGACGACCAAATCGGCCCGCAAACGCTCAGCCATGGAAGTGGGCCGCCCTGTCAAAAGTTTTCCGGTCAGGGGGTCGGGGCGGAATCAGAAGTCGATGACCTGGCGAATGACGTCGGCATCACCCATGCAAGCCAAGGCGTCGTTGATTTCGTCGATCTGGATGCGCCGGGTGATCATCCCCTCAAGGTCAAGCCGCCCCGACTTATAGAGCCGAAGGAACCGATTGAAGTCAGTTCGAACGTCGGCTCCCCCATACATTGAGCCAACGAGGGTCTTCTCGGAGAAGAACATCTCGAAGGCCGAAAGTGCGAAGGTCTCCTCAGCCCGGCCCACCCCGACGATGCACGCTGTGCCACCTCGGCGAGTCATGTCGAAGGCTTGGCGCATAGTGGCAGGCATACCTATGCACTCCAAGGTGAAATCAAAACCCTCTCCACCGGTAACTTCGGCCAGAGCTCCCGGAAGGTCGTCAGGGGTGACTCCATGAGTGGCTCCAAAAGCCTTCGCCCGATCCAGCTTTCCCTCATGGAGATCGACAGCCACGATCTCAGCTGCACCAGCCACCCGCGCACCCTGGATCGCCGCCACTCCGACTCCTCCAGCACCAATGATCAACACCGAGGAACCCGGACTGACCTTCGCTGTGTTGAGAGCCGCACCAACCCCGGTGGTAACACCACAACCAACCAGCGCGGCTACGTCAAGCGGAATGTCATCGTCAATCTTCACCGCTGCTAGACCGGGCACGATGGTCTCCTCAGCGAACGTGCCACAGCCCGTCATCGATCCGATCACTGTGTCGCCCCGACGGAACTGCTGGTTGGTGCCCATGGCCACCAGACCATTCATGCACAAGTTGGGCTGACCGCGACCGGTGCAGTACGGGCAAGCACCACAAGGGGGCGAGAAGGCAATGATCACATGGTCGCCGGGCGCCACATGGCTGACGCCGTCACCAACGGCAGTGACCACACCAGCCCCCTCATGGCCGAGGACAGCAGGTGGCGCGAGCGGAATAGTTCCGTTCATGGTGGACAGATCCGAGTGGCAGACGCCGCTGTGGGCGATCTTCACCTGGACATCTCCGGCGGCAAGGTCCCGAAGCGTCACGTCGTCAGCGACGACAAGTTCTTCGGTAGGCGTCTCCATCAGGATCGCTGCGAGCATGGAAATCTCTCCAATTCCAGACACCGCGGGTGGTGCCAACGTGGCGAAGGTACCGGCCAGCCGTCGGGTGAGAGAAACCCGACGCGGATGAAGCCCACAAGTTCCAGCATGAATAAGGACCGCTACGGTCCGCTCCTATGGATTTGAGGTCAACCAAATATGAGGTACTCGGCACCACCGCTGTGGTGTTCTTGTCGCGCCCCGAACGACACAACGCATGGACCGGGCGCATGCACACCGAATATCGGTGGCTGTTGGAGCAAGCTGAATCAGACCCCTCCGTTAAGGCAGTCGTAGTGACCGGCGATCCAGAAGGTGGCACCTTTTGCGTTGGCGCCGACGCTAAAGCCTTGCAGGGTCATGCTGAACGGGGAGACTACGACGACGGGGTCTTAGGCAACGTTTCACGCCCTGGCTTCGGGGTTGACCGGGCTTTCGACGCTGACTTCGTATACCACTTCGGACTGGAAAAACCCGTTGTTGCAGCCATCAACGGAGCGACGGCCGGTGTGGGACTGGTTCTGGCTTGTTTTGCCGACCTGCGATTCGCCGTGCCAGGCGCCAAACTGACTGCTGCCCATGGGAAGTTGGGCCTTCCTGCTGAATATGGACTTTCCTGGCAACTTCCCCGCTTGATCGGCCTAAGCCGGGCCAACGACATACTCCTGACCAGCCGAGTGGTAGGCACTGATGAGGCCCACGAAATGGGTCTCGTAAATGGCCTCTTCGACGACGCTCTGGCCGGAACGCTCGCTTGGATAGAAGAATTCTTGGGCCCGGTGGCTCGGTCTAGCTTGTCCGCCACCCGACGTCAGGTCTACCTAGACCTCCATCGGAACGCGGCGAGCAGCGTGGCCGACTCCTTAAACCGATTTGATGCCCACATAGGGTCTGACCAGTACCTAGAGGGCGTGCAAGCCCTGTCCGAGAAGCGTCGGCCTGCGTTCGACTGACGGTGACTCCGGGACCCGACCCCGGGCCTGCGCCTGATCAGCGTTTCTACAAGTCTCCGGCCGCGTAGATTTCGGCTATTGAGGCGTCGAGCGTTGCATCAAAGTCGTCGGCCGACTGATCAACGACTAAGTCCTCAACAAGCGCCCGGGAGAAGCTGGCCACCATTCCGCGGTTGCGGGAGAGACGCGCGTTCGCCTCCTCGCGGGAATAACCGCCAGAAAGAGCTACAACCTTGAGCACTTTGGCGTGATCGACTAGTTCGCTGTAGTGATCATCGACTTCGGGCAGAGTCAGTTTGAACATCACCTGTTGCCCATCCGGCAATTCGTCAAGACCGGCCGTCAGAGCCGCCAGCAGCAGGTCCTCGGCGCTGGCTTTGGACGGGCTATTGATGTCCACCTCAGGTTCAAGAATGGGAACGAGGCCTTTAGCGAGAATCCGCGCACCTTCGGAAAACTGTTGGTCGACGACAGCCCCAACTCCCGACTCACTGGCCACCTTGATAACCGACCGCATCTTGGTTCCGAAGATCCCCTCACCAAGGCCACGGTCGAGTAGAGCTTCCAGATCCGGATTCGGCTTCATCAACTGCACACCATCCCCTTCGTCAGCCAGACCCTTGTCGACCTTGAGGAAGGGTACGACTCCTTTGTTCTTCCACAGATATTCCGCCGATGGTTGACCCTCAACCTCGCGGTCCATCGTCCCCTCGAAGAGAATGGCTCCCATCACACGGTCGCCGTTAAAGCTGGGACTAGTAACTATCCGGGCTCTCATCGCGTGGATGTGATCGAACATCTCGTCGTCACCGGACCAAGCCTCGTCAGATACCCCGTACTTACGTAATGCTCCCGGCGAGCTACCACCGCTCTGGTCCAGGGCAGCGATGAAGCCACGGTGCCTGCGCACCGCCTCTAGTTGGTTCTGGTGCGTCGTAGACATTCGTTCCTGCAATTCCGTTGGTGTCGTCAGTTGTCTCTTTGGTGAGAGCGAACCCTTAAATTCCAGCCTCAAGGTCGTGGTCGGCAACCACAATCCCATCATCATCAGCCCATAACCACATACCGGGCGCAAGGTCCACGTCAGCCACGGAAACCAAGACATCCCGGTCGCCCTGACCTCGCTTCACGCTCTTCCGGGGGCAGGTCCCACGTGCACGGATGCCCAGAGACGCCTCCCGGAGCTCGGCGGCGTCGCGAACGCATCCGTCCACGACGATGCCCGCCCAGCCGTTGTCAACCGCCAGTATGCCGAGGTTCCCGCCGACGAGCGCGTACCTCTTTGATCCACCACCAGCGACCACCAATACCCGACCCTCGCCGGGCTCCTCCAGAGCGTCACGCACGAGAGAGTTGTCCTCGAAAACCGAAAGCGTGGTAATTGGCCCACAGAAAGTCGCCAAACTGCCATATGAAATGAAATCGCCAGAAAGCAAGTGGACGGCGTCGCCATGGTCATCACACAAATCAGCGGTTGGAGTCACCGGCATCCACCGATGAACTCGTACAGGCGTTCCTTTGGCCGGCCTACAGCAGCTACCAGTGGCCCGTCACCGGATAGATCACCCCGAACGAGTACAGGCCGCTGCAGCAGCGCCTTTCGACGAGCCAGAAGTTCGACTACGGCCTCCAAGTTCCCGGCGTAATCATCCGGTTCAAGCTCCAACTTCTTGAACTGAGAATCCTTTCTCACCAAGTCCTCTACAGGGTCTTCGAGGCCCGTCGCTATTCGACGTAGCAGGATCTCATCAGGCGGTTGCTTCATATAGAGCACTACGTCGACCTCTACCCCTAATTCCTCGGCGACCGCCAAGGCATTCTTGGAGGCATGTCAATGCGGATTGTGCAGCACCGTCAGATCGGCCACAGCGTTCTCCTCTTTTCTTGAGTTGTCACAGATCCCGGTCGTCTCAGCGCCCAAATGGACCTAGGCATAATCAACGTGGGCTCGGAGGTGGGTGCCCGCCGGATTGGTCCAGCCACGAGAGCGGGCATAGTCCACCATTGCCGAAAAGCCATCATCCCACGCCTTATCAGTCTGTCCGATCAACCAGAGGCGAATCGCCGCCTCCGCCACCCAGAGATACTCGCCGTCGACCCGCGTGTCCTCGCCCATGGTGGCGGCCAGATCGTTACCGACCAGTTCGGAAGACGCCTGCACATGGAAGTCGGTAAACACGTCATGGTCGTCGATGGCTACCTGACCAGCGGTGTTGACTCGGATGATCACTGACAAGAAACGGCCCGGAAACCAGCATCGGTGGCCGTTACGGCCGATCCATGACCATAAGCCATATCTCTAGAAGCCCCGCCAAACCGGTTCGCGCCGCTCGCGGAAACTGGCGATTCCCTCGGCCATGTCCATCGTTCTGTTGTTGAGCTCCACAGCCCAGGCTTCATTGTCCTCCAACGTCCGCCGATCGACGTCCAGTGCCCGGTTAACCAGCCACTTGGTCAACATCAGGCTTCGCGTGGGACCCGATGCTAGGCGTCCAGCCCACTCACTGGCAGCGTCAATCAGATCGCTGGCTGGAACCACCCGATTGCAGAGGCCGAGGCTCAAGGCCTCTTCGGCCGAAATGTCTTCAGCGAAGAACATTAACTCCTTAGTCTTCTGAAGGCCTACCAGCCTCGGGAGGATCCACGCGCCAAGGCCATCGGGAACCAGGCCACGACGAGCGAATATCTCGATCAGCTTGGCGTGCTCGGCCATGATCACTAGGTCACAACACAGGGCGAGGTGGGCACCGACGCCAGCAGCCGTGCCATTGACAGCGGCGATGACTGGCAACTCGCAATCCAGAATGGCTGGCATGAGCTTGAGCTGACCCTCAAGCATCATGCGGCGAGACTCACCAACAATCAACGCCGGAGCGTCATCAGCACGTGGCGGGTGTTCGCGGTCGGCACTGATGTCGGCGCCGCTACAGAAGAACTTGTCTCCTACCGCGGTGATGACTATGGCCCGAGCCTCAAACCGTCCGTTGTTGCCCGACACCAGTTCAGCGATGCGGTCCCGAATTACCGGAGATAGAGCATTGCCTTTCGTCGGGTTGTCAATGGTGATCCAGGCAACCTGATCGCGCAACTCGTAACGAACCATGTCGGTGGCATCAGTTTCGACGGAGTCGGGACTCATAATTGGCGACGGTAGTCGGCGGCGCCTCGTCAAGTTGGTTCCAAAGGTGTTGGAACTGAAACTGCCCATTTGGTCAAACGGCGTCAGCCCCACGTTCGCCGGTCCGGATGCGAACCAAACTGCCGACATCAGTAACCCACACCTTGCCGTCACCGATCTTCTCGGTTCGGGCGGCTGCCACGACGGTGTCCACAACGCGCTCGACTACGTCGTCGTCGACGACGACTTCCACACGAGTCTTCGGGGTGAAAAGAACCTTGTACTCGGTGCCTCGGTAGGTCTCACTGTGGCCGCCCTGCCGGCCAAACCCCTGGACCTCGCTCACTGTCATGCCCTGAACTCCGAGGGTGGCCAGACCATCCTTCACGTCGTCAAGCTTGAAGGGTTTGATCACTGCCGTAACCAGCTTCATGTCGGGATCTCCAGTCTCCCGGCCTGACCGGGTTCTAAACGCCCATCAAAGAGCACCACTCCTGATACAGATTCTTTCTTGTATCACTATCTCAGGCAAAGATTTCAAGAATATTCCCGATATTCTGTCTATTTGTATCAATACAATATATCAAATTATGGCAACACCTCTAATCGTCCACTCTGCGGAAGCCAAGGGTCGGTCCCACCGTCTGGTACTCCGGCTCGATCCCCTCAGCACGGTTCCTCTCTATGAACAGTTACGCGCCCAGTTCGCGGTCATGATCGCCGTCGGACACCTCGAACCAGGGTCCCGACTACCAACCATTCGTCATCTCGCCGGTATGGCCAACCTCGCCCCCGGCACGGTGGCAAGGGCCTATAGGGAACTGGAGGTTGATGGTGCCGCTGAGGGCCGCGGGCGCCGAGGCACGTTTGTGGTGAACGAACCACCTCACTCGGAACCACTAAGTCAGCGGCGCGAACGCTTAGCCGGAACCGCCGATCAGTTCGCCTTCGACCTACGTCAACTCGGTGTGAATGCCGACGAAGCCCACCAACTCCTCGACCAAGCGTTCGCCCGGGTCGAACGTTCCGAACTTGAACGCCCTACAACACCGTCAACTTAAGACCTAGCCGTCGGCCGCAACCGGCCTGACAGCATCGTGGCGGTCAAACACCGAAGACAGGGGCCGGTTCGGGCGCCTCACTAATCGACTGGTGGACGGCGTCACCTACCTCTCCGACCTCAAAGCGGCGTTTTCCCACAGACACCACCGGACCATGCTGCCACCCGTCGCACACGTTCAACTGACCACCGGTGGCCTCGAAAACCCGACCGGTCACGTCACAGGCCTCACTCCCAAGCCACACGATTAACGGCGACACGTTGGCCGGATCTTTCTCGTCCCAGGCCTCCTCCGGCACATCTCCGTAGAACAGACCTTCGGTCATCCGAGTCCGGGCATCTGGAGCCACGCCGTTGACGAGCACGCCATAGCGCCCCCATTCAGCAGCCGCCTGAACCACCAACAGGGCAATACCAGCCTTTGCCGCCGCGTAGTTTCCCTGACCGACACTGCCCATGAGCCCCGCTCCCGACGAAGTCAAAACCACCCGGCCGGCAACCTCTTCTCCGGCCTTACTGCGATCCCGCCAGTAACTGATGGCGTGGCGAGTTGGAGCGAAATGCCCCTTGAGATGGACCCGTATCACCGAATCCCACTCCTCCTCAGACATATTGGCCAGCATCCGATCTCGGAGAAATCCAGCGTTACACACCAGCGTGTCGAGCCGGCCCCACTGGTCGACGGCCCGCGCTATCAGAGCTTCGGCCTGCTCCCAGTCAGCTACGTCCGAACTGTCGACGATGGCCTCGCCACCCATGGCCTCAATCTCAGAAACCACAGCCTGTGCCGGCGTCGGACCGGGCTCGGAAACTTGGCCCTCGCGTCCCAATCCGAGGTCGTTGACAATCACTCGAGCACCCTCAGCAGCGAAAGCCAAAGCGTGGGCCTTGCCGAGACCCCGACCGGCTCCAGTGACGATTACCACCCGTCCATCGCTAATTCCCATGTCGCGCTCCTCCATTGACGCACGGCCTCTTTCGCTCTTAGGCCGGGACGAGGCCAACCCTACGAACGGTCAGGCCGAGTCCCGCCGTCGGCAACCCGGACCTCGCCAACGGTTGTGCCAGTCCGATTTTCGATCATCTCACCCACCTCGCCGTCGTACCGGCCCAAAGATGTCAAGAGCCACTCGATAGCGGCCACGGCAGCACGATGGGCTCCATCACGAACCTTCAGCGCTAAGCCCATCCCATCCTCAGGGAGTGCGGCACAAAACACGCCCTCGGCCCCGGTCTTCACCACGACTCCTCCATCGCAAGAAGCGATTAGACGGGTACAGGCACGCTCCGAGCCTGCCACGTGAAAGGGCTCTGACCTCATTGCCCCCATTAGACGGCCCGCCGGTTCCTCGGAGGTAGATGCGCCCAGGCTGGCCCAACCCGCGGCGAGGCGATCGAGCGGTAGCGACCAAACCGGGATCCCGCAACCGTCAACCGCCGGATACTGACCAGCCAAATCAACTCCACACCAATTCGCCAAGGCCGGAGTCACATGATCCACCTGCAGCCTGTGGTCTGACATCTGATAGTCGCCGACAGGGAGGTCAAGGTGACGACACACGGTCAGGAATCCGGCGTGCTTCCCAGAGCAGTTGTTGTGAACAGCGTTTGGCTCTAGTCCAGCGGCGACCAACGCGGTCATCGAAGCGTCATGCAGAGGCCTCTGCACGCCGCAGGCCAAGGCGTCAACTGTGAGGTTGATGCGGTGGAGCCACTGCTCGACAGCGGTCACATGCAGCGGCTCGCCATCATGGCTGCCGCAAGCTAGTGCCAACTCGACGTTGCCCAGCCCGAAAGCATCGGCAGCACCACTGGTCACCAGCGGCAGCGCCTGCAATGGCTTCGCTGCCGATCTCGGTAGGACCGGGCGACCGAATTCCCCCCACGAACTGACGACGGCACCCGAGACGTCGACGATGGCTGCGTCAACCTCGTGCCAACTCTCGACTCCCCCAGAGCGGGTGACCTCGACGAGAAGAGGACTTGAAGCCCCGCTCACACAACCCGTCTCATGCAGCGCTTCGCTCCACGGTGGTGATCCTTGCAGCGTCGGAACCGCGGATTCCATGCACCCGCTCATGGAGCCGATCAATGGCCCGACTGGCCGTGGTCGGGAAAAGGGCCGGGACGGCAGCGTGAACGGCAGCAGCCAGTGCCGCTGCAGTCAGGGTCCCCGCCGTCGATAGAGCAAAGCGAGCGTGCTGGCGCCAAGTCTCGCCAACTGAAGCCGGATGATCCGTGAAGATGCCGTGGATCCTCATGGGAAGAACATAGGGAGGATTGCCTGACATATCCGTGCATTTCTCGCTTAAATAGACAGATTTATGGATGTAATATTTCGAATTATTCTATTCTCTGCATTATTCTTGCACTGTGGATCGAATTGACCGTGATCTCGTTCAACTTCTGCAACAAGATTCCTCGATGTCGACTGCAGAACTCGGAGAGACGATTGGCCTATCTGCCACATCATGTTGGCGGCGGGTACAGAGACTCCGCGAACGGGGGGTGATTAAAGGCCGAGTCGATCTCGTGGACCCCGCTGCAATCAACCTTGGACTCACCGCACTGGTCGAGATACGAGCAAACGACCATTCAGCCTCGTGGCTGGAACAATTCGTGGCTGGCATCTCCGACTTTCCGGAAATCATCGACGCTTGGCGAACCAGCGGTCAGGTCGACTACATGCTCAGAGTCATGGTTCCCGACATCGCCGCATATGACGACTTCTACAAACGAATGACGCAAACCATCGACTTCGCTGGCTTCCGCTCGATCTTCGTGATGGAGGAACTCAAGTCCACGACCTCACTGCCCCTCGACTACGTCGAGATCGACGGCTAACCAGCCCCAACCAATCGGACGATGCCGCCATAGGCCAAGTCAGCGAGTAACCCCGACGACCGCCCCTGCAGTTGCCTTAACCAGGTCCTTCGGCCTAACTGGAAAAACCGAGTCCGGCGTACCCGCTGCCGCCCAGACTTCGTCGAAGTCCATAAGGTGGGGATCAACCAGTGTTCGCAGCGGCACGGTGTGACCCAGCGGCGGAGTCCCCCCGATTGCGAACCCAGTAGCCGCCCGCACCTCGCTAGCCCCCGCGATGCGGATCTCGGTACCTAGATAGGAGGCGAGACGCTCTTCGTCCACTCGTCGGCCACCGCTGCAAAGGACGAGCACCGGTCGCACGTCAGACATGAAAACCAAAGACTTGACAATCTGGTCGACGTGGCAGCCCACGGCTTCTGCAGCATCGGCAGCGGTGCGAGTGCCGTCCGGATAGCGCTGTACTTCTATCTCCAGACCCGACGCCTCGGCCTCGACGGTGAAGCGTTCGATGGCGTCGCTCCGTCGACTCATGGGGCTCAGCTCCCGGGTTTTTGACGACCCGCCGGTCGAGCCGTCCTCTAAGACGACCCGCACGAAGGATCTTCGGCGGGCCGATTAGACGATTCTATGGTCTTCGTCCACGTCGACCGCAGCCCGGGCCGGTACGGTCCACGGCCATGGCAACTCTTGACCCTCACCGACTTCTTCTCGTCCACAACCCCCGTTGAGGAAAATCCCGTGGCGCCCTCGTCCTACTCGAGGAGCGCGGCGTCGAGTTCGACGTCGTGGAGTACCTGAAAGACCCGCTCGACCGCGACGATTTATCGCTCATTATCGGAGCAATTGACGACTCTCCATCTGCGATGGTCCGCCAAGACTCCACCTTCACAGACCTCGGCCTGCGAGAGACCGACTTAGTGGACCCCACAGCAGTGGTCGAGTTGCTGCTCAAACATCCACCACTTATGCAACGCCCAGTCGGAGTGCTCGGCGACCGCGCTGTGGTCGCAAGGCCATCTGAGCGGATCCTCGAGCTTTTCGACAGGTAAGCAATGAAGCCCCAGACGGGAACGCCCGCAGGCCCCGAAAGTCAGTTAGCCCTCGGCGACCGTCCCTTTATCCAGAGCGTGGTCAACGACGCTGCCCGAAAATACTTAGACCGGACCGCCCTTCAACTTTCATCAGGCACAGAACTGACCTACCGGAATCTCGACCTGATCTCCGACGAGGTAGCCACCGGGCTAGCTGCCCGGGGCCTACGCGAAGGAGGGGTAATCCTTCTGGCACTGCCATCAGGTCTCGAATACGTCATCTCTTACGTTGCAGCAGCAAAGTTGGGCGCGACTACCGCCGGAGCAAACCCCAGACTTCGACCCGCCGAACGGATCCTTCTATGTGAGGCGGTCGATCCAGATCTCGTCCTAGCCACCAAAGATTCGATCCCGGGCCTCGAATCCAGAGAGATCCTGTCCATTGAGCCAACCCAAGATCTAACTCACCTCCTCTCTGATCTCCGCCAAGACCTCCGACCGCCACCGAAGGTCTCCTACGACCCCGATCGACCAACCTGCATCTGCTTTACCTCGGGATCCACTGGCGACCCAAAAGGTGCCTGGTTCACTGATCGACAACTGGCCGCCATCCAGCAGATTGAGGCTGGTGGCGCATGGGGAGATGGTGGCCACATGGTCAGCGGAACCGCCTTCTCTCATGTCGGCTTCATGACAAAGCTCCCGTGGCAACTGGCTAGTGGTGCCACCATCCACATTCTGGATCGGTGGTCAGCAGATGCTCTGCTCGACCTCATAGAGCGCTACCGGCTTCCAGCCGTTAACGGGGTGGCCGCACAGATCGCTCTCCTACTTGGAGAGCCGGACTTCGATGAGCGAGACCTATCGTCGGTGCGAGCTGTCGTGGTGGGCGCTGGACCGTCTCCACCCACACTCGTCGAAGAGGCTCGCCGGCGCTTCAACGCCCCCTATTCCATCCGCTACTCATCGACGGAGTCTGGCGGCATTGGTCTCAGCACGGCTCTTGATGCAGACGAGGAGGAAGCCCTAAATACCGTCGGGCGGCCTCGCCCGGGTGTCCAGGCGGAGATTCGAGACCGGGATGGACGCGTGGCCAAGGACGGCGAAATAGGCGAACTATGGCTTCGTGCCCCCAGCGTCATGTCCGGCTATTGGCGGGACCCAATAGGCACTGCAGAAGTTTTGAAGAACGGATGGCTCCGAACCGGGGATCTTGCGAAAGTCGACAATGCCGGCTGCGTGCGCTTGGCCGGCCGGATCAAAGAGATGTATATCCGCGGCGGTTACAACGTGTACCCGTTGGAAGTCGAGGCGGTCCTCAGCACCCACCCAAGCGTGGCTCAAGTCGCAGTTGTTCCCAGGCCCGACTCAACCATGGGCGAAGTGGGCATCGCTGTCGTGGTACCCACAGATCCCGAGCGGCCACCCGATCTAAGCGAACTGATTGCCCATGCCGGCGATTATCTGTCTCACTACAAACTCCCCTCCGACCTGCGGATAGTGGATGTCCTACCGCTCAATGCTGGCGACAAGGTAGACCGAAGATCACTAGTCGCCCACGAGGCTGCGAAATCCTGAGCTGATTTGAACTACGTCCAAACCGGCGCTGTCCATGTGAGAACCACTTAGCGTCGACGACCGCGTCGAGCACGCCGTCCGCGCTGAATCTCCCGCTCACGCTGTTCGACCAACTCCGCCCTCAGGGCTCTGTAGCGAACAATCCGGCGATGATCCTCCCGACCCGCCTCTACCTCGGCCATCACGGCACAGTCCGGCTCAGCATCATGGCCACAGTCAGCAAATCGGCAGGAAAAAGACCGCTCCTCCAGGTCACCGAATACACGAGCCAAAGACTCCTCGGCGTCCCAGATGCCAACGGCCCGGATACCCGGGGTGTCAACCAAAAGCCCACCAGCGGGTCGCTGGACCAATTCGCGGCTGACTGTGGTGTGTCGTCCTTTCGAGTCTCCTGCACGCACCTCTCCAGTAGGCAAAATCTCATTACCCACCAGAGCGTTAACCAGTGTGGACTTGCCCGCACCCGACTCGCCAAGCAGGACTACCGTCTGACCCGGCACCATCAGCGCCTCGACAGCGGCCAGTCCAGAAGCATCGTCGTCCCCATCGAGGATCTCGGCCTCCGCCGAAAGACCGACTACGAGGACCTGCACGTCAGGAGCTAGCGCCCTGACCACTGCGCCCACCTCCCGAGCAGCGATGGGATTCCGATCAGCCTTTGTCAGCACTACGGACACCTCAGCGCCACTATCCCACGCAACGACGAGAAACCGTTCCAAGCGTCCCGGGGGCAGCGGTCGGTCGAGCCCATGGACGATTAGGACTCGATCCACGTTTGCGACCAGCACCTGTTCGACAACCGCCTCCGAAGGGTCGCGCCGCGACACGGTATTTTCCCGGTCCAGCACCCGCCCCACCAACGGACCGAGATCAATATCGTCCACCACTACCACCCAATCGCCTGTAGCCGGAGCCACCAGATCCTGCGATCGCTGCGAGTCCGAAAGCACCCGGATGCGGCCATCGTCAGTTACGACATCGACTTCACCTCGGTCGACCCGCACGATCCGACCTAGACGACCGTCGGCCGGGCGCGGACCACCCGACCATCCATAGGCATCTAACAGGTCAGAACTCATCAACCCTGATGCTAGGACCGGCAGCTCACCCCAGACGGAGTGTCTCCAATGGTTCGAGCCGGGCCGCCTTTGAAGACGGATAGAGACCGGCGACAACAGCTACCCCAACTGACACCAGCGCCCAGGCAACGAGACCAGCGACCGAGAGCACCATTGTGTAGCCCCGCTGTTCGGCTACGCCCCAGACCACTCCCGCTCCGACTAGGGCTCCGAGCACCCCGCCAAACACGCCCACCACTAGGGCCTCAAACAAGAACTGCACCGCAATAGTCCCCCGGTTGTGGCCAAGAGCCCTCCGAATGCCGATCTCCGATGACCGTTGGATAACCGAAATCGACATCACATTGGCAATACCGACTCCGCCCACGACCAACGCCAGGCCTCCCATCATCTTGGTCAGGTTGTTCAGACTCTCGTCCACCTGCGACTGGGCATCCAAGAGATCAGTGGGTACTGAAGCGTTTGCGCCATCAGGTCCGCCAAGGCTAACGACGGTTGGGATTTCCGCTGCTACCAAGGAGGTATGGGTAGGAGCGCGAACATATAGACGGCTGGGGTCAGGCTCGTCCAACTCCCAATCTTCGACGGCACTGGTAAAGGTGACGAATACCGCAGAGTCCATGGACGGCTCCAGAAGGACCCAGTCGAGGACGCCAACCACTCCATACTCAAGTCCGTTCAGCAAAATGGTCCGTGGCTCACCTGCTAGATACCCATACTCGTCAGCCAAATCACGTCCGATGACCGCTACGCGGGCGCCAGAATCCCGGTCATAGTCGTTGAGGAAGCGGCCGCTGACCATCGGCACCTCGAGGGTCTTTGGCAGGCTCAGACCCGAAGCAATGACTGGGACTGGAAAGGCACGGTAGTAATCTTCGGCCCCCTCAAAAGGCACGGTCACGATGTCGGAAAGTTGACGGGTGCCGGTCACTGCTGTCACGTCGGGCAACCGGCTCACCCTTGATACCGCAGCAGCCTCAATCACCGGATCTTGACCGAAGCCCATTCCGGTGGAGGCATTCACAACGATGAGATCGGTGCCCAACTCCTGGAGTTTGGCCTTGAGGTGACCCTTGGAACTCTCGTTAATTCCGATTGCAGCCACGATGGCTGCTACGCCAAGGATCGGCCCCAACATGATGAGTGCTGTGCGAATCTTCCGGGCCGTCAGACCACTTATGGCCACGCCCACCAATTCGCGGAAACGTCTCATGTCCCGACTCCTTGGTCATGGCTAAGCATTTCGTCGGAAACGATCCGTCCATCCAGCATCGAAATCTTGCGTTGGGCCGCGTTGGCCACGCTCAGATCGTGGGTGACAGTACAGATGGCCCTCTCAGGCGAGCGCAGGTCTTCGAAAATCTGCATCACGTTGTCGGCGTTGCGGCTATCCAGCGCACCGGTCGGCTCGTCGGCCAGCACCACCCCCGGATCGGTCGAAATAGCGCGGGCGATGGCCACCCGCTGTTGCTCACCTCCGGACAGTTGAACCGGCCGATGGTCGAAACGGGCCTCTAGGCCTACCTGCTCAAGAGCTGCCATGGCTCGGCCTCGACGTTCACGGGCCGAAAGTCCCTTGTAAAGGAGGGCTGTCTCTACGTTTCCCAGAGCGGTTAGGTGGGGAATTAAGTGGAACTGCTGGAACACGAATCCAATTGCCTCGCCTCGCAAACGCGACCGCTCTCCATCTGCCAGACAGGTCACGTCGGTCCCCCAGACTCGGATAGCACCCTCTGTAGGCAAGTCGAGGACACCGAGCAGACCCAGCATCGTCGATTTACCTGACCCCGATGGTCCGACAATCGACAGGTACTCCCCAGCCCAAATGTCCAGCGAGACGTCATCCAAGGCTCGGACAAGGACCTCGGTCCCGTAGACCCGTGAAACACCCTCAAGGGCAAGGACCACCTGCGGCCCAGTCATCTCGCCTGGCGGAGAAGCCTCGGTCACGACCGGTCGATCTCCAGAATCACATATTCGCCGGGCGAAACACCGGAGACGATCTCTACGTAAGCACCGTCCAGCATTCCGGTTTCGATGGCCCGTCGATCAATTACACCTTCCGGTGTCACGACCCGAACCGTTTCTTGTCCGCCGTCGGACAGCACCGCGGCAATCGGGACCACAACAGCGTCGACGGACTCCTCCACGACCACATCAATGGTCACTACCGCCCCATCGACGCCGACAAGATCCTCGGTGGCCGTAACCACCCCTTCGTATGTCTCAGTGCCAGTCGTCGAAGTTGTCGCGTTGTCGTCCAGTTCGGTGATGGTGCCGAATGACTCCTGATCACCGGCGTCAAGATTCACAGTCACGTCTTGGCCGACGGCCAACTGTGCCCGATCGGTGGGTGAAGCCGATAGCCGAATGGTGAACGCCGGCTCGGTCAGATCGAACAGAGGCGTGCCCTGCTGGACATAGTCGCCCTCCTCAACCGACACCGTGCCAACGCGAACCGGCCAAGATGCGACGACCATGTCACCGGGCTCAAACACAACGTCATCGTCGATAGTCCGGATGACCACATCTACCGAACGCTCACCTGACCGGAGAAGTGCTGTACCGGTCACGACTGCGTAGTCAGCACCGGCCTGGGCGCTACCCCCGACGGAGTACGCCACGCTCGTGTCCTCGGTCGGTGCTTGGTCCGCCAGGATGGTCACGGTCGAACTTTCGCCCTCTGCGACCATCCCACCACCTTGCAGAGTCAACTCAGGCAGGTCGTCGGATTCCACGATCATCGACGCCCAGTCGCGATCACTCAAACGGTAGTTCCCCAAGGGATCAGCCAGAAGACGGACCTCGACGGTCTCGTCGGCCTCCACGTCATCATCTGTACGAATCGGAATGGACAGGACTACGCGCTCCTGCCCGACAACCATCGTGATATCACCGTCAGGCGCGTTGTAATCGGCGTCAGCAGTGGCTGCCCCCCCGACTACATAAAGCACGTCGAGGTCCTCGACCAACTCCACGGTCGTCTCAATGGTAAAGGTAGCTGTACCTCCCTCGCCCACCATCTCGCCATCGGCCCGAAGCACCAGAATCGGTTCGTCAGGCACGTCCGGGTCATCGAGACTCACTGTGACCTCGTCAGCGTCACCCAGCACCCAGCGGGCGGCTTGCGCCACTCGTAGGCTTTCCCGAGCCGAGGCAAGCCGGTAGTCAAGTCGTTGTTGTTCGTCCTGAAGGACCTTGAGTTCATCCCGAGCCACTCGAAGTTCTTCAGATCTCTCCAAGGCGGCATCGACTGCATCGTCACGAGCCCTTACTGCCGCCAGCCAGTCCAACTCGGTCACATCATCGAGAGCGGCATCGACTGCATCGTCACGAGCAGCCACCGCCGCCAGCCAGTCCAACTCGGTCACATCATCGAGAGCGGCATCGACTGCATCGTCACGAGCAGCCACCGCCGCATGCCAGTCCAAGATGGTGACACCGGCCTTGCCGTTCGAGATGTCCTCGTCGACATCTTCGACCGCCTCCTGGAGATTTTCC
>DEAU01000006.1 GCA_002348705.1 Candidatus Neomicrothrix sp. UBA2974
GGAGGCCGATGAGGCCGGTGCCGCCGAGGAACCCGTCAGCCAAGACGAAGAGGAGTGATCATGGCGACAAAGGAAGAGATCCTGGAAGCGATCGCCGGGATGACCGTGCTCGAGTTGAGCGAATTGCTGTCTGACTTCGAGGAGAAGTTCGGTGTGACGGCGGCGGCCCCTGTGGCTGTGGCTGCTGCTGCACCTGCTGGCGGTGGTGATTCCGGCGGCGACGAGGAGGAAAAGGATTCCTTCGATGTGGTGCTGGCTGGTGCCGGAGATAAGAAGATCCAGGTCATCAAAGAAGTACGTGCGTTGACCAATCTGGGTCTGAAGGACGCCAAGGACCTGGTTGATGGTGCGCCAGCGACCGTGCTCGAAGGTGCCTCGAAGGACGACGCTGAAAAGGCCAAGGAGGCCCTTGAGGGCGCCGGCGCCACTATTGAACTCAAGTAAGTAAGTCATGTCGACTCAGGTCGGCAAGTCGCAATTTTGACCCCGGGGCCTGTCGTTGGCGGGTTCCGGGGTTCGACTTTTTGGCCTCAAGCACAGGTTCTTCCAAATGTCGAGTGGGTGACGGTGCTTGACCATCGCGCGATGCTCCCGGTACCTTGAATTCATAAAGACCCTTCGGGGTCAGATAGCGCTGCCCACAGGGGTTGTGCTACACCTCGCGCGGGCGTTAGCATCCTGCTTTGCCGTGTTTGCGCCTTTTGTTTGTGCCGTTTTCGTGCACGATCTTGTCGCAGCCGGCATGTCCACGTCCGTGATTCCTGGCCAGGAGTTTTAGGTGTCTGCTCGCCCCCTCGTCCGGGACCGTTACTCGTTCGGCAACCTGGAAGAAGTACTCAAGCTTCCCAACCTGATCGACATCCAGCGGAAATCTTTCGACTGGTTTCGTAATCAGGGCATTGCCGAGACGTTTCGGGACCTCAGCCCCATTAGCGACTTCAGCGAGACGCTTTCGCTTGAGTTGGAGTTTGATCCGACCGACGAGGACCTGTGTCCGCCGCCGAAGTTTCCTGTAGAGGAGTGCAAGGAGAAGGATATGACCTTCTCCGCTCCGATCTTCGTGCGCGCCTCGTTCAAGAACCAGGCCACTGGAGAGATCAAGGAGCAGACGGTCTTTATGGGGGACTTCCCGATGATGACCGAAAAGGGAACCTTCGTGATCAACGGAACCGAGCGGGTTGTGGTTTCCCAGTTGGTCCGATCTCCGGGTGTGATTTTCCAACCGGGAGATCGTTACCGGCTGCGGAACATGAGCAAGCACCAGCTGGTGACCGGCACTATTCATCCTTCTCGCGGTGAGTGGATCGAGTTCGATGTCGAGCAGAAGCCCGGCAAGGACGTTACGGCTGGCACCAAGGTGTCCCGCAAACGCCGCTTATCGATGTTCACCCTTCTTCGAGCTTTGGGGTACGACGAAGAGAATGAGCCGGGCTTCCTTGACCGCTTTGTCCGCCATTTCAACTTTCTCGAGGGCCAGTGGGAAAAGGATCGCGGCGTTGCCCCCACTCAGGATGAAGCACTTCTCGAGATCTACAAGCGGGTCCGCCCCGGTGAACCGCCGTCCGTGGAGGCTGCCCGCGCCTATTTACGTAACTCATTTTTTGAGTCGCGCCGTTACGACTTGTCGCGGGTTGGCCGATACAAGCTGAACCGAAAGTTGGGACCGGAGATTGACAAGATTGAGGAGCTCTTTGGCATCGAGCTGGAGCGTCCAGATCCTGATTCCCCCGTGCTGGTCCGCTCTGAAGTCTTGGCTACCTGCACCTACCTCCTGCACTTGGCCAAGGGTGAGCCCGGCTACCGATTAGACGATCAAGATCACTTCGCCAACCGGCGCATTCGGTCGGTCGGCGAGTTGATTCAGAACCAGCTCCGAATCGGCCTCAGCCGCATGGAGCGTGTGGTTCGTGAGCGCATGACGACCATGGATGTGGAGGCCATTGCTCCGCAAAGCCTGGTCAACATCCGGCCAGTGGTGGCTGCAATCAAGGAGTTTTTCGGGACTAGCCAGTTGTCCCAATTCATGGACCAGGTCAACCCGCTGTCGGGTCTTACCCACCGTCGGCGTCTGTCAGCCCTCGGACCAGGTGGATTGTCGCGCGAGCGTGCCGGTTTCGAAGTGCGCGACGTTCACTTCTCACACTACGGGCGCATGTGTCCAATCGAGACTCCCGAGGGTCCGAACATTGGTCTTATCGGGGGTCTAGCCACCTATGGCCGGGTCAACCAGTTCGGCTTTATCGAGTCGCCCTACCGCGTGGTGCGAGACGGCCGGGTTACCGACGAAGTTCGTTGGTTAGCAGCCGATGACGAGGAGGAGTATGTCGTCGCTCAGGCCAACGCGCCGCTGAATCCCGATGGCACCTTCCGTAATGACCGTGTCCTTGTGCGTCGGTCTCCGCAGGCCGCATCGCTGAACGATCTCAAACTCCAGTTGGAGCAGGACATCTTCTTCGGTGCTACGACGGAGATCTCATATGTTCCTCCGAGCGAGGTCCAGTTGATGGACGTCTCGCCACGGCAGATCGTTTCTGTAGCTACAGCCCTAATCCCATTCCTCGAGCATGATGACGCAAACCGGGCCCTTATGGGGGCCAACATGCAGCGTCAGGCTGTCCCGTTAATCCGTTCCGAGGCCCCCTACATCGGGACCGGTATCGAAGTGAGTGCCGCCCATGATGCCGCCGACATGATTTTGGCCGCCGAGGCTGGAACCGTCGTCGCGGTTGATGGCACATCGATCACGGTTGATTACGCCAAGGCTGGGAAGCGCACCCACGAGATGCTCAAGTACGTGCGTTCTAACCAGGACACATGTATCAACCAAAAGAGCCGTGTGACCCCAGGTCAGAAGGTCAAGAAGAACCAACTATTGGCTGATGGCTCGTCGACCGATGGTGGCGAGTTGGCTCTCGGGAAGAACCTGCTTGTGGCTTTCATGTCCTGGGAGGGTTACAACTTTGAGGACGCCATCATTATCTCGGAGCGACTTGTTAAGGATGACGTACTTACGTCAATCCATATTCACGAGCACGAGATCGACGCGCGCGACACCAAGTTGGGTGAAGAGGAGATCACAGCCGACATCCCGAACCTTTCCGACGATATGCGGAATGACCTCGACGACCGAGGAATCGTGCGCGTTGGTTCTGATGTGGCGCCTGGCGACGTGCTGGTTGGCAAGATCACCCCGAAGGGCGAGACCGAGCTGACTCCGGAAGAGCGACTCCTGCGGGCTATTTTCGGTGAGAAGTCTAGAGAGGTGCGTGACACCTCGCTGAAGGTGCCCCACGGTGAGATAGGCAAGGTTATTGACGTCAAGGTCTTTAACCGTGACGACGGAGATGAACTGCCACCCGGTGTCAATCAACTAGTCCGGGTCTACGTGGCTCAGAAGCGCAAGATCACCGTGGGTGACAAGCTGGCTGGCCGCCACGGCAATAAGGGTGTCATCTCCAAGGTCCTCGCAGTGGAGGACATGCCATATCTGTCTGATGGGACGCCCGTCGACATCATTCTTAACCCGCTTGGCGTTCCTTCACGGATGAATGTTGGACAAGTTCTGGAGGCCCACCTCGGCTACTGCGCTCGCTGGGGATGGGAGATTGACGGCGAGACGGTCGGGACCGAGCCGGTCCGTGGCATTGAGAGGAAGACGCGTCCAGCGACTGACCCTTCGGTTCACGTGGCCACTCCGGTCTTCGACGGCGCCCACTGGGATGAGGAAGATCGTGCTGGCCGACATCCGACAATCCAGAAAATTCTGGGTAATTTGCGACCTGAGTCGGTCGACGGAGATCGACTGGTCCAACTAGACGGTAAGGCCACTCTGTTCAATGGTCGCACTGGAGAGGCCTACGACAGTCCGATCATGGTTGGGTATGTCTACATACTCAAGTTGGCGCACCTCGTGGATGACAAGATCCACGCCCGATCGACCGGTCCTTATTCGATGATCACCCAGCAGCCTCTTGGTGGAAAGGCTCAATTCGGGGGACAGCGGTTTGGCGAAATGGAGGTCTGGGCGCTAGAGGCCTATGGCGCCGCTTACTGTCTCCAGGAACTCTTGACCATCAAGTCGGACGACACACTCGGGCGGGTGAAGGTCTATGAGGCCATCGTTAAGGGCGACAACATCCCTGAGCCCGGCATCCCCGAAAGTTTCAAGGTGCTGATCAAGGAGATGCAGTCCCTGTGTCTCGATGTTGAGGTCCTTGCCGAAGACGGCCGCGAGATCGAGATGCGCGACTTTGACGAGGACGTTTATCGGGCCACCGAAGAGCTTGGTATCGATCTGTCCCGCCCGGAGCGGGGCTCTGACGAAGAGGACGAGCGCCGCGCTGCCGGTCTGCTCGCCCGCTGATCTGCCGTTCACGGCACACATTCAATAGAACTAGACGTAGGAAAAAATAGTGCTCGACGTCAATGAATTTGACCAACTCCGCATTGGCCTGGCTACAGCTGACGGCATCCGTATGTGGTCCAACGGCGAGGTCAAGAAGCCGGAGACCATCAACTACCGCACTCTTAAGCCAGAGAAGGACGGGCTCTTCTGCGAGAAGATCTTTGGCCCGACGAAGGATTGGGAGTGCTACTGCGGCAAATACAAACGAGTTCGGTTCAAGGGCATCATTTGTGAGCGGTGTGGCGTCGAGGTGACTCGGTCAAAGGTCCGGCGCGACCGAATGGGTCATATCGAGTTGGCTGCCCCCGCGGTGCACATCTGGTACCTGCGGGGCACACGCTCGTGGTTGGCCTACCTCCTCATGGGGACCGAGCCTCGAGAGGAGCTAAAGGCCAAGCAACTGGAAAAGGTCATCTATTTTGCCGCCAACCTTGTC
This sequence comes from Candidatus Neomicrothrix sp. UBA2974, assembly GCA_002348705.1. Classification (GTDB taxonomy): domain Bacteria; phylum Actinomycetota; class Acidimicrobiia; order Acidimicrobiales; family MedAcidi-G1; genus UBA9410. The sequence continues at coordinate 4,842 of DEAU01000006.1, forward strand.
GTTTCTGTGAACGAAGAGAAGCGTCACGAGGACCTTCCCGAATTGGAGGCTGAGCTCGTTGAGGAGCGTCTGGCCATTGAGGAAGAACGCGACCGTGAACTGAACCGTCGCCAAGAGGATCTCGAGGCCGAGTTGGCCGAGATGGAGGCTGAAGGCGCCAAGGAGTCGGACCTAAAGGCTCGTGCCCGCGCAGCGGAAAAGGACCTTCAGTTCATCCGTGAACAGTATGAGCAGGAACTTGACGTCCTGAACAGGGCATGGGACGAGTTCACCGGTTTGTTTTCCCGTCAGATCATCGAGGAAGACATGCTCTGGCGCGAACTGGAAGATCGCTGGGGCGAGTACTTCGAGGGTGGTATGGGTGCTGAGGCCCTGACCAGACTGATTGAACTCATCGACTTTGACGATGAGGAGGTCAAACTGCGAGGCCAGATTGATCCGCCGGAAGGTCAGAAGCCTCTTTCTGCCCAGCGCAAGCAGAAGGCCATCAAGCGCCTCAAGATTATTGCAGCCTTCAACCGCAGGGATGAGCACGGCCGTCGGGTCAATGAGCCGCGAGCCATGATTCTGGACGCCGTGCCGGTTATCCCGCCGGAGCTTCGGCCAATGGTTCAGTTAGATGGTGGTCGTTTCGCCACTTCCGACCTGAATGATCTCTACCGTCGAGTCATCAATCGCAACAACCGCCTAAAGCGTCTGCTTGACCTAGGTGCTCCAGCGATCATCGTCAATAACGAGAAGCGGATGCTCCAAGAGGCCGTTGATGCTCTGTTTGACAACGGTCGTCGTGGGCGGCCAGTGACCGGGCCAGGTAATCGGCCACTTAAGTCGTTGTCCGACATGCTTAAGGGCAAGCAGGGTCGGTTCCGTCAGAACTTGCTCGGCAAGCGTGTTGACTATTCTGGACGTTCAGTCATCGTGGCTGGCCCAACCCTGAAATTCCATCAGTGCGGGCTGCCTAAGGTGATGGCGCTTGAGTTGTTCAAGCCGTTCGTCATGAAGAAACTGGTCGATGACGAGATCGCCCAAAATATCAAGTCCGCTAAGCGAATGGTCGAACGGCGCAAGCCGCAGGTCTGGACGATCCTTGAAGACGTCATTCGCGAGCACCCGGTCCTGCTAAATCGTGCGCCCACTCTTCACCGTCTGGGAATCCAGGCCTTTGAGCCAGTCTTGGTCGAGGGTAAGGCTATTCGGATCCACCCTCTAGTTTGTGCGGCGTTTAATGCCGACTTCGATGGTGACCAGATGGCCGTTCACCTTCCGTTGTCTTCGGAAGCTCAGGCGGAGGCCCGAGTTCTGATGCTGTCGGCCAATAACGTCCTCAGCCCGGCTCATGGGCGTCCACTAGTCACTCCGACACAGGACATGGTGATCGGCGCCTACTACCTGACTGCTGAGCAGGAGGGAATGCCCGGCGAGGGCAAGGTATTTCGCAACGTTGACGAACTGAGGTGGGCGGTCGAGACCGGCACCGTGCACCTACATGCGCGCATCCAGTACAGGTCGCCAGACTACCCGGAACTGTTGGATACCCCGGCGAACGGTGCGGCCGCTACTTGGCTAACTACCACCCCCGGCCGGGTGTTTTTCAACGAGGCACTGCCTGGTAACCAGGTGGAGCCAATGGATGTTGGCGGCCACAGGGCTGAGCAGATCGTCTACGTGAACGAGCAGGTTGGCCGGGGTCATCTCGGCTTGATTGTCGACGACTTGGCCCGTGGCTACCCGAAGAAGGTGGTGGCCGAGTCCTTGGATGCCCTCAAAGACGCATGCTTTGAGTACGCGAGTAGGTCAGGGTTGACTGTTTCGATAGATGACGTGAAGACCCCGGACGAGAAGATTGGCATCCTGGAGGATCACGAAAGGCAAGCCGAGAAGGTTGAGGGTCAGTTCCGTAAGGGCATCATCACTGATGGCGAACGGCGTCAGAAGGAGGTCGAGATTTGGAATTCGGCCACCCATGAAGTGACAGAGCGGATGAAGGAATCCTTGGAGGCCGACCACTTCAACCCCATCGACATGATGGTTAAGTCCGGGGCCCGCGGAAACATGATGCAGGTGCGTCAGATCGCTGGAATGCGGGGGCTAGTGGCCAATCCTCGCGGTGACATGATCCCCCGACCAATTAAGTCCAACTTCCGCGAAGGTCTGGCGATGCTTGAGTACTTCATCGCCACGCCCGGTGCACGGAAAGGCCTTGTTGACACTGCCCTGAGGACCGCCGACTCGGGCTATCTGACCCGTCGTTTGGTCGACGTCTCACAGGAGTTGATCATCAACGACGTTGATCCGTTCGACGGGGATGGCCCGGTACGCGGTATTTGGATCGAGGACGTGCGTCCCGACGAGACAAACCGCGTGTTCAATCTTGAGACTCGTCTATTCAGTCGGACTCTGGCTGACGATGTAACCCTCTCGGACGGCAGTGTGCTGACTGCTGGCACCATCGTCGGTGAGGCGGAGATGGATGCCTTGCGCGACGATGAGAGTGTCAACCGGGTACGGGTGCTATCTCCGCTGACCGATGATTCAGCCTTGGGAGTCTCGGCCGCTAGTTACGGCATGTCCTTAGCTACAGGCAAACCAATTGAGTTAGGTGAGGCGGTTGGTGTTATTGCTGCTCAGTCGATTGGCGAGCCGGGTACGCAGCTCACTATGCGGACCTTCCACACAGGTGGAGTGGCTGGTAAGGACCTAGCGGGTGGCCTGCCGCGTGTAGTTGAACTTTTCGAAGCCCGTGAGCCGAAGGGCAAGGCCACTCTGGCGCGAATTTCCGGCGTGGTCCGTCTTGGCGACGACGAGGGTCGGGGCCGCGAGGTTGCTGTGGTTGCAGACGATGGGACCGAGGAGGTCTATCTGGTGCCGGGAGCGTCCCGCCTTGAGGTAGTTGACGGTCAGGACGTCCGAGCTGGTGACGCGATCGTCGAGGGACCGCGCGATCCGAAGGAACTACTGGAGATTAAGGGTGTGCGGGAAACTCAGCAGTACCTCGTGGAAGAGGTACAGCGGGTCTACCGGGATCAGGGTGTGTCGATCCACGATAAGCACATCGAGTTGATTGTTCGTCAAATGACCCGCCGTGTGAAGATCAACGACCCCGGTGAATCGGATTTCCTGCCCGGCGAGCAAGTTGACCAGCGTCTTTTTGCCGAAACCAACCGACTGCTGGTGGCCGAAAGCCGTCGGCCAGCCGAGGGTCGCCCAGAGTTGATGGGTATCACCAAGGCATCTTTGGCCACCGACTCGTGGCTTTCGGCGGCTTCCTTCCAGGAGACCACTCGGGTACTGACTGAGGCGGCCATTGAGTGTCGTAGTGACAAACTCATCGGCCTAAAGGAGAACATCATCATCGGCAAGCTGGTGCCGGCGGGGACCGGCATGGAGGAGTACCGGCGGGTAGCTACCCACGCTCCGGACTACAAGCCAATGGACTTCTACTCGTCAGCCGACGAGGAGCAGGATTTGGCCGAGTGGCTGGCCGGCCAGTCGGGACCCGATGACGAAGTTTTTGCCGGCGCCTATGAGGCTGATGTCATTGATCTGGCTGGCTCGATGGACCTCCCCTCTGGTGAAGTGGAAGTTCCATCGGACGACGCAGGAACTGATCCGGAAGGCGGCTGACAGAACGTCTCCAGCCGGTTGGATTGGTCCACGGTGTAGGTCTGGTCGACTACGGACGTTTGACCTAGTTGAACCCAGACGTAGACTTACCCGCTGTTCGGTTCCGAGCCGGTACCGGATACTGACCCCGGAACATTGCCCCACGGTGGATAGGTTCCGACCAAGGATTTATAACCGCATTGGCTCCGACGGGGCCTACCACGAGGTGAAGTAGTGCCCACGATTCAGCAGTTGGTCCGCAAGGGCCGCCAGACCAAGCGCCGCAAGGAGGCCACCCCTGCACTGAAGGGTGCGCCTCAGCGTCGCGGTGTTTGCACTCGGGTCTATACCACCACCCCGAAAAAGCCAAACTCTGCGTTGCGCAAGGTGGCTCGTGTTCGTCTTACCAGCGGTGTCGAAGTCACCGCCTATATCCCTGGCGAGGGCCATAACCTCCAGGAGCACTCCATTGTGCTTGTACGTGGTGGTCGTGTGAAAGATCTGCCAGGTGTTCGCTACAAGGTCATTCGCGGCACGTTGGACACCTCAGGTGTGAGCCAACGTCGTCAAGCCCGCAGCCGCTACGGCGCGAAGAAAGAGAACTGATCGTGCCACGTAAGGGACCTGCGAATCGCCGGGAATTGACACCGGATCCCGTCTATCGGTCAACCGTGGTCACTCAACTCGTGAACAAGGTCCTTCAGCGCGGCAAGCGTTCGACGGCCGAGCGAATTGTCTACTCTGCACTTTCCACTGTTGAGTCCAAGACGGGTTCGGAGCCGGTCACCACGCTCAAAAGGGCCATTGACAACGTCCGCCCGCAACTCGAGGTACGAAGCCGCCGCGTGGGTGGTGCTACCTATCAGGTCCCCGTCGAAGTTCGCCCCCGCCGTGCCAACACTCTCGCTGTCCGATGGCTGGTGAACTATTCCCGGGACCGTCGCGAACGGACCATGGCGGAACGGCTAGCTAACGAGATTATGGACGCCGCGAACGGCGTTGGTTCTTCGGTAAAACGTCGAGAAGACCTGCACAAAATGGCCGAGAGCAACAAGGCGTTTGCCCACTACCGCTGGTAAGCGGTCGCTGAATTGATCCTTTCCCATAGAGCGGTCTAGCCGCGGCGATTCTTCATTTCTGTCGCCTAAACGCTTCAAGCGAGGCGGCGGACCACTCAGCCAGAATCCTCTGGACCGAAAACCTGAAATCGACCACTACCCGACACGACACAATCAACCTGAGTACTGATATGGCGACGCGACACCCACTTGAGAAGACCCGCAACATCGGGATCATGGCCCATATAGACGCGGGCAAGACCACCACGACTGAGCGGATCCTCTACTACACCGGCGTTAACTACAAGATCGGTGAGGTCCATGACGGCGCAGCGACCATGGACTGGATGGAGCAGGAGCAGGAAAGAGGGATCACCATTACCTCAGCTGCTACCAGCTGTTTTTGGAACGACCACCGGATCAACATCATCGACACCCCAGGTCACGTTGATTTCACCGTCGAAGTGGAGCGCTCTTTGCGTGTCTTGGACGGCGCGGTTGCCGTGTTCGATGGGGTGGCCGGCGTAGAGCCCCAGACGGAGACTGTCTGGCGACAGGCTGATAGGTACAACGTGCCACGGATGTGTTTCGTCAACAAGATGGACCGGACAGGTGCCGACTTTTTCTTTGTACTTGGCACCATTCGTGAGCGTCTCGGTTGCAAGGCTGCCGTTGTGCAGTTGCCTATCGGTTCTGAATCTGATTTTGCCGGGGTGGTCGATCTGGTCGAGATGAATGCACTTGTCTGGCAGGGAGAGGACCTTGGGGCATCATGGGACGTCGTAGACATCCCCGAGGATATGGTCGACACTGCCGAGGAGTACCGGTCCGAACTGATCGATGTACTTTCCGAATTCGACGAGGGCATCCTCGAAAAGTTCGTTGGTGAGGAGGAGATCTCAGCAGATGACATCCGGTCTGCGGTTCGCGTAGGGACTCTTGCCGGCTATTGCGTGCCTATTCTCACTGGGACCGCATTTAAGAACAAGGGGGTTCAGCCCCTTCTAGACGCCGTGGTCGACTACTTGCCGTCGCCGATTGACCTCCCCCCTGTCGAGGGTGTGCACCCCCGGTCGGGTGATGCATTGGAGCGTGGAGCCGAGGATTCGAATCCTTTCGCCGCCTTGGCTTTCAAGATCATGACCGATCCCCATGTGGGGAAGTTGACCTATTTCCGGGCCTATAGCGGGGTGCTGAATAAGGGCTCAGCGGTGCTAAATAGTCGCACTGAGAACAAAGAGCGCATCGGTCGCATATTGGAGATGCATGCAAACGACCGCGAGGATCGCGATGACGTCAGGACTGGTGACATCGTCGCAGGGATTGGTCTGAAGAACACTCGGACTGGTGACACTCTCTGTGACCCGGACCATCCGATCGTTCTGGAGCAACTTGAGTTCCCCGAGCCAGTAATTCACGTGGCAGTTGAACCTCGCTCCAAGGCCGACCAGGACAAAATGGGTAAGGCTCTCAGCGCTCTGGCAGAGGAAGACCCGACCTTCACTGTCCGCGGTGATGAGGAGACCGGGCAGACCATCATTGGTGGGATGGGTGAATTGCACCTAGAGGTGTTGGTCGACCGCATGCTTCGAGAGTTTCGGGTTGATGCCAACGTTGGCAAGCCGCAGGTGGCCTACCGCGAGACCATTACGCGGGCGGTCAATGATCACCGTTACACGCACAAGAAGCAGACCGGCGGTTCCGGTCAGTTTGCTGAGATCGTGGCGAGTCTTGAGCCGTTTGAGGATGAGGAGTCCACCTACCTGTTCGAGGACAACGTCACCGGAGGTCGTATCCCAAAGGAGTACATCCCGTCGGTTGACGCCGGTGTTCAGTTGGCAACCACAAACGGTCCGCTAGCCGGGTATCAAGTCCTCGGTATCAAGGTGGCTTTGAACGACGGTAAGGCCCATGATGTGGACTCGTCGGAGATGGCGTTCAAGATCGCCGCTCAGGCGTGGTTTCGAGAGGCAATGAGGATGGCGAAGCCTGTCTTGCTTGAACCTGTGATGTCCGTTGAAGTTGTGACCCCTGAGGACTATATGGGTGATGTCGTGGGCGACCTAAATTCTCGACGAGGTCGCGTTGGCCAGATGGAAGCTCGTGGTTCCAACCAGGTGGTTAGCGCACAAGTACCGCTGTCGGAGATGTTTGGGTACGCTACTGACTTGCGGTCGCGCACCCAAGGACGTGCGACATACACCATGCAGTTTGACTCGTACCAACAGACACCCGGGTCAGTGCAGGAGGAGATCACCCGCCGGATTCACGGCGAATGATCGGCGGGGCCCATCACGGGCTTCGACCGGGGCTACGGCCCTGGAAGCAACAAAGAGTTTCAGAACAGAGAGAAACCGAGGAAGAAGAAGCGATATGGCCAAGGCCCAGTTTGAGCGCACTAAGCCCCACGTAAACGTGGGGACCATGGGTCACATCGACCACGGGAAGACCACTCTTACCGCGGCGATCACCAAGGTCCTGTCAGACCGTGACCCGAATTCCACTGCCTTTACAGAATTCGAAAACATTGACAAGGCCCCTGAAGAGCGGGAACGCGGTATCACTATCAATGTGAGCCACGTCGAGTACGAGACCGAGAACCGGCACTACGCCCACGTCGATATGCCGGGCCACGCTGACTACATCAAGAACATGATCACCGGTGCCGCTCAGGTGGACGGCGCCATCTTGGTGGTATCAGCCGCTGACGGTCCGATGCCACAGACTCGAGAGCACGTGCTATTGGCTCGTCAGGTAGGTGTGCCGAAGATCATCGTGGCACTCAACAAGTGCGACATGGTTGATGACGAAGAGCTTCTTGAGTTGGTCGAAATGGAGGTGCGCGAGCTCCTCGATGAGTATGAGTTCCCCGGTGATGACACTCCAGTCGTTCGGGTTTCGGCCTTGAAGGCCCTCGAGGGTGACGCGGCCGCTGGTGATCAGGTCGTTGACTTGATGAGTCAGGTCGACGAGTACATCCCGCAGCCTGAGCGAGATGTAGACAAGCCATTCCTCATGCCGATTGAAGACGTCTTTTCCATTACAGGCCGGGGCACTGTCGTGACAGGCCGCGTTGAGCAGGGTGTGGTGAACACCGGCGACAGCATTGAGATCGTTGGACTAAGAGACACCCAGACGACGACCTGCACCGGTGTTGAGATGTTCCGGAAATTGCTGGATCAGGGTGAGGCCGGTGACAACATTGGTGCCCTCCTCCGTGGCATTGATAAGGAAGAGGTCCAGCGCGGCCAGGTCCTAGCCAAGCCGGGATCAATCACTCCGCACACCCAATTTGAGGCCGAGGTCTACGTGCTGACAAAGGAGGAGGGTGGTCGCCACAAGCCATTTTTCTCGAACTATCGGCCCCAGTTCTACTTCCGCACTACGGACGTGACCGGCATGATCGAGCTGCCGGAAGGCACTGAGATGTGCATGCCTGGGGATAACACCACTATGACTGTCGAGCTAATTGCTCCGATTGCCATGGACGATGGTCTGCGGTTTGCCATCCGCGAGGGTGGTCGTACCGTTGGTGCCGGCGCTGTTACCAAGATCCTGAAGTAGCGGGACGAACGCCGATGCCTGCTGGGCAGAAGATCCGGATCCGTCTAAAGGCCTACGACCACGAGCTCATTGATCAGTCGACTAAAAAAATCGTTGAGACGGCCCGAAGGACTCAGGCCGATCTTGTGGGTCCGGTGCCGCTGCCGACTGAAAAGCACCGCTACACAGTCATCCGGGGCCCCTTCAAGGACAAGGATTCTCGAGAACATTTTGAGATGCGGATACACAAGCGCATGCTTGACATAATGAATCCATCTCCCAAGACAGTTGACTCGCTGCAGCGTCTAGACCTTCCGGCTGGGGTGGACATCGAGATCAAGATCCAGCAGGCTTAAATCCAGCACGGATAACGAGCCCGGGCGAACGTCAACTGAAATATCCGGCGGCTCGCATAGGTGTTTCCTTCACCATTGGGAGCCGAGCCGTTCAATTCTCTTCAGCCTCCGGGCTTAGTTCGCTTTGCAATTTTTCAGAGTCAGCGGGTCGTTCGCCATGACCGCGACGGAGACTGGATGCTTCTTGAAGATGTTCGGCTACCTCGTGACGCTCAGCTTCGGCAGCGATGACCGCTTGGATCGTTGCTGCGGCCGGGAGGGCTAGGAGCGCGCCGACTACACCGAGTACGGCTGAACCGGCAATGACGGAGCCGAATGCTACGGCCACGTGGAGTTGCATGGTGTGAGCTGTGACCCGCGGCGCGAATATGTAGTTCTCCACCTGCTGATAAACGGCAATCACGGCAATGACCCAGAGGCCATCGGCCGGCTCATTCAGAAGTGATATGACCAGCGGCAGTGCACCGGCGATGAAGGTGCCGACTACCGGAACGAACTGAGACATAATGCCAACCCACAGCGCTAGTGCCAAGGCCGACGGGAGTCCGATCACTTGGAATGCCGCCCAGTGAATTAGGGACGAGACGACGGCCAGAACACTCCGTGAGAGGATGTATCCGCCAGTCTTTTCAATAGCTAGGTCCCAGACCTCGAGTACGTGACGTTGATGTCGCTCCGCCACGAAGGAGCACACCAGTCGTCGCAACTTCGGCCCCTCAGCCACGAGGTAGAAGGTGAACAGGCCGACCGTGAATAGTTGGAAGAGCAAATTCACGACGGTGCTGCCAAAGCGGGCTAGGTCGTCGGCTACGTCGCCCAGCCAACTGGCTAGTGCTCCGGTGTCATAGTCGGCCCTCAGGTCGGCTGTGGCGTTCTCGACTCCCAAGGTGTCTTCCAGCCAATCATCGACGTCAGATAGGTAATCAGGCACGTTCTCGCTGAACTCTGTGACCTGATCGGCTAGCAGGTTGCCCACCTGAACGCCGAAAGCGCCGAGGGCTCCGACGAGGACGAACATTACGAGGGCTGTGCTGAGACCTCGACGCATGCCTATACGTTCGAGGCGGTTGACGGCGGGTTCGAGGGCGAAGGACAGGAAGAATGAGACGAGTAAGACAATAAGAAGCGGACGCAAAGCCTCAAGTACGCCACGCAAGTAATAGAGAGCAGCAACCCCACCCAGGATGGCGAGGATGGCTCGACGGGCCCAAGGCGGAAGGTTTCGGTTGACGCCGCTCGAACTGGCCGGTTCGGTCACGTTTTTTAGATGCTCCGGGGTGTCGGTAATGGGTAGATCACTGAAATCAAAGGGATCTGTTCCCTTCGTGACGCTACTGGTCGCTCTTTCGCCCGCTGGGGATCCTCGCTGGACTTTTTGTGGCTGGTGGGGATCGCGTATGCCGGGTGTTCAATCTGGGCTCCTGGAAAGAACCCGGTTGTGGGCTGAGTTCGCCCGCCGTATCGTGGTACGTGCGATTTGGGCAGATCTCCTTTGGTCGGCCCGCTTCGTGAACTGAGGTCTTCGTAGGCGTTAGTCCTTTCGGGATTGGCGAACCGCGTGGCACAACCAAATTTCCGCTCCGTCGGGCTTTGCCCGCACGGAGCCTTCGCGTAAAGGGGCCCCTAAGGGTCCGCCTGCCGGCAGTTACCGGTACCAGTTGCAGGAGCCATCATGGCCAATAAGGCAATCGTCGGCGAAAAGGTCGGCATGACACAGGTGTGGGATGAGGACAACCGCGTCTTGCCTGTCACCGTGTTGCGCGTCCGACCTAACCGCGTTGTCCAGGTCAAGACTGCAGAACGGGACGGCTACAGCGCCCTTCAGGTCACCTTTGGGCAGAGAGATGCTGAAAAACTCAGCCGCCCGGAGGCAGGGCATTTCGCCGCAGGTGGTGTCGAGGCCGGCAAACGCCTTATTGAGCTCCGCCTTGATGATGTAGATGGCTATGAGGTTGGGCAAGAGATCACTGTTGAGACTCTTTCAGAGCAGGCCAGAGTCGACGTCACCTCGGTGAGCAAGGGTAAGGGCTTTGCCGGAGCTATGAAGCGTCACGGCTTTTCGGGCCAGCGTGCATCGCATGGTGCGCACAAGGTTCACCGCAAGCCGGGTGCGGTCGGCCAGTGCGCCACCCCGTCCCGCGTGTTCAAGGGCAAGCGTCTTCCCGGTCGTATGGGCAATCGGAAGACGACCATGTTGAACCTCGAAGTCGTCCAGGCCGATGCCGAACGCGAGTTGCTTTTGGTCCGAGGTTCGGTCCCTGGTCCTCGTGGAGCCACAGTCCTGATTCGCGATGCCGTGAAGGGAAATCGGTGATGGCGAAGATCGACATTCTCAGCCGGACTGGCGATGCGACCGGTTCTGTCGACCTCGATGAGGCCACTTTCGGCATTGAGCCGAACGTGGCAGTTATGCACCAAGTCGTGACTGCTCAGTTGGCCGCGCGACGGTCGGGTACCCAGAGCACTCAGACCAGAGCCGAAGCCCGTGGCGGTGGTGCCAAGCCGTGGCGCCAGAAGGGCACTGGCCGAGCTCGTCAAGGTTCGATCCGTTCGCCGCAGTGGCGTGGTGGTGGCGTGGCTCTAGGACCGAAGCCCCGTAGTTACGCTCAAAAGACCCCGAAGAAGATGATTCGCCTAGCCCTCTGCTCGGCGTTGAGCGACCGTGCCGCTGAGGCCAAGGTGGTCGTGGTAGATGATTGGTCGTTCGAGGTGCCGCGTACGAAGGATGCCTTGGCCTCTCTAAGTGCCCTTGGTGTGGGCGGGCGGACCTTGGTAGTCGCTGATCGCGACGATGTGAATACTTGGAAGAGTTTCGCCAATTTGCAGCAGGTTCACGTGGTTTCGCCCGGCGAACTCAACGCCTATGACGTTTTAGTAGCTGACTACGTGGTCTTTACCAAGGCCACTCTTCCTAACGCTCAAGCTGAGAAGGCGAAGAGCGTTCCAACGACTGTGCCCGAAAAGGCTGACGAATCTTCGGACGTTGGAGAAGAAGAATGAATGATCTACGCGACGTCATCGTGAAGCCGGTTGTGTCGGAAAAATCATACGCTTTGCTTGAAGACAACGTTTACACCTTCGAGGTTGCCAAGTCGGCGTCTAAGCCCCAGATCCGCGATGCGATTGAGTCGATTTTCGATGTCACCGTGCTCAAAGTGAACACTCTTAATCGTGATGGCAAGCGAAAGCGCAACCGGCGGATGCCGACCTACGGCAAGCGTCCAGATGTCAAGCGGGCTTATGTCACCCTCGTCGAGGGTGACTCGATCGAACTGTTTGAGGTCTAGGAGCATGCCTCAGCGCAAACGCAAGCCGACTAGTCCCGGTCGACGGTTCCAGACCGTCGCCGATTTCTCGGATATCACAAAGAACAGTCCCGAGAGGTCACTAACTGAGTCGAAGACCAGCACCGGCGGTCGCAACAACTACGGACGCAAGACGGCCCGTCACCGTGGTGGCGGCCACAAGCGCCAGTACAGAGTCGTCGATTTTCGCCGAAATAAAGATGGGGTACCGGCCAAGGTTGCTGCGGTTGAGTACGACCCGAATCGCAGTTGCCGAATCCTGCTGCTCCACTACCACGATGGGGAGAAGCGTTACATCTTGGCGCCAAAGGGCGTCGAGGTTGGCGAGGTCCTCCAGTCGGGACAAGGCAGTGAGATCAAGGCGGGCAACGCTCTCCCGCTTCGGTACATCCCGGTCGGGACGACTCTGCACAACATCGAACTTCAGCCTGGTGGCGGCGGCAAGATGGCTCGTAGTGCGGGTTCCAGTGTGCAGTTGGTGGCCAAGGAGGGTGAGTTTGCCACTCTGCGTCTCCCTAGTACCGAGATGCGTCGGGTTCGTATCGACTGTCGGGCAACAGTGGGCGAGGTCGGGAACCAAGAGCACGAACTCACCAAGATTGGCAAGGCTGGGCGTAACCGATGGAAGGGAGTGCGCCCGCAGACCCGCGGCGTAGCTATGAACCCAGTTGATCACCCACTAGGTGGTGGTGAGGGTAAATCGTCGGGTGGTCGCCATCCAGTGTCGCCTTGGGGTAAGCCCGAAGGCCGAACCCGCCAGCGTAAGAAGCAATCCGACAAGTTGATCGTGCGCCGTCGACGTCGGCGTGGGTCACGGAGGTAATCGGCGATGCCGAGGAGTCTCAAAAAGGGTCCTTTCGTAGACGACCACCTTCTCAAGAAGGTAGATGTCTTGAATGAGTCCGGCGAGAAGAAGGTCATTCGGACGTGGTCGCGGCGCTCGACGATCGTGCCTGACATGGTTGGCCACACGATTGGCGTTCACGACGGTCGTAAGCATGTTCCGGTTTATGTGACTGAGTCGATGGTTGGCCACAAGTTGGGCGAGTTTGCTCCAACTAGGACCTTCCGTCACCACGCTGGCCAGGAGAAAGGCGTTCGTCGCTGATGCCTGGTTTGAAGACCAACGAGTATCCGGGAACGCGAGCTGTTGCCCGTCACGTGCGCGTATCGCCGTCTAAGGCTCGCGCCGTCCTCGACCTGATCCGCGGTGAGTCGTATGGCCGTGCCGCCGAAATCTTGACCTTCTCCGAGCGAGCTGTGGCTGGTGTGATCGCCAAGTGCCTTGACTCTGCGGTGGCAAATGCTGAAAACAACGACGAGATACCTGCCGAGGAGCTTTATGTGTCGGCTTGCTATGCCGACGAGGGTCCGACCCTAAAGCGCTGGCGTCCCCGCGCACGGGGTCGTGCCACTCGCATCAACAAGCGGACCAGCCATATCACGATCATCGTGAGCCGCTACGGGGCCGATGCTCTCGAAGTTATGCGCGAGCGGGAGCTAGCCAAGGGTAGGGCGTCGTCGAGTGCCCAGGCTGCGGAAGCTCGCCGTCAGCGCGTGGAGCGCAGTCGTTCCACTATCGAGGCATCTGACGCCGAGGTGGAGGACGAAGTCTCTGATGAGACGGTTGTCGAGGAAG
>DEAU01000045.1:0-25518 GCA_002348705.1 Candidatus Neomicrothrix sp. UBA2974
CTTCCGCCCCTCCGGGCAGGCCGATGGTGTAGTCGATGAAGCGGTTGGTCGAGATGTCCGAAGCCGACAGGTTCGCCGGAATGTCCATCCCGACTTCCCTCATCTGATCCAGGACCCCGTTGGTCCGCTCGTCGATGAAGTCGCCGAGTGTTTCGTTGGGGCCATTGGAAACCAACCCTGTGACTGCCTGGAACTGTGTTGACCACTCGGCCTTGCCGGCGGAGTACTCCCACCACGAAGCAATTGTCTCCACCATCTCAACGATGAGTGCATTGGTCCTAGCAGGATCGGCCATGAAGTCGACCTGAGCCTGCTGCACGATCGGCACCAGCTTCTCAAGGCACGGTGCCATCTCTTCGAGCTCACCGGCCCGAACAGCCAACGCCGACTTGTACACCGAGAAGCCGGCGTCATGGATCAACTCCAGACGAACGTCCTTGCCGTACTCGGTGAACTTGTTCTTGTAGTCGTACGGCTCGGACGATGCGTAGCCCTGCTGGGCGATGTTGCCCTCGGAGATGAACCGGGCTGGCGACCCGTCGTAGGACGGATCCACCTGGTCGTTAGACAACACGCCCGCCGCGATCAACCACTCCATATAGGTCCCGCCGGCGAACACGTTGACCGTCACACCTGCATTGCCCAGGTCGGCGATCGTGTAGATGTCCGGATGCACCTCCGGATCCCACATGATCATCTGCGGGTTCTTGTCCAACGGCGTTACCACCTGGATCGCCGGAGCGTCGTCCCAGTAGAACGCAATCGAATCGGTGTCCGCATACGCCAACGTGATGTCCAAGTCGGTGTACATCTGCGCAACGGTGTTCTGGCCCCCGATCGCCGGACCACCAGCTCGAACCTGGATGTCGACCCCGGTATCAACCCCGGATGCCATCAACGAACCGGTCGCTGTCTGCTGGTCGCCATCGATCACATAGTCGTCGCCGACCATTTCGTACATGGCGCCGTGCTCGGACTCGGGGAACCAGTCCGTCTGGATAACCACCAGACCGGGGCATACCCCAGCGAGTTCGCCCGCTGCAGCTGCGTCACCGCCGGAATCACCACTGTCGGCGGGAGCCGCAGTCGTGGCTGGAGCTGCTGTGGTAGCCGGAGCCGCAGTAGTTGCGGTTGCTTCAGCACTCGACGTGTCTTCGTCTGATCCGCAGGCTGAGGCCACCATCGCCAACGCGACGATGGTGAACAGCAGTCGCTTCAGGGTCTTAAGCATCTATGACGCTCCTTTTCGTTCTTTCGGATCAGCCAACTGCTGTTGGCTTTTGCCATCCCCCATGGAAGGTCTCCTCGCCGCACCTGGGTCGAACAACCCAATCAACGACAAAAATACCTAACGTTGATGTTATAAGAGAGCTTTCAAGCCACGCAAGAAGACCTTCCAGCCAGAAAGAACTAGACCCAAACAGCCACCACCGCACACCCTGCAAACTGCCCAACCATGACGATCTGTAGTAGTTCTATAGTTGCTGATTGTGGCTTATTGCAGATTTAACGAGCGACACACGTGGGCCACATGACTTAATAGTGAAGTTCATTTAGTTGCGAAGTACCTGACTGATCATCCAAGTAGCTCGGCCTAGGAATGACCGAACACATAGATAGACGAGATACGTAGATAGATGACTCCCACTATCGAAGTGCTTGACCTGCAGGTGACCTTTCTGACTTCTGAAGGTCCAGTCAATGCTGTAAATGGCGTCAATTTTGAGCTATATCAAGGAGAAATTCTCGCGCTCGTCGGTGAGTCAGGATCAGGTAAGACCGTTACGTCTTTAGCGCTTACACAACTGCTTGAAGCGGGACGATCCCAGGTGGCCGGTTCGGTGAAATTCGGTGGTCTCGACTTGTTGAAGGCGAGCCAAAGGGATTTGCGGGCAGTCCGGGCAACTGAGATCGCTTACATCTTCCAAGATCCAATCTCGTCTCTCTATCCCGCCCGAACGGTTGGAAGTCAACTGGTTGAAATTCTGACCGTTAATGCGGGACTTAACGCGCGAGAGGCACGAACGAGGAGCATTGATCTACTCAGGAGGGTTGGAATCCCGGGGCCTGAGCGGCAGATGCGGGCGTACCCACATCAACTGAGTGGCGGCATGTGCCAGAGAGTAATGATTGCAATGGCCCTAGCAGTCAATCCGAGAGTGTTGATAGCGGACGAAGCGACCTCGTCACTTGATGTGAGTATTCAGGCACAAATACTTGAGCTGATCAAGGATGTGGCGAGTGAGTATGGAATGGCCGTCATTTTTGTCACGCACGATCTGGGTGTAGTGGCTGGAACTGCAGATCGGGTTGCAGTGATGTATGGAGGCGAAGTAGTTGAATCCGGTCAAGTCCGCGATCTTCTCCGAAACCCTCATCATCCCTATACGCAGGCCCTGATCAAGAGTGCGCCGAATGCACGAGACGAATCTCAAACTGAATTAGTGGGGATACCTGGATCTTTGGAGACCAGGAGGGAGTTTGCAAAGATTCGTTGCCAATTTGCACCGCGGTGTTCGGAGTCCTTTGAAATTTGTTGGTCTCATTGGCCGCGGCCGGTCCAGGTAGAAAAATCACATTCGGTGAGTTGCTGGCTGCTCTCTGACGAAGAGGAGATTCTCGCGACACAGGTCGACGAGGGTCTGACTTCCTGAAGGACGTAGGAGCTGAGTATGCCGACGGCGATGGAATCTGGACCATTATTGGAAGTAGAGCATTTATGCGTCACCTTTTCTGCCCGCAAAGGGAGCTTTGGTCCTCGACTAGCTCTAAAGGCTGTGGATGGAGTGTCGCTGGAAGTCGCGTCGGGAGATGTTGTGGGTCTCGTCGGCGAGTCAGGTAGTGGAAAGACGACAACGGCTCGCTCGATTCTCGGGTTGCAGAAACCGGATCGAGGTTCGGTCTTGTTCGAAGGTCGGGAGATTCAATCCCTCAGCGGCCCGGATCTGAGAGCTCTTCGAAAACGAATTCAACTTATTCCACAAGATGCGATCGGATCGCTGAACCCGCGCCGAACCGTCCGACAGACCATAAGCGAAGGTTTGCAAGTCCATAAGTTGGTTCCCAAGGAGTCGCGTCAAGAACGGGTAGACGAACTATTGGCCGATGTGGGTCTAGCGCCAGAGTTCGCTGATCGATATCCGGAAGAGTTGAGCGGCGGTCAGATTCGACGGGTTTGCATTGCTCGGGCTTTATCAATGGGCCCCAGTTTGATTGTTGCTGATGAACCAACGGCCGGGCTAGATGTCTCTGTGCAGGCGCAGATTCTGAATCTGCTCCAGGAGTTGAGGCGGCGCCATCAACTTTCGGTTCTCCTAATAAGCCACGATCTAAGTGTTGTCCGCTACCTCTGCAACAAGGTGGCAGTGATGTACTTTGGTCGAATTGTGGAGTTGGGTGAGACGAGAGACTTGTTTTCCGACCCCAAGCACCCTTATACGCGGGCTTTGCTTGAGGCTGCTCCTACGGTTTCTGCTATTGGGCGGGGTAATGAGTTGAAAGGTTCGATAGGAGGCGAAGTTCCTTCATTGGCCGCGCCACCTGCGGGCTGCTCCTTCCATCCCAGGTGCAATCAATTCCATCAGGGCTGCGACGAGATTTCGCCAGAACTATTTGAGTTAGGTGGCCATCGAAGTGTTGCCTGCCTTCTGTACAGCGACCGCTCTCAATAATTGAGTTGCCGAACCAGAACGGGCAACGGCTGGAGAATTCATGAGGATGTGTGTCGTTTATCCTCAAGCTGAATTCGGGTCAGATCCGGAGTTGATCCGCGAGTATGCAGTACGGGCCGAAGAACTAGGTTTTAGTCAAATTGTTGCCTACGACCATGTTCTCGGAGCAGATCCGAGCAGTCACAAATTAACTGGCCCTTATAACCATCAAACCCCGTTTATGGAACCTTTCGTGCTTTTTGGGCACCTAAGTGCTGTAACTAAAGAAATCGAACTGGCCATGGGTGTCCTGGTTCTTCCCCAACGACAAACAGCGTTAGTCGCCAAGCAGGCAGCAACTCTTGACCGTCTAAGCGCTGGACGTTTGGTCCTTGGGGTGGGTGTCGGCTGGAATCAAGTCGAGTACCTGTCCCTCAACTGTGACTTCTCTAGAAGAGGTCAACGTATAGAAGAGCAGATAGAACTTCTTCGTCTTCTCTGGTCGCAGCCTCTGGTTGATTTTGAGGGAAAGTTTGATTTGGTTGATTCTGCCGCGATAAGTCCACGGCCAATCGCAGATGACATTCCGATTTGGCTGGGAGGTTGGCACGATCGGGTGTTGCAGCGCGTGGGAAGGCTGGGAGATGGGTGGTTTGCATTTAGCGGCCATCCAAGGAATAGGTCTGCATTTACTGATTCGCGACGGATCAGGAGACCTGAGGATTTATCGCGGAGAGTGCCAATATTTGCGAGGGAAGCTCTGAAGTACGGTAGAAATCCAACTGAAATCTCTATCAGCGTTCTGATCAGCAGCGTAGGTTTCGACAAGTTGGAGGCATGGCATCCACTTGAATGGGCGAAAAGAGCGAAACGTTGGTCGGAAGTAGGCGCGAGCCACGCCGTCCTTTCCACTCTCGACCTCGGTTTTTCACCAAAACAGCATCTTGAAGCTCTTGCGGAGTTTCGCAGTGCCTGGGACGAGCACTTCTAGCGAAGCTGTCGACGTGCATCTTCTCGTTAAGAAGATGTCTTGATTTGAGAGCAGATGGCTACACCTTGGTCAAGATCCTCGCTGCGTTTTCAACAAAAATCTTTTGAACAAGTTCCTCGTCGAACCCCTTGTAGCGCATTAGTTGCGCAATTGTCTCTGGCATATGGCGCCAGCCGTGCCCGCCATACTGCCGCTGCCAATGCTTGAGCGCCATGTCGCATGAGACGAGAAGCCGATCTGAGTGACCAGCATCTGCGACCGCCTTAATCCAGTTGAGGCGGATGGCGTCGTTTGGCTGGTCAACCGGCACCCGCTGACGATAAGAGGCCTCCCAACCGAAGGTGTCGTAGGATAGATATACGCCGGTCTTGGCCAAATCCAGATGCAATTTTGGGTCAAACACGTTTGTTCCAGCGGATGTATTTAGTCGGGTATCACAATGCGCCATGATCGTTCGGTTTAGGTCGCCGCCGGCATCCTCCACTATCTGGACAATGTCGAACGGTGATTGAGGGTTGGTGCCCGGGTGCACCGAAAGCGGGATACCTGTCAGAGTCGATGCCCGAGCCGATGCGCGCAGGGCCTTCTCTTCATTTGGATGCATCGGGAACTCCATCCCGACCTCTCCAATGATGCCAGCCCTTATGCCCCCGCCAACTCCCACCTCTATGTCTTTTACAATTAGGTCGACTAACTGGTCCTCTGAAAGTTGATCCATGTCGGGCGGGTGGTAGCTGTTGATGTACCAAGAGGTGCCCATGACGATGTGAACGCCGCTGGCCCGAGAAGCTTCCACCAGAGCTACTGGGTCTCGCCCCATTCCGCGGGTTGTTTGATCAACGACTGTTCCGCCGCCTACCCGGTGGAACTGGTTCAATTCGTAGATCGCATCTTCCAGAGAAGTCAGCTTTTGGTCGGCATAGTAGACCCAGTGCCGCTGACGGTCGGCGAGGTTGTCTAGCGAAATTGGGGCCTCCCACTTCGCCCGCCAGGTTGCAGCCGTGCCGGGGCCGCTTTCGTTGGGCTCCCAGCCCGCCTCAATTTTTTTCATCATTGGGACGTATTTGGGCTGAACTGTTTCGTATTGGTCGACGTCTTGGCAGCCGCATGTCAGATCTTGGAAGACATGTTCATGTGTCAGCGTTAATCCGAGATCGCTCGGCTCCACGGCACCGAGAACCGTTTGAACAAATCCAGCATCCGCGCTCATCACATCACCGCCACGGGAGTTACGAGAGATCCTGTACCACGGGGTATATGCAATGGGGCAGCGGTGAAGGAGAAGCAGTTTTGCCCTTGATCCGCGCAGGCCTCGGCTAGAACGTCCAGATTCATACTGTGGATCAGAGGTATACCGTAAAATACCTCTGCCAGTACATGCACAGGACTTCGACAATACGCTTCGTGTCGGTGCGGGAAGGTATCTCCCGGCGAGTCTGTGGCAATTACGCTGACATCCTTTGTCGCTAGAAGTTCCACACAGTCAGTGTCCAGTCCAGCCCAGGTTCCGTGGTGCCACGTGCCGTGTTCACTTAGTCCGTCGGCAGCTAGTCCTAACACCTCCGTTCCACCTACGCGAATTACTGCGGCATCGCCGGGTTCCAAATCGTCTAGTTGGTCCTCAAGTTCTGCGGGC
The DNA here is from genome assembly GCA_002348705.1 of Candidatus Neomicrothrix sp. UBA2974. GTDB lineage: Bacteria > Actinomycetota > Acidimicrobiia > Acidimicrobiales > MedAcidi-G1 > UBA9410. Next base: position 6,278 of record DEAU01000045.1, read on the forward strand.
TGCACGGAGTCGCCGGGTTCGAGAGCACCAATACCGCGCTTACGTGGAATGTCAAACAGAACACCACGGGTCGAGATGGGCACTTTGGGCGTTATGTCCATCAACTTTGCCCCTTCTTCAATTGTGGCAGCCTCTGGAAACGGATGACCGTTGAAGCTCCAGCCTCTGTATCCCATATGAGCCAGGGCATCTATATGGGTATTGATCATCCCGTGTATCCGGGTGGTTAGTTGCTCGGCTGCTGATTGCGTGAGGTCACCCTCTTCAAAACCTTCAGTGTCGGCCTTGATCATTTTGTGAACAACAAATGGGGTATCCCAGCGAGTCCAAGGCTCAGCTGAAGACAGAGGGCGACTTAACGCAAACGTTTGACCGCTAACGACTGCATCAGCCCCACGCTTTGCTGCTTCGGGCCCCAGCAGATTCAAAACCCCGAGATCGTTCTCCCACCGGCCCCAGTTTCCGGTATGTCCCGGCCAAACTTCACTAGGCCAGGAGGTGCGACGTTCCATGGTCAATTCTCCCTGATCAATTTCTTGTCTTACGTCAGTGGTAGTCCTTCAAACCGCTCAAGCCACGCGAAATCGGATACAGGGCGACGAGAAAGTTTGGTAGGCATCCAACTAGGTTTACCTAGAGTCATCACCGCCGCAAGTCCAAATCCTTCTGGTATTCCCAATATTTCGGCGACCTCTTCTTCGGCAGCGACTGCCAGTGTTGTGATTCGCGTGCCGAGATCTCGATCCCGAAATGACAACTGGATATTTTGGATAAAGGGATATATCGATCCGCCACCAACAAAACTTTGTCGCTCTAAATCTGAGTCTGTGACTGCTAGAGCTGCTAACTCAACCCAGAAGACCAAATAGATCGGAGCGCAGTCCAGAGTTTGGTGGTAGTCAGTCCCTTCCTGGTATTTCTTCAGGCGTGCGTCGTCCAGGGACTGGATATCTCCATACCAGCGCTCTGTATATCTAAACCACTCTCGAACACTGATTTCTCTGATGCGGACCTTTGCATCTTGGTTTCTGACGACAATTACTCGCCACGGCTGACGGTTACCGCCGCTTGGTGCAAAGCGGGCCTGATCCAACACTTCATGTATCACTTCGTTGGGTACGTCGTCCGGCTGGTAAAGGCGGACTCCGGCTGTTGAGCGCATCACTTCAGATAACAGCATCTGCCTTGAATTTTGCTCCCTCTATCCGAGATCCTCGTCCTGCAGAATCCGCAACTACGTCGCCGAGCAGGTTGCTCGACATGATCACCAGCGCAATAGCTGCTCCAGGCATAACTGACAACCACCATGCTTGGTAGACCCATTGGCGACCGTATTGAAGGTCTACACCCCAACTAGCATTTGGCGGGCTGATGCCAAAGCCGAGAAAGTTCAGAGTGGCGGCCACCAGTATTGACCAGCCAAGCGCAGCAGTGGCCAACACTGCCACTTGGGAGGCGATATTGGGGAGTATGTGAACACCAACAATCCTCAAATCAGAGAAGCCGAGGACCCGGGCGGAGTCGATAAATGCTCTGCGTTTCACGCTGAGTGTTTCTCCGTAGACCATTCTGGCGAACACGGGTATTTGCGCTAGAGCGATAGCCGTGACTATTGATTTCAGACCGCTTCCCATTATCACCATGACAACCATGGCCATAACAAGACCTGGTAGCGCCAACATGATATCGACTAGACGCATGATCGCCGAGCCAAGCTTTCGACTGCCGTAGCCGGCAAATAGGCCCACGGAGACACCAATCGCGATTCCGACGGCAACAGCTAGTCCGGCAGTCAGCAGAGCCGGACGGGCCCCAAAAATTACTCGACTCAATACGTCTCGGCCTAGGTGATCGGTTCCTAGGAGATAATCCCAGCTAGGGGCTTGGAGAACGTCATAGCCGATTTCAGTGGGGCTATGAGGTGCCAAGAATTCCGCAAAGAGAGCGCAGAGTACTGCTGCGATCATCACCAAAGTCATTAAGGACCGCAAGAGGCCGTGCCTTTTGACGAAGTTTCTAACCGCTCTCAATGCAGGAAGACCTGACAAAAATGCCCGGGACAGGTCTTGGTCCTCGAGGCCGTCTGCTTTGTCTTGACCCGTGACTGGGGAAGATGGTGATTCCATGGCTAACGGTTTGCCCACTCGTCGCGAACACTTGGCTCCAGTCCGGCCCGGACCAAATCAACGATCAGATTGGTGAGTAGATAGACGGCCCCAATAGTCATGATTATTCCCTGTACGGCTGGAATATCTTTCGCTGTCATTGACTCCACGAGGTAACTCCCTAGTCCGGGACGTCCAAAGATGAATTCGATAGCCACAGCACCAGCTATGACACCTCCGAACTGGAGTCCAATCATGCTCACCACTGGACCAGCGGCCTTGCGAATCGAGTGACGAACAAGGATTCGGATTCCTGAGTATCCGCGGGATCGCGCAGCAATCACGTAGGGAGATCTGCGTACTTCGATAAGACTCTCACGAATTAATCGACTCAGTATTGATGATAGAGGCCAGCCCAGAGACACAACCGGCAGCACCAAAGCCTTGATTGATCCAGTTCCCAGTGAAGGGAACCATCCCAACTTCACAGAAAAATAGCGAGTTAGTAAGACAGCAAGCCAGAAGGCTGGTAGCGCGATCCCAATAGCCGATATCCCCATGGCTATGCGATCAACGGGTCGATTGTGCCAGATAGCAGCACTGACCCCAGTTGGGATTCCAACCATCAAGGCGAAACCAAGAGCACATGCAGTCAAGATCAACGTGTCAGGGATAAGGCCAACTACCTTTTCGGCGACAGGTTGGTTGTAAAGAAAGGACGTTCCCAGATCGCCCTGAACCAACCCTCCCAGGTAGCGGAAATATTGTTCCCACAGCGGGTCTTCGAGACCAAGTAACTCGCGCATCATCTGCACGTCATCAGCTGTTGATCCCACACCCAGCAAGATTGCTTGAGCAGGATCTCCCGGAATTAGATGAAGGATTAGAAAAACCAAAATCGACATCCCAAAAAGGACTGGGATGATGCTCCCAATTCGGAATGCCAAATAGCGGATCATGATTCAGTCTTTTCAATCTCGTCAGTAAGCGCAGCTAGAAAGCGGGCGCCAAGAGCGCCATCGATTGAGCGATGATCAAAGGCGGCAGTTACGTGCAATGAAGGGACCACTTCTAGCGTCCCGTTTGTGACAAATGGCCTAGGTTTTATTGCCCCGAAGAAGACTATTGCTGATTGCGGGCTTGTGAGAACAGGCGTTCCAAAGTCGACACCGTGCATACCGAGGTTTGAGATGGTGATGGTGGCGTCCTTCAGGTCGCTGGGCAGGAGGGATTGCTCGCGGGCAGATGCAGCCAGCCGACTGATCTCGGCGACCAGAGAGTCGAATTCCAGTTCATGGGCTTTGCGAATGACAGGGGCAACAAGACCCCTTTCGGTGTCTACAGCCACTGCGAGGTTTATGTCTTCGTAGACAAGTAGCGAATCTTCAGAAAATGAAGAGTTGATCCGGGGCACACGTTCCACAGCTCGGAGTGTCGCTGCTGCTAAGAGGTCGTTTACCGAAATATTTCTAGTTGATTGGGATTTCTGAGAGAGCAACTGCGAAGCATCGACCAGATTGGAGACAGTGAAATGAGGTGTAACGGGCCAACTGTTTGACAACCGCTCGGCCATAGTCCTGTGGGTTGTGCTGAGTCGTACTCGCTCAAAAGGCAAAGTCGAGGACGCATCGTTTCTAGGTGTGGCGAGATTTTCCACATCCTGCAGAGTGATGGCGCCTCCCTTGCCTGTCCCACTGATTTCCGAGAGTTCGATACCGAGTTCGGCGGCTAGAGACCTGGCCTTCGGCATAGCACGAATCTTGGACTTGGGCTTTGTGTCCGTGGAATGTTGGCCGGAAGTAAAAGTTTCAGAGGCTTCTGTTCCTGAACTAGGCGGGAGGTAACTTTTGATCAGGTCATCAACATCAGATTTGGAAAAATCTTGGCCTGGTTCCGCGACTACAGCGATCAGAGTTCCTACAGATAGCTGTTCATCCAGAGGGCCGACCCATCGTGCCAATACGCCGTCAGTTAGTGCTTCAACCGAGAGGGTGGTCTTCTCATTTTCCACTTCATAAAGGTTGTCGCCACTTGAAAAGGCTTTCCCTTCCTCGACCAGATATGCGGTAAGGATCCCCCACTCCATTGTCTCGCCAAGCGAAGGCATGCGTAATAGATGCATGTTCAAGAAATGGATCTAACCGCGTCCACGATCTGTGCGGCCTGCGGCAGAACGTATTGCTGAAGATGGCGACTCTGCGGCAACGTGACGTCTTTGGAAGCAACCCGGACAATTGGCGCCTCGAGGCATTCGATCATCTCCTCGGCAATGATTGCTGCCACCTCTCCTCCTGCGCCTCCTGTCTTCGGAGCCTCGTGGGCAATCACCACGCGGCCGGTTTTCTCCACCGACTCGAAAATGGTGTCTTTATCGAGTGGGCGCAAACCCCTCGGGTCCACAACCTCAATGTCGATACCCTCGCTATCCAGTTCTTCCGCAGCTTTCAAGGCTTCGATGACCATTCGAGACCAAGCGATCACCGTCACGTCGCTTCCTGGTCTCTTGATGTCGGCGACACCAATGGGAACGAGGTGATCACCTGGGGGAATTGGACCGCTGGTTGCATATAACACGGCATGCTCAAAAAAGAGAACTGGTCGGTCATCCCGTATCGCGGATTTCAGGAGACCCTTCGCGTCTGCTGGAGTTGACGGAATGACGATTTCAGCTCCGAAAGCACTCAAGAAAAGAGCTTCTGGGGACACGTCATGTTCTTGTCCGGCTCCCTTTGCTCCCTCCGGGAGGCGAACAACCATAGGGACGGTGAACTTTCCTCCATGCATGTAGCGCCAGCGAGCAACCTTGTTATAGAGCTCATCCATGGCAATACCGAAGTACCCACCTGACTGCAGTTCCACTACAGGGCGGAGTCCAGTGAGGGCGGCGCCGAGACCTCCACCAACAATGAAGGTTTCTGAAATTGGGGTATCGATGACACGTTCCGGGCCGTGCTTTTCGAACAGCCCGCCTGTCGCCCCATATATGCCTCCATAAGTGCCTATATCCTCACCCCAGATAAAGACGGAGTCATCTCGAGCCAACTCCTCGTCCAGAGCGTCACTGATCGCCTGGCTGAACGTCCGGACGTTCAAAGGAGCGTTCGAGTCATCGGACATTTAGACACCTTGAAAGACTCTCTCAGGCCCAGGCATCGGGAAGTTCTCTGCCTCCTGAGCTGCCAGCTCCACCTCTGAAGCCATCTGGGCCTGCAGACCGTCGAGCTGTTCGGCGGCGGCTACTTCATTATCGATGAGTCGCTGCCTATGTGATTCGATTGGGTCACGCCGACGCCATTCATCAATCTCGCCGTCCTCTCGGTAGACCTGGGGGTCGCCCTCATGGTGGCCGCGAAATCGATAACACTCAGCCTCGATCAACGTGGGACCTTCACCGGAGCGGGCTCTATCTATAGCTTCCGTCACCTCTTCATAGACCGAGACAACGTCCATGCCATCGACCGAACGTCCGGGTATCCCATAACCAATTGCCCTGTCCACTATCCGGCCAGCAGTCGACTTCTCCGATGGAACTGAGACGGCATAGCGATTGTTCTCGCATATCCATATGACCGGAAGCTTCCAGATTGAAGCGACATTTAATGCTTCATGAAATGTTCCTCTATTAGAAGTCCCGTCGCCAAAAAAGCAGATAGTTACTTCATCGGTGCCTCTGTACTTCGCTGAGAATCCTGCACCAGCTGCGATCGGGAAACATGTTCCAAGGGTTCCACCCTGACCAAGAATCCCAAGTTTGGGATCAGCGAAGTGAGGTATGCCTGCTCCAAGCCCACCAGTTGAGCCGCCGACGTTCGCCATTAGGTCGGCAAACATGTCGACCATCGACATCCCCTTTTGAATCGTGTATCCGAAACCCCTATGGGCGTACATGATGCAGTCGCTGTCGCGAAGAGGAGTGATGGCCCCGACAGGAATCGCTTCCTGACCACGTCCAGAGTGGTATCCGGCGAGAACTTTCCCCTCCTGCATGAGACGCATCGCTCGCTGTTCCCAGAGCATTACACGGACCATGTCCTCGTAGAACTTGACTTGTTGTTGATTGGTTACCAAGGCTCAGATCCTTACGTAATCGCCCGGTCCGGGCGATAATAGTCGCAGCGGATAGGAGAAATTAATTTCCGAGGCTCCTAGCAGTTACATCTATTGAAACCGTAAATGCTAAGGCTCAGCCGCGGTTCTGGTTCTTAGAAACTCAATGGATGCTTACCTTCATGGGCTAACGATGTCAGATCTTCTCGAAGCGCTGCGGACTAACTGGATCACCGCTCGAGCCTTCAGGCCAAGAAGGTCTGTCCCTTAAGATTTGTTGGCTATGTCTGTTGCCCAGATGTCATTGTTCGCGGCCCTGCTGGCCCTGCTGGCTGCTGGCATGACAATTGCTGCTGGGGCATTGATGATGAAGTCTTCGGGGCGCGCTCTCCTGGCGAACTCGGGATCTGTTATCTGCCAACTTGCGTTTTCTGTGGCTGCTGTGGCAACGGCTGGGAGTCTCTGGTTCTCTGAGGTGGGCGATTTCGTGCCCTGTGAGTACTGCTGGTACCAGCGAATCTTTATGTACCCACTAGTCGTGGTGCTTGGAGTTGAGGTTTGGCGTCCGGAAGCCAGGTCCGTCAGGGGCGGCGGTCGGATGCTTCGGTGGCGGACCTTGCCCTTTACCGTTTGCGGCCTATTCCTATCCGCGTATCACGTGCAACTGCAGTGGTTCCCGGAGCAGGGCTCATCATGCGATCTGATAGCACCATGCACCCAGCAGTGGGTTGACGAATTCGGGTTTGTGTCTCTTCCATTGATGGCTTTCCTTGGTTTTGCAGCGATTACGGTGCTCGTGCTGGCCGCCACTGTCAGCGATGATGCGGGCGTGGAGGACTGATGACGGACTATTTGGAGCCGCAGCAAAGGAAAGGTCCAGGTCGGACCATTGCCTTGGTGCTGGCTGGAGCTGTAGCACTTGCGCTCGTGGCCGCCCTTACGCTGAGCGGCGACGAGGAAAAAGGCGATCCGGACGGGTTGGAGACGGGACCGGTCGCTATTTACGGAGACGCGCTGCCCGGTTTCACCGATTCGGCCGGCGATCCGGCTCTGGGCTCGGTGGCTCCGTCTTTCGACGCGACTACCTTCGCTGGGGCTACGGTCCAGATCCGCCCTGGCGACGGAATCGGCTATGTCATCGGTTTCTTTGCCCACTGGTGTCCGCACTGTCAGGCCGAGGTGCCGAAGTTGGTCGAGTGGATTGCTCGTGGCGGCATACCAGATGGCGTCAAGATAATTGCTGTATCGACTGGGGTCCGCCTAGACCGGGGAAATCCTCCTAAAGCTTGGTTCGATAGCGAGAGTTGGCCTGAGGCTGTGGTGCGTGACGACGATGACAGCTCTCTAGGTCAGGCCTACGGACTGCGGAGCTTTCCGTACTTCGTGGTGGTTGGGGCCGATGGCAGGATTCGGGGCCGACTTGGCGGTGGTTTGATACCACAGCAGTGGGATTGGCTTCTTGATCAAGCTGGTAGATCGGGAATCGTTGCCTCCGGGGCCAGCACCGCCTGATTCTGGGAGGCGTTGTGAAGGATCGGTGGGACGATGAGGCAGCGGCAGCCAGCGGTGGTCTGATCGCCGAATGCGTGTATTGCACGCGGCTGATTGGTGCAGACCCTGCGCTAGTGCTGCATGGAGGGGGCAACTCATCGATCAAGGATTCAGTCGAAGACATCACCGGGGACTTGATTGACGCCATCCACGTCAAGGGATCTGGGTGGGACATGGCCACGATCGAAGCGAGGGGGTTCGCGCCGCTTCATCTGCAGCGGCTACTCGCTGTCCAAACCCGAGTACTTCCACCAGCGACTCCACGAGGCCGGCATCGACCAGACCATCCGCATCCTCACCCACCAACGCGGCCCGCACGGCAGCATCGGAGACGCCGTCCTGATCGACGGCCAACCCTTCTCCGGGCACCTCCCGACAGGCGAGCACCAACTCGACATGCCGGACCGCAACGCCGACGACGCAACCAGACGAGCCTGCGTCGAGAAGTTCAACGAACGAGCCAAGCTCCGTTACACCGTCCACACCAAAAAGGCCGACGGAACCGTCCGCTACAAGTGCCCGTTCTGCGCCGGACGAGCCCACAGCCCCAAGTTCCCCAAGACCATGAAGTCCAGGAACAAGAACTCCCGCCTCGTGCAGCCCGGCAAGACCGCCAAGACCTGCTGCAACGGCGTTGTCACGGCTGACACCGACGTGACATTCCTCGACCAGAAGACCATCTTCGGGACCACCGCCTGGTGGAAGGCCTGGGGGCGCCGCAACATCGTCGAGTCAGCCAACGCCGCCTTCCACGGCGAGTACGTCGACATCGGCCGGAACTACACCCGGTTCCTCAAGACCACCAAGATCCAGATGTTCCTCGCCCACACCATCGCCGGGTACTACCGCCGGACCATCCAACAGTGGCTCCGGCTCCGCGAACTCTGCGACACCCAGGCGCCGGTCAAGGCCAAGCGAAAGGTCCGCAAGAACCGCCGTCGCCGCTACGAGGACCGCCCTAGCGTGAAGACCGACACCAACTCCGACCCCTAGGTCGACCGCTCCCCGTCGAATCCCGCCGCCCCAACGGGGCGGCATCGACGCGCCCTTATACCGGTGACCTAGGCCAAGCAACGATGGGCGAGCCGCCGAACACGGCGACCCCAGCCCGCTAGAGGCCGCACAACCCCCGAAAACCCGAAAAGGCAGCGCCAAAAGCGCTGCCTTCTCGAAACTGCGAACACGTGCACGCAAAAACTGCGAACACGCCCTTGTGGAGCTGGGGGGAATCGAACCCCCGTCCGTCGAAGGGTGACCGTGTGTGCTACGACCATTCCCGAGTGCGTGGCTTGATGGCTGCCACCCCGCCGGGTCGGGCGAGCCGCGAGGCTCTGCCAAAGGGTCTTTCCCCATTGTCAGCGGTCTTTCACGCCGTCAGCGGTCTGTCCCTGCTGTCTCCACCGCTTCTGTTGCCGGGTTGCGGTGGACCGACCCCGCGTGCCGTTACCGGTCGCGATGACTCTCGGTCACCTGACTAGGTCAGGCGGCGAGAGCGAGATCGTCCGTTTTGGCGTCTCTGTTGGTGCCCCGTTTAAGGAGTCTGGGCTACTCCGGTCGCACGGCACGCCCACTGCCGTCGGCGTCGAAACCGATCAGCCCCGTGAACAGCGGCTCAAAGTCGCTAAATGCGAACGTTTAAGTGTTTGATTGTCAAATGTCCGTTCCCCTAAGGGTATCGGCGAGCCGTATCGGGTATTCGGAGAAGCACCGGCTAGGTCCGTCTGCCAGAATCCTTGGATCCACAACGACCGCGCTAGCTCGTACTCCTTCATACCCTCGCCGATCATGCCGCCAGTGGTTGATCGGGCTGAGGGCTGCATCCTGCATCTTGCCGACGGTCGGAAGTTGATTGATGCTGGCGGTGGCGCTGTCGCCGTCAACATTGGACATGGTCGTCACGAAGTGGCCGACGCTGTTGCCGAGGCCACCCGCCGGGTCTCCTACGTGCTGCCGCCGTGGGTGACGGAGGAGCGCATCGCCCTAGTCGAATTGTTGCGTGAGCGATGGCTGCCGGAGGGTTTGACCAGAGTGGGGTTCACCAGTGGTGGTTCTGAGTCGGTTGACACTGCGGTGCGCCTCGCTTTGGCTCACCATTCGACCTCCGGACGTCCCGAGCGGCGAAAAATCATCGGACGTGAGACCTCTTACCATGGACTTACCATGACGGCTCTTGCCATCAGCGGGCATCGGAGCCGTCGAGCCCCCTTAGAACATGTGCTGGCTGAGTATCCCAAGATGCCGAACCTTGACGCAGAGGGTCTTGAAAAGGTGTTGTGGGACGAAGGCCCAGAGACAGTGGCAGCCGTAATCGCCGAGCCGGTCGTCGGCGCCACAGCCGGTGCTTTGGTCCCACCCGATGGCTGGTGGGCAGAGGTGCGGGAGCTTTGTGACCGGCATGGGGTTTTGCTCATCGCCGACGAGGTCATGACTGGATTTGGCCGCACCGGGAAGCGGTTTGGGGTGGACCACTGGGACGTTGTGCCTGACGTGATGGTCGGTGGCAAAGGTCTATCAAGCGGTTACGCGCCTTTAGGTGGCATTTTCGCCACCGAGGAGGTGGTGGCTCCCATAGCCGCTTCGGGAGAGGGCCTCATGTTCTTTACCTATTCCGCACACTCGGCGGCCTGCGCGGCCGGGCTAGCAGCACTTCGGATCCTTGACGAGGAGGATCTCGTTACAGCCAGTGCGATAAAGGGTGCTGACTTCCTGCGCCGCCTGCAGGAGGTAGCCGACGACCCACACGTCTTAGAGGTGCGAGGGCTCGGACTGATGGTTGGAATCGAGTTGGTTCGCGACCGGAATACTGCCGAGCCCTATCCAGCCATCGAAGGCATGGCATCCCGGGTGGTGGCTGAGGCCATGGACCGTGGCGCCTGGGTTTATCCGGCTGGTGATGGCAACGCGTCTGACGCTCTGTTACTTGGTCCACCTTTCACCATTAGTGGTAGCGAGATGGATGAAGTAGCGCGGATCGTCGCTGAGTCGATCTCGGTGGTGTGCGGAACTTGAGAGATCAGAGAGGACAGCGGAGCGGCCAGTTCAGCGCCGCCGGTTTGCTTCCATAGCGCGCTCGGCCTCCCGGTCGGCTTCCTTGCGAGCTAGCGCTTGCCGCCTGTCGTGCAACTTGCGCCCCCGAGCAAGGGCTATCTCAACCTTTACGTTTCCGGCCTTGAAGTAGAGACGTAGCGGCACCAGCGTCAGACCTTCAAGCGACATCCGGTTTGTGATCTGACGAATTTCTCTTCGGTGTAGCAGCAACTTCCGGGGCCGATCCGGTTCATGACCCGTCGCCTCGGATCCGCTCATTGCATATGGCGGTACGTGCATGCCGATCAGCCAGAGTTCGCCATCCTGTTCGCGGCCGAAGGCTTCACTGATTTGCACATTGGCTTGCCGGATCGATTTCACCTCGCTGCCGCGTAGCACCAAGCCGGCTTCCCACGAGTCGAGGAGGTCGTAATCGTGCCGCGCCCGCCGGTTAGTGGCGGCGTTGCGTTCCGACATTTCCTCGTTCCTGTTGCCCACCGGCGCGAGCGTACCGGTCGCCCTCTGGCGCCCCCGGACCTCCCGTTAGCCTTGCTGCTCATGGGACATGCCACAGGAGACGGGTCCGGAAGCGACGCTATCGAGGCCCTGACGCTCACTGGCGATGTGTATACGGCGATGGTCGACCGCGCCCTGACCCAGAATCCGTCGGAGGCCTGCGGACTGTTCTCTGGTAATCCGGGAACCCTGCGGGTCGACGGCTACCACCCGATGGCGAACATGGCCGCTGCCGACGAGGCGTGGAAACTTTATGTGTTGGATGGTCAGGAGATGCTCCGCGTAGAGGCCGAGGCCGATGATGCTGGTCGAGCGATCATCGGGGTGATGCACAGCCATACTCACACCTCGGCATACCCGTCACCGACCGATGTGGCTGACGCCGCCCGTTTCGATCCATTTGGCACCTGGGTGTTCATCATCATCTCCCTAAAGCACTCAAGTCCAGTTCTCCGGGCGTACCGGATTATGGGTGGCGAGATCACTGAGGTGCCGGTCTCCATAGACCACGGCTAGAATCCCGACCACATCAGTCGGATTTTGGTTCGGTTCCGATTTGCCAGCAGAGTCCGATTTGTTCGAAGACCCTTTAGCGACACCATGCCCGTATACGCCTCAGTTCTCGACCTAATCGGCGACACGCCGATCGTCGACGTCAGTGAACTCAGCCCCAATCGGTCGGTTCGCCTGCTCGCCAAACTCGAGGGTCAGAACCCTGCCGGCTCGGTAAAAGATCGAATCGCCTTAGCCATGGTTAGAGAGGCCGAGGCTGATGGAACTCTCACGCCAGGCCGGACAATCATCGAACCGTCATCCGGTAATACGGGTATTGCCCTTGCCATGATCGCTCGGGTTCGCGGCTACCACTTGAAGGTCGTCCTTCCCGAGAATGTCTCGGTCGAACGACGTCAGGCTCTTGAGGTGTTCGGTGCTGAGATTATTTCGTCGCCTGGCGACGAGGGCTCCAACGGAGCGGTGCGGATGGCCCATCGACTGGCGGATGAGAACCCAGACTGGTTGTTCCTCTACCAGTACGCCAACGAGGCCAATCCGCGCGCCCACTATGAGACGACAGGGCCAGAGATTCTCCGGGATGTACCCGAGATCACCCACTTTGTGGCTGGCCTCGGCACAAGTGGCACTCTGATGGGCGTAGGCGCCTACCTCAAGGAACAAAGACCTGATGTGAAAGTACTGGCTGTCGAGCCACCATCCGGAGAGCTGGTTCAGGGGCTGCGCAGCCTTGACGACGGATACGTCCCGCCAGTGTTTGAGAAGTGGGGTGGTTACGACCTTCTAGATGGAAAGCGCATTGTGCGCCCGCGCGAGTCCATTGAGTACACGCGTCGTCTCGCCGCCGAGTGTGGAATCTTCGCAGGCCTATCTGCCGGTGCCGCCTTGGCTGGAGCGGTTCGAGTGGCTAGCCGAATCGAAGCCGATCCAAATGCTGGCATCGTGGCGACCGTCGTCTTCGTGGTATGCGATGGAGGGTGGAAGTATCTCTCGACCGGTGCTTGGACGGCTGATCCTGATGAGGTGGCTGAAAATATAGAGCAATTGATTGTGTTCTGATGGAATTCCTCTAGATGCCTTTGGCGGGGTCCCACGGGGATCTGGCCCGTCGACCTTCTAGATTTCTTCGGACTCGACGCCGGTCTAGGTTGGTGTCCGGAACAGTTAAGGGAGTCCCCGTGTCCGAGTCCACCCCCCGCCCCGACGGCCGTGCCGATGACGAACTGCGTCCATTCTCTTTTGAACGTGACTACACGGAGATGGCAGCTGGTTCCTGCTTAGTGACCTTCGGACGGACACGCGTGCTTTGTACCGCCTCAGTGGGTGACGGAGTTCCCCCATGGTTACGAAACACGGGACGGGGTTGGGTAACTGCGGAATACTCGATGCTGCCCGGGTCGAGTCCGGAACGGATCCGTCGCCGAACCTCAGGACGTGACCAGGAAATTCAGCGACTTATTGCTCGTTCGTTACGCGCTGTTGTCGATCTTGGGTCCATGCCGGAGATGGAGATCACTGTCGACTGCGATGTCCTACAGGCCGACGGAGGTACCCGTACTGCGTCGATTTGCGGCGCATTTGTGGCCATTCACGACGCATTTAGCCGTTTAGTGGCTGCCGGTACTATCACCTCCTCACCCATCCTCGAGGAATTGGCGGCAATTTCGGTGGGCATCGTCGATGGGACGCCTCGCCTAGACCTCCCCTACGTCGAGGATTCCACCGCCGAAGTTGACTTCAATGTGGTCATGACGGGTTCAGGTCGGTTCGTCGAGGTTCAAGGCACGGCTGAAGGCCAAGCATTTGAGCGTTCGGAACTGGACGCCCTAGTTGACCTAGCAGCTGAAGGCATTGCCAGGATCGTTGAAGCGCAGCGAGCCGTGCTGGCTACACCGCCAGCGGTCCGGCCCTCTTAGAGGTCCGCGACCTAAGTGCTTATCGATGCCTAACGGAGCTCTGCCCCGTTTCGTGGTTGCCAGTGCCAATCCTCACAAGGTTGCCGAAATCGCGCATGTCCTTCATGGTCTAGTTGAGCTTGAACCACGACCAGAATCTGTGGGGGACGTCATTGAGGACGGTTTCACACTTGAGGCCAATGCCCGCCTGAAAGCTGTCGCTATTTGCGAGGCTGTGAGCCGACCGGCTATAGCCGACGACACCGGACTTGAGGTAGATGTCCTCGATGGCGCCCCTGGCGTGCATTCGGCCCGTTACGCCGCAGATGAGGGAACCGGCAAGGGTGGCGACGACGAGGCCAACCTGAAGCGACTGCTTCGCGAACTCGCTGACGTGCCTGAGAGTCGGCGAACCGCCCGCTTTCGCACTGTTGCCATGGTGCGGTGGCCTGACGGGAGTGAGTTGGTAGCGAATGGAACTGTAGAGGGATGGATCGCCATCAAACCGGCGGGTGACGGAGGCTTCGGTTACGACCCAGCATTCATCCCTGTTGAGGGTGACGGCAGAACGTTTGCCGAGATGGGAGTTGAAAAGCACGTCTTCTCCCACCGAGGACGGGCTTTTCGTGACTTAGCCCGTCGTCTGGACGTTTCCTGATTCGCCACAGTCCCCAGTGCCCCTCTCTAGCAGTGGATCGTTAGTTCTGCGAGACGGGGAGGTTGGCCACGCCGCTGGTGAGGAAGCGGTCAAACTCGGCGTCAGTGACCGGTTCTGAGAAGTGGAATCCCTGTGCTTCATCGCAGCGCAGATGGCGAAGAATCTGGAGTTGTTCTTCGGTTTCCACCCCCTCGGCCACTACCCGGAGGCCAAGGCTGTGCGCTAAAGCGATAGTGCCAGTCACGATGGCCGTGTCGTCGGCCCATTCATCGTGGTCTAGTTGTTTTTTGTTCTGATCACCGGCCGAGGGCTTCCTATTGGCTTGGTCTGCCCGGAGTCCAGATACGAACGATCGGTCCACCTTAAGGAAGTCAATTGGGAATCTCTTTAGATAGGCCAACGACGAAAACCCTGTGCCAAAGTCATCTAGTCCCATACGTACTCCGAGAGCAGTTAGTTCGCCGAGCACGGTTTCGGTCACCGGGTTAGCGGCGATCAGAGCACTCTCAGTGAACTCCAACGCGACCTGATCAGGCTCGATCCCGTTGGTGGTCACTGTCGAGGCCACAAGATGGGGAAACATCGGGTCGGAAAGTTGTCTAGCCGACACATTGACTGCCACTGACAGTTTTTTGTCGATCGAAGCATTTTTCCGGCTATTCCAAGCGGCTAGGCGCCCAACGGCGATGGTTAGCACGCGCGCACCGAGGTCAGCTATCAGGCCTGTGTCTTCCGCCACGTCGATGAACTGCGCTGGCTGAAGCAGTTCACCGCCTGCGCCGCGGATCCTCGCTAGGGCTTCGGCGCCGACGATGGTGGTGTCCAATAGTCGGACCACCGGCTGGAAGTGAACCTCAATTCGGTCTTCATCGAGCGCCGCTCGGAGATCCTGCTCCACTGAGTGTCGCCGGACTGCTCGAGCGCGCAGATGAGCTCCAAAGACCTCAGCACGGTCGCGACCGCCTTCCTTGGCTCGGTACATGGCTGTATCCGCGTCTCGTAGCAGGTCGGCTGGAGTCTCGTTCCCGTGAGCGACGGCGATACCCACGCTGGCTGACATCACCGTCGGGTCGCCCCCTAACTCCAGTGGTCGGGCCAGGGCGGTGCGGATCCGCTCGGCGGCAGCCAAGGCATCTGTGGTGCGGACCATGTCAGCTATCACCACCACGAACTCATCGCCGCCAAGGCGGGCCACTAAGTCTCCGGGCCGAATTGTCCGCTCTAGACGTCGTGCCGCCTCGCGCAGCAGGTCATCGCCGACGCCGTGCCCCAGAGAGTCGTTGACAACTTTGAATCTGTCTAGATCGAGGAACAGCACCCCAACCATCCGGTCGTGCCGGGCAGCCCGGTGGAGGGCGTCTTGGAGACGTTCGAGTAGGAGCGCACGGTTGGGTAGTCCGGTCAACTCGTCGTGATAGGCGCGTTCCTCCAACTGAGCAGCGACCTCCACCCGTTCGGTTATGTCACGAGCGTTGACCACTACGCCGGCCACCGCCGGATTGCCCAACAGGTTGGTGGCCACTACTTCCATGTGGCGCCAGCCGCCTCCCGCATGGGCCACTCGGGCTTCTACAGCAGGAGACATTCCCGGCTGAGCCAGCACATCTGTCGCTCGCTCGGCTAGATCAGCAAGGTCATCGGGATGGACGAGTTCGGCAACTTCCACGCCCTCTAATGCGTGGGCTTCTTGTCCAAGAATCCTTGCTACCGCAGGGCTGGCGTAGACAATGTGCCCATCGTCGCCGATAACACACACTAAGTCCGAAGCGTGCTCGACTAGGGCGGCCAAACGGACCTCGGAAGCCTCGACCCGCTCCTGGGCTGCGTGCAGGTCCGTAAGGTCACGGGCCATAAGCGAGA
Organism: Candidatus Neomicrothrix sp. UBA2974; assembly: GCA_002348705.1. Lineage (GTDB taxonomy): Bacteria > Actinomycetota > Acidimicrobiia > Acidimicrobiales > MedAcidi-G1 > UBA9410. Next base: position 22,450 of record DEAU01000045.1, read on the forward strand.
TAGCGTCCACAACTCCTTCTTGGTCGCGGTGGGCTACAAGGACTGCGGAGACCGGAACGATGTCCGTCATACCCAGGAGCCGAAGTTCGCCCCTCCAAGTGCCATCAGAGCGAACCGCCGGCAGAGCCGTGGTGGCATATCGGGCCTGTGACCAGCCGTCTAGCAGGTCGAGCAGCCGTATCGGTCCGGTCGTGGTTGCAGCTCCGAGTCGGTGAAGGGCGTCGTTGGACCAGACCACCATTTCGCCGGCCGGATCGAGGATGGCAACGGGGTCGGGCGTGGCCTCTAGTACTCGAGTGAGTTCGTGTGCTCGGCGGGTTTCGTCCATCTCTTCGGACATGTCGACAACCGTTAATAGAGCACCACCCGGTTCTGGGAGCGGAACAGTTGACAGGTCAACCCAGCGAACGTCACCACCTTCATCAATTAGCCGTAGTCGACCTCGGAGTGAAATACGGTCGGCCAGACTCCTAGCTAGGTCAGTCAAAAACTCGTCTCGACCTTCGGGGTCGATAGCAGCGAGCCAACCCTCACCCATCGCTTCATCAGCCCCTTGACCGGTGGACAATGCCCAGCGGCCGTTGACCCGCACAGCCCGGCCCGCACCATCGAGGCGAGCCATGCCGGTGGGAGCGTCGTCGACCAGCCCGTCTAGAAGCTTGTTGTCAGGGGTCGAGCCCGTATTAGAGGTTTCTTCGGTCACGTGCGGACGGGGGGATTCGAACCCCCACGCCTCTCGGCGCCGGCTCCTAAAGCCGGTGCGTCTGCCAGTTCCGCCACGTCCGCGTCTGTCGATCCTACGGTGATGGTTGGCGTCAACCGGCTTCCCGTGAGAGTTAGTGCATCTCTCCGCGGCGCACGATGACCTTGTCGATGATCCCGTAGTCGCGTGCTTCGTCGGCGGTAAACCAGCGATCGCGGTCACTGTCGGCTTCAATGGCATCGACGGATTGGCCGGTGTGGTCGGCGATTCGTTCTTGCAACATCTTCTTGGTGTAAGCCATTTGTTCGGCTTGGATGGCGATATCGGACGCCTGGCCGCGAACACCACCAAGGGGTTGATGCATCATGATTCTGGCATGTGGTAGGGCATAGCGCTTTTCTGGTGCACCGGCGCACAGCAGGAACTGTCCCATTGAGGCGCCGAGTCCCATACAGATAGTTCCTACCTCGGGACCTACGAATTGCATGGTGTCGTATATGGCCATGCCGGCTGTGACTGATCCACCTGGCGAATTGATGTACATCCAGATCGGCCTGTCAGGATCCTGGGCCTCAAGGAACAGCATCTGGGCAATGATGAAGTTGGCCACATCGTCGTTCACATCGGTGCCAAGGAAGACGATTCGGTCTTTGAGGAGCCGGGTGTAGACGTCGAACCGGCCCTGTTCCAGTGCCTCGGCGTCTGCTGCCGTGGCGTCGGGCGATCCTGGAGTTCTAATAGCCGGAATGTTCAGAGGGGGGGCATCCATGTCAGCGCAGGGTAGCGGTGTAGTTGGTCAGGCCTGCGCTGCGACGGCCCGAGTTCGGAGGTCGGTCACGGCGTGCTTGAGGCCTTCGCTGTCACGGAATAGGGCGCTTCCGGAGACAAGTCGGTTGGCGCCGGCAGATACAACCCCGGCGACTGTTGAGGGTCCGATGCCCCCGTCCACCTCGATGGAGCAGTCGAATCCGTCTAACAAATCAGCGGCCTCGGCCACCTTGTCTTCAAGCGGGATGTAGGCCTGCCCTCCGAAACCAGGGTTGACGGTCATGATTAGCAGCACCCCAATCAGATCACGGACATGGCAGATCGCAGACACAGGGGTGTGGGGGTTCAGCGCTACGCCCGGAACGGCCCCTAATTCGGCAATGTGGCCGAGGGTGCGGTGCAGGTGCTCGCAGGCCTCGGCGTGGACAAGCACCGTCGAACATCCGGCTTTTACGTAACGGTCGACCAGGCGGTCGGGTTCGACCACCATGAGGTGGGCCTCAAAATCCAGATCGACAAGCGGACGGGTAGACGCAATAACGTCGGGTCCGAAGGTCAAGTTGGGCACGAATACCCCATCCATGACGTCCCAGTGAATTAGATCGACCCCCGCCTTCTCAAGAACTTGACACTCTTCGCCCAAACGGGCGAAGTCTGCTGGCAGGACCGATGGAGCGATCTGAATCGGTCGGCGCTGTTGAGGAGGAGGCATGAAGTGAACCTAGCCGAGTGGCTCGGCGGCCTTGGGCCGAAATCGGAGACGTTTGGGGTATGGGTAAAAGTCCGGGAGATCTCCCCGGGCAAGGCTCTTCTGGACCTCCTTCCAGAAGGCCACCGTATAAAGGTCGGCGTGGGTCTCTTCGAAGCGACGACGGACTTCCGAAGACACATCAGATGGGAAGGCCATAAAGGTAGGAAACTGCTCGGGGAATACATCGCCGGGTTCAATTGAGAACCACGGTTGTGAGCGCATCTCATCAACTGGGTCGTCGGAGCTCGGGATGCTTCGAAACCTGCATTCCTCCAGCAGGACTAACTCGTCGTAGTCGTAGAACACGACGTTGCCATGCCGGGTCACGCCGAAGTTCTTGGTAAATAGGTCCCCGGGGAACACATTGGCCGCAGCCAAGTCTTTTATGGCCCAGCCCCAGTCGATCGCTGCTGCGACTGCTTTCTCAGTGGACATCTCACGCAGGTAGAGGTTCAGTGGATACACCTGCCGCTCCGAGTACACGTGACGAATCACCACCTGATCACCGATGACTCGGACCGTCTCCGCAGCTGTGGTCAGAAGTTCATCCAGAAGTTCGGGGTCGAAACGGTCCTTCTCAAACGAGAGGTTTTCAAACTCCCACGCCTCGACCATTCGTCCGACGCGATCGTGGTGGTACACGAGGTCGTAGCGACGCTTGACTGCATCGCGAGTGGTGTTTTTCGGAGGGTCGAATCGGTCCTTGATGATCTTGAACACCACGTTGAACGACACCAAGGTGAATACCGCCATCACCATCCCCGGCGTTCCTCGGGTGCGCACAAACTTGTCATGGCTGTGGTCGAGGTGGCGGTAGAGGGAACGGTAGAGGCTGGTCTTGCCGTGC
>DEAU01000045.1:25816-37588 GCA_002348705.1 Candidatus Neomicrothrix sp. UBA2974
GGTAGAGGCTGGTCTTGCCGTGCTGTGGTAGACCGACTGCGGTGTAGAGCTCGGCCAGAGATTTCATTGGCAGCAGCGATTTAAGGAAACCCACCAGTTCTGACGGACTGGGCCATTCAACGAAGAAGTATGAGCGGGTAAAACTGAATAGTCGGCTGGCTTGGGCCTCGGTGACTAGCACTGTGTCAATCCTTAGGCCGTCGTCGGTGTGAACGACCGGGATGACGATTGGGGTGATCCGGTTTTGTTGGCGGAGCCGACCCACCAAGTAGGCCCCCTTGTTTCGATAGAAGACCGGCCGGAGCATGTCGATGCCGTCAGCCGACAGGCTGTCCCACTCTTCTATGAGGAACGAGTCGATCCGAGCTGCGACCCGTCGGGCGTCACCGTCCAGATCAGCCCATGAGGCTTCAAAACCGACCGCGTATAGCACCTGTCGGACCATTGCTGCGGTATCGCGGACCCGAGTGGCTGTGGTGAACAATTCGGCACGTCCCTCTCCGCGAGGCACTGTGGTAGCTCCAAACCAACGCAGTTCGACGTCGTTGTCGACTCCGATAGTGGTAAATATCCGACGGGTCACCGAGTTGAAAAAAGTCTCGGCGAGGCCAAAATCGCTACGTTCCGCTATTCGCGATTTGTAGTGGCTTCGGGCTGCCCGCCAGGCACCCCGCCGGTCGGTCACGCTGTCGACCAACGGGCGAACACGCTCCACCGTGGTCATTACGTTGGCCCTGTGGAGGGCCAACCGCTGCCGGGAATCGTCCTCTTGGGCAGCCCACTCGCGGTAGGTGAAGTGGGTGGCAGCGCGACGAGAGACCTTGCGGAAACTTGCGATGTAGTCGACGAATCCAGCTAGCACCGTGTCGGCGATCTGGCGCCCGCTCGTCTCGGTGGCCGCTTCTGGTTCAGAAGCCATCAGGCGCTGTCCTCGGCGTCTCCGTGCATCGCCTGAAAGTCTTGCCAGGTCTCGTCTTCGGCGGGGAGAGTGCCCCAACCATCATGGTTATTTGGCCAGTTGGCTGTCGACAGGCCAAGAGGATTGACACCTACTTCGGCTCCATAGAAGAGACGGTGAGACCTCTTTACAAATAGCCATATGCCGTTGATCCGCTGGTACTGGTCGTCGTAGCGGATCGATTGGTGGATCCAACGCCTTCCATCTTGCACTTCGGCTCGGCAGTAGACATATCCGGTGGCGTTGTCGGGGTTCTCGAAATCGATTTGGTGTGTTCCCACGTGAAGGATTGTCACGCCTATGGCGGCCAGTTGACGTGTGAGATCTTCGCGAAGAGCGACTCGACCAGAGAGGCCCCCTCCCACACGGACTTCGGGCACGAATAACGCGACTAGGGCATCGAGGTCTCTGCGATCGGTTGCCAGCGCGTAACGGGCAACCAACTGGCGAATGTCGGCCTCAGCTAGGAGTCGTTCCGGAGGGCTTATGCGGGTGGATGTGTCTTCGGCTGTGGCTGCCCGTAGTCGTTGGTCAGCCCAGCCGCCGGGAGTCGTGCCGTCGACAAGTACCCGACGAGAAGCGAATAGCCAATGTCCTTGGATCGGTCGGAATTTGTCTTGATAACGACCCCAGTGGTCAACCCCGGCGTCGGTCATCACCGTGAAGTACGACTGTCCGAGGGCCTCCTCCGGACCCTCGATGGTGATGGTGGGGGCCGCCGCATGGTGCTGGAGGTAGCGGGGGACTTCACTGCGAGATTCATTTGCCAACGAGTCGCGGGTCGTGGTAAAGATCGAGCGGATGTCGTTTGTACCGTCGTAGGTCTGGCCATCACCTATGTCCATGGTCGCGTCCGGAGCGAAAAGGGTTAGTAGTTCTTCGAACTGCCCGCGGTCACCGAGGGCGTTGTACGAGGCAACGAGGTGTCGGATCTGCTCCCGTGCGTCGATTTCCCAAGCCTCCACGCGGCTCCTCCCAATTATGCGGACTACTACTAGCGTGCCCGACGATGGACGAACTCCACGACATTCGTGCCCGATTTCCTGCGATTGATGGCCAGTGGGCCCGGTTTGACGGACCGGGTGGGACCCAGGTGGTAGACACCGCTATCGAAGCCGCTGCCGATTGGCAGCGCAGTGGAAATAATGCCAATTCGCTCGGAGCCTTCGCTGCTGCCTATGCCTGCGATGACCTCGTAGTTCGAGCTAGTGCCACAATGGGTCGTCTGTTGGGTGCGGACCCGAAGGGCATTATTTTGGGTCCTAGCACCACGGCCAACATGATGGCGTTGACTCGGGCCATCGGTCGCTGGGTTGGCCCGGGGGATGAGGTGATATGTACGGCCCTGGATCATGATTCCAACGTGTCGCCCTGGCTGCTGATGGCCGAGGACACCGGCTGCAGGGTTCAGATTGCCGATTTCGACCCATCCACCGGGCGGTTGTCGGTTGAGGCAGTGGCCGATTTGGTCAGTTCGTCGACGAGATGGGTAGCAGTTACAGGCGCTTCCAACGTGATTGGAACCATTCCGGACGTGTCCGCCATCACCCAAGTGGCCCACGAAGTCGGTGCCCGTGTTGTCGTCGATGGCGTACATCTGACCCCACATCGACAGGTGGATGTGGCATGCATCGGCTGTGACGTCTTCACCACTTCGTCCTACAAGTGGTATGGCCCCCACGCTGGAATCATGTGGGTCGAACCTGGACTTCTCGATGATTTAGACGCCTATAAGTTGAGAGCGGTTTCGGACCTGGGCCCAGAGCGTTTCCAATACGGGACCACATCTTGGGAGAGTTTGGCTGGCCTTGATGCGGCTGCCGAGTTCTTGTTGGACGTTGGTCTTGATCGTATTGCCGCAGCGGAAGCTATTCGGTTTCGGCGACTTCTTGATGGTCTTCATGACCAGTCTGGGGTTCGTGTAGTTGGCCCGCAGGACTCTTCAGACCGAGCGCCCACATTGATGTTTGAGGTGGAAGGATTTAGCCCAAGTGAGGCGGCTTCGGCACTCGCTGAGCATCGCGTCGCCGTTTGGGACGGTAGTAACTACGCAGTAGATGCTATGGAGCCATTGGGGCTGAACACCAAGGACGGAGCAGTTCGGGCCGGAATAAGCGCATACACCAACGACGAGGATGTTGATCGCTTGCTTGCTGCAGTTGCTGATATCGCGAATTGAACGGGTCGGCGAGGCTGGAGGTCAATTTTGCAGGAGAGGGTTGGTGCTTCTCAGCGAATGGCCGCCGGTTCGTCAACCGACCGACCGGCCTGTGATCCTCGGTCCATGACTTATCAAGATGATTGTCAGGCCGAGCCAATGGAAAAGGTTCGGCCACTTGAGGGAGTCCGAGTCTTGGCGGTCGAGCAGATGGCTGCCCTCCCTTTTGCCACCCAACTGATGGCGCGCTTGGGCGCTGACGTGGTCAAGGTCGAGCACCCGTCAGGAGGAGATAGCGGCCGTGGCTCGCTCCCGGCGGTCCATGACCCGGAGGGCAGGTCGGTAGGTGCGACATTCTTGCGCAATAATTTGAATAAGCGCAGTGTGGCTATAGACCTAAAGAAGCCGGAGGGCGTTGATCTGGTCCTACGTATGGCGCCTGGTTTTGACGTGTTCGGAGAAAACTTTCGAGCCGGAACCGCGGAACGCCTGGGCATTGGGTATGAGGAAGTTCGGAGAGTGCACCCGGCCGTGATCTATCTTTCGGTGTCAGGCTTCGGTCAGGATCCAGCATCGCCCTATCGGGACATGGGCGCCTATGCATCAGTCGTGGAGGGCATGTCCGGCATCTACGAGTTCAAACGGGCGCCGGGACGCTCACCCACTGCGAACCCGGTGGGGGCGCTTGGAGATATTAGTTCGGCGTTGTTTGGCACTATCGGTGTGCTGTCAGCGCTGCGCCACCGCGATCGTGCAGGCGTTGGTCAGCAAATCGATGTTGCCATGCTGGACGCCACCGTTGCGATGACCGACATCGTTACCAATTTCCAGTCCATGGGCCTAGAGCGAGAATGGGGAAGCGGCACGGGAATCGTTGACACCTTCGGAGCGTCGGACGGGTATTTCGTTCTGCAGTGCGTTCGTGAACACCACTTTTCTGTGCTGTGCGCCGAGATCGGTCGGCCGGATTTGGTCAGTGATGAGCGGTTAGCCAGCCGATCCGGATGGCAGGATCACATGTCGGACATCCTGCGGCCGGCCATCGAGTCTTGGGCGGAGAATCTCACCGTGGCCGAGGTTGTCGACGTTCTTTCGGGAGCGGGCCTGGCCTGTGGCCCATCTCTGACAGCGTCCCAAGTGGTAGCCGATGAGCACTTAATGGTTCGCAAAATGCTGGTGGAGACTTTGCCCGGCGATGCTAAGGCTCCAGTGTTGGTCCCGGGCAATCCGGTGAAATTCTCGGCGGTGCCCGAGGTGGACGATGTCCGCGTGCCGTGGTTGGGCGAGCACACCGAATCGGTTCTAGCCGACGAACTTGGCTTGGAGGTCGACGAACTGAAGGACTTGCGGGCCCGAGGTGTCATCGGTGCTACCTGACCAGTGGCGTACGGTGGCCTGAGTGCTCGGAACGCAGTGTGAGAGAACTGATAGGTGACACCGGACCTAGGAAGAAGGGGGTGACGAGATGGAGGCTTCCCGCCGTCTGACTCAGTTCAGCCACGGTGCTGGTTGAGGATGCAAGCTCGCTCCTGGCGAGCTGGCGCACGTTGTGCGCCGCTTAGCGCCCGTCACACATCCAGACCTATTGGTTGGCGTCGAAAGTGGTGATGACGCTGCTGTCTGGCGTCTTGATGACAATCGAGCGTTGGTCTTTACCGCTGACTTCATCACTCCGGTCGTTGACGATGCACGTGCCTGGGGAAGGGTTGCCGCAGCCAACGCAGTTTCCGATATATACGCCATGGGGGGTCAGCCGCTCCTGGCCCTTGACTTGGTGGCATGGAATAGTGAGCAGCTATCAACTGACCTGTTGGGCGATGTCATGCTCGGTGCACAGGATGTTGCCGACGAGGGCGGGTTCTTTTTAGCCGGCGGACACACCGTTGATGATCCGGAACCCAAGTTCGGTCTGGCCGTGGTCGGGGAGGCCCATCCGGACAAGTTGCTGACGAACACTGGCTTTCGGGATGGCGATGTCCTAATCCTCACGAAGCCACTAGGCGTTGGTGTGGTTACCACGGCTATCAAACGGGGTAACGCTCCGCCCGAGTTGACTGCCGAAATCTTGGATTCGATGACACGCCTAAACAACGATGCATCGCGGATCGCCATTGAGGCTGGCGCCACAGGCGCCACCGATGTGACTGGCTTTGGTCTACTAGGGCACTTAGGGCGGGCCATGCGGGAATCGGGTCTAAACGCTCGTATAGAAGTGGCCGCTGTCGCCGTCCCTGATGGGGTTCGGGATTTGGCTGAGGCCGGCGCGATGCCGGGGGGAAGCCGACGGAACTTGGCTTGGGTAGATGATCATGTTGACCGTGGCGACTTTGAAGAGTTGGACCTGCTGCTACTAGCCGACGCACAGACTTCCGGCGGGTTGGTCTTTGGTGTGGAGGAGGATCGGGCAGAAAGCGCTTTCGCTGATCTTGAGTCCACTGGTCACCGTCCTTCGATTATTGGCCGCACCACGGTAGGCGAAGGACTTATCACACTGATCTGAGAAACAGGGACCGGAGTAACCAGGAGGGTGACGAACGGGACAATGACTAAGCGTCTGGCCATTGACATCCCCCAATCAGCGGGTGATCTGACGGCAGAGTGGTTGACCGACGCTGTCCGTTCTTCGGGACTAGTTAGCGGCGCGCGTGTCATCGATTTCACGGTCGGTAGGCCCGGTTCGGGAATGGGCTTCACGGGACAAACCCTTCGGGTCGGACTTTCTTGGGATGTTCACGAGGATGATGCTCCAGAGGCAGTTCTGGTGAAGTTCCCCAGCGAGAATGCTGGCAACCGGGGGCTAGCCGAAGCCGAGGGTGGGTATGACCGGGAGTTCGACTTCTACGAGCGATTCGGCCATCGAGTACCTGTTCGGGTACCCCGTCTTATTCACTCGGTTCGCGATCCTGGTCCTCCTGCCGTGACCCGAAGGCGGAGAGAGCGGTTCTGTGACGGTCTCCCGCCGCCGGTCACCCGATTTATCGGTCGGCATGCCCGGAAGCTGATCCGTCCGTCGCACCGGCGCTACGTGCTCGTTCTCGAATACGTTTCTGATGCCCGGGTGACAACTGCACAGCAGTTGCCTTCGGACGAGGATCTCTCGGCCATCTTGCAAGCACTGGCGCGTCTGCACGCCCACTTCTGGCGGGCGCCCGAGCTAGCCGACCCGACGGTGGTCGAGTGGTCGATGGTTAGTCAGATGCCGAATGTCATGCACGGCCTATACAGGGCATGGCGTGATGAGGTAGTGACGCGAGTCCCTGAGGTGTTTACACCCAAATTTATGAGGCACGCCGATTGGTTTGGTGACCGGATTTCCGAGTTGGTGCGATACCTGGACGAGCCTGTGGCCCTGCGCCATGGCGATAGCCGCACCGACAACCTGCTTTTCACCAGCAGTGGAGTGGTAATTGTCGATTTTGGAGTGGCGGGTTCAGGTCGGCCGGCTGGAGACGTGGCCTACCTGCTGTCAGAAAGCATTCCGCCTGGGCCTAATGCCCGCGAGATGTTCGTCGACCTGTGCCAGCGGTACCACGAGTGCTTGGTCGAGGCTGGAGTGCGAGACCACCCGCTTGACGAGTTTCTGATCGATTGCGACGTCGTGCTAGCTGTTCAGGCCTACCGGGCGGTTCTCATCGAGGCCAGCTATGAGGCCGATTACGAGGGGGAATCTCTGGTCAAACTTTGGGGACCGCGCATCTCTGCTCTACTTCCCGACGATGTGCCCGATATCTGAGTTCGATCAACGTATACGAGGTTCTGAGCGCTTCCCGGAGGTATAGCCCTCCACTCCGGAGGCCAGTGATGCCTTATCAGTTGCGGCGCTGAGGATGGACGCCGCCATGTTGCGGCTTCCCAACCGGCCGAGGTCCTGGGCTGCCCAGATGGCCCGCAGGGTTCCTTGCACGGCCCACGGAGGGTTGGCGGCGATGGTGTGGGCCAGTCGGTTGGATGCCTCGGCCAACTGCTCGGCTGGCACAACTTCAGATACCAAGCCCATGCGCAGTGCTGACTCAGCGGAAATCCGTTCCTCGCTTCCGGCTATCGACATGCGCATGACCTCGCCGAACGGCATCTTCCCGAGCATCTTCATCGGCTCGTAAACGGCTGGCATTCCGTAGGTCACGTGGGGGTCGAAGAAAGTGGCGTGTTCGGCGGCGATTAGGACGTCGCACTCGCCAAGCAGATAGAAAGCACCACCGCAGGCCATGCCGTTTACAGCGCCGATGACGGGTTTCCATAGGTCGTTGGTTTTGGGGCCGAGCCAGTCGCCCGGGTCGTCGTACATGAAGTTGTTCGACGTCCCGTAGAGAGTAGGAGTGTCATCTAGCGCTGTGAACGGCTCATTGCGGTCGATACCACTGCAGAAGGCCTTGTCACCGGTGCCGGTGAGGATCACTACCCGGACGTTGTCGTCTGAGCGCAGCGTTCCCCAAAGGCTGCGACAGTCCTGGAGCATCTCGGCGGTAAAGGCGTTATGGGCCTCCGGTCGGTTCAGTGCGACCGTGGCCACGTAGTCGGCGATGTCGACCAGAAGGGTTTCGAATGCGTAAGGACCAGAGTTCACCCGGTGGACACTAGTGCTGGTCTGCAGTCCTCCCGAGTGCCCGCCATTGTTCGGTCGGTCAGTACTGTCGATGGCTATGGAGCATCCTGTAGTTGCCGAACTTGGGTATCAGCCGTTCGACTGCGACAACCACTACTACGAGGCGGAAGACGCTTTCATTCGGCATGTCCCTGAAGCGATGCGTCCGCGAGTCGTGCAGTGGGCTGAGATAGATGGCCGTCGATACCACGTTGTTGGGGGCAAGGTGTCGAGAGCTGTGGTGAACCCCACTTGGAATCCCATAGCGAAGCCCGGCGCTCTCCACGGCTTCTTCCGGGGAAACCCGGAAGGGCGCGGCATGCTGGACTACCTCAAGGACCGCGAACCGTTGCCTGCCGAGTACATGGATCGAGATGCCCGTCTGGCCGTCATTGAGGACCAAGGGCTTGAGGCGATTTGGCTGTTTCCAACGCTCGGCGTTCTCTATGAAGAAGAACTGAAACATGATGTCGAGGCCGTTAGCGCCCTGATGAGCGGTTTCAACCGCTGGCTCCACGAAGACTGGGGTTTCGACTATCAGAACAAAATCTTCGGCTCGCCCTACCTTTCATTGGCTGACGTGGATCTAGCGACGATTGAATTGGAGTGGTGCCTGAATCACGGGGCCCGCACCATCGTCATGCGGCCTGCTCCAGTTTGGACAGTTCACGGCCCCAGGTCACCCGGCGACCCCATGTTTGACGCGTTCTGGGCTCGGGTAGATGAGGCAGGAATCACCACCGTCGTCCATGCCGGAGACAGCGGCTACAGCACTCAGGGCTACGCCGAGGACGGCTTCGTATCGTTCGGCGTCGGCGCCGGGACGGGTCGATATCGGCCTTCAATCAAGGCATTCAACATAGAGCGAGCCGCTCACGACTGGCTTATCACCATGTCTTTGGAAAAGATGTACACCCGGTTTCCGAATCTGCGGGTGGCATCGGTCGAAAATGGTTCGGACTACCTCGCCCACATGTTTCGTAAGCTCCGCCAGCAGCGAGAGAAGACGCCGCGGTGGTTCGATCACGACCCGATCGACCTGTTCCGCGAGCACGTCTGGATGAACCCATTTTGGGAGGACGATGTCGACGAGGTAGTCGGGCTCATGGGCGCCGACCACGTCATTTTCGGGTCGGACTGGCCGCATGTGGAGGGGATGCCCACTCCGCTGGACTACTTATCCGAGGTGAAGAACTTGTCCGACGACGAACGTCTTCTAGTGCTGCGCGACAACACACGGGGTCTCACTGAGCTCCGACCAGGTTGACCGGGATTCGCGTCGTGACCTGGGAAGCATCCAACGAAGGTAGCGCCGGAGGCGACTCCAGCAACTGGGAGCCTGAACTAGAAGAGTTGCGTCGACGAGAAGACCTGGTGGAGCGGATGGGTGGACCCGAGAAAGTCGCCCGCCAACATGAGCGGGGGAAACTCGACGTCCGGCAGCGCATCGAGGCTCTAGTTGATGGTGATTCATTTCACGAAATCGGCAAGATCGCCGGAAGCCCCACTTATGACGACAACGGTGAGTTAGTCGACCTGCGGTCTGCCAATTTCTTGTTTGGACGGGCACGACTCGACGGGCGTGCTGTTGTGGTGGCCGCTGATGACTTCACCGTGCGGGGTGGGGCAGCTGACGCGGCGATCATCGGCAAGCAAGTGTCGGCGGAAAAGATGGCAGGCGAATTGCGTCTACCCATCGTGCGCCTAATCGACGGCACCGGCGGTGGTGGCTCGGTCCGAACGCTGGATACCGACCCGTCCAAGAAAGTTTCCGAGGGCGACGGCGGATACGGAGCGGGCGCTCGGACTTACGTTCCGATGAACCCTGGCTGGGAGCATGTGGTTTCTAACCTCGCCAAGGTTCCGACAGTTGCCTTATGTCTGGGTTCGGTCGCTGGCCTTGGGGCTGCCCGGGCGGTGACTAGCCACTACTCACTCATGGTGAAAGGCATGTCTCATGTGTTCGCGGCGGGTCCTCCGGTGGTGAATCGGATGGGAGGCGAGCAGGTCGACAAGGAGGACCTGGGAGGGAGCCGTATTCATACTCGCAATGGCGTGGTTGACGATGAGGTTCAGTCCGAGGAAGAGGCTTTCGAACGCACCCGCCGCTTCCTTTCGTACCTGCCGTCGTCGGTGTACGAGTTGCCCGAACGGGGCCCGATGACCGACGACCCAAACCGGACTGATGACGCCCTCCTGAATGTTGTCCCCCGTAACCGCCGGCAGGTCTACAAGATGAGGTCGATCATCGAGTCGGTGATCGACCTCGGTTCGTTCTTCGAGATCGGAAGATCTTTCGGCCGGTCTTCCATCTGTGGTCTGGCTCGCCTCGACGGATGGCCTATAGCCATGCTGGCTGGCGACCCATACCACTATGGAGGCGGTTGGACGGCCGACTCGTCCCAGAAGGTGACCCGCTTTCTGGATCTAGCCGAGACCTTTCACCTTCCGGTTGTGCACCTCGTTGACAACCCGGGTTTCGTTATTGGAAGCGAGGCCGAACAGGCGGCCACCATCCGGCATGGCTCGCGGGCTCTGGCTGCTGTGTATCAGGTCAGTGTGCCGTGGTGCTCGGTGCTAGTGCGCAAGGCATTCGGGGTTGCCGGTGCCGCCCACTCGCCGGGTCATCGGTTTCAGTATCGGTACGCCTGGCTATCCGGCGACTGGGGGTCTTTGCCAGTCGAGGGGGGAGTAGAAGCTGCCTACCGGTCCGATTTGGAGGCTTCAGACGACCCGGAGGCTCTGTTGGCCGAGATCACCGAACGGCTGAACCGGGTGCGGTCGCCTTTTCGGACTGCCGAGGCTTTCCTCGTAGAGGAGATCATCGACCCACGGGAAACTCGACCGCTGTTGTGTGAGTTCGCCAACTTGGTGGCGCCGCTGCGGATCCCCGGACCATCGAGTTTTGGCTATCGGCCCTAATCCCGCAATCTTCGGGACCTAGTACTCAGTCCGTCTGCAGAATGGCGACCAATTCGTCCTCAACCACTGAGTCTCCCTCGTTTACCAACAACTGGGTGATGGTGCCGTCCGCGCAGGCTTCGACGGGGATCTCCATCTTCATGGACTCCACAACGATCACCGTGTCGCCGGCTGATACCCGGTCGCCAGGGACGGTAGCTACTCTCCACACCACGCCGGTGACCGGCGACTCGATTTCCATTAGTGCCATTGGTTGAGTCCACCATCGCCGGTGCGTTCATGCCACGATGGGCGGGTGTCTACCTGTCCCACGTTGGCCACAAAGAGGCTGGTGCTGCGGCCGTTCCGCGACGACGACGTCGAAGACCTGTTTGCCGTGATGGACACCCCGCAGGTCCGCCGGTCGCTGCATCTGCCGGATCACTATGGCCGTGAGAATGCCTGGAGCCAGATGGCCATGTTCGTTGGTCAGTGGGAGCTCCGAGGGACCGGGAACTGGGCGCTTGAGGATAGGGGTACTGGGGTGTTCGTAGGGCGAGCCGGACTCCACTTGCCCGAGCGGGAGGGTTGGCCGGGCCTGGAGATCGGTTGGGTGCTGCATCCCGATCACTGGGGAAAAGGTTTTGCGACGGAGGCTGGGGTGGCGGCAATGCGTTACGCATTCGAGGAAGTCCGCATCGACGGGTGTCTGTTGGACCGGGTTTATTCGTGCATACTCCCGGACAATTCGGCGTCCCAGGCTGTGGCCCGACGATTAGGCATGGAACTTCTGGAGGAACGGGTCCTGCCGTATTTCCCGTTGACACCGCACGGCATCTGGAGTCGTGGCCGCTGATCGGAGCCGCACGTCACCCTGAAGCGTTATATGGACGGAGGTCTGTGCGACGTGGCCCGTCATCCAATTGGACGAGTTTGGCGTGTCCACGACGACTGATTCTCAATCCTTATTGAACCCAGATTATTCCTACGCCGATAGGGTAAATTCGAACCGCCCAACCGCTGCCCGACCACCTTCTCCTACCGGTCTCACGGTCCGGACAAGTTGGCGAGACCATAGAGGTATTGCCCTGAACGCCTTCACTGCCGATGTCGCGGCCGGCTTGCCCGGGCCGGACTGGCTCGCCGGGATCCGCCGGACTGTTATTGACGGAA
>DEAU01000045.1:37891-95989 GCA_002348705.1 Candidatus Neomicrothrix sp. UBA2974
CGGACTGTTATTGACGGAATGGACGCCGTAGACCTTCCGGATACCAACGAGGAGGTCTGGCGGTACTCGCGGATCGGCGAATTGGACCTTGGTCGCTACATCGCCCTAGGGCGACAGCCGACCACCAAGACAGCTGCAGGACTTGACCTAGCCACCTATGGCGAGACGTCAGCACTGATCGTTGTGCGTAATGGTTGGGTTTCAGAGGCGACTACGTCGTCGGACGCCCTTGATGACGGTCTGTACGTTGGCCCGGTCGCCGACCTTGCGGAAGGCGAGTCGTTGTTTGGTTCAGCCCTAGAAGTCCCAGTCGATCTATTCGGACACCTCAACCGGGCCTTCGGTCCGGAACCGGTTGCTGTTGTGGTGCCCGATGGCATCCATCTTGAGGCACCAGTAGTGGTCGTGGTCCTTTCAGACGTCGATGGAGCTGCGGTATTCCCTCGTGTAGTAGTTCGCTTAGGCGCTGATGCGACAGCCACCGTTATCGAATATCACGCCTCGGCTGAGGTAGATGCCCTGGTAGCGCCAGTGTTCGAGGCCACTGTCGGTCACTCTGGCTACTTGCGCCATGCTCTGGTTCAAGATCTCGGTCCGCGGGTTTGGCAACTTGGCCACCAAGCATTTCGCGTAGAGCAATCAGGCCGTCTAGAAGCGTTCTCCGTTGGCCTAGGTGGTGATTACGTTCGGACACGCACTGACTGCCGGCTTGCCGCTCGAGGTGCCGAAGGTCGTCTGACGGCCGCTTACTATGGCGAGAAGGAGCAGACGCTCGATTTTCGGACCTTTCAGGAGCACGCGGCACCCGATACCACCAGTGATTTACTTTTCAAGGGAGCTCTGGATGGAGCTTCTCGGTCTGTCTATACGGGTCTGATTCGAGTCCTTCCCGAAGCGGTTCGGACGGTTGCTCACCAAACCAATCGCAACGTGAAGCTTTCAGCGGAGGCCTGGGCAGAAAGTGTCCCTAATCTGGAGATCGAGACCGACGACGTGGTGTGTAGTCACGCGTCGACGGTGTCGCCCGTGGACGAGGATCAGCGATTTTTTCTGGAGAGTCGGGGCGTGCCCACCGTGGTTGCCGAGCGGCTCCTATTAGAGGGCTTCTTTGAAGACGTGGCGGCGGCAGCGCCTCATCCGGGCGTAGCGGGAATACTTCGTGATGCTCTCGCCGACCGGCTCAACCGACGGTCGAATATGGAATCCTTGGCGATGCAAGGGGAGTCGGCGCTGTGAATGGAGTGCAGGCCTGCGCACTGTCTGAACTCGTCGACGGTACTGCCCGACGGGTGATGGTGGATGGTCGACCGGTGGCTTTGGTGCGCGTTGGTGACCGAGTGCACGCTATTGATGACACATGTAGCCATTCCGACGTTTCACTGGCCGATGGTGAGGTAGATGTCGACGAGTGTGCCCTGGAGTGCTGGAAGCACGGGAGTCTCTTCGATCTTGAGACAGGCGAGGCCTTGACTCTTCCGGCCGTCAATCCAGTTGCCGTGCATGCAGTGTCTGTCGTGGGCCAGGAGGTTTATGTGGCTTTAGCCGGTGGTGATAAAACCGATGGGGCTGGAGCCGAGCTATGACGGGTGTTGAACGAGCGCTGCGGATTGAAGGCCTCACGGCTCGTGTCGGCGATACGGAGATCCTTCACGGCGTGGACCTCGAAGTTCTTCCGGGCGAGGTGCACGCAGTGATGGGTCCGAACGGGTCGGGGAAGTCGACGCTGTCGCACGTCCTGATGGGCCGTCCCGGGTACGAGGTAACCGGCGGCTCGGTCACCCTTGACGGAATCGACCTGCTGTCCCTAGCCACCTGGCAACGGGCCAGAGCCGGTCTGTTCTTGGCTTTGCAGCATCCCACCGAGGTGCCTGGAGTGAGTCTCGAGTCAGTGGTTACCGAGGCAGTTGGGACTGCGGTCGGCTCGACCGACAGTATCCGTGAGGTGCTGTTGGCTGAAGCGGCCCGTATCGGATTCGACCAACGGTTCCTAGATCGACCGTTGAACGTCGACCTTTCGGGCGGTGAGAAGAAGCGCAATGAGACGTTGATGTTGGGCGTGCTGAAGCGTCGGTACGCGGTGCTTGACGAGATCGACTCCGGCCTTGATGTCGATGCTCTTGCTTCCGTGTCGCGGCGTATTCAGGAGGCGACCGAGGAGGATGAACTTGGTGTCCTCGCTATCACACACTTCAGTCGACTCCTGGACGTGCTCGAACCAGATCGGGTGCACGTCCTTGCTGAAGGTCGAATCCAGGCTGTGGGCGGATCGGAACTGGCCGAGCGCCTGGAGGCTGAAGGCTATGCCGGGGTATTGGGAGAGGCCGGCGTCTCGGTGAATCTCCCCGCGGGTATCACTCATCCCAAAGGACACGAGGCGGGCTTTGGCGATGACCCGTTCGCTGATCCTGTCGCCGACTCGCTTGTCTGACGGGCTGGGTCCGGAACACCACGATGACCACTCCTGTGCCACTGACTGGGGAGGATCGAGCGGAACTTGCTAACCGGTTGCCTGCGTGGACGGTCGACGGTGAGGTTCTTCGGCGTAGTTTGGAGTTCAGCAACTTCGTTGATGCGTGGGAATTTATGGAGAGGGTGGCTTTCATCGCCGAGGAATTTCAGCACCACCCCGACTGGTCCAACTCGTGGAACCGGGTTGAAATAGGGATTACTACCCACAGTGCCGGGTGCTTGACCCAACTTGATCTGGCTTTTGCCGAGGCGGTCGACGCTCTGTCTTGATCGTTGAATAGGTGGTTGAGGGGTCACCCGTCGCCGGGCTCTGTCAGTGCTTGTTCCAGCGTGTTCCAGCCAAGGGTGGCGCACTTGATGCGTACTGGAAACTTGACCACGCCTCTCAGGGCCTCTAGGTCGCCGAGTCCCGACCTCCCGGGTTGGTTCTCATCTGGGGATAAATGGTCGCCCTCAAGCCCATGTTCGTGGATTGACATCATCTCCTTGAATTTTCGCAGGACGGATCGGGTCTCGTCGATTGACTTCCCGACAACAGCGGTTGACATCATCGAGGCCGACGACTGGCTAATAGAACAGCCCTGGCCACCGATACCAACCTCGGTGATGATCCCATCGGCGACCTGCAAGTAGACGCGAACCTCGTCGCCACAAAGCGGATTGAAGCCTTCGGCCATAGTGGCCGGAGGTACCTCAAGTTCGCCGCGGTTGCGAGGGTTTCGGTAGTGGTCAAGGATGATCTCGCGGTAAAGGTCCTCAAGTCCGGCCATTTCCTTGTCTCCGTCTAGAACTTGAAGAACTCGCCGGCGGCAGCCAGAGCATCGGCGAGAGCGTCGACGTCGGACTCGTCGTTATAGAGGTATAGCGAGGCCCGGGCAGTCGCACTGACTCCCAGCACCTTCATGAGCGGTTTCGCACAGTGATGACCGGCTCGCACACAGACTCCGTGCTGGTCCAGCACCTGACTCAGGTCGTGCGGGTGGATGTCACGATAGGCCAGCGAGAGCGTGCCGCCTCGGTTCTCGACGGAGGGTGGTCCATGGATGGTCAAGTCGTCACCGAAACGGTCAACAAGCGTGCGTAGGGCGTATGCCGTGAGGTGCTGCTCGTGAGCGGCGATTGTTTCCATACCCAGCTGGTTGAGGTAGTCGATCGACGCGTGCCAGCCGACGATTTCGGAAATGGGTTGGGTGCCGGCTTCAAATCGTGTCGGGACGTCGGCTGGTGTGAACCCATCGACAGTCACGTTCTGGATCATCGACCCGCCGCCGAGAAATGGTGGCATAGCGCTCAGCAACTCCTGGCGGCCCCAAAGGGCGCCGATGCCAGTTGGGCCGAGCATCTTGTGGCCGGTCACTGCAACGAAGTCGGCGCCCCAAGCGGTGATGTCGCTGGGTTGGTGGGGGACCCATTGACTGGCATCGACGAGCACGGTGGCGTCCACAGCGTGAGCGGCATCGGTCAAGCGGCGGATCGGTGGTAGAGCTCCGGTCACGTTGGAGGCGGCGGTGACGGCTAGCAGGCGCGCACCGTTTAATAGGTCGTCCAGGTTGGTGAGTTCGAGGCAACCCTCGTCGTCGACGGGAATCCAGCGGATCTCCACGCCGCGCTCGGCAGCCAGTTGCTGCCACGGGACGATATTGGCGTGGTGTTCGAGCATGGTGAGTAGGACAACGTCACCTTCGGTCAAGTTGGTGCGGCCCCACGAGTGGGCCACCAGATTGATGGCCTCAGTTGCGTTCTTTGTAAACACGATCTCCTCGGACGATGGCGCTCCTAGGAATTCGGCCAGTGCTGCGCGGGCGGATTCGACGGCCGCCGTGGCACGTTCGGCGATGTAGTAGGCACCCCGGTGCACGTTGGCGTTGATCTCGCTGTAATAGCGATCCATCGCATCCAGAACTGACTGTGGCTTCTGTGAGGTTGCGCCTGAGTCGAGATAGACAATCGACTTCCCGTGGACCTCTCGTTGAAGTAGTGGGAAGTCGGCTTTGACACTTGTCACGTCAAGACTCCCAGGCGTGGCGGTTTTGGTATTCATGCCCCAGTCCTGGAGGTAGTAGTTGCTGCCGCTGGGCGGAAGGCCTCGTAGCCTTCGGACTCGAGAGTGGTGGCGAGTTCGGGGCCGCCACTCTCCACAATCCGACCGTCGACGAGTATGTGAACCTGGTCCGGACAGAGGATGTTGAGTAGTCGCTGGTAGTGGGTGATGGCTAGCACTCCCAAATCAGAGCGGTCGCGGCGCACTGCGGCCACGCCATCTGCCACTACGCCTAGGGCATCGATGTCCAGGCCGGAGTCAGTTTCGTCGAGAATCGCCATCTCAGGTTCCAGGATTGCCATTTGCAGGATCTCGTTTCGCTTCTTCTCGCCACCTGAGAAGCCCTCGTTAACGTGTCTGTCGGCGAACGAAGGGTCCATGCCGAGCCGGTCCATCCAATCCATGATTGACAGCCGAAGTTCTAGGACCGAAAGGTCGATTCCCTTGCGTGCCGACAGGGCTTGCCGCAGGAAGTTGATGACTGACACACCCGTTACTTCCAACGGATACTGGAATGCCAGAAAGATGCCAGCCCGACCCCGATCGTCAGGTGACCAGTCGACGATCTCGTCGCCTTTGAAAATTACTGAACCGCTGGTCACTAGATATTCGGGGCTGCCCATCAAGACCGACGCCAGGGTCGATTTGCCGGAACCGTTGGGACCCATAAGCGCGTGGATTTCGCCGGGGTGGACCGCCAGATTGACGCCGCGGAGGATCTCCGTACCGTCAGTGGTCGTTGCATGGAGATCACGGACCTCGAATAGGGGAGAGGAGGTCTCGGCCACGATCCGAGTCTATGGAGGGGTCTGTATTTCCACTATGGCGGTAGTGGTAATCCCATCTTGACTTTCAAGCCCCTGGGCCGTTTTCCCGGGGTCATCTGGATCAGGCTTTGGTGTCGGCCAAGCTTCGTTTCCAGTCTCTAAAGCGGTTGTGGGACACGCCGTCGGCGCCAGTCCCTAGCCCGGAACCGTCTGGGTGCAGACGAAATTCGAGAATGCGTCCGAGGTCATAGGAGTCGACCGCAACGTAGCGGGCATCCCCCTTTGCAGGTCCCGCTCGCCACAGCAGCCACCGTCCTAGCCGGCGCTTGTAAGCGATTCGGATGGGCTTGTTGTCGGGCGACGGAATCCCCTCAGCGGCGGTTAACAATGCATCGGGAGCCTCGATCCACGCCTCTGCGGGAACGTTCCGGTCCCGGATGGGAGTTTCAGGCAGATCAGCTGTATGTACCGGCGTGTGGTCGAATGGCCGGAGGTCAGCTGGCAGGGGAGAGTCCACTAGTAGTTCGCTTCTATGTTCGATGGCCAGTTAGGTCACCAACCCCGAGCCACCCACTCGTCCAGCAACGGCATCTCCGCGCCGATCGTCGTGTCGAGACCATGGCCGGGCATGACGACTGTATTCGGGCCCAGGTTGGCAAAGAGTCGTCTGTCGATTGACTCGATGATGGTCTCGAAGTCTCCACCCTCGAACGAGGTGGCGCCGGGACCACCCGGGAAAAGGGTGTCGCCGCTAAAAAGCACTGGTGAGCCTTCGAGTCGAAAACACACCGATCCGGGAGTGTGGCCAGGCGTGCAAATGGCTCTCAGGCGCAACCTTCCGATCTCTAGAACCGACTCGTCTTCGACTAGATCGTCGTATGAAGGAAGCATGGTCGCGTCAGCAGCGGTGACCGCCACCCGGTAGCCGGCGTCCCGCACTGCCGGCACGGCCTGGATGTGGTCGAAATGCCCATGGGTCTCGAGCACAGTGCGGACATCAAGCGCCCGGCACAGTTCCAACAATTTTTCATGTTCATTGGCGGCGTCGATTAGCACTGACTGACCGGTTTGCCTGCACCGCACCACATAAACGTTGTTTTCCCAGTCGCCTACGACGATCCGGTGGATTTCGGCCTGATCGTCGCACCAGTGGAGTGCCACACCGGCTACGGCCGGTCGGGAGTGGTCTTGGTGGGCGCAGGGGCCAGCGTGTGGCGAGGTCGGGGAACCATCTGCGGGGTGGGTTGCGTCATCCATAGTCCGTATCTTGGCATCGTTGCCGTCATCGTTTGAGTAAGGGTCGCAGGTGCTCACCTCCCAATGTCTTCCGGGAACGCTTCTGCTGGTAGAACCATGTTGTCGAAAAGGCGCATGCGTCTGACGATCCAGTTACACCACACCGGGAGCGATCAAGTGAACTTCGCCTTTAGCGAGGAACAGGAGCAGTTGCGGGAGTTCGTCCGCACTTTCCTAGAGAACTACTCCTCGGAGACCACAGTTCGCGAGTTGATGGAAACCGAGGAAGGCTACGACGCGGATACCTGGTCGATGATGGCTGAGCAACTCGGTCTACAGAGTCTGATAATCCCAGAGGAGCACGGAGGACAGGGATTCGGCTATGTCGAACTCGTAGTGGTGCTGGAAGAGATGGGTCGGGCTCTGCTCTGCGCCCCGTTCTTCTCTACGGTCGTGTTGGCCGCCAACACGCTGATTCATGCTGACGACGAAGTGGCAGCGGCCGAGTGCCTGCCAGGAATCGCTTCAGGTGAGACGATCGCTACGTTGGCCTTTACCGAGGAGAGTGGCCGGTGGGACGAGGGCGGCATCACCATGGAGGCTTCAGCCGCCGGCGACGGATGGACCCTGTCAGGCACGAAGATGTATGTATTGGACGGCCACATCGCCGATTTGGTGCTGGTCGCAGCGCGGACCGATAGCGGCGTGTCGCTGTTCCGGGTGGACGGAGATGCGGATGGCCTGACCCGAACCCCGCTGGCCACCATGGACATGACCCGTAAGCAGGCTCGCATCGACTTCGACGGCGTTTCGGCCACGTTGGTTGGTGCCGAGGGCGGCGGCTGGGTAGTGCTCGAGCGGGTACTGGACCTCGCCGCAGTAGCTCTAGCCGCTGAGCAAGTCGGTGGCGCACAGGTGTGTCTAGACACGGCCGTGCAGTATGCGAAGGACCGTGTCCAGTTCGGCCGGCCCATCGGCTCTTTCCAAGCCATCAAGCACAAGTGTGCCGACATGTTGCTCGAGGTCGAATCTGCTAAATCTGCCGCCTACTACGCCGGATGGTGCGCAGCGGAGTTAAACGATGAGCTGCCATCGGTGGCCTCCCTTGCTAAGGCGTACTGCTCGGAGGCCTATTTCCATACCACCGCTGAAAACATTCAGATCCATGGAGGTATTGGCTTTACCTGGGAGCACCCTGCCCACCTGTACTTCAAGAGAGCCAAAAGCTCAGAGTTGCTGTTCGGCGATCCGACCTACCACCGCGAGTTGCTGGCCCAGCGCATCGGGATCTGACCTGATCGTTCAACGTCTGGCCAGGTTCCTCACAGACGGGTCGACTGTGGTTACACCGGAACCGCTTCGTCTGTTGGCATGATCTGATTGTGACTTTGGCCCTCTTCGTCTTGGGTGCAGTCCTGGTGTCAGCGATTGCCCTAGTTGCAGTTGGCTCGACGGTCCGACGGTTGGAAGTCTCGGCTCTTCCGGCTGTGCTCGAGGTAGACGACGCCGTCGAGTGGATTGCCAACCGGCTGCCCGTTGAAGCAGCAACTCAGCTAAGTCGCGACGACGTGGCCTCAGTCGTCGGCTGGTATCTGGAAGTGTTCGCCGAAGCTGGTCTAGCTACTGAGCACGGACAGGAGCTTGGTGACGCAGTGCTATTTGAAAGGCGGTCTGACGCTGGCAGTAGCGCGGAGGAGCTTGTTGCGCCGCTGGACGGCGCACTGGAGCATGTAGTGGCCCGGGGTCTTGGACAGGTCGAGCCGTTGGACGCAGTAAGCGTGGCCATGGTGGCAGACCTTCTAGGAACCTACCTGCTTGAGATCGGGGCTATTGGGGCTAAGGCCGGCGGAGTCGATGGTGCGGAGGCTCTAGAGGCACCCGACAACCAGGAGTAGCGTCGAGCACATGCTTGACCGCTCCGCGCCAGTGTTCGTAGCTGGCCATCGTGGACTAGTCGGCTCTTCTGTCCTGCGTCGACTGCAGGTCGAAGGATTCTCTGACCTCCGCACTGTCGGACGCGAGGACCTTGACCTACGGGATCAGTCAGCGGTCGATGCTTGGTTTGACGCCGAGCGGCCTCGCTACGTATTCCTGGTTGCTGGAACGGTGGGTGGAATTCATGCCAACAGCACGCGTCCGGCCGAGTTTCTCTATGACAATCTGATGATCCACGGGACCGTTGTCCAGGCCGCTCACCGGACCTCGGTAGACAAGCTTCTCTACCTCGGCAGTTCTTGTATCTATCCGCGTTTGGCCGACCAACCGATCACCGAGGAGGCACTGTTGTCGGGTCCGCTAGAGCCGACCAACGAGGGATATGCCCTAGCCAAGATCGCCGGTATCAAACTCTGCGAGACATATCGGCGCCAGTATGGCGACGACTTCATATCGGCTATGCCCACCAACCTTTACGGTCCGGGCGACAATTTCGACCTAGAGGGTGGACACGTGCTGCCAGCCCTGATGCGCCGATTCCACGAGGCGAGCGAAGCTGGCGACGCGTCAGTCACCGTCTGGGGGACGGGATCGGCCCGACGGGAGTTTCTCCACGTCGACGATCTGGCCGATGCCTGCCTATTCCTTATGGACCATTACTCCGGCGCCGGCCACGTCAATGTCGGTACAGGCGTTGATCTCACCATTCGCGAACTCGCCGAGGCGGTGAGGGACCTGGTGCACCCAAGCGCCGAACTGATCTTTGATACCACGAAGCCCGACGGGATGCCCCGCAAGGTGCTCGACGTTTCACGTCTATCCGACCTTGGGTGGACGGCTTCGACGTCGTTGGTCGACGGCCTAGTTGACACCTACCGCTGGTTTTTGGACGCCGCGGAGCGGGGGGAGCTTCGTCTATAGGTTCACCCTCGAACGGGATGATTCAGTCTTGCTTGGACTTTCCGGCGGCTTTTTGGGCCTTCTTCCAGGCTCGGACGCTGGCCAGCGCCTCCGGCCCGTCGATGTCGGCCACTGAGCGGGGTGTGTCGTCGGCGAACGGTCCGGCGGCCGTCTCCCAGCCGTCAGGCCGGTGCCCCATCCGCTTGGCAAGGATGGCAACGAAGATGCTGGTCTTCTCAGCTCCGTAACCGGGGAGATCCCGGAGTCGCTGCGTCAGGTCGGTGCTGTCGGCGGCGCCAACCCAAACATCGGCGGCGTCGCCTCCATGGTGGTCGACGATATGGCGGCAAAGGTCTTGAATGCGGCCGGCCATCGACTTGGGGAACCGGTGGATAGCCGGCTTAGCCCGGCACGCTTCCAAGAACACTTCGGGATCCATCTCGGCAATGGCTGCCGGATCGAGGTGGCCGAGGCGCTTTTGAAGCGTGGCGGGTCCCTTGAAGGCCCATTCCATTGGGACCTGCTGATCCAGCAGCATTCCGATCAGCAGGGCTAACGGGTCGGTGTTGAGAAGAAGGTCGGCGTCGTCGTCGCCGGTGATTACCAGTGTTCCGGTATGGGGTCCCATGCTCGGAACATACCGGTTCGGAGGCGGTTAACTGGTCAGTCTCCTCGACCTACCCCGTGACCTGTTGCGGGAACGGTGTCGTGGCGGCCTGGATCAGGAGCGTCGGGGTCGATTCCGTGGTGTGCGATGGCCTCGACGACCACCGACGGGTCGAGGGTGCCTTCCTGGGACAGGGCATGGAGAACGGCGACCACCACGTGACCGACGTCCACCTCGAAGAATCGCCGGAGAGCCTCGCGGGTATCGCTGCGACCGAAGCCGTCAGTACCGAGCGTGTGGTACGGGCGGGGGATCCAACGTGCTACCTGACCGGGGACCAGTTTCTGAAAGTCCGTTACGGCCACTACTGGGCCCTCACCGTCAGCCAATAGGCGGGTGACCAGCGGCATCTCAGCCGGTGAGTCTGGATGAAGGCGATTGTGGCGCTCGACGGCCGATGCTTCCTCGCGGAGCCGTTTGTAAGAGGTGGCGCTCCACAGGTCGACGGCCACACCCCACCGTTCGGCCAGTTCAGCGGTCGCAGCTCTTGCAGCACCGTGTGCCGAGCCAGAAAAGATCAGGGTGGCCTGCCCTCGGCAGTCGGCCACGTCAGGGGCGTCTGCCCAGGCGTAAAGGCCGCGGACCACATCAGTGTTCGAAATGTGATCGGGTCGGGGAGGCATCTCATAGACCTCGTTGTAGAGGGTCACATAGGTGAAAACATCCTCGTTTTCGGCCGGGTCGTTATTTCCGTACATGCGGGCGAGCCCGTCTTCGATGACGGCGGCCAATTCGTAGGCGAAGGCCGGATCGAAAGCCTGACAGGCTGGAACGGTGGTGGCCAGAAGAAGGCTATGGCCATCTTGATGCTGGAGTCCCTCACCGGCCAGCGTGGTTCGTCCGGCCGTTGCCCCTAAGAGAAAGCCCCGGGCTCGGGAGTCTGCTGCCGACCAGATTGAATCACCTACCCGCTGAAAGCCGAACATCGAGTAGAAGGTGTAGAAGGGCACCATGGGTACGCCGAGGTTGGCGTGACTGGTCCCCGCAGCGATGAAACTGGACATCGACCCGCACTCAGTGATGCCCTCTTCGATCAGTTGGCCATCGGTGCTCTCGCTATATGACAGCAGCAACTCGTGGTCGACCGGCTCGTAGAGTTGGCCGAAAGGGGCATAGATGCCGAACTCCCTGAACAGGGAGTCCATGCCGAAGGTTCGGGCTTCGTCGGGAACGATGGGAACCACCCGCGGGCCGAAGTTTTCGTCGCGCATCAGGTCCCGCATCAGGTTGGTCATAGCCATGGTGGTCGAAACGGCCCGGCCTTCTGAACCCTTGGTGAGGCTGTCGAAAGTTGACGAATTGGGCATCGTCAAGGGGCGGCGGTCTCGAATCCGACGCTTGGGAATCGAGCCACCGAGCGCCCGCCGGCGCTGAATCATGTACTCGTACTCGGGACTGCCTTCGTCCGGCCGGTAGTAGGGCGCCCGGTCACCGGTCAGGGCCGATTCGGGAATCTCGTCCTCGAGGTGGAGGCGTTCGCGCAGAGCCATCAATTCGTTAGTTGACATCTTTTTGATCTGGTGGGTGGCATTGCGGGCCTCAAAGCCCTCGCCGAGCGTCCAACCCTTTATGGTCTTGGCGAGGATGACTGTGGGGGCGTCGTTCTCCTCGGTGGCATGGCGGTAGGCGGCATAGACCTTTTGGTAGTCGTGACCACCGCGGGGCAGGTCGGCCAACTGCTGGTCGGAAAGGTGTTCGACCATGGCCCGCAGGCGCGGGTCCGGGCCGAAGAAGTGCTCGCGGATGTAGTCGCCACCTTCGACGGCTAGACGCTGGTATTCACCGTCGACGGTCGTGTTGAACTTGTTTAACAGTACGCCGTCCACGTCGGCGCCGATCAGTTCGTCCCACTCTGATCCCCAAATCACCTTCAGCACGTTCCAGCCAGCGCCGCGGAATACACCCTCCAACTCCTGGATGATCTGCCCGTTTCCGCGGACAGGTCCGTCAAGGCGCTGAAGATTGCAGTTGACGACCCACACCAGGTTCCCTAGCCCGGCCCGGCCCGCTAGCGAGATAGCGCCCAGAGTCTCCGGTTCGTCGCATTCGCCATCACCTAGGAAGCAGAACACTCGGCTCTCTGAGGTGTTATCGATTCGGCGGTTCTGGAGGTACTGGTTGAATCTGGCGTGGTAGATCGAGTTGATCGGGCCGAGGCCCATTGACACGGTAGGGAACTCCCAGAAGTCGGGCATGAGGCGGGGATGGGGGTAACTCGATAGGCCACCGCCGCCGATTTCCATTCGGAACTGGTTGAGGTGGTGATCCTCGAGACGTCGCTCGAGATAGGCCCGGGCGTATACGCCAGGGGCGGCATGGCCTTGGAAGTAGATGTGGTCGCCGGGTCTGCCGTCGTCCTTTCCTCGGAAGAACCAGTTGAAACCGACCTCGTACAAAGAAGCCGACGAGGCGAAGGTTGACAGGTGGCCGCCGATGCCGTCGGCGGTTTTGTTGGCGTTGATGACCATCGCTGCGGCGTTCCACCGTATAAACGCTCGGATGCGCCGTTCGATGTGCTCGTCACCAGGGAACCAAGGCTGGTCTTCGGTGGCGATTGTGTTGAGGTAGGGGGTCCACGTCGGTGGGGCATTGCCGACGTTCAGTTCACCGGCTCGTTCCAGCAGTTTGGCGAGCATGAATCGAGCCCGCCGCCGGCCGGACCGGTCGACTAGTGCGTCGAAGGAGTCAATCCACTCCTTTGTCTCCGCTGGGTCACCGTCGGGTAGTTGGTGGGTGAATCCATCGATCACCCTCGTATCTTGCCATGCTTCGGATCATCCCAATGGGGTACGCGTTGGCTCTCAGGGGCGTCGCTAGGGTCGCCGCCCGTGAGCCGTGTATATACCGATGGTGCCTGTTCAGGGAATCCGGGGCCTGGTGGATGGGCGTGGGTGGTGCCAGACGGACCCTTCGCTGCCGGCTTTGCTGCCAGAACCACCAACCAGCGGATGGAGTTGACGGCCGCCCTGGAGGCGGTCGGGCATTTCGAAGGGCCTCTAGTCGTGGTCAGCGATTCGACATACGTCGTGCACTGCTTCCGCGACGGGTGGTGGGAGAACTGGATCCGCAAGGGTTGGGTCAACGCGAGAAGGGAGCCAGTAGCCAACCGGGACCTGTGGGAGCCGCTGGTTCAGGCCGTGGTAGAGCGAGGCAACGTGACGTTTGAGTGGGTCAAGGGACACTCGGGCGACCGGTGGAACGATGTGGCCGACCAGCTGGCTGTCGAAGCGGGGAACTTACAGGAGGTGCTTTCCGGAGACGCTCCACCCGATTAGGACTGGTTCTGGTCAGGGGTGCCCGTTCAACGCAGCAACGTCAATTACTTGGTCCATGCGGCACTGGGTGCGTCGGGTAGGGCGATGACCGTTCCGATTGGCATGGTGGAGTCCAGTGGTTGGCGTGGGTCGGAAAACGATGGCGGTTGTTGAATTTTTGCGGGTGAGGTTGGGCCGGCGTGAATTGGGTGCACCGCTGGGGACGGATACACACTTGCTCTGTTGAAGGATTTCCAGCATCACTCGGCGCGGGAGCGTAAGGTCGCGGTTACCGAGGAGAGGAGGTGGTCCAGATCAAAAGCAATATCAATGACAGTCGACTGGGGACTTCGGAGGTGGACGGCCGCTGAGCGGCACTGGACCACTCGGCGAATTCCCGCCGATCCACCCTCGGGAGACGACCGCCGGCTCTGGTCCCCGCCGGCACGAATGGTCCTCCCGGGACTTTCAGTTGGCCTAATGGTCAAACAAGCGATTAGACGGGGGCGTGGCTTATGGCCGCGCCCCCGTCTCGCGTCTGGTCGGAGGAGTCAACGAGTGGTTCGAGGATGAGGTGACCCGATTAGCCTGCATTCCAATGGAAAGACCCTCGGCTTTCACTCATTGCCGTTTCGTCGGCGACAAGCGGACCCAACAGGTTTATGACCTAGACGAGGTCACCGACGAGGA
This sequence comes from Candidatus Neomicrothrix sp. UBA2974, assembly GCA_002348705.1. Lineage (GTDB taxonomy): Bacteria > Actinomycetota > Acidimicrobiia > Acidimicrobiales > MedAcidi-G1 > UBA9410. The sequence goes on from DEAU01000045.1 coordinate 51,851, forward strand.
AGCCATGTCAGTTGTGCTTGACGAACTGATGGCAAGTGAGCGATGTCTCTGCTTTGGCCCGGACACACTGGCTGAGGCTCGCAACCGCGGCTACCGACTCCGCCACGTCTGACTGCGTCTTAAGCGACGTGCTCGCCTTCAACTGTTTGCCGACTCTTTGACTCCGGCGATGACAGTCGACCTGCGGCGCGACCTGGTTGCCGCCCTTGCAAATTTCTATGAGGGCCATGCAGACGCCGCACGCTTTCCAATGCTCGCCGAAGTAGGTGGACACTTGGGAGAGGCGCTCCGAACTGATTCGGTGGAGGATCCCGAGCCGGTGTATCTCCCGGTAGGTCAGTTGTTGGCCCAGATTGAAACTGAGAGCGACGCGGATGGAGTTACTGAGGTCTTACGGGCTTTCGTCGCAGCAGGCCCTGTTCTGCGGTGGATCCAGACACCCTCCTACGCGGAGACGCTGCCACAGAATTTTCTCAACAACTACGGCTATGTCCGGGTTGTTGGACCGGGAGGTCTGGTCGAGTCGACGGTCGCCAGCGCCGGTCTTGGTATTTGGGGGGCGGGTCTGCACTACCCTCGCCATGAGCATCCGGCTGAGGAGACTTATCACGTCCTTCACGGTTCGGCTCTTTTTCAGAGGGGCAACGGACCTTGGGAGCCAAAGGCGGTCGGGGAGTCGGTCCACCATGACGCGTGGGAGCGGCATGCTCAAAGGTTCGGTGACGAGACCTGTGTGTTGTTATGGGCGTGGACTGGTGACGTGGCGGTCAACGCCCAACTTGTGCCCGACGGGGAGTGAGTCGGTTCGAATCCGACCTAGATCGGCCTGCGGACCCGAGGGAGAGCTAGTTCCCGGATCTCTGCCGGATCAGGTTTAGGGCGCTGCCCGCCTTGAACCATTCGATCTGGTTGGCTGAGAACGTGTGGTTGGTGGTGATCCGGTTCTCGGAGCCTTCCGGTGTGGTGATGACCACCTCGACCTGCTTGTCGGGAGCAAGTTCGGCTAAGCCGATAACCGAGACCTTGTCGGTGGGTCCGATGCGGTCGTAGTCGGCCGGGTCGGCGAAGGTGAGAGGCAGTACGCCCTGCTTCTTTAGATTGGTCTCGTGAATTCGCGCGAATGAACGGGCGATGACCGCCTTCGCACCCCGAAAGCGGGGTTCCATGGCTGCGTGTTCCCGCGATGAACCCTCGCCCATGTTCTCGTCTCCGATGGCCACCCAGGCGATTCCTGCTTCGTGGTACCGGCGGGCGATCTCTGGATACGTTCGACTAGCACTGTCAGTGGCGTCCCAGCCGATTCCGACTTCACCGGTGAAGGCGTTTACGGCACCCATGTACAGGTTGCCAGAGATGTTCTCGAGATGGCCTCGATACTTCAGCCATGGGCCAGCCATCGAGATGTGGTCGGTGGTGCACTTTCCGAGCGCCTTGACCAATACCGTCATGTGGGTCAGGTCGGCGCCATCCCACGCGGGAAACGGAGTTAGGAGTTGGAGGCGGTCACTGGTCGGCGAAACAGCAACTTCGACTGACGAACCGTCCTCCGGCGGAGCATGAAAGGTCTCCTCGCCAGGGTCGAAGCCGGCCGACGGCAGTTCCTCGCCAGCGCCGACGGTCAGGTAGACCGCGTCACCGGCATCGTTGATGAGACTGTCGGTTGCCGGGTCGAAGTCGAGTCGACCAGCGATGGTCAGGGCGATCACCGTCTCTGGCGACGTTACGAAGGCATGCGTGGACGCATAGCCGTCGTTGCGCTTTGGGAAGTTCCGGTTGTAGCTGGTGACGATCGAGTTGGGAACACCGTCACCGAGGTCTTGGCGGTCCCATTGGCCGATACACGGGCCGCACGCATTGGCCAAGACCCGGGCACCGAGGGCCTCGAAGTCAGCTAGCAGGCCATCTCGCTCGATGGTGGCTCGAACCTGTTCTGAACCCGGCGTAACGAGCAGTGGGGCCTTGGCTGTCAGGCCCTTGGCTACGGCGTCGCGGGCGATGCTCGCCGCGCGGGTGATGTCTTCGTAGCTGGAATTGGTGCACGAGCCAATCAGGCCGGCGCTGACGTCTAACGGCCAACCTTCGCGTTCTGCTTCGGCACCCAACTCCGCTACTGGACGGGCCAAGTCGGGGGTATGAGGGCCGTTGATTTGTGGCGACAGGGTAGACAGGTTGATTTCGATGACTTGATCGAAGTAGGAGCCTGGATCGGCCTCCACCTCGTCGTCAGCTCGCAGGTGGTGGGCCACGACATTGGCTGCATCCGCAACGTTTTCCCGGTTGGTCGCTTTGAGATATCGGGCTATGGCGTCGTCGTAGGCGAAGATCGACGTGGTTGCACCAATTTCAGCTCCCATGTTGCAGATAGTCGCCTTACCGGTGGCCGACAGGCTGCGGGCACCTGGGCCGAAGTACTCGACGATGGCGCCGGTCCCGCCTTTCACTGTGAGGATGTCGGCTACCTTCAAGATCACGTCCTTTGGGGCGGCCCAGCCATCCAACTCGCCGGTCAGATTGACGCCGATGAGCTTCGGCCAGCGAACGTTCCAAGGGAAGCCAGTCATCACGTCCACGGCGTCGGCGCCGCCCACTCCCACAGCCACCATGCCGACGCCGCCGGCGTTGGGGGTGTGGCTGTCGGTGCCGATCATCATCCCGCCGGGAAAGGCGTACTGCTCGAGGACGACTTGGTGAATAATTCCCGAGCCGGGTTCCCAGAATCCGGCGCCGTATCGGGCAGACACCGAGGCGAGAAAGTCGTAGACCTCCTGATTACCGTCTATGGCAGCAGCCAGGTCGGTTTTGCCATCGTCCCGAGCTTGGATGAGGTGATCGCAGTGTGTAGTGGTCGGAACGTGCACCTTGTCGAGGCCTGCGGTCATGAACTGGAGCCAAGCCATCTGGGCGGTGGCATCTTGCATGGCTACCCTGTCGGGCAGGAGGTCTACGTAGGACACTCCTCTTTCCATGCCAGCGCCCTCAGGATCGCTGAGGTGGTTGATCAGTACTTTTTCGGCGACAGTCAGAGCCCTGCCTAAACGACGGCGACCGGCGGCCACGCGATCGTCGAGGGTCGAGTAGACGTCTTGTATCAATCCGATAGGGGTGGATGAGGCGACGGTCATTAGGGAATCTCCTAAGAGGAATCTGCCGGGCTTGTGGTTGCTGGTCTTTCGGTACGACGACGAATTACGAAAATGATCGTATTTCCCTAGATCTTTCGAAGAATACCGACTCTGGTTCGGGCCAGCCGGCAGTCTGGACCCAAAGAATTTCGAAAGTTGTGACCGTGCTGGCGGTCGGGGTGGTCACCTTGGGGATGACGGTTAGAGCTTCGGCCAGCGACGCCGTCGTGAGTGGCGATCGCGGCCGCCAAGAGCCCATGCCCGCCGCCAGGCGCCCACATCGGGTCCGGTGAGGCCGGGCGAGGTGCCGGCATGGGCCCTAATTCGCGCCGTGTACCAGTCGGACGTGGCTTCATCTCCGAGTGCGGCCACGGCCGCCTGTAGTCGTATGGCAAAGGCGCGGGCGTTTTCGTCCTCTTTGGCCACTAGCGGGTCGCCGAAGGTGACAGTGGTGCGCGAGGGTCGGGGAAGGGTCCGGCCCTTGCGGAGGATCTGGCCTGTGCCCTGAAGGTGAATAGGCACTACTGGCACGTCGCAGCGGATGGCCAGAAAGGCTGCGCCGCCCCGGAACTCCTGACCCCAGCCATCAGGGCTGCGGCCACCTTCTGGGTACAGCAGCATCGACCAGCCCTCGCCAATGAGGTCGCGGGCCATGTCGGCGGACCGCCGCCCCACTTTGCTCCGCTCGATCGGCACTGCACCGATTGCCAACGCAGAGATGGCACTCGAGGCACGATTGCTGAAGAAGTAGTCCGCGGCTGCACCCACCACAATCCGGTGACGCCAGGGCTCGGGAATAGATGTCAGCAGCAGAGGGGTGTCTGCGTGGCTGTGGTGGTTGGCGACGAAGACGACCGGGCCGTTGACCTCATCGAGACGGTCAAGCCCTCGTCGGTCCGGTGAAGCTAGTGCGGCGATGGTGGGTCGCATTATTGATTCAACAATCGCGGCACGGGTCAGACGAGCTGGGTATCGGCGGGCCCAGGTCGTGTCGTAGTCGGCGCCGAGTCCCTTCAAGGGCGTCGGAGGTTTCATTCCGGTCGGCACGGGCGCGGCGCGCCATGGGAAACCCGAGTAGGAAATCGTCGCTCTCAGGCGTCCGATCAAGTCTCCTAGAGGGTTCACTGACTGGTCTTCCGTTCGGTTCAGGGGTTAGGTGACGTCTGCCATGAGGATCGGCGGGTTCTTGATGTGGGTCACTGTGGGCTGCGGGCCGACTACGTCGGATGCGATCTCCAGAGCGTCCTGCAGCGTGGAGGCCGGCGTAAACCCCAGACGCCGCACGGCGGCTGGGTCACCGCCCACGACTATTACTCGGCCGAGGTGCTGCAGGGCGTGGCTGCCCCAATACCACATGTAGAACGGGTGGACGCCGTGGTAGGCGTACGAGTTCCGGTACAGATGGATGTACCACTCGTCTTCGGCGAACTGTTTTTCGTATTTCTTCTCGATTTCGACCGGGTCGGTGGTGTCGGCCAGAACTTGCTCGAAGAAGTCGATGTAACTGGGGTGGTGAACCGGATGGAACTCCCAAGGCGTGGGGTGGCTCATGATGAGAACGCCGCCTTCTCGTACAAGCGGCTTTCCCTTGTAGAGGTTAAAGAAGTACCCGAGTCCCAGGCACATGACCAGTATCGGATTCATGATTGAGTTGACGTTGTAAGGGCAGATGTACGGAAGACCCATCGTCAGCACGTCGGTTTGGCCTTCGACCGGAACAAGATGCTGTTTGTACACATTGGCTGTGGTTACCTCGTGCACCGCCTCCACCTCGCCGGCCTGAACTGATGTCAGCGCGTAGGGCGCCTGCCACGATGAAAAAATCTTTCGCTTCGCTTTTGTTGGCATGGCGTCGAGGCCGTGCTTCATGCCGAGAAACTGCAGGCGGTCCCGGGTTGACCACTCCCACTCCCGTTTTTGGAGCAAGGCGAGAGGGCCCTCGCGGCCGAACGTATTGTTGTTGACAGTGGTCTCGATCTGAAAGATCTTCACTCCAGCGTCGCGGATGATTTTTCCCATCCGCCAGTTGGAGGCGTGTAGTGCCGAGTTCTCTTGGTCCATAAAGGATCGGGAACGCTGCATGGTGTGGACATTGTGGTGGTGGCGCAAGCCGGTGTAGCCGGAAAGTCCTGTAGCCGTGCTTTTGTGCCCGCCGTCCATCGAAACGAGGTTTATGTTGACGTACACCACGAGGTCGCTCTCGGCGGCTCGCCGACTGAATTGAACCTCTTCGCCGTGTGGTGTCTCACCGAGGAGGATCATGCCGTCGGGATCCTCGGCGTCGTGGTTGTAGAGGCGGCCGTCAGGAGCGAAGGCGTCGTAGACACGGTCTCCGACAGCGTGGCGGAGCTCGTCCTCTGTCATGCGTCGGTGAATAGCTAGTGCGGCGATCAGGTGGACGTCGTCTACACCGGCCGCCGCGGCTAGGTCTAGGACTTCCTCGATGACCCGTTGACGGATGTCGGGTCGTCGCATAGGAGGTAGAGGCAGCGAGATGTCATCGAACGCGATTGTCAGCTTCATGCCCGGCTTTAAGAGGGCGGGGAGTGGCTTGGAGTCGCCTAGCGGGTTCAGGAGGGCTTGGCGGATAGCGCTGTCGGGATCGGGCAGTCCCTCTAAAGGTTCGGCAGGGTAGATGACTCGGGAACGGCCAGCTGGCAGTTTCTCGAGGCGGAAGCCCTCACCGTGGTGGAAAACGATCGGCGGGCTACTCCGATCAACATCGAGGATGAAGCCGGGACGGGGGGCGAGGTTGCCGGTCACTTTTGGCGCTCCTTTTCGTCGCGCATGTCAAAGACGATTTTGGTAGCGCCGCGGCGACCCGCTGCAGCTGCGTGCTCAAGTGCGTCCACATAACGAGAGAGTGGGTAGGTGGCGGTAACCAGTGAGCCGAGTCCGGCGTCGGCAACCAACTCGGCTGCCAGTTCGAAGGTTCGGCGTTTCGAGCCGTCAGGGAGTGTCTCAGCACCGTAGGTGTAGGCCCCAACAAGGGTGATCTCTCGGTGCCAAAGGGGCGTGAGTTCAAGAGAGACCTCGGCGGGCATGCCGACCAGCACGATACGACCGCGTGGGCGAACAATGGCCAGAGCGTCAGTGAGACTGGCCGACGAGCCGACACAGTCCACCACTACGTCGGCGCCCCCGGTGAGACGGTCGACGACCCCCTCGGTGGAACTTTCGCCGAGGCTTGGGGCGCCGATGGCTCGGCTACCAGTGATGCGCCGAATCGCCCGCCGGATTTCGGCCGGCTTGACCACTTGTTCGGCTCCAAATTCTTCAGCGAGTCGACGTTGGTCGGGGTAGCGACCGGTAGCCACCACGGTGCGCGGCGAGGCGTGGGCTCTTATGGCCGCAAGGGTTACGAGGCCCAAAGTGCCGGTGCCGAGAACGGCGACCACGCTGTCTTCAGGGATCTCGGCTGCCAGTGCGGCGTGAACACCACAGGCCGTTGGTTCGATCATGACCGCCGCTTCGTCGTCGATGTGGTCAGGCACCGGGTGGAGTTGTGAAGGGTGGGCGGTGAATGCCGTCGCCCATCCACCTCCGGTGTCATGGCATGACCCAGTCTGGATACCCGGTTCAAGATCGCCAAAGGCGGTGTGCTCGCAGTTGCCAAGGTTGCCTTGAGCGCAGGGTCGACATGTTGGGTGGAGATTGCGGCTGACGCACCCTAGGACCGGTTCGAGAACCACTCGGCTGCCGTCGTCGAGATCCCCGACAACCTCGTGGCCGGGTACGAACGGAAATGACACCAGGGGTTCGAAGTATCGGGCTGATCGACCATCTACGGTTGCCAGGTCTGAGCCGCAGATTCCCGACAGCCTGGGTCGAACTCGGACCCAGTCCGGTCCGGGTGCCGTCGGCACTTCCAAGTCAACAAGTTTCAAGGGCCCCACTGCTGCGCCGCGTCCTGGCACTAGGCCGCCGGCCAAACGGGCGGCCGCATAGCGGGGGAGGTTCCGGCGGAACTGGAGGGCTTTCATCGACTGGTTCCAGAATGGATCGTCGGAGCCAGAGGTAGGAGGTTGCGGTGCATGCCCGGTGACTTGCGGAAGTCCTCGACCAGCCAGCCTCGCTTACGAGCAATACCGGCCAGACGGGTCTCCGGGTTGACGGCTACCGGAAAGCCAACCGCTTCGAGCATGGGGAGGTCACTGGCTGAGTCGGCGTAGGCAACGGACTCGCGGAGGTCCAGATCATGTTTGTCGGCATGGTCGATGAGGGCTTGGTAGCGGGCCTCTCCGGTCGGTGGGACAGCGGTCAGGCGGCCGTCGTAGGTTCCGTCAGCTACACCCAACTGGGCCGACACGATGTGGTCGAAAAGGGGACGAAACGGCTCGACTACGAAGTCCAGTGCTCCGGTGATAAGAACGGTGTGGTGTCCGAGAGAGCGGTGTTCTCGGACTCGTCGGATAGCTGTTGGGAAAGACTTGGCGAGAATCATCTCACTGAATTTTTCTAGCGAGTCGTGGGTGATCTGTTCGACTGGAGCGCCCTCGTACCGCCGGTAGAAGTAGCGCAGGAAGTCACTGCGGTCCTTGCGGTCGAGCGATAGGAGCGCAGGGGCTTCGGCTACGAGGCCGGCGACGAAGCGAACTCGGTCCCGTCCGCTGAGGTGTCGACTGCCCAACCACGCATAACTAGCCACAACGTTTGAGGCAATGAGCGTGTTCTCGAGGTCGAAGGCGGCTAGATGTCGATCATCGGCCAGTACTTGACGTCGCAGCCGTGCCTCCCGGCTTTCGCCACCCCGAGCCGGTGGTTTCATCGGGACCCGACCAGCCTTCACCACCGAGGGCAGGTGGACCTCAGGGGCGTAAAAGTCCCAGTCGATTATCCGGGGGTCAAAACAGAAAGTGGCTTGGTCCTCTTCGGAAAGACTGTCCCAGAGGGCTAACAGTCGGTCCAGTTCGTAGAGGGCCTCACACTCCGCGTATGCGCCGTAGAGGTCGACGTAGCCTTCAGCCCGCCGAACTAACTCGCGTTGCTCCTCAAGGCGCGCACCGATCTCGGCTTGACGTCCCCTAACGGGTAGCACCCCAAAGATTTTTTGAGCCCGATCCAGCATGACTCCGGCCCGCTCGAGTTGCTTCTTGACGCGGCCACGGCCCGGAAAGGACCACTCGGGAACCGGGATGGGCTGGCCGAGCTCGTCGTAGATGGGGTGCTCAGTGAACCACTCTCGGACCAGGTCGACGAGTTTTCCGTATCGCAGCGGGTTTACGGCACCTGATGCGACTTGGACAATGTCAGGACCGTCGTCGGGTCCTAACGGCCCGCGTGCGGCGATGGCGCAGATGGCAGCCACAACGAGGTCAACTGGAATGACGTCGATGGTGCCCTCGGGGACACCAGGGAATTCTTTTAGCAGGCCGCGGGCATAGGAGATGATGACCGGCTCAGCCATCCGAAAGCCTCGAATCCACCCTGGCGACGGTTCGGCCAAAGCTGATTCGATGATGGCTGGGCGGACCACGCTGACGGGGACGTTGCCAGCTACCTCGGCTGTGGCGATTTCGCCCAGGGCCTTGGTGTAGGCGTAGGCATCCGGAAAACCGAGGGACGAGGCGCGGGCAACTCCGGCCTCGGCCATGCGGTCGTCAACCCATCGGGACCGCAACTGCTCGGTTTTGTCGGCGAGGCTCGGAATGCCGGCCGCGCCGAGTTCAGCACGGGCCTGGCTACGAAAATCAGCCAACGCACTGGGGGTTCGGCTGGCTGTTTCCGTTTCCCGTCGGATGCGTCGGGCAGCATCGACCTCGGTCCTCCAGTCGACGTCGACGAAAAACGGACTGTCGTCGACTGGCTGCTCAGGAGCGCTTCCACGTCGACTACCGGCTACGTAGCAAGTGGAGACAGCCACAAGGTGGGGGGCCACACCGAGTTCAGACAGTGTCTCGACAATGCGGACAGGTCCGAGCAGGTTGACCTCGACAGCTTGGTCCAGTGGAGAGTCGAAGCTGACCGCGGCAGCCGAGTGGATGACTATGTCGCAGGAGGCCAGAGCGTTTCGACCGTGGTCATCGAGACCGAGACCGTCGATAGTGACGTCGCCCGCAACGGCGGTGATCCGGCGAGCAGCCATCTCGGCGAAGCCATCAGCGCCGAGGTGCTCGCGCAGGCCGTCAAATGCGTCGTTTCGGAGTATGTCTCGCTCAACCCTCCGGATAGCGCCGCGACGACCAGGTCGGACGATGAGCACCAAATCACATTCAGGGGCTGATCGAAGGAGTCGCTCTATGAGCGCGGTGCCGAGGAAGCCGGTGCTTCCCGTGACGGCGATTCGCCGCCCCGCCAAGGCTTCGGGTATCACAGGACGTTTTCTACCAGATGGTCAGGCTCTCTACCAGATGGTCAGGATCAGGGCTACGGTTTAGTTGTGGCTTCCACCGAGATGCGCGAGGCCAGGGGAAATACCAGGGAGTTAGTGCTGGATGCCGCCCTTGCATCATTTGGCACAGCGGGATACGACGGAACGTCCCTAGATGACCTTGCAGCCGGTCTTGGTATCCGCAAGCAGACGATCCTCTACCACTTTGTGTCCAAGCGACGACTACTTGACGCGGTAGTTGACCGGTGTACTGGTGAACTAACCGCAGCTCTTGAGCACGTGCTGTCCGAGGCCAGAGCAGTATCCACTAGCGATTGGGATCGGGTGGAGGCCATGGTCCGGGTCGTGTTTCGCATCGCTCTTGAAAAGCCCGTTTTGCTTGGCCTGCTTCGCGAGGTGAGTCGACCCGGTTCGCCGGGAGCTGCCAGGTTACGCACTCATTTGGAGCCATTAATGGCTCGCGCCCGGCGCTGGATGGAGGACGAGATGGCGGCTGGGCGAATGCGCCGCACCGACGCTCAGTTGCTGCTTTTGAGCGCCTATTCGACCGTGGTTGGTGTGGCTACCGAGATCGAGGTGCTCCGGGCGGCAGGTGTGGGTCCCACCTTGCGGCCAGTTGTGCAGCGGCGTGCTGAATTGCTGCGGTTCTTGCGTTCGTCGCTGGATCTGAGCGCCTGATCGATTGCCGATGAAACCAACAATGATTAACGACTGGTGTTACGGCGCCGTCGGGCGTGTCGGTCCAAGGCTAGGTCCACGAGGCGGCTGACAAGAGCCCGAGACGACAGCCCGGCAGCCTGCCAGAGCCTCGGGTACATCGAGATCGGAGTAAAGCCCGGGATGGTGTTGACCTCGTTGAGGAGCATCCTTCCGTCCTCAGCGAGGAAGAAGTCAACTCTCGCCATGCCGGTGCAACGCAGCGCCAGATAGGCGCGAGCGGCCAAGTTTTGGAATCCCACGGACACCTCGGGGTCCAGTTCGGGGTTCACCAAGAGCTCCGCTTCGCTTAACTCGTACTTGTCGGCGTAGCTATAGAAGTCAGCTCCTGGTCGGATCTCCCCAGGACCGGAGACTTGTGGGGAGCGGTTCCCGAGCACGGCCAATTCGATTTCCTGGCCGACTATCGCCTCCTCGACCACCACCCATTCGTCATAAGAGGCAGCGGTAGCAAGTGCCGCATCTAGCGAGCCGATGTCGGTAGCTCGCGACACGCCGACTGATGACCCCAGATTGGCTGGCTTCACGAACACGGTCGGGCCGAGTTCCATTAGAAGCTCCTCAAGTAACGCATGATGGCCTTCGGAGTCGGGGTTGGCGAGGCGTTCTGCATGGAGTCCCCGGTATTTGGCCTGGGGTATGCCATGGAAGGCCAATACCTCCTTGGCGGTCAATTTGTCCATGGCCAGTGCTGAACCGAGAACACCGGCCCCCACATAAGGAACGTCAGCTAGTTCGAGGAGGCCTTGTACGGTTCCATCCTCGCCAAGCGGGCCATGCACAACAGGGAAGACGACCGGTATGCCAGCTTCACTGGCCAGGGCTTTTAGCGAAGGAAGCGGGTCCCAGTCGGGTCCGGTCGGGTTCAGACACTCGAGTATTTCTCCTGCGGCGAGGGCAGAGGCCGACGATTCGGCGAGCACCCAACGTCCGTCGAGGTCGATGCCTACCGGAATTACCTCGAAACGGTTGGGGTCGGCAGCCGAAGCCACGTGGGCTGCTGAGATACAGGACACGTGGTGCTCGGCACTTCGGCCTCCAAAGAGCACCACGAGACGACGACGATCAACCACGCTGGCATCGTAGGGTCACGGTCCATGAGGTTCCGGGCACTGTGAGAATCTGGGCGTCAGAGGTGGCGGCGGTGACTGCGGGGGAGTTGGTCGGTCCGGACGTAGAAATTGATGGGGCCACCCAGGACTCGCGTTCTGTGACTCCCGGCTGCCTATTCGTGCCATTAGTCGCCGAACGCGATGGACACGCTTTCATCGCCGAAGCGTTGGCAGCCGGTGCGTCGGCTTACTTGACACACCGGGTTGCTTCAGGCTCCGACGGAAAGACCGCTATCCGCGTGGCTGACACGTCGGAGGCTTTGACCAATTTGGGGACCGCAGCCCGCCGGTCCATTGGTGTCGACGGTGGTCGGGTGGTGGGGATAACGGGAAGTGTTGGCAAGACCTCGACCAAGGATCTGTTGTCGGCCGTACTCGGAAATAGTGGCCTAGTTCATGCGAGCCGTCAGTCGTTCAACAATGATATTGGAGTGCCACTCACCCTCGTTGGTGCGCCGACCGACGTTCGACATGTAGTGGTTGAGATGGGAGCTCGATCGATTGGCGATATCGGCCGTCTCGTCGAGGTGGCCCAACCTGATGTGGGAGTCCTGATAACGGTGGCCGCTGCCCATACCGAAGTCTTTGGATCTCTGGAAGCTGTGGCCGACACCAAGGGAGAGATATTCGATGCGCTGCCACCCAACGGCTGTGCCGTAGTCACCGCCGATGTTCCCGAGGCCTTGGTCCAGGCCAGGCGGGCCCGGTGTCCGATTCTGACTTTTGGTGTCCGTGGCGAAGTCCGTGCCTCGAACATCCAGCTTGACGCGGCGCTTCGACCGTCCTTTCGTATGGAAAGTCCGTGGGGTCGGACCGACGTGCACCTCGAAGCCCGCGGTGCTCACATGGTGACGAATGCCTTGGCCGCATCGGCCGTTGGTCTCGTTGAGGGAGTCGGTCTTGATGACATCGCCGCTGGTCTGATGGACGCAGGCGTCTCTCCGTGGCGAATGGAGGTTGTCGAGGCATCAGGTGGGTGCACCGTGGTCAACGACGCGTACAACGCCAACCCAACTTCGGTGGTGGCCGCTTTGGAAGCGCTAGCTGCATTGCCCGGATCAGGCCGCAAGATTGCCGTGCTCGGACTGATGGCTGAACTGGGAGACGATTCACCGGATGCTCATGTTGCCGTCGCTGTAAGGGCTGCCTCTCTCGGTATCGACGTTCTTGCCGTAGGAACAGACCTCTACGGCGCCGAGAAATCTGAGATCGTGGACGGCGTCGATGCAGCGAGGACGTGGCTGACAGCTTTAGACCTCGGCGCGGGCGATGCAGTGTTAGTGAAGGGAAGCCGAGTAACTGGACTCGAAAAAGTGGCCGAGGGCCTCTTGAAGGAATAACTGACTGGCTTAAAGATCCATCGTCAACTCAGTTGACGTCGTGGGGGAGCTCCTCGGGGGATAGCGGCGAGTTTGTCTGGTTCCAGTCGGTCAGTCGCTCTGGGTCGCAAGTTGGGCACAGGTGAATGACCCGCATTGACTGAATAGACAGCTGCGTGCCCCGCGACTTGTCGACAATCGATTGGAGCGCCACGCGGACGTCGGCAGAGCCACAGGTGCTGCATCGCGGTCGGAGGTCTCGCTCCCAGGACAGTTGGCAGCAGCCGCAGGTGACGGTGATGGTCGGAGAGTCCGGCGTCCCTGTCTTTCGGCCAGCCAGATCGTCATCCTCACCGCAGTTCGGACAGGCGAGGTCATCAGCGGCATTCACGCCCCGCACGCTAGAGCCAAGTGCTTTAGGACCGGGCGCTCCTGACCTCGGCAACGGGAGGACGGGCCCTAGGGTGGCCGCGTGTCTGGTCACTTCGACCACTATTGCGTTCTGGGCGTTGCCGAAAATGCTTCGTTTGAGCACATCCGGGCGGCATACCGGGACTTAGCTCGTCGCAACCATCCTGACCGAGTGTCGGATCCGGAGGAGCGGGATCTCGCTGCCGAGCGCATGGCGACGGTCAACGAGGCATGGCGAGTCCTAGGCGACCCAGTACGTCGTGAGGCCTACGACTTGGACCGGAAGCCGTTGAACTCGGCCGCCGCTCCGCCTGGAGGCTCATCAGATGATCGAGTGCACGGTCGGCGGGGCGACGCCTTCGATGATGTCATCGTGTCTCCGGCCGCGGGCTGTGCCCTCCGGGTAGCACCGGTCGCGCTGACTGTGCTGCTACTGCTGGGGATCCTTATTGCTACGGCCGTCCTTGGTGGAGGCGGGGAGGTGCCACCCAGAATGGATGTCGGGCGCTGCGTAAAGGTGGCCTCGACGGTCCAGGTGGTGCCTTGCACGGTTGATACTCCTGTGATTGTCGGACGTGGCGTTACTGGGACCACGTGCCCAGTTGATGCAATCGCGGTGGTTCTACCATCGCGGACCGAACAGGTGTGTTTAGCGCCGCCGGGAACGCCAACGCCCTGACTGATCCGTTGGCCGCGGGGGTACCCTCGTCGCCCAGCGGACCGTTAGCTCAGTTGGCTAGAGCGCCCGCCTCACACGCGGGAGGTCACTGGTTCAAGTCCAGTACGGTCCACGCTTTGACCTGCGGTTATGCGGTTCTGGTGGCTTTCAAACTGGTTGTCTGAAAGCCGCTGGTAGCCATTCTGGTAGCCAAACTGTGTTTTCGCGGAACGATGCCTCTGTGGCATTGCCAATTCTAGGTGGCACGACGGGGCCGTGCTGAGCGAAGTTGGGTACACCCGGGCGCCTGTTGGTCCTTGGAACCACGAATCTCAAATCAATCACATGGTTGGATCCAGAATGTACGGGGACGGAGAAATCCTTCAACGCTTAGGGTTCGACGCCGAACTCAGGGCCTATAGCTAGGCACCCGCTTGCTCATCGCTACTCAACGATGAGCTAGCGCAGGTCGAAGTCGCTCTACAGTTCGCACGTGGCAGTGAATACCGGTCATCGCGCGATCCTGGTTCACGATTTCGAGGAATCGAACCGTCGAGGGATGCTTGATGGAGGATCGAGATACCTCCTCTCTCTTGGGGTGTTTAAAAGTGGATTAGAGGCGGCAATCGATCACGGAGTGGTCTTTGATGAGATTGGAGGACCCGATCCGGGAACTTCGGGACGAGTCGAGATCACGTCCGATGATGGTGGCGGTTCTGCCCTATTACTGGCCGAATACCTCGCAGGTCAAGGGCTACGCGCGACGTTTTTCATCGTGACGGACTGGATAGGTAGAGAGAACTTCCTCGACCGCGACGAAATTCGTGCTATCCGTTCGATGGGACACGTGGTTGGTTCCCACAGCCACACCCATTCTGGGCCGTTCTGTGACCTTCCCGAGGTCCAACTTCGCGATGAGGTTTTAGAGAGCAAAGGAGTGCTAGAGGAATTGCTCGGTGTTGAGGTAGATACTTTCTCGGTTCCCGGTGGCGAAATCAGACCGGCGACCATCAGGCGGCTTGAGTCCCCTGAGCTCGGATTGTCGAGGATCTATACCTCGACTCCGCGGCAGGGCGTGTATCGGTCAAGGACGACAGCGAAAGTGATTGGTCGTTACTGCATCGAGGCAGCTATGGGCCAGGCGAGGATCGTCCGCATATTCAGCGGTCAGGGCTGGGAGCGGAATCGAATGCGCTATCTAGCTGGTCGAGCCAAGCGCGAGGTATGGAAGGCATTTTCCATCGGCGGCACCACCCCTAGGAGGGAGGCATGAATGGATCTTCGCCTTCCGATTGTCTCTCCTACGTAGCGCTGGTCGGGGGCGACAAGTGTTCTCTTTACACGCTTCGTTGCCTCATTGAGTCTGAACATCCCCCCGCCGGGGTTGTCGTGGTGGAGCAGAGCGGCTTTTCGTCACGCCTAGCCTCCGAGCGACGAGTCATCCGTCGACACGGGATCCTTCGGCGGCTCTCCCAGATCGTTGTTGGCATTATCCATCGGTTCCTCGATGGTGCTCGAGATCGAGAACTTCTCGAACAGATCTACCCAGATGAAGATCATGAATCGCTGCTTCAGCGAGCCAGCCTCCAGGGGGTTGGCGTCTTAAAGGCCGAGACATACCACTCTGTCGAAGCTCTCAGTTTCATTAGAGAGTTCGACCCCGCGTTTCTTGTATGCGACACACCCTTTTGGGTCGAGAAGAAGGTGCGGGAACTGGTTCCGCCCATGAGGGTCATTGGATCCCATCCAGGAGTTGTTCCCTGGTATCGAGGCGCGCACTCCGCGTTCTGGTGTCGATACCTAGGCGAGTCTGAGAAGAACGGGTTCAGTATCTTCTGCATAGATGGGGGAGTGGACTCCGGACCGTTGATTTCCACCCACCACCGACCGTATCGAGGCGAGTTGTCCTACAGAGGGAACGACTACTTTCTCCTCGAGGAGGCTTCACGGCGCATCGTTCAGATCGCAGAGTCCCTGGCTAAGGGTTTGAAAGTTGAACCCACGGCGCAATGGCCCTTGGAGAACGAGCAGATCCGTCGAGCTCCGGGGCTTCTCGACTATTTCCGTTTTCGTGCGAGGGAACGAAGCAGGCTACGAGCAGCATGAGACGAGATCGCTTTGTGAAGGCGTCGACCTGACGTCTCTGGGCTCCCGGCACAAGGCGATCGCGGTGGCTACTCGAGCCAGGCGGTGCGAGTTTTCTTGTCGAGCATGGAGTCCAGACTCGCTCATCTTTGACGTCTCCTAAGGAGTAGACAAGACCTATTGGTCAACTGGGCTGTAAAGACTCATTGGTCAATTCGTCAAAGATCAGCGGGTAGGTTTCGTAGCGCTCTGCTTGCGTGTCATTTCTGAAGCTGGGCGGATTCTCGGGATTCAACCTTGCTCCTCGCGAGAGCAGTTCGCCAATTAAGCGGGGAAGGACGCCGATTACCTCAGGTCCGCCATCTCGGGAAGTTGGTAGTCCAATAGCAAGAGGGCGACCAGAACAGATGTGCGCACCCGAACCGAAACTCAGGCCGTGGGCCTCACGTCTCCCCAAGGATTCGGGTCGATGCGGGTCGAAGACCGCAGAATGGGGGCCATAAACGTTCTGGTCAGTGTTAGCGGATTCAAGCATGCAACCGATGTCTTCATTGGCACGGAACGAATGACCTGCGATTGATTCTGCATCTTTCAGGGCTCGTCGGAGTAGTGCAGGAACAGGTCCGTGAAGTCGAAGCGCTTCATCGACTGCGTGTCGGATAAAGACCTCTTGTTCCAGAAGATGTGATTCTTGAGGGTTCTCATTCCGCCAATTGACTATCTCGTTAAAGACATGAGGTGTGGCATGGGTTGTCGTATTGGCCGAAGCGACGACGAAGAATAGGGCCTCCTTGAGCCAGAGGTCTTCGTCAAAGTCATCCCAGGATTCTCGAAGCGCCAAAGTGAGGAGGTCTGTCGGCAAGTCGTCCTCTTCGATTTCTCCAGCCTTGCAACTGGCTACCAGGTCTCGTCGGCGCTCAAGGGAAGCGTTATAGAAGTTGACCAAAAGGTCGTCTTTGGCTTCCATGGCCTCCTTCATGACTTCCTTTCGGTCGCGATTGGACCATTCGATGGAGGCACCTTCACCGAGTCGTCGGCTGATGTCTTCTAGGTGGATTACTGCAGCTTCGTTGTCGACCCCGTCAAGACCCACCACCGCTGCTGTGACCGGAACGAGAGTCATGCGCGTCAGCCACAGGAGATCGATTTGGGGTCGTCCCGCCTCATCTCGTTGTCCCTCTGCCTGTTCGAAAGCGATTTGTAGAGAGCTTCTGAGTATCTGGTGCTCGTAAAACTCCAGGGCGCTTCTTTCAAATAGTGGCCGTTCAAGACGGCGGCGATCTCGATGTTCTTTTCCGGTCAATGTGAGAACACAGCCGTCGAGGAGAGGTTTGGAGTCTCGGACATGCAACGCAGGCTGAAAATCATCGGAACGGAGCACCGATTCAATGGATTGAAAATCTTCCAATTTGCGCATTTGATACTTCCTACTACCGATAGACCATTGAGGCCATTGCGCGTTTCTATGCTGTGCGCTGCATTGTCAGGCTTGCCTCACTTCTCGAGCAGCTCCGGGTCCAAAGCACCCTGATCCGATTGGCTTTATCTAGACCAGAGGGTCGTGTCATGCTCGCCAGCATGCCGTTGCCTGTCTCGACCATCGAGGTTTGCACTCAATCGACCATGGCGTCGACTGTGGACGGCCTAGCGACAGAAGCCGCGCTCCAGATCCTGCGTGACGGCGGCAACGCCGTGGATGCTGCCATCGCTGCCAATGCTGTGCTCGCCGTCACTGGCCAGCATTTCTGCGGACTGGGTGGAGACCTGTTCGCTCTTGTCTACAACAGAGGCGGACCTCCGGACTGCCTTAATGCTTCTGGTCGGGCCGGATCGGGTGCGGATCTCAGTCGCCTATTGGCCGAGGGGCACACGGCACTACCGCACCGGGGTGATCCGCGATCTGTGACGTTGCCTGGAGTCGTGGATGGCTGGGTGCTACTTCAACGTCGCTACGGGTCGATGCCGATGGCTGACGTCTTGGCGCCGGCTATTCGCCATGCCGTCGATGGTTTCGACGCTTCACCGCTGCTTGCCCCATCAGCACAGGCTGTCCGCGGCCTGCCGGGTGCGCAGGATTACGACACTCTCGTCGAGGCAGGCCAGTTGGTCCGACGACCCGGGGTGGCTTCGGTTCTCCGGGACTTGGCCGATGGTGGTCGTGACGCTGTTTATCTGGGCCGGTATGGCGAAGAACTACTTGCGTCGGGAGCAGGAGAATTTCAATGGGCTGACCTGAAGCGGGTTCAGGCCGACTGGGTGGACGCACTTGGTATCCGGGTTTGGGGACACGACGTCTGGACGGTCCCACCCAACTCACAGGGCTACCTGAGCCTTGCTGCTGCGAGAATCGTGGAAGGTCTAGATCTTCCACCTGAGGAAGATCCCCTGCGCCCCCATCTACTGGTTGAGGCCACTGTCCAGGCCGGTTGCGACCGTCGTGCTGTCCTGCATGAGCGAGCAGATGGCCTTGCACTGGTGTCTGAAGAACGCCTAGCGCCGCGGCGGGCCGCCATCGACCCGGACCGACGGACGGTGGCGAGCGGCCATTGGAGCGATGGGGACACCATGTACCTCTGCGTAGTTGACAGCAACGGCCTGGCCATCTCACTCATCCAGTCCAACGCCGACGGTTTCGGAAGTCACATCACGTTGCCGGGGCTCGGAATCTTTCTGCATAACCGGGGTATCGGCTTCTCGGTTGTCGAGGGGCATCCAGCCAGTTATGGGCCGGGCCGGAGGCCTCCACACACGTTGTCGCCGGCCATGGTGACCAGTCCGGACGGAGGTCTTCGGGCCGTGCTGGGAAGCATGGGAGGCGATGCCCAGCCTCAGATCGTTCTCCAGATGCTTGTCAGACTCTTGGTCGACAGCGCTTCACCCGGCCAGGTGGTTGGCGGCGGCCGGTGGATTCTCCAGGGACCTGCTACCGGCTTCGACACCTGGGACGATCCTTCAGCTGTCGAAGTGCTGGTCGAGGACCATGCGCCGGCAAGTTGGGCCGAGGGCCTAGCTGCAAGGGGCCATCGGACTCGAGTGGCAGCAGCCAACTACGGACACGCCCACTGCATCGAAGTTGTGGATGGAGGTTTGGTCGGCACTGCCGACCCGCGCTCGGTGGTCGGTACCGCAGCGGGAGACTGAGTAAGGCTCTTGGTAGCCAGTTATTCAGTCGGCGATAGTCGTGGTGGGCACCATGAACTCAGTGACCTCCTGCCATGACCCCCCGTCGACCATGTGGGTGGCCGCCTGTGCCCACTGGTCGGGCGTCAACTGTGGCCAGCGGCGCTCAGCTTCGAAATACATCTCGACATACTTCGGGCCGTCACCCTTTTCCGAGTAAACGATCTTGCCGGTCGTCGTCGGCAGTTCGGACTCAAGCATGGGACGAAGGTCTTCAGAGCTTCCACAGGCCACAAAAGGCAGTGTGAATAGAGCAAGGACCGTAATCAGGAGAGAACGGGAAACCATTGCCCGAAGAATAGCCATCTCGTCATTCGTAATCGGGTCGATCCGGGCGGTCTTTTAGCACCAAGAGGACTCCTGACGACATTCGTATTTCTGCTGTTTCTGCCGTCATTCGGTTGGATAGGCCTAGGCCCGTGCCCGGTTCGAGGATTGCGTCGTCCAGTGGCCAAGCTAGACCGGTCGTTGTCAAACCAGTGGATGGTTCGCCGATGGCCAGCAGTCCGACCGTGTCGCCGACGCGACCCGTGATCCGCAGGGAGTCGCGAACAACCCAGCCGAGCGCAGAATCGACGCGCAGGTCGATCTGCATGGAGTCCCAGCGGTTACTGGTCGCTATCTGTAGGTTGCCTAGTGCATGGTCGATCCGCCCGGACAATGTGACCACTACTGTGACTGATCTGATACCTCGGGCCAGTGCAGTACCTAGAGCCAACTCGAGATCGGTCTCGTTCTTGTCGACTGGGTGGCGCCGGACGTCAGCGGCGTCGTTGATCGACTGATCGTCAGCAGAATCTAAGTCGCCGACCAGCAAGTCAACGGGCAGACCTAATCGTCGTGCAACCAGCGCTCCGCCGTCGGCAGCTACAACGAGATCTGTCTCGCGAGTGCGGGCAGGGAGTTCATCGACCAGTCGGGAGATCACACTGTCTGGAAAGGGCCCTCCGGTAAGTATCAGAGCATTACGTTGAAGCCCGGTTGCTGTCACGGCGTTCTTTCACTTACCTGGACGCTCCACCGACCCGCTTTCTGCGTTAGCTCCAGTCTGAGTCCGTATGCGGCCGACAGCACGGACTCATCGAGCACTTCAGTCAGAGACCCAACAGCCATGCACCGTCCGCCGTCCAGCAGGAGAGCATGGGTGAATCCTGAGGGGATCTCTTCCACATGATGGGTTACTTGGACTATCGGTGGAACCGACGCGTCGGCGGCTAAGTCGGCCAGTGTCGCTATGAGCTCCTCACGGCCGCCGAGGTCGAGCGCGGCAGTTGGTTCGTCCAGAAGCAGCAGATCGGGGTTAACCATCAGAGTCCGCGCGAGGAGTACTCGCTGGCGTTCACCCGAGGAAAGACTGCCAAACCGATGGTCAGAGCGGTCTCCGCAACCAGTGCGGTCCAGCAGCGCCCTAGCCCTATCGCGGTCGGAGATGTCGTATTCGTGCCACCAAGGTTCGAGCGCTCCGTTTAGGGCGGTCATAACCACATCAACCGCAGGGAGGTCAGAACGAAAGGCCGCGGCTAGCGCAGCGGACGCGTAGCCAATACGAGTTCGCAGGGTTCGGACGTCTGCACGGCCCAACTCTTGGCCGAGGACTCGGACTCGACCAGCAGACGGATGGAGGCGAAGAGCGGCTATCTGCAACAAGGTGCTCTTCCCTGAACCGTTTGGTCCGAGGACTATCCAACGTTCGCCGCGGCGTATCGTCCAGTCCACATCATCGAGGACGGTCGTCCCGTCAATTATACGACTGACGCCCTCAAGCTGGAGGACTGGATCCATCGCCTCAAGGCTGAAGGCCGTCGTCTCGGAAGTACCCATATTGCCCATCATCGTGGTCAGACGACTGAGCGCACCATCAGGACGATGGCGGCGACAGCAGACATCAGGTAGACCGCCGGCGATAGCCACCCGCGGTCAAGGACTGACCTTAGCGGTCCGCTGATTGCGAAGCCGATGAGAACGGACAAGAGCATCCAGGCAGAGATAACTAGGTCGTCACCACCGAACCTCCCGAAAGCGGCCAGAACGGCGAGGGACATGCTGGCACCCACCATGAAAAAGGCGTTGAGCGTCGAGCGAATTTCCGGCCCTGATTCGTCATGGAAGACCAATGCGATAGGCGGCCCTCCCACTCCGACCGAAGTGCCCATGAACCCCGCTAGGCCGCCGACGCCAAATAGTGCCGTTGGAGTCCGTCTGATCTGAAGTCCACTCACTTTGAGTCCTATTCCAACAAGAAGCAGCAGGCCGAAGAGCACGCCGAGACGATCTTCGCTGACGGCGGTTAGGGCGAGCGCACCAAGAACCACACCGGGAACCCGTCCAACCAACGCCCACTTAAGGGCACCAATATTGACCGCAGCCCGCTCCCGCCAGGCGAACAAGCCGGTCATCAGCGGGCTGGCCATGATTACCGGGCCAGGGACGAACTGAGGGTCAATCTGAGCGAGGATCGGAATCGAGAACAACCCGGCGCCAAATCCGATCACGCCTTGAATCGTGCATCCGACGGCGAACACAATCAGGCCGGCGACCAATTCGGCAGTGCCCATCAGTCGGTCCGGGCCCTGATGCCTGTATCGGGATATCGGGTTTCGGCATTCCTCTGCCAGGCTTCCACCATGGCTGCATAGTGCCCTCCCAGTGCCACCAAAGTCTCGTGATCACCGTGCTCGACAATCTGGCCGCCATCAACCACAGCTATTCGATCGGCGCGCATGGCGGTAGCTGGACGGTGAGCTACGAGGATTGCGGTGCGCCCTTCTAGAAGGCGGTCAAGGGCCTCCTCGACGATGGCTTCAGACTGGAGGTCCAAGTTCGAGGTCGCCTCGTCCAGCACCAGAACCCGGGGTCGGGCCAAGAAGGTTCGGGCTAGAGCCACGAGTTGGCGCTCGCCGGCGGATAAAGATGAACCTCTTTCGTGGATCGGTGCGTCGATGCCCTCCGGTGTCCGCTCTAAGAGACCGTCGAGGCCAACGGCTTCACAAGCTTCTCGAACTTCATCGTCGGAAGCGTTTGGACGAGCGAAAGCGACGTTGTCCCGGAGCGTTCCGTTGAACAAAAACGGTTCTTGCGGGACGACTCCGAGTTGTCGCCGCAGGGAGGCTATTCCTACCTCGCGGAGGTCGTAACCGTCGACGGTGACCCGACCGTCGTCGGGATCGTGGAAGCGGGTGATCAACTTGGCGATTGTCGATTTCCCTGCACCCGTGGGGCCCACCACTGCTAGGACCTCGCCCGGCTCTAATGACAGATGCACATCGTGCAGCACTTGGCGGTCGGGTTCGTAGCTAAAGGTCACACCCTCGAGACGGATCCAACCGTCGATCGGTGGAAGCTCGACAGCGTCCGGCCGTTCACCGACCGTTGGCTCGGTAGCAAGCACCTCGCGGAGCTTCAGGACGGCAGCGCTCCCTTGCTGGTATTGGTTGTAGAGCTGGACGAGGGTTTGTATCGGAGCGAAGAACGAGGTGAGGAAGAGAAGGAATGCTGTCAGCTCACCGATTGAGACATCACCCCTCAGCGCCATCCGGCCGCCAATTAGCAGAACAACTGCCTGGGCGACGATGCCGATCGCCTCGGTCCCCGGTCCAAAGAGGGCCTGAGCACGTCCCGTGTAGAGGTTGGCGTTGAGGTGGGCGTTTATGACTCGCTGGTGGCGGACCACGTCGTAGTCGCGCCGATGGAAGGCAGTGATGACTCGGATCCCGGACAGGCTCTCGGACAGGTTGGCTAGGACGTCGGCGATCCGATCTCGGACCCGGAGGTAGCCGGCCAGTGAAACCCGACGAAACCAGAGTGTGAGTACCAAGTTGATCGGCACCACCGCTAGCAGTGAAACGAGGGCGAGTTCAGGATCGAGGATTACGAGGTAAGCAGTAATCACTGCCAGAGTCATACCCTGAACTACGAAGTTGACGAGGCCCTCCTGCAGGAGCGTGGTGAGGGCCTCAATGTCGCTGGTCATGCGAGTCATCAGGACACCGGACTTCTCAGCGGTGAAGAAGTCGAGGGACTGGCGTTGGAAGTGACTGAACACCCGGACTCGGAGGTAATAGACGAGGCGTTCACCGAGTCGGCCTGTGAACGAGGTTCGAAGCATTGAGGCGGCGGTTGCCATGATGACTGAAATCACGTAGGCGAGGGCGACACCGGCAAGGACGCCCAATCTTCCTGAGACGATGCCGTGGTCGATCCCCACCTGGGTGAGTAGCGGCCCGAGGTGCATGAGCGACGTTTCTGCAACGACTAAGAGGAATGCGACCACGAGATGGCTGGCGTGAGGCGCGAGGAAGGTTCGAAGCCCGAAGGGTCGGCGGTCCCAGTCGGCATGGGAGAAGCCAAAATCGGGTGCGGGGTGTTCCGGTTCGCGATCGAGCACGGTTTTGATTCGGTCTTGGAGTTCCTCAGGGACTTCGGCAAACGGCAGGCCGGCTTGTGCATTTGCCTGCACAGACGAGGGCCCCCCGAAGAATCCATGCCCGCCAAAACCGCCCATCAGACCCGACCTCTTCGATGGTGACCGGCCTTGTCGTCTTCGTCGACACCGTCGCTATGGGTGAGGATTGCTGCGTAGCGAGGTTCGAGGCTCAGCAACTCGGCATGGGTACCTGTAGCCACGACGCGTCCACCCTCCATCAGGGCAATCCGGTCAGCTAACACGATGGTTGATAGGCGATGGGCGATCACGATTGTGGTTCGGTCAGCCATCGTTTCCGACAGTCTTTGGTGGATCTCCTCCTCAGTGCGAATGTCGATGGCACTAGTGGCGTCGTCGAGGACGAGAATCTTTGGGTCGATGAGAATGCTGCGGGCGAGGGCAATCCTTTGCCTCTGTCCTCCTGACAGCGTGTATCCACGCTCTCCGACCATCTCGTCGTAACCACCATCGAACTCCTCCACGAACTCGTCGGCCCGAGCAATTCGCGCAGCGGCCACCACTTCGGTGCGCGACGCTGTTGGCTGGCCGAAGGCCACGTTGTCGTGGAGACTCTCTGAGAAGAGGAAAGCTTCGTCAGGGACCTGGTTGACCGTCGACCGGAGGCTGGCCAGGGTCAGGTCTCGGACGTCGTGGCCATCGACAAGGATTGTCCCCGCGTCTACGTCGTAGAAGCGGGCGAGGAGCCGGGCAACCGTCGACTTTCCGCACCCGGTGCGCCCAACCAAGGCAACCGTCTCGCCGGGTTCGATCGTGAGATTGAAGCCATCCAAGACCGGCGGTCCCTGATCGACTCCAGGGTAAGCGAACCGGACGTCGCGAAACTCGATTCTGCCCACAACCTCCCTAAGGAAGAGTGCGCCGGGTCGGTCGACGATCTCTGGTTCCTCGTCGAGGATTTCGTATATGCGTATAGCCGAGGCTGCCGCTCGCTGGGCCTGAAGAAGAACGAAGCCAAACATCCGGAATGGCATGGCGATCATGGTCACGTAGCCGCTAAAGGCCAACAGCGAGCCGACTCCGAGATGACCGTTGATGACTAGGTGTCCCCCGTACAACAGCACTAGGACCATCCCGAGTCGGGGGAGAGCCTCGATGACGGGATTGAACCGGGCCCGGGCATCGATCAGGGCGGTAGCTGACCAACGAAGGCGATTGGCAGCACGTGCCAATATGGCTATTTGTGCGGGTTCAGCGGCGAACGACTTAACCACTCGAGTGCCGTTTACGTTCTCGTCAACGACCATCGCTACCTCGGCCATACGGCCTTGGGTGATCCACGACAGGGGAAACACGCGGTCGCGAAGCTTCTGGCCGAGCACGTAGACGAATGGCATGGTGGCAACGGTGACGACGGCCAAAGGGACGTGGATACTTAGCATGAAGGCGAGCGCCATGAAGAAACTGAATGCGGAGAGTGCGGCTAGTGGTCCGAAGGCGAGGAGGAGTTGGATCGACCGGATGTCCGAGTTGGCCCGAGAGATGACCTCTCCCGCTGCCACTCGGTCATAAAAGGAGAATGAGAGGCGAGTGAGGTGCCGGTATACGTGTGACCTTAGGTCGTTTTCGATTCTGCACGCGGTTCCGAACAGCAGATAGCGATAGGCGAAGCGAAGGCCGAACGAGGCGACGGCCATTACGAACAGCACCAGAACATGGTCGGTCAGGTCGCCTATGGGGTCAGCTGAGGTTCCAGCATCGACCACATGGTCGACCGCCCTCTTTAGCACCATCGGGACGGCGACTTGGATGCTTAGACCAGTGAGACCGGTAGCGGCCACGACGAGAAAGGCGGCCCGCCTGGCGGCAATCAGCGGGATCAGTCGCCGAAACCATCCCTTGGATCGGTCCGGATCGATCTGGACACTTGGGCCGGCGTCCGAACTGATCACTGAGTTGTTTGTCCCTGAGTGAGTGATTTCATGCGGAGCGAGTCAAGTGGTGCCAGCGTCCCGGGTGGCCAGGATTGCTTCTCCGAAGCGTCCTAGGCTTTCGATCAGCGGTGTTGGATCGCCAGCATTGACGTGGCGGCCAATGCTTTCAAGGCGCGTCCCTACTGCTGCGTCAGCGGCCTGAAGGACATCTCTGCCAGTGGCTGAGAGGTGATGGACGACCCGCCGACCGTCCTCGGGATCTCGTTCCCTTTCGACCCAGCCGCGTTCGGTAAGACCGTCCATGAGAGCGGTAACCGACGGACGACTGACCGATAATCGGTCGGCCAATTCTGATGGGTTGGTACCACCCTCGTCGAGAAAGGTCAGAACCCGATACTGGGGGAGACTGAGGTCGAGTTCGACCAACGGGATGGTCACCTGCCGGGCGAGTTTTGCAGCTGCACGTGCCGCGACCACGACACGATCAAGGGACTTGTCATCGGCACTGTTGCCGATACAGCGGCTAACCATCGATGGTTAGAGTATTGAACTACTTTCTGGGGCTACCAATCGGCCGACAAGCTATGGATAGCCTGTTGATAATGACGGTGGCTGAGGGCCTCGTGGCGGTAGTGGTCCTGCTCGCGGGTAACGCATTCTTTGTGGCTACTGAGTTTGGACTAGTGGCTGTGGACCGCGCCCGAGTTGACGCTGCAGCCGAAGCGGGCGATCGTCGTGCGAGCAGGGTTTCGAAGCTATTGCAACGGCTCACCCCGCATTTGTCGGGAGCCCAGTTCGGCATCACGCTCTCGGCCATTCTGCTCGGTTTCGTGGCTGAACCGACTGTGGCGCGGATCCTCACGGGAGACGAGCACCCGACCGGGCCGTCGGTTGTGGTGGCGATCGTTGCAGCGACCGCACTGCATCTTGTGGTCGGTGAACAGGTACCAAAATATGTAGCTCTTGCCGAGCCGGAGAAGGTGGTTCGCGTGCTGGCACCGATGGTGGTGGCATATGGATGGGTGAGCCGGCCGGTGGTGACTGTCCTGGATGGTGCGGCGAATCTGGTAGTGCGTCGTCTAGGGGTGGAACCTCGTCAGGAGGTGGGAACAGCGCACTCACTGCACGAGATTGGCGACCTGATCCGGACAGCAGCTGACGACTCATTTGATCCTGACGACCTCGAAATGTTGACCCGGTCGGTGCGTCTTGCTGACAAGGTGGTTGCAGACGTACTGGTACCCCGCCTCGACGTCCACAGCCTCGAAGTCAACTCGAGCGGCGCCGACCTGCTGGCGCTGTCGATCCGGACAGGACACTCCAGGTTCCCAGTGGTTGATGGAGGTCTTGACCGCGTGACCGGGGTGGTGCACGTCAAGTCCCTGCTCGGCCTAGCAACTGAAAAGCGGGCCTCAGCGCCAGTTGCCGACCTTATGAGAACAGCCCTGGCAGTTCCGGAAACCCTTCCGCTAGACAACCTCCTAGAGGACATGCGGCGTGAGTCGAGACCCATGGCCATCGTGGTTGACGAGCACGGGGGTACGGCCGGTCTGGTTACCGAGGAAGATGTCCTTGAGGAACTGGTCGGAGACATCGTTGATGACTTTGACTTGGCTTCCCGGCCGCTAGTGGTTAGGGAGCGTGGTGCCTTGGTTGTGTCGGCCGGCCTCACCCTTGATGAAGTCCGTGATGCCGTCGGATTGGATTTGCCCGACGGGCCGTACGAGACCATGGCAGGCTTCGTTCTAGCCAGCTTGGGAAGAATTCCGGAGCCCACCGCAATCGTTTCGCACCGCGGGTGGCGAATCGAGGTACTGGCTGTAGATGGCCAACGGGTGGCCACGGTTCGAGTCTCGGAGCCTCCTAGTGGTGGTGTCGCCGATGGACTCGACGGGGGGGGATACCTGTGACGCTAGCTGTACTGGCAGTGGTGTTGTTTCTGATACTGGCCAACGCCCTTTTCGTGGCTACTGAGTTCGCCTTGGTGGCGGGCCGACGGACGCGGTTGGAGGAAGCCGCAAAAGGCGGATCACGTGCTGCCATTCGGGCACTCCGGGCCCGTAAATCGTTGCGACTGCAGATGTCGGGAGCGCAATTGGGCATTACTGCAAGCAGTATCGCCGTGGGCATTCTCGCCGAATCAGCCATCGGAGGTCTTCTTGACGTGCCGTTGCGGCTGATCGGCTTGCGTGACGGTGTATTGGACACGGCATCCTGGGTGTCGGCCATCGTGGTAGCCGCCTTCTGTCAGATGCTGCTGGGTGAGATGGTTCCCAAAAACCTCGCTATAGCACAGCCGGAACGAACGCTGCGATGGACGATTGGCCTTCACGCCGCCTTCGTGGCCGCCGCGCGTCCACTGGTGTTGGTCCTTGACCGTGCTGCCACTCTGCTTGTTAGACCATTTGGTTTGACGCCGGTCGACGAGGTGGAGCGAGCGGTTGGTGTGCCCGAGTTGGCATCGATGCTGCACGCTTCGCACGACCAGAAACTGATTGAGGATTTCGAACATGACCTGCTTGCTGGAGTCCTTGACCTAGGTCGGCTGAATGTTGCATCGGTGATGGTCCCCAAAGACGAGGTCGTGACGGTGGGGAACTGGGAGTCGGTCAGCGAAGTGGAGCGGGTTGTGGAGGAGTCCGGACTGTCGAGGATTCCACTACTTGAGGGTGACGGCGCGGTCCGGCGGTTCGTACACGCTCGACGATTGCTTGTCCTTCCGTCAGAAGCCCAGGGCGAGCCACTGACTATGGAGTCGACAAGGCCACTTGCCGTGCTTGGGCCCCACCTCCCGCTAGACGACGCTCTTCACACACTCCGGGGATGGCGTCAGCGCTTAGCAGTTGTGCGGGCCGACGGTGACAGTCCAGACCGTTGGCAGGGAATCGTGTCTATTGAGGATGTATTGGAGCGACTAGTGGGCGACATTCGGGACGAGACCGAGGAGGTAGATGGGCGAAATGGGACAGTCGCCACCCCTGGGTGAGTGACAGCTTTAGGGGATCCCAGTCACCTACTGGCAGTGCGGTCGTCGGTAGAGTTTTCGCGTGTCCCGTACCGTTGGCCCGACGGGCTCCCTGCATGCGTGTGTTTTGGTTCTGCTTCTCATCGCGGCCTGCCTCACAGCCGTTGTTTTCCCGGCGCGTGCCACGACGGACGACGGAGTCCCTCCAGCAGGATCCGTCGAGGGCTCGGAGTCAGTGGTCTTTGCTGGGGACCCCTCTCAGGCTCTAGTAATCGATCGGGCGACTGGCCTTATGCCCTTGCTTGCTGGGGCATCCGATCTTCTCCCACTGGCCATGAACGGTGTTTGGGCTGCCGGAGATCGCCTGCGGAATATGGCCAACCTTTTGCAGCGCATCAGGCAGCGGAATCGGGCAGTGGTAGAAGCCCTCGCCTTAGCCAACCGACTCGTCGCTGACAACGTCCGAGAGGCAACTGTCCTGAAGTCGGGGTACATCGACGTTCTGGAAGGAATCTCTGCCGGACAGCGGCAACGCCTCGAGCGCGAGGCCAAGATCCGGTGGAACCGCTCCGCTGTAGTCCGCCAGATGACCTCGACAGACTGGGTCTGCCCTGTCGCCGGTCGGACCAAGTTCCGAGATTCTTGGGGTGAGCCTCGGCACGGCAACCGCCGCCATGAGGGTGTTGACCTAGTGGGATTTCGTGGCGACCCCGTTCTGGCTCCGGTTAGCGGCGAGGTGTCTCACCGCTGGGACACCATCGGTGGTTGGTCGTTCGACCTGACAACCGTCGATGGCGATTATTACTTTGGCACCCACCTATCAGGCTTTGGAAAGTCGGGCGAGGTGGAGGCCGGTGACGTCATCGGATTCCTCGGCGACACCGGGAACGCCGAGGGCGTCCACCTGCACTTCGAGTATCACCCGGGTGGCCGGGAGAACCCAGTGAACGCTTACCCGATTGTCGACATCCACTGCACCAACCGCGTCGAAATGGGACTCAGCCTTTACGACTAACGGTTGCCTTGTTTACATAGGAGTCGCATGCAGAACTGCCTGGGTGGCGACTCAGGGAATCATGCCCCGATGGCGTGGTAGCCGCCATCGACATGGAGCATCTCGCCAGTGGTGGCTGGGAACCAGTCTGAAAGGAGTGCTACACAAGCGCGGGCTACTGCCTCGCCGTCGTTCACATCCCAGCCCAGCGGGGCGCGAGTGCCCCAGGCGTCCTCGAACTCGGCGAAGCCAGGGATGCTTTTGGCGGCCATCGTGCGGATCGGGCCTGCGGCCACCATGTTTACTCTTACGCCGTCAGGGCCAAGGGTCCGAGCCAGGTATCGAGAAGTCGATTCGAGGGCAGCCTTGGCTACTCCCATCCAGTTGTATGCCGGCCAGGCAAATCTGGCGTCGAAGTCGAGCCCCACTATGGACCCCCCGCCGGTCATCAGCGGAGCAACCACCTCAGCCACGGTCTTCAGGGAGTAGGCGGAGATTTCCATCGCCACCGATACGTCCGACCAGTCGGCGGCCATAAAGTCCTCGCCGAGGCATACCTCCGGAGCGAAGCCGATGGCATGGAGTGCGCCGTCCACTTTCCCCCATCGCTTCGACAAATCTGATCGCAGAGCTTCGGCTTGCTCGGGAGAAGTGACGTCGAACTCCAACACGTCGGCCTCCATCGGTAACTTGCGGGCCGTGCGCTCGGTGAGGCGCATGCCCCGACCTGCACCGGTCAGAATGATCTCCGCCCCTTCCTCCTGGGCCAGTCGAGCCACCGAGAAGGCCAGCGAGACGTCAGTCAGAACGCCAGTGATCAGCAGGTGCTTGTCATCGAGGAGTCCCACGCTAGACACGCCTTCCGCTCGCCCGGCCGCGGCTCGGCCGGTGTCCAGAGATCCTAGGTCGGACCTCGTCGGTGACCGATGACTGCAGAAATGTTCAAGCTGGCGGCCCTCCCCAGCACGTAGTCTCCTTCGATGGAGATTGGACTGCTCGGTGCTACCGGACCTGCGGGACAGGCGCTGGCCGTGAGGCTGGCATCAGTGGGTCACGAGGTCATTTTGGGTTCCCGTTCCAAGTACCGGGCCATGGAGGTCCGAGACAAACTTTTGGATTGCTGGCCGAAACGGGATCTGATCATCCGCTCTGCCGACAACGCAGGGGCCGCCAAAGGTGAGGTGGTGGTGATTGCCACACCGTGGGACGCTGCTGCGGCTACCGCTCGCTCGGTGGCTGACCATCTCCATCGCAAGGTGGTGGTGTGCATGTCCAATGCCATTGCCCAGGTGGCTGGAGAGTTTCAGCCGTTGGTCCCTCCCCGGGGTTCGGTGTCGGCAAGCGTTCAAGCCGAGGTGACTGACTCCTATGTGGCGGCTGCACTCCACCACGTGCCTGCCACAGAATTGGGGGACCTAGATCATGAGGTGGTCAGCGATGTGCTTATCTGCTCTGACCACGAAAAGGCCACTGAAACAGTGTCTTCGATCATCGCTGATATCCCGGGCGCGCGGCCGCTCGATGCCGGTGGATTGTCAAACGCCACGGCCATTGAGGCGTTCACCGCTGTTCTTCTCCAACTAAATGATCGGTACGGCACTCGGGTAGCAGTCCGCTTGACCGGTATCGAGGACTGATTCTCTGGTCTGGCTAGGTCGCTAGCCTCGAGTTCGCATGTCCGAAATCACCATCTCTCTTCCAGACGGCTCGTCGCGAAGCCTGCCCATTGGCGCCACAGGCGCTGATCTGGCCACCGACATTGGCCCGAGCCTGGCTAAGGCGGCCTTGATCGTGACCGTCGACGGGGTAGGTCAAGATCTCAGCCGGCCGCTGCATGATGGAGATTCGGTGAAGGTCGTGACGGCCGACTTTGAGGAGGGCCTGCACACTCTCCGTCATTCCACGGCGCATGTACTGGCCCAGGCTGTCCTCGACCTATGGCCGGGGGCGACCCATGCCATCGGCCCGCCGATCGAACACGGCTTCTACTACGACTTCGAATTACCAGACAACAGATCATTCACCGATGAAGACCTTGAAGCCATTGAGGCGCGGATGCGAGAGATCATTGTCGCCGACCAGGATTTCGAGCGCTGTGAGGCCGGTTCAGCTGAAGCTCTCGATCTGTTTGCCGAGCATCGATACAAGCGGGAAATCATTGAAAAGGTCACTTCTGGCGAGGCCGATAAGGAACTTTCCGGCGAGGCGGCCTCCGATGGGGTCGTTACCTATTACCGAAACGGAGATGGCTTTGTCGACCTGTGCACCGGGCCACATGTTCCATCCACTGGCCGCCTCGGCCACTTCGTTCTGCAAAAGGTAGCAGGGGCCTACTGGCGTGGCGATGAGAAGCAACCGATGCTCCAGCGGATATATGGCACCGCCTGGGGGGACAAAAAGTCGCTCAAGCAACACTTGCATCGCCTCGCCGAGGCGGAAAAACGTGACCATCGACGCCTCGCTGGCGAGTTGGACCTCGTGTCGTGGCCGGATGCGCTCGGTCCCGGACTGGCAGTCTGGCATCCAAAGGGGGCACTAGTCCGAAAACTGATCGAAGACTACAGCCGGACTCGCCACGAGGCAGGCGGCTATGACTTCGTCTACAGCCCCCACATTGCCAAATCCGTGCTCTGGGAGACCAGCGGTCATCTCGACTTCTATGCCGATGGCATGTACCCCCCGATGGAACTGGACGGGGCGACGTATTACCCGAAGCCCATGAACTGTCCATTTCACGTGTCGATCTTCCAGAGCCGACAATGCAGCTATAGGGACCTGCCCCGTCGATTCTTCGAACTGGGGGCCGTCTACCGCTATGAATTATCCGGCGCCGTCCACGGCTTGCTTCGCAGCCGCGGATTCACGCAGGACGACAGCCACATCTTCTGCACACCAGGCCAGGTGCCCGACGAGCTTGCATCGTTGCTGGATTTCACCCTCAGCGTGCTGAGAGCCTTCGGTTTTGACGACTTCCAAGCCAAGCTGTCGACGCGCCCAATTGAAAAATCAGTCGGTGAGGAATCTCTCTGGCAGTTGGCCACCGACGGCCTCCGATCTGCGCTTGAGTCGGCCGCCCTCGACTATGTGGTCGACGAGGGAGGGGGCGCCTTTTACGGGCCGAAGATTGATGTCGACGTCACCGACGCCATCGGCCGTCCTTGGCAGTTGTCGACCATCCAACTGGATTTCAACCTCCCCGAACGTTTCGGACTCGAATATGTGGGAGCCGATGGAGGTCGGCACCGACCGGTAATGATTCACCGGGCCTTGATGGGGTCCATCGAGCGATTCTTTGGCGTCCTGTTGGAGCACTATGCAGGCGCCTTCCCTGTCTGGCTTGCTCCGGAACAGGTTCGGGTACTGCCAGTAGCTGATGAGCATCAGGCCTACGCTGAGTCGGTCCGTGACATTTTGGTTGCTGATGGCCGCCGAGTGACAGTCGATCCGGCCGACGAACCGCTCGGTAAACGGGTTCGCGCCGCAAAAGTTGAGAAGGTGCCCCACGTGTTGGTAGTGGGCGACGACGACGCAGCAAATGGCACGGTAGGAGATAACTCACGCGGTGCTGAGGGGCCGGAACGGGATCTCCCGTTGGAAGAGTTCCGGTCCCGGATGACGACAGCGGTCGAGTCGGGAGCGCCGGTGGCCGGTCCGATCGCGAACGCAACTTCGTTCAAGGAGCAGGGATCCTGAGCGGGCTGGAGCGGCTCTGGGCCGGCTGGCGGCATGCCTACGTTTCCAGACTGGACGAAGGCACGGACGTCACGTTCGCTGACGACGGTCGGACCCTGTTTGAGGTTTTGGCCGACGAAGACCGTCCGGATGATGAGACCTACGTGGTCCACCGAGGTCCGACCTGTTTCGCAGTGATGAACGTCTACCCGTACTCGACTGGACACCTAATGGTGTTGCCCCGAAGGGCAGTGGCCGAACTGGGCGAATTGGCGATGGACGAGCACGAAGAGTTGTGGTCCACGGTGCGCGATGCGGTAGTTGCCGTTCAGACTGCACTAAAGCCCGGGGGCGTCAACGTTGGTCTAAACATTGGCCGGGCGGCTGGAGCCGGAATTCCAGATCACCTGCACGTGCATGTGGTGCCGCGATGGTCGGGAGACACCAACTTCACGACCACCGTGGCCAACATCCGTGTTCTTCCCGAGCCGCTGAAAGACTCATGGGCCCGGATCCGGGAGGCTTGGCCGACATGACTCAACCCCGCTCGGGGGATGACTCGCCGGTAGATGGCGACCGCATTCTCTGGGAGGGTTCATCCACGGCTCGCTGGCCCGCAGTGCTGGCCGGTCTAATGGCTCTATGGGCATTGGTAATAGTTGTGTGGCTTCCGCCCGCTTGGCCTGGCTCCTTATCACTCTTACTTTCGACGATGATTGTGCTGCCCCTAGGCCGGATCGACGTTCGAGTGGCTGGCGCAGGCGTCGAGGTGTCCTATGGGCGGTCCGGCTTAATCAGGCAGCGAGTCCATCGGGAACGAATCGACTCGACCGCCATTGTCTGTCTATCGGCCTGGTCCGGTGGTGGTCTGGGGTACAAGGGAAGCCTCCGTCTGCTGGGGTGGGCACGGGCGGCGAACCGAGGTGGGCCAGGTCTCCGTCTTCGACTTGACGATCGCCGCAGCTACACAGTTTCAGTGGACGATCCCCAAGGTGCGGTCGATGCCCTCACTGTCCTCGGGGTGCCTCAGCGGGCCAACGACGAGTGAGATGGCCATCAGTGGCCGGTGCCGGCCTTGGGTCCGTCCTAGTGCTATTGGCGGGTTGTGGCGACACCGAGAAAGTTCGCGAATTCGAACCTGATCCGGTGGCTTGGGGTGGCTGTGTGGAGTACCTCGACGAGCCCGAGACGGCTATCGAATGCGCAACGCTTAATGTGCCGCTCGATCATGCCGACCCGGGGGGCGCTGAAATCAACTTGGCGGTGGCTCGATTGCCGGCGACCGCCGAGCCACGCATCGGAGTCCTAGCCCTGAACCCGGGCGGGCCCGGCGGTTCAGGGATCGAGTTCCTCAATTGGTTCGGTCCGTATGTCGCTGAAACGGGGCTTCTAGGCCGCTTTGACCTGGTGTCCTTTGATCCACGTGGAGTGGGCGCGAGCACGCCGGTCCGTTGTGGGGAAGACTTGGACAACGAGTTCGTGATCCTAGGGCCGGACGAGGGACTGCCCGAGGTGCTCCAAGCCGCCGAGGAGATGGTGGAGGCCTGCCGGGAGCAAAGCGGCAATCTGCTGGCCCACGTAGGGACCAACGCCGCGGCTCGTGACCTCGATCTTTTGCGCAGAGCCCTCGGTGAGGAGCGTCTCACCTACCTGGGCTATTCCTATGGCACGCGTTTGGGAGCCGCCTATGCCGGTCTGTATCCAGATCAGGTTCGGGCCATGGTGCTGGACGGACCAGTGGACCCGACTGAGCACCCGAGTCGGCCCACACGAATACAGGCAGATGGCTTTGAGTCGTCGTGGACGGCGTTCGCCAGATGGTGCGCAGATAATCTCGACTGTCAACTGAACGCGCACGGTGGAGCCGATGTGGTGCTGGACGCGGTCCTTGCTGCTGCTGCGGTCTCACCGTTGCCTGCAGGTGAGCGGGAGGTCACTGAGTCTGAGGTTTACCTCGGTGTGCTGGCCGGGCTCTACTCACCGGGCTACTGGCCGGATATGGCCACTGGGCTTTTTGAGGTAGTGGACAACGGATCCGCAGAGATTCTTCAGGCTTTTGGCGATCTAATGGCTGGACGACGAGAGGACGGAAGCTACGACGGTTCGGTTGACGCGATGTTTTTGATCGACTGTGCTGACGATCCGGAACGACCGCCACCCTCGGAGGTCTACGAGGCCAACGAGGCCATAGCGGCTTCGCTAGCGCGATTTAACAGCGCGTTTCGGGGCTCAGTGGGCTGCCATCCACTCCCGGAAGCGGTGGATCCCCTCCACATGGGCTCGGCTGACTTACTGGTTCCGGCGCTCGTCGTCGCTCTGGAAGGGGATCCTGCGACTCCGCCTTTTTGGGCTGAACGGCTGGCTCTTGTGCTGGAGGACGCTGTGGTGGTCTGGTCGGATGCCGAGGGCCATGGCGCCTATTTAGCTCATTCGTGGTGCCTAACAGGGCCAATCACCGACTACCTGATTGATCTAGTGGTCCCACTTGACGGCTGGTCTTGCGATGAACCC
This sequence comes from Candidatus Neomicrothrix sp. UBA2974, assembly GCA_002348705.1. Taxonomy (GTDB): domain Bacteria; phylum Actinomycetota; class Acidimicrobiia; order Acidimicrobiales; family MedAcidi-G1; genus UBA9410. Next base: position 87,243 of record DEAU01000045.1, read on the forward strand.
GACGGGTGGCCCTAACTGGCAGCGTCTTTCGTTTCTTTGGATGGCCTATTCGTATGGAACGACGGAAGAGGTCTTGTCGGCGGAAGCCCCCTTTGGGCAACGTTGCGGGCGGACGGCCGCGCGTTGCTGGCTTGGAGCGATGACCTTGCGGACGTCCTTAGCTAGTTGGTTTCTGGATCCATTAGCCGGCAAGGACACCAGCGGTTTGGGAATCGAGGTGACCGGCGTCGTGCATCCATCGGATGGTGTCGGTCAAGGTTTGGCGAAGTGTGATAGAGGGGAATCCGAAGGCATCGGCCGCACTGGACTGGTCCACAGAACGCAACCCGCCGGCTCGAGCGTTGCCGACGGTGAGACGTGCCGTTTCTGCGGTGAGCGGCATCTTGTTGCCTGTCGTGCGCGCGACGAGGTCACAGACGGCGCCCATAGCCAGCAGTGGCCAAGCCGGACTTCCCAGCACTCGAACCCGCCGACCGGTTAGCTCTGCTGTGGTTGCGAGCACCTCGGCCATAGTGCTTAGGTGGCCGGCTAGCAAATGGCGGGCAGGCGCGGGGCCTGTGTCCAACGCTCCCACGCAAACAGCGGCCACGTCGCGTGCGTCGACGAAGCCGATTCGCAGGGACCGTGGGAGTGCCACGGTGCGCATTCGGACCCAATCCCGCATCATGGCCATCGAATCACTCAGTTCTGGACTGGGATCTAGTGGGCCGAGGACACCACCGGGACATACGACGACGACCGGGCGACCCGCTTCCTGATGGGTAACGGCCGCCGTGTCAGCGGAGATCTTGCTGCCTGTGTAGGCGCCACACTCGGGTCCTGTCGGACTGTCAGGGGTCACATTGGTTCGATCGGCGGCGTACACACCCATCGACGACACGTGGATCACTCGGAATAGGTCCCTTCGGGCTGCTTCGTCGAGTAGAACTCTGGTTGATCTCGGGTTTACCGAACGCATGTTGCTGGCTTGGCGAGGATCCAGACTGAAAACGGCTCCGGCATGGATTAGGCACTCGATGTCGTCCAGCGAGGCGGCTAGTCGGTCGTGGTCATCGAGGTCGGCCTCGTAGACCTCGGCGTCGTTCGGGCTGAGGCCGTGAAGGACTAGTGAGTCGGCAGCCTTTGCCGGATTTCGGACCACCATCCGGACGTCGTGACCGGCGGCTAGTGCCTGAGCGGTGCAGTGCGAGCCAATCAGGCCCGTCGCCCCTGTGATAGCCACACGCATGCCCCATTCCTTCTTCTTTAGTGGGCGTCGGGCTAAACCTAGTTGAGGAGATTTCATCACCCCAGAGCGACAGTCTGGCAGGATGCCAGCGTGCGCCGAGACCGTGGAACCACGTTTGTACTCTCTGTCGCTGTTGTGCTTCTTTGCGCGGTCGCAGCGGCCACCGGTGTTATGGCGACCAGCGCCGTGGTCTTTCTTCTTATCTTGGCTGGAGTGACCGCCGGGGTGGCGGCCCTGGCCGATCGACATCAGAGTCGATGACTGGGTTGTTCCGATAACTTTAGGTTGTCGAGCGACCTGGGGACTTAGGGATTTGCTCCGGGCTAACAGCCAATAGATAGGGGAACTTCTGATGCCACACAGCGTTCAGGCCGTCGTAGCCCGATCCGTGGGAGAGCCAGTCACTGTCGAGACCATCGAAGTGCCCGACCCTGGCCCTGGCGAGGTACTTGTCGACGTCAAGGCCTGTGGGGTCTGTCACACTGACCTCCACTACCGTGAGGGCGCCATCAACGACGAATTCCCGTTCCTGCTTGGCCATGAGGCTGCGGGCATCGTCTCAGAGGTTGGGCCTGACGTTGATCAGGTGTCTGTTGGAGACTTCGTGATCCTGAACTGGCGCGCTGTATGTGGACAGTGCCGCTCTTGCCAGCGAGGACGTCCGTGGTACTGCTTTGCCACCCACAATGCCGTCCAGAAGATGACCCTCGATGGCGAGGATCTTTCGCCTGCGCTGGGGATTGGCGCCTTTGCCGAGAAGACCCTTGTAGCTGCGGGTCAGGCCACCAAGGTGGATGAGGCGGCTCCAGCCGAAGTGGCGGGCCTGATCGGCTGCGGAGTCATGGCAGGTCTTGGAGCGGCGATGAATACGGGGAACGTGGGCCGAGGTGATTCGGTGGCCGTTTTCGGTTGTGGCGGAGTAGGAGATGCGGCTGTCGCCGGGTCGCACTTAGCGGGGGCCCACACAATCGTGGCTGTCGATATCGATGACCGAAAGTTGGAGATGGCTCGAGAGTTCGGCGCCACCCATACGGTGAACTCGGCAAACGAGGACCCGGTGGAAGCCATCCGGGCTGTCACTGGTGGCAACGGTGTCGACGTGGCCATCGAGGCTGTCGGCCTTCCCACCACTTACGAACAGGCCTTCAATGCACGGGACCTTGCCGGAACCGTCGTCCTTGTCGGGGTCCCCAACCCGGAGGCTCGGCTCGATCTTCCGATGATTGAGGTCTTCGGCCGCGGGGGCTCGCTCAAGTCCTCCTGGTACGGCGATTGTCTGCCTAGCCGAGACTTTCCAATGCTGATTGATCTGTACCTGCAGGGACGCCTCGACCTGGACCGCTTCGTGTCCGAGACGATCGGTCTCGACCAGGTGGAAGAGGCCTTCCACCGGATGGAGCGTGGCGAAGTCCTTCGTTCAGTCGTGGTCCTTTGATCCGCTCCAAGGAGAACGGTCGACTAGAGAACCGGCGACGATGAGCTTACGTATCGATCATGTGGTAACCAGCGGGGTCTTCTCGTTGGACGGCGAGGACTTCGACGTCGATAACAACGTCTGGTTGATCGGGGACGACTATCAGGTCGTGGTGATTGACGCTGCTCACGACCACAGACCGATCGCGGAAGTGATCGACCAGCGGCGAGTTCGTGGCGTGCTGTGCACCCATGGCCATAACGACCACATCAACGCCGCAGTGGAGTTGGCGGAGTCCGTCGACGCTCCGATTTGGCTTCACCCTGACGACGGGATGCTGTGGGACGTTGTCCACCCAGAGCGGAGGATCGACGATTTCCTTCGTGACGGGATGACAATCCCGATAGGCGGTGACGATCTGCGGATCCTGCACACACCAGGTCATTCACCGGGCGGTTGTTGCATCTATGTGCCGACGCTCGGTGTTGTGTTCTCCGGGGACACGTTGTTCAACGGAGGTCCAGGGGCGACCGGACGGTCGTTTTCCGATCACGGGGTGCTGGTTGAGAGCATCCAGTCGAAGCTATTTGTGCTGGATCGAGGAACAGCGGTTCACACGGGCCATGGCGATTCGACAACCATTGGTGCTGAGGCCGACCGACTGGAGACTGACGGGGCCTGATCCCTAACCCGCGGAATGCGATCAAGTCGGAATTGGAAGGTTCTGTCGGCGAGGCTCTCTGGGTGTTGAAGCTTGTCGAGACTCCGGACTTCCATAAGGTCTTCGCCGTGTCGTTTGAACAACCAACGGATATGCAAACCGAAAGAATTTGCTTTCCTCCAACACTGAATCCTTGAGTTTTCAGTCGAAGCCGAGCTGATCTGGGGTCTCCTCGAGGAAACGAAGAACGGCACTGGACCAGTGGGTCTGGTGTCCGCCGGCCAGATCCCGGTAGTCGCGGACTAACACTAGGCGTTCCACTCCAAGATCCTCGTAGCGACGAACTAGGTCGCGGTCGACGGGTTCCGCTGGCGATACGGCGATGCGAACCTCTCCAAGTTCTTTTGGCCGGTCGATTTCGGAAACGTGCCGCCTGATTGATCTGACGGCTGCCTCAGTTGCCGCCAGTGTGGTTAGAAAGCCGTACCAACCGTGAGCACGTCTAGCTGCGCGTCGATAGGAGGCTTGAGATGATCCACCTACATGAACTGGCGGGCCGCCCACTTCACGGGGTTGGGGAAGGGCGCTTATCCCTTCCCAGGACGTGGATCGGCTGTGAAAGGACTTATCTCCTCGCCAAAGAGCTCGCATTGCATCGATGTAGTCGTCGGTGCGTGCGCCGCGTTCGGAAAAGGGAATACCGATGGCCTTGAACTCCGCGGGGACATAGCCCACACCGAACCCGGCCTCTAGGCGCCCGCCCGACAAGACATCCACCGAGGCGAGTTCCTTGGCCAAAACCATAGGGTTGCGTTGCGGGAGGATCACGATGCCAGTGCATAGACGAACTGCCGATGTGTGCGCAGCTAAAAAGGACAGAGCAGCTATCTGATCCACGAAGTGTGTGTCCGGGCCAACCGGCGACGGAGGGCGCTGGGGATCGGCTACCACCACGTGTTCGCCAGTCCAAAGTGATTCCCAGCCAGCCGCTTCAGCAGTCTGGGCCACGTCGACCATGGTGTTGGGGTCGGTTAATACTCCCGTGTTTACCCCGAAGAATCCGAGTTTCATGAGCTTCTCTCCGCTGGCTCCCGACCTACGGTGGACCGGAAGGCATCAACCAACTCGGAGAGAGCTTCAGTGGCTTCATTGACGTCACCGGGCACGGGGACGGCGATTCGACAGTCGGTGACTCCGGCAGCGACTAATTGGGGTGCCGCCTCCATGGTGCGGCTGATGTCGATCTCAGAGTCATCGCCCTTTACGAGGGGTAGAACCCCCTGCACCTGAAAGTCGCCGGCATCAAGGCCCATGGCGGTGAGCAATTCTCGCATTCGGATGATCCCGTTGACCACGTCATTCCTGTCGTAACCCCACGGGATCCACCCCGATCCGAAGGCGGCAAGGCGGCGGGCAGTGCGCCGGTTCACTGTGCCGCTGACCCAGATCGGGAGCTTGCCGTTAGTAGTTGGCTTCGGCTGGGCGTGTATTCCGCTGAATACAAGGGCCGAACCGTGATATGACGCTCGATCTTCGGTCCAGAGCTTCTGACAGACGGCAAGAGCTTCGTCCAAGAGGTGCCCCCGCTCAGCAAAGTTCAGACCGGCAGCCTCGTACTCGGCGGCTTGCCAGCCGACGCCGACACCTAGGTCGAGTCGGCCCTCTGAAAGAACGTCGAGGGTGGCAGCCATCTTGGCCAGCACGACTGGACGACGGAGGGCGGCCAACAGGATCCCGGTTTGGAGGCGGATGCGGTCTGTCCGGGCAGCCAACCAAGCCAGCGTGGTGAGCGGTTCCAACCAAGAACCATCCGGGCCAGTGGGCTGACGCCCGCCTGCAGTGCCGCCGACCGAAGGGTCGCCATAGGCGGACAGGTCGTCGCCAAAGGCCACATGGTCGGCTACCGCCAACCGATCCACGCCGGCACGGTCTGCAGCAACCGCATGGTCGGCTAACTGATGCCAGTCAGGGAGAGGCCTGACGGCGAAGTTTGCTACCTGGATTGACAGGTGCGGTGTGGCTGGTCCGGTGGCGGGGTGGGTCACCGACGGAACCTCCTCAAGGCGCCACGACGGCGTTTGCGGAGAGTCTCGTGTCGCTCGTCAGGACTGATTCGTGTCCAGCGGTCATCGAGATAATCGGAGAGTTTGGCCAGCGGAACCAGCTGGCATCTTGGAATGGGGTGGCTGGTTGCCTGATTCCAACGGAAGGTAATACAACCCTGACTAGAACCGGTGGTGTCGAGCCAGTTGGCGATGCCCGGGTCGTGGTGGCTGATGACAGCTCGGAATGCCCCGTCTTCGGAGAGGACGGCCTGATGGCCGTTGAGGCTGGACTGGTGGTTCCACCAGTCCAGAGACTGGTACCAGACGTCGCCTAGCTGGATGCCCCAGTAGGCGCATTCGGGGATGTCGACTTCCACCAGGAGGGCCTCGTCGGGCTCGACCCGATACCACGTTTGTCCGTAGCCCTGATCGAGGCTGCCGCCCTGGTAGGCGGTGGCGCCGGGGCCGGCCCGGACGTGATCCAACGAGTGGTCGAACGATTTGATCTGGCCGCGCTGGAGGTGGGCCTGGCCGAAGTTGGTCCAGAAGGCCGTCATGTCGACGACACGGTCAGCCAACGGATGGATCTCAGCGGCGAGGCGAGCGGGGTCGAGACGGCCTAGTTCGGTCGAGGCTTCGAGACACTCGAGGTGAAGGTCGGCGGGAACCTCGCCCTCCCAGTCGTTGAAGAACTGGCGGACGATCAGGCTGCAGCGGCGGGGAGGCATTTCGAGAAAGCAGTCGTCCGGAGTGCCATCGGGGGCCGGTCCAGCTCCGAAGAACACCTCGAACTCGCCGTGAGGCTCGGCCGTCAGGTCGTCGCCGTTCAGATTCAAGAACTGCTGGATGTCGGCTGAGGCGAAGTCGGTGGTCATGGCCGTTATCCCGAGGTAGCGGACCGTCCCGACTGATCCCGACAGACGATAGGTACGCGAGAGGTCCAACTCGGCCATCTGGTAGAGAGCGTCGGGGTTGTCCTGACCGTTCTTGAACGGGTGGATCCATGCCAGTTCAGGACGCTCGGTCCCGCCCCCTTCCAGAACTCGGCTGACCTCGTTGGCGGTTCGCCGGAGCAGTGCTCGAAGGCCCTCTGCCCGGTCGACGTCGTCGCCTGGACGGGCCGGGTCGAGGACCACCTCGGCACCGTCCTTCAGACGGTCGCAGAACGCGTGCCACTCGGAGCGGAGGTCAATTCCGTCAGTTGGGTTCCCGCTCGGAGTCAGATTCGCAGGATTCATGGCGAAACCCTACTGAGGCCCACTCCTCGGGCACGGATCGACGAGAGGTACCGTCCTCCCATGCCCAGTCGACTCGGTATAGACGCAGGATCGGCTCGAAACTGGTTTGGCTGGTTGCGGAGGATTCGATCAGCGGATCTTCTGCCGGAGCCGAAAACAGTTTTCGTTTTGTCCGGAGGCTCTGTTCGGGGAGCGGCGCAGGCCGGAATGCTAAGAGTACTTTTAGAGGCCGGTATCTATCCGGACGCGCTAGTTGCCGTCTCGGCGGGAGCTCTGAACGCCAGTTTTCTGGCCGCTGATCCGACAGTCGAGCAGGCTCGCCGCTTGGAGGAAGTGTGGCGGGACGTAGCGGAGCGCAAGCCCATTCGGGGCAGCGTGGTGCGCAACGTGGCGGCCATCGTCCGGGGGAAGCCCAGCTTCGATACCGGCGACCGCCTCCGTGCCGTCATCGCCGACCATGCCCCTATGGAGGACCTATCCGACGCGGTACTGCCTTGCCACGTGGGCACCACTGACGCCTCGACCGGCCAAGTCACCTGGTGGACGGACGGGCCGCTGGTCGAACTGCTGTGCGCCACTACCGCAGTACCGGGCGTGCTGCCGGCCGTCGACTTGGGTGACGGGACGCTGCACATCGACGGCGGGGTGGTTTCCAATATCCCGTTGCGGCGGGGCCTGTCGCTTCAGCCGACCCGGCTGGTGGTGCTGGACGTGGCGGCCAAGTTCGCTCCGGCCGAGAAGCAGACAGCGCTGTCGCTGATGATGGTGGGGGTGCGGGCCGCGGCCGCCGAGCTGACCCGCCAGCAGTGGCTAGACGTACCGGCCGAAATCGACGTCCTGCACGTGGAACTTCCCACCGAGGACGACGCCCCTGACTTCGAGTTCGACCTAGTGCCGGAGCTTCTGGAGCAGGGGGCCGATGTGGCCCGCCGGGCCCTAAAGGCCTCGGAGGGAGCGGTGACCGGATCCGGGGCCGAAACCGGGAGCGACCCTAAGGCCTGACGGTCACCAGTGTCGGCACGGCAGCCGCAAAGGTCGCCGCGTCGGCCGTGCCTTCGACACCGTTGTAGGTGACCGTCTCAACGATGCCGGTGGTTTCGGCGGGCAGGGTGGCGTCGTCCCACAGGACGTAGACGGTCCGACCATCGGGCATCGCAAAGAGGACCGACGATTCGCCTTCCCAGGCGGCCGACGCGAAGTCGTTCAGGATTCGGGCTAGTAGGAGGAAACTGGCGTCGGACTCCGGTCCCGGACCACCGGTGGGGTCGTGGGGTCCGACGTTGAAGATCCGGGAGGCCCCATCGGCGAAGGCGGTTACGAAGCCGATCACCGTGTTGCGGGCCAGTTCGTCGGGTGTGGGGGCCCGTCGACCCGGTTCGGGTCCGGTGGGCACCAGGGCCTCGGTGATCCAGTACTCACGGCCGACGTGGCCGGTCTCGTCGAGGAAGGCCCGGTAGTCGTCGCTGAAGAAGGACTGGTCCGATCCGATGGAGTGAATGTTGCCCACGTGGAAGGCCCCGTCGGCCGCGGTCAGGATCGGACGCCAGAAGTTCGCGAACTCGACCTGCATGCCGGCCTGGCCTCCGGTGAGGACGGTGGCCGCGGGATCGGCCGTGGTGATGGCGTCGAAGGCCAGGCGCAGCATCCCGAGGTAGTCGGTCGACGTGCCCTGGAAGAAGTGGCCGTGACCACCCTGCACCTGCATTTCGGGCTCGTTGGCCACTTCCCAGTGGCGGATGGGGTAGGCGAGGCCGGGCATGTCGTCAACCCCGTCGCCGTCGTACCGCTCGACGACGTCGGTTAGCCAGGCAGTGAAGGCTTCGTCGTCGCACGGTGCGAAAAGGCGGCTTGGCAACTCCCAGAGCACGGGCCGAACCTCGGGGTCTGATCCGTGGCAGGTGCGCTGGTCCCAGTCGACGAAGGGCCAGATGGTGCCGATTACGGCCAGGCGGTCGGTCTGCCACATTCTCACGTGCCAGTCGGCGATATCCCAACGGCGGTGACCGGGGGATGCCTCGATATTGGAGCGGAGGAAGATTCCTGGGTGGGGCCGGATCCAGCCACCGGCGACCTCGAAGGACTGCCCCAGGACGCCGAAGCGGCTGTTGCCCACGTCGTCCGGCCATACCAGTGGCACCGGTGTGGTCGTGGTGGTGGGTGG
>DEAU01000044.1 GCA_002348705.1 Candidatus Neomicrothrix sp. UBA2974
CGACCCAACCAAGGTTGAAACTGGTTTCGACGTGTCGAGACTGCCGCCACATCCCGAGATGACCGCCAAAACCGTCACCGCCCCTGCAAACTTTCTCACGACACCAGTCTTTCATCACTCAGCTGACGGGTGTGAGGCGGAAAACGAGCCCCACTCATTTACGACACCGACGGTGCGCAGGGTCCAAATCGCTCTATGCGGCGTAGACGAGAAATGAGATTTTGGCGTTAATGCCTCCACCCAATATTCAGTGGGTTGTCAACAAAGGTGGCGATACAGGCCGGACCCTTGTTCCCCCTGCCTAGTGTGCCGTTAATCAAGAGGAACACAAGTGACGTCATTGTCATAGGGGCTGGAATAGTCGGGCTAGCTGCCGCCCATGCGCTCCTCCTTGCTGGAAAAAGTGTTCGGATTGTTGAACGGTCCGAACCCGGGGTTGGCCAATCGACCAGAACCGGTGGAGGAATCCGACTCGCTCACGGATCCGATATCAACGTCAAGTTGGCCCAATTAAGTCTGCCGACCTGGCTTCACTTCGAGAAACTGTTCGGCATCAACCCCCACTACCAAGAAACCGGCCATCTCTTCCTCACTTCAAAGGACACCAAAGGCCTGACAACCCAAGCCGGTCTGCTTGATTCGCTAGGAGTTAACTACGACTCTCTAGACAAGGTGGGAATCACCCGTCGCTGGCCAGCGCTGGCATCCACGGATTTCACGGACGGCAACTACTGCAAGGTCGGCGGCTACCTAGACCAGCATCGAGTGATCAGAGGGTACGTCCAAACGGTCCAAGCAGGCGGAGTGCACCTTGAGCTACACACTCGAGTCGACGGAGTCATTCGTGACGGAGCCAGGGTGATAGGGGTTCAGACTTCAGAGGGTTCGTTTACCAGCGAAACCGTCATCAATGCCGCCGGACCACACGCCGGTGAGATCTCCACTCTTGCTGGGCAGGAGATCCCATTCATCTCACGCCGCCACGAACTGCTTCTCCTCCATCGGACAGCCGGTATTCCGGAGAACATTCCTTGGCTCATCGATATTGACCATCAGGTACACATGCGCCCTGATGGTTCGGGCCGAGCACTTGTTGGTGGTTTTCTCGGCCATGACGAACCCGACGACCCCGACGACTATGACCCAGCCTTATCAGAACCTTGGTCAACATCTGTCCGAGAACAGGCCTCCCGGTCCTTCCGTCTCAGTCGCCCAGACGCTCCGGTGGTAGGAGGGTGGGCAGGCCTGTACCCGGGCACCGTCGACTATCTACCCGTGCTTGAAAAATCTATGCCTGGCCTCATCACCGCAGCCGGCTTCTCAGGCACCGGACTCATGCACGCACCCGCTGTAGGCCGGATAGTTGCTGACCTGATCGATGGAGGTTCAACCTTTGATCTAGATATCTCTGCCCTTCGATCTAGCCGCTTCGATGGCAAACAAATAGTTACCGACTCCACCGGCTTCTGACTGGCGCAGAAGCTTCTACTGCTTCAGCACGGTGATTTTTGTGGTTTCTACAAGAACGCCAGCACTCTGTCGAGCCTTGGTGAACTCGTCTGAGGTCATAAAGCCTTCCACCACATCCATCGAAGGCGTCTCCATCACCAGATGAAGGATGTTTTCTTTCTCTGCGTCAACGCCGCAGACTAGGCAGGCGCCTCCAGCGGCTTCGATCTGCGGAATCGCTTCAGTCTCGAACCACGCTTTAAAGACTTCAAAGCCCTCTGTGATCTCTTCCTCTAGTAGAAAAATCATCTTTGTTGTCCTTCTTCTAAATGGGTTGGAGTACCCATGGTGGCAGCCAGTGAGCAGGGCGACAAGGCGTTACTCAGGTTGAAGTTCGTGAAGTCGACGCCCAGCCCCTGAGGATCACACTCGCCGACGATTACCTCTATCCCTGCTCTGGCCTCGTCGCCAAACGAAGGGTCCTACTTTTAACTGGTCGCAGAAAAGGGTCCCTGAGAAGTTCGCGCAGGTCAGGTCAACCCGGCGAACACCGATCCACTTCCGCCGATGGCGCCACCGGGCATGAGGAGTTGTCGGGCCCTGGAACCCAAGGAACTCATATTCCGAGCGGCAGGTATGCCGGGGACCTCAGTCGAACTGATCGGCGACAAACTCGGCAAGCGCACGAACCTCGCTGATTGCTAGTGGTCGCCACGCCCCGGGTTCAAGGGTTCGATCTGCAATGGGACCGATGCGGGTACGGACCAATCGCCGAACAGGGTGGCCCACGGCCTCGCACATGCGTCGGACCTGACGGTTGCGCCCCTCATGGATGGTCAGTCGGAGAAGAGCCACAGACCCTTGCGCATCCCCGACGATCACTGCACGTGCCGGTGCTGTTGGCCCATCCTCGAGATTGATTCCCTCCCGGAGATGACGCAACGTCGCTCGCGTCGGAACGCCATCCACCTCTGCGACGTACTCCTTCTCGACGCCGTAGGACGGATGGGTGAGTCGGTGCGCCAATTCACCATCGTTGGTCAGCAACAAAAGGCCCTCGGTATCGGTATCAAGTCTCCCGACTGGAAAGACTCGCGGTTCCAACGGGACGATCTCTACCACTGTGGGCCTCCCTTGGGGATCGTCTGCCGTGGTCACAACCCCAACAGGCTTGTAGAGGAGGTAGTGCACTAGGTCGGAACGGGTGCCTACTGGAGCCCCGTCCACAAAGATCCGCGCTGTCCCGGGATCCACTCGCCGGCCTAGAACTGCAACCTCCCCATCGACGACTACCCGCCCCTCGGCAATCAGGCTCTCACAGGTCCTCCGACTCCCGATCCCGACTCTGGCTAGGACTTTTTGGAGGCGTTCACCATCGCGACCGGCAGCCGAATCTAAGGCCGCCATAGATCAAACCTCCGGTGCCTCTACCGGCTCACTGTCCAGTTCGGCATCCGACTCCTCAACCGCCGTCCCGACCCCCACAGACTCATCTACTGGCATGCCGGGGTCGGTCATCAGTCCACGTTCTAGAGCCTCGACCACCTCCGGCCCCGGTACGAATTCACCAAGCGGTGGAAGGTCTGCCACACCATCCAGCCCCATCCTCTCCAAGAAATCTCGAGTGGTGCCGTAGAGGATGGCGTTCCCTGGGCCAGAGTCCCGCGAGATCTCATCAATCCACCCCCTCTGCTGGAGGGTCCTCATCACCCCCTCGGCATCCACACCACGGATCGCCGACACCTGCATGCGAGAGATGGGCTGCTTGTAGGCCACGATGGCTAAAGTCTCCAACGCCGCAGAGGTAAGTCGGCTGGTCTGGCCTTCCAAGACGAAGCGCTCGACCCATGGAGCCTGGTCCGGGTGGCTTTGGAAGCGGTAACCGCCACCGACCCGAATTAACGCAAAGCCCCTTCCATCTGCCTCGTATCCCTTAGTCAGTACCTCACACTGAGCTTCGATTACTGCCGTAGAGACCTCCAGCAGTTGAGCTAGAAGGTTCGGAGCCACTGGTTCCATCGCCACCATGAGGATTGCTTCAACGGCTCGACGGACCTCAATCATGCGCTCATCTGACTCACCTTTACCTACAGTGCCGTCCGCCATGCCGTCAGCCTTCGTAAGAATCGATCAGGTCGAGGTCTTCCGACCTAGCACCGGGGCGCCACGAAACATGGATATCCCCAAAGGCGTCCAACTGATCGAGCTCGACCACACCCTGTTTGTAGAGCTCGAGGACAGCGAGGAAGCGGACCACGATTTCGATCCGATCTACCAACCCGCGCGTCAGGCTTCGAAAGGTCGTAGCGCCTGACCTCGGAATCTCGTCGACCAACTCGGTCACAGCATCTGCCACGCTGATCCGGATGGGTGCAATGTGCTCTGTCTCGACATGAGTCGAAGGTCTCGGGGAGAGGCCTCGTAGACAAGCATCCCGTAAGTCATCCAGCGTCACCCCATCCAACAGGTCCGGGGCCAAGTGGAGGAAATGATCCTCAAGGCCAGCTCGCCGAGGCCAAGACTTTGACGCTTCGGAGCTGAGGCGTCGCAGGACCACCGCCGCATCCTTGAAGGTCTTGCACTCGAGAAGCCGGGCCAAAAGAAGGTCGCGCTCCTCCCAAAGGCCGAACTCGTCGTCGGTTTCAAATCGATCTCGGCCCGGCAGCAGCCGACGAGTCTTGAGTTCGACAAGAATGGCGGCGATGAGCAAGAACTCGGTCGCTACCTCTAGATCCAACGCCTCCAGACGCTCTAACTCAGTGAGGTAGGCGTCAACAATCGACGAGAGGGAGACTTCGTAGAGTTCGACCTCCTCTTTGAGGATGAGGTTGAGAAGCAGGTCGAAAGGGCCCTCGTATACGGCGGTGCTGACGGTAACGCTCACCAGCCCGACCCTAGAGACTCCAGCCAGAGTCGCGGTGCATAGCAACCACGCCGGTTGACATGGCTCACTCTTCGATGCAATCCCATGAGTTGTAGAGACCGAAGCCGATTACGTCTCGCTGCATCTCGTAGACAAGGCAGGCTTCGTCGACCCGTTTGTGACCGGCGTCGTTTATGTGGAATCGAATTAGTTCGGACACCTCTAGGCACTTATCGGTTGTCTCGTTAGCCACGTTCAAGCACCAGAGATTGAACTCATCGAACTCCTGCTGGGTGAAGTGATCTCGGACACCAGGCGATCCGCACCCGGACAACGTGCCAGCCGCCAAGACCGTCACGAAGATGATGGTGAAAAATCGACCGAGAGTCGTATCGGGTCGAATCAGGCAGCGCATGGCCGGCAATCTACCGTTCGGCCAAGCGACGCTCCGCTACCCTGACCGCCCATGACCCGGGTCTTCTCTGGCATCAAACCCACAGGATCGGTGCACCTAGGCAATCTGCTCGGTGCGCTGCGTAATTGGGTGGCCTTACAGGACAAAGCTGACGCCGTCTATTGTGTGGTCGACCTACATGCCCTGACAGTGCCACACGACCCGGACGAACTCCGGGCCGCCACCCGGTCGCTGGCCCAAGTCCTGCTGGCGGTGGGACTAGACCCTGACCGCTCGACGGTCTTCGTACAGGGTCACGTGACCGAACATGCTGAGTGCGCCTGGGTAATGGAGTGCACTGCCTCGTTCGGTGAACTGCGTCGAATGACACAGTTCAAGGACAAATCCGATGGAGCTGACTTCGTCTCTGGTGGCCTGTTCACCTATCCAGCCCTGCAGGCTGCTGACATCCTCCTGTATGACACTGATCAAGTCCCGGTTGGTGAGGACCAGCGACAACACATTGAGTTAGCGCGAGATATCGCGGTCCGGTTCAACGGACGCTTCGGCGAAACTTTTGTAGTTCCTGAGGCGGTGATCCCGTCGGCCGGAGCCAGGGTCATGGACCTACAGCATCCCGAGAACAAGATGTCTAAGTCGGACGATGGCGCACAGGGAACAATCTTCCTGTTGGACGAGCCTGCTGCCATAGAGAAGAAGTTCAAGCGAGCGGTGACCGATAGCGAAACCGATGTCCGGTACGACCCCGCGATGAAGCCGGGTGTATCGAACCTGCTATCGATTCTTGGAGTGGCGACCGGCCGCTCGCCAGTCGAGGCGGCAGCAGGCATCGACAGGTATGGCGACCTCAAATCAACTACAGCCGAAGCGGTGATCGAGTTGCTGCGACCTGTTCAGGACCGTTACCGCGAGCTTGCTGCGGATCCGGCTGAGACCGACCGGCTCTTAGCTATCGGCGCTGAGAAGGCCAGGGCGGTGGCTTCAGCCACTCTGGACCGGGTCCGGACCAACCTCGGCCTATTGCCTGCTGCTAACTCGTAGATAACCCAAAGCGGCGCCAACTGTTCCGACTTAGTCGTCGTCGGCCGCTCGGAGAGCTTCACCAGTCTGTCGATCCACCGTCCACCTGTCTGAGGAGAGGTGATGCTCCGCAGTCCACGCAATCGTCATAGCGTCGCTCCTTGCCTCAGCGAGGATCTCAGCCCCGATCTCCGGATGCCGGAGATAGCGCGAGATACGTCCGTCGCCGGCCCACACACGCTGGCCGCCGACCAAGCCGCATAACGTGGCAACGACTCGGGTTGGCACCGAAAGCCCACTCGCAATTTTACCGACATCGTGCAAGAGGGCCGCAGCGATGATCGGACGACTAGCTCCACCAAGGGCCCGATCGACTCGGCGTGCCACAGCTACGGCGTGGCGTCGGTCGTGCCCCGACATCCTCGCCCATAGAACGACTTCGGCAGGTAGGAGGCTTTCCCGGGCCCAAGCTTCGTCGTCGAGTCCCGGTCCACACGGCCAAATCGACAGAACAAACCGACGAGCTAGGTGAAGGATCCGGCTCACCGGTCCAAGTAATTCAAGGCTCGTAGTAGACCGATAACCGTCTTGGCGTCAGTAATCGTTCCGTCGTCGATCAAGCCCTCAACATCGGCCAACGAGACCCTCTCGACCGACAAATACTCCTCTTCGACGCTGACTGCTTTCGGCTCTCCCGGGACCAGCTCGGTAGCCAAATAGATGGTGGTGAGCTCGTCGCAGAAACCGATCGAATTATGGAACCGGCAGAGTTCGATTAGGTGAGGAGCGTCAACGCCCGCTTCTTCGACCAGTTCTCGTCGAGCGGCCTCCAATCGGTCCTCGCCAGGAACGTCAAGCTTGCCGGCGGGAATCTCCAACATCTCCCTCTCCAATACTGGGCGGTACTGACGCACCAGCACAACCTCGTCGCCATCTACCGGCACTACAGCCACCGCCCCGGGGTGATGAACAACGTCACGTTCAATAACCTCTCCAGACGGACCGGAGAAGGTGGCAATTGACAGCGTGATGACATGGCCACGGTGGAGAACCGTCTCACCTGTCCGGGTGAAGCCGGAACCGTCCATCGAAATACCTGGGGTTAGCGATCAGCCGGGAATTCTGTTTCGACCGGAATTAACTGTGGGTTGCGCCCAGATGCCCGGTCTAGTGCCGCGGCGATGAAAGCTCGGAACAGCGGTGCCGGTCGGTCGGGCCGGCTTTTGAACTCGGGATGTGCCTGAGTAGCGATCCAGAACGGATGGTCGACGAGTTCAATGAACTCGACGAGACGTCCATCGGGCGACTCGCCCGAACAGACGAACCCGGTGTCCTCAAAACGCGCCCGATATTTCGGGTTGAACTCGTATCGATGGCGGTGCCGCTCAGAAACGACGTCAGTGCCGTAGATCTCTGCTATCCGTGAACCTGGCTTCAACTGCGCGACATAGGCACCGAGTCGCATGGTCCCGCCCAAGTCGGAGACGTCCCGTTGGGACTCCATGAGATCAATAACCGGATGGGGTGACGACGGATCGAATTCGCTGGAGTGTGCACGCTCAAGACCCAGAACGTTGCGAGCAAACTCAACGGTCATGCACTGCAGGCCGAGGCATAGGCCGAGGCAGGGAATGTCGTTCTCACGAGCAAAGCCCGCTGCTGCGATTTTCCCCTCTACACCCCGCTCGCCAAAGCCTCCAGGGATAACGATTCCGTCGAGGTCTCGAAGCCGGTTCTCGGCAAGCAGGCCTTCAACATCTTCAGCCTGGATCCAGTCGATTTGCACTTCGGCTCCGTGATGAATGCCGGCATGGTTGAGCGACTCGACGACCGACAGGTAGGCGTCGACCAGGCTCACATACTTGCCGATGAGGCCGACAAGAACCGGCGTCGTCGCTCGTGCGACTCTTTCATTGAGCGCCCGCCACTCCTCCAGGTCCGGAGGATCGGTGATCAGGTGGAGTGCGTCGCAAACGAACTGATCGAGGCCCTCATCATGAACAACGAGCGGAATCTCGTACAGGCTTCCAGCATCCGGACAGTTCACAACGCCGTTGAACGGCACATTGGAAAGGCGAGAAATCTTCCTCTCCAAGTCGTCGCTGATCGGCTCGTCGCTTCGGCACACAATCGCGTCGGGTTGGATGCCCGCACTGCGCAACTCGGTTACTGAGTGCTGAGTGGGCTTGGTCTTGTGCTCTCCAGAAGGCCCGATGTAAGGAACGAGGGTGACATGCACGTAGCAGACGTTTGTTGGGCCAACGTCGAGGCGGAACTGTCGAATGGCCTCCAGGAAGGGCAGAATCTCAATGTCGCCTACTGTTCCACCGACCTCGGTAATGAGGACGTCGACGTCGTCGCCGGTAAGGCGTCGTATTCGGCGCTGGATTTCATCAGTTATATGCGGAATAACCTGAACAGTCCGTCCGAGATATTCGCCATGACGTTCGGCAGCGATAACCGAGGAGTAGATCGAGCCAGTGGTGGCATTGGAATCGCGGGTCAGATTTTCATCGATAAACCTCTCGTAGTGGCCAAGGTCTAAATCGGTCTCTCCACCGTCATCGGTGACAAAGACCTCACCGTGCTCGAATGGGTTCATCGTGCCAGGATCCACATTTATATACGGATCCAACTTCTGGATAACGACTCGCAGCCCGCGCTGTTTCAGCAGGCGCCCCAGCGAAGCAGCGGTCAAGCCCTTGCCGAGCGAACTGGCCACCCCTCCCGTCACGAAGATGTGTTTCGTCACGGGAGTTCAACCTATCCAAGCTCAGCGACGCGCGCGCGGAGTAGTTGGCCAATATGTTGGCAAATCGTCACTCAGGGCCACGAGTAGAGCGCAGCAGCTCCTCCGCGTGACCTTGAGCCGTAGTGCTTTCTGGTGATCCCGACAACATCCGCGAGAGCTCCACAACCCGCTCATCGCTATCGACGGGTCTGATAGTCGCCGTGGCGTTAAGACCGTCGTCCTCTTTGACCACGACCAGTTGGTGATCGGCATAGGCGGCGACCTGGGCAAGGTGTGTCACAACCAAAACCTGACGGTCAGAGGCCAACTCGGCTAGGGCCTCGCCGATCCGGTGAGCGGCTTCCCCGCCAACGCCCGCATCAACCTCATCAAACAGCTGGACAGGAGGCGAAGAGGTTAGGACTAGGCCAACTGCCAACATTGTTCGCGACAGTTCGCCTCCTGAGGCCACTTTGGACAATGGGAGAGCAGGTGTTCCCGAGTTCGCAGCCAGACGAAATTCAACGATCTCCCCCGCTTCACCCGACACCGCTACTTCCATGACGGCGGATGGCATACCCAGAGAACGCAAGTGCTCCGCGACTTGTTCGGCCAGACTCGGAGCGGTTCGTCTCCGAGCATCGAGTACTGAGGCCGCTGAAGCTGACCTTTCCACCTCGGCAGCGAGTCGCCGCGCATCGAGCTCAGCGGCCAGAGCCTCATGATCTTCAAGGGCTTCTAGACGGTTTTCCACTTCGGTGTGATAGGCCATCACCGACGCAAGGTCGTCGCCATACTTTCGCCGTAGGTCGGCTAGTACACGTCTTCGCTCGCCTACTGCCTCAAGCCGGGCTGGGTCCTCGTCTACACCCTCGGCGACCTGCCTTAGTTCGGCAACAACATCGCCTAACTCCACTGCCAAGGCAGTCACGCGATCTGCCAGTCGATCAAACGGCACCCGTCCTTCCAGGGCAGCAAGACTTCGCCCAAACGCTTCAGAAACCGGCCCGTCACCATCGAGCAGAGAAAGAACCGTCCCAGCTGCCTCCCGATAAGCCACTGCATCTCCAAGTAGCAGTTCCTCGGCAGCAAGTCGGTCATCTTCGTCCGCCTCGACAAGCCCGGCTGCGTCCAGCTCGGCGACCTGAAAGCGGAGCAGGTCGATCTCCCGTGCCCGAGCGCGCTCATCGCCACCCAGTGCCGCCAGCTCAGCGTCGACTTCGGCCAACTCGCGTTCAGCCGACTGCAGGGGTCCCAGATCTATAGCGCCGAATCGGTCCAGTGCCTCCCTCTGGGTTGTCACTCCCAGAAGCCGCTGGTGTGCATGTTGGCCATGCAAATCGACTAGATCGCTAGCCACTTCTGCGAGCATTGCGGCCGTCTCCAACCGACCGTTCACGTAGGCTCGACTGCGCCCGTCAGCCGGCACCACTCGACGTAGCACATGCTCATCCCCTCCAACAAGAAACCGGCCCTCGACTACCGCATCGTTCGCTCCCGGGCGAACTATCGACGGATCGGCCCGACCGCCCAGCAGTAGGTCCACCGCTCCCATGATCATGGTCTTGCCAGCACCAGTCTCACCAGTAACCGCGGTAAGACCCTCGCCAAAAACCACCTCAATTTCATCGATCACCCCGAGTCCGGCGATCCTCAACTCCACCAGCATCGTTCAGTCATTCAACCTTGATGCGCTGCCGAAGTGAGCTCCGGCTGAAGAAGTGTTCGGCTGACCATGTCTCCATGAATCGAGTTGTAGTTGACGAACTCGGCCCATTACGAGCCATGGAACGCTATGTCGAATCAGTCGGCGGGTTGACTCGCTGGGCGGGCACCTCATGCGAAGAGGCCTTTCAGCGGTCGGCGAGGCCAAACCGGGTGGAGAGAAGCCTACGGAGACCACGGTCACCAAAGGTCACCAGCCGTGCCACCCGGTCCGACGCCGAGCAAACCACTAAGTCACCAGCAGTTAGGTCGGCTACCTGCCGGCCGTCGACTGTGCAGATCGCTGTGCGCTGACCAATCACTTCCAGACCCACTTCAGTATCCGCGTCAAGCACCAGAGTCCGGTCAAACAACATGTGAGGCGACACAGGTGTCAACTGAATGGAGCGGTGCTGTGGATCGACTATCGGGCCTCGTGCCGAGAACGCGTAAGCCGTGGACCCGGTCGGCGTTGCAGCGATGAGTCCGTCCGCGACGTAGGAGGCAAACGACTCGCCGTCTAAAGAAACTCCGACGCGGATCGTTTGACCTCCGTTTGATCGCTCAACCACCGCTTCGTTGAGAGCATGAGCAACCAACTGGGAAGCACTGGCACCTGCACTTCGAACCTCGACACGGAGCATCATCCGCACCTGCAGGTCATGCTCACCTGCCAGTGCCCGCACCACCGCAGCATGGGCATCGTCGGGCTCGACGGCAGCCAAATAGCCCAACTCTCCGTAGTTGATCCCTAACACCGGTACAGATCGGCCGTCCAAAAGATCTACGGCACGCAGAATCGATCCGTCGCCGCCAAGACTCACCACGAGGTCGAGCGCCCCCGGCTGGCTCGCTTCCTCACCAAAACCACCGCAGACCGACTCCGAGTCGAAGTCAGCATCGTCAGAACGTGTCACGAGGTGCCCGTCGTCCATTAGGGACGTAGCCAGCAAGTCCGCCTGAGCCACCGCCTCCGGACGGTCTTCGTGGACTACGAGCAGGACCGATGACATCAGTGGGGACCCTGACTGACTTCTGCAGTCCCTAGCCCGACGGCCGCCACAAGAGTCGCGACGTCCAACGGCGGAACTCTCGTCGAATCGACCCCTGTTCGCGCGTTAACAAAGAACTCGACATTGCCGTCGGCGCCTTTTATTGGTGAGGGCATCCCCCCCATAATGGCCGCTCGATTAAGCCGGACCGAACCGTAAACCGCCTCGAGCACTGTGGTCCACACCTCAGGATCTCGGACCACCCCTCTACCCCGATCAACCTCGGCCTTACCAGCCTCAAACTGGGGCTTGACCAGAAGCACCATGTCCGATCCGTCTCGCACCAGTCGGACCAGGTCGGCCATAACCGTTCGCAGCGAAATGAACGACAAGTCGCCGACCAGGAGGTCGAAAGGTCCACCAAGAACTTCGACGTCGACATTTCGCACATTGGTCCGCTCGTGCACGGTAACCCGGTCGTCGTCGCGCAAGCGCTGATGGAGTTGTCCGCGACCAACGTCAATGGCGGTTACCGTCGAAGCTCCGTGTTGGAGGAGGCAGTCGGTGAACCCCCCGGTGCTGGAGCCGACATCCACTACTGCGAGACCTGTCGGATCCAGGTCAAACTCGTCCAAGGCTGCTTCTAGTTTCTTCCCACCCCGTGATACATAGCGGGCCGGCGGGCCAGAAAAAACCACAGCTTGACCGGGATCGACAAGGCGCGAGGGCTTGTCGGTTGGCGCTCCGTCGACAGTGACCCTCCCAGTTTCTACCGCCTCTCTGGCTTTGCTACGACTCTGCACCAGTCCGCGCCGCACCATCTCCGAGTCCAATCGACGGCGGGTACTCACGTTTTCTCCACTGTCACCGTGAACGAGTGTCGAGATGGTCGCCGACAAGCGCTAGGAGGTCATCGTGAACGGTGTCCGGCTCCGGCTCGACTGGAAGATCTCCGGCGGCTATGAGGCCTGACAACACCAGCGACCAACGCCAACCCATGGCCCGCGCGAACCGCCCGTCGGTATCTGGCCGGTCACCGACCATGACGCAATGGCCCTTATGTCCTTCGGCAAAAGACTGCACGAGATTGCACATTGGCCCGTAGGGCTTTCCGGCCAGCTCAGGTTCGGCCCCTGTAGCGGCCCGCACAGCCGCCAACAGCGAACCCGCACCGGGCCGAAGACCGTCATGGGCCGGGAAGGTTACGTCATCGTTGGTCCCGATCAGGCGGGCGCCATCGAGGACGGCCTGCACCGCGGCGGTGAGTCGCCAATAGTCGAAATCCTCATGAAATCCGACCACCACCGCCTCAGCCGGACCCTCAAGGACAACTTCTGCACCGACCCGTTCCAACTCCTCGCGGCAACCCGCCCCGCACATTCCGAGTACACGTTCTCCCGAGGAAACCAGGCCGGCAGCAGCCATTCCCGAGGTAACAACTCCACCCATCGCGTCTATTCCCAGACCTGCCAATTTTTCCTCGGTATCCGATACCGGCCGACCGGAGTTATTGGTCACGAATAAGACGCGTTCTCCTGACTCCTGGAGAAGCTGTATCGCCTCTGCCGATCCAGGGACACCCTCAACCCCACGCCAGACGACCCCGTCGAGATCAAGTGCCCAGGGCATGGCCGGGCCTGCGGCCTAGACCTCCCAAGTGGGCTGCGACCGCAAAAGTTCGCCGAGGTCGCCCCGGCCCACCTGAGCTTGAACCTCGCTGATTTGCGCCGAGACTGACGAGGCGTACTCACCACGGTCAATGGCTCTGAATACCCCGATCGGCGTCGGCGTCGCCGGCGTCTTAGCCAGACGAGATAGAGAGAAAGCCGTTGACGGGTTCCGGATGGTCTCGTCGTGCACGAGGATGTATTCAATACCGACTTCAGCCACGTCTGCGATAGCCAGGCCTTCCGGTTGACGGGCCACTCCATATTGCTTGTCCGATCCGAAAAGAATCGGCTCACCGTGATGCAGCTCGATGAGCATGTCGTCACGGACTTCTTTCTTCGTGATGGTGTCAAAGACGCCATCATTGAAGACGTTGCAGTTCTGGAGAACCTCAACGAACGCGGCACCTTCGTGCTCGTAGGCCCGCCGAAATGTCTTTTGCATGTGACGGCGGTCCATATCGTGAGTCCGTGCGACGAAAGTCGCCTCGGCCCCTATGGCCACACTGATCGGGTTGAAAGGCCGGGCTACCAGTCCCACGGGTGAGGACTTGGTCACTTTGCCCTTCTGGCTGGTCGGCGAGAACTGGCCTTTAGTCAGGCCGTAAATCTGGTTATTGAAAAGAAGGACGTTTAGGTTGACGTTCCTTCGAAGAGCGTGAATGAGGTGGTTGCCGCCAATAGACAGCATGTCACCGTCGCCGCCGATCACCCAGACATCCAGATCCGGACGAGCCATGGCCAAACCAGTAGCAACGGCTGGGGAACGGCCATGGATCGTATGCACACCGTAGGTGTTCATGTAGTAGGGGAAGCGGGCAGCGCAGCCGATGCCCGAGATGAACACCGTCTTTTCGCGACGCTGTCCAAGTTCAGGCATGAGAAGTTGGAGCGCCGTGAGAATCGAGTAATCACCGCATCCTGGACACCACCTAACCTCCTGGTCGCTGGACCAGTCAGCCTTGGTGGTCTCTGGAACCGGCCCTTCGGCCACCTGGGTGGCCGGATTTAGCAGGTCAGTCATCAACCAGCCTCCTCGGCTTCGGTGTTTCCAGTAGCAGAAAGCTCGGTCAAAACCTCTGAGACCGCGTATTCCACCTCGCCGGCCGTGAATGGTTGTCCCTTGACCTTCGACAGCAGTTGGGCATCCACCAGGTATTCGGCACGCAATACCTTCACCAGTTGCCCAAGGTTTAACTCAGGCACAACAACTCGACGATAGGAGTGAAGCAGATCACCCAGATTCGCCGGTAAAGGGTTGAGATGGGTCAAATGGACATGATCAACCCGTCCCCCGGAAGCCCGAACTCTCCGACAGGCACCGGCTATGGCCCCCCAAGTCGAACCCCAGCCAACGATCAACAGATCTGCATCACCGCCAGAATCGGGCTCCAATACCGCATCGGGCACTGGAATGGAAGCGATGCGATCATTACGGAGGTGGACCATCCGCTCATGGTTCTCGGGTTCGTAACTGACGTTGCCCGAACCGTCCTCCTTTTCGATGCCACCAATCCGGTGCATCAGATCCGGCGTGCCCGGCAGAGCTATAGGGCGCTTTAGGTTCTCATCGCGGAGGTACGGCCAGAAAACCTCGTTTCCATCTTCATCCAACATGTTGAAGGTGGTGGCGTACTCGACCTCGATGCTGGGAAGGTCGGAGACATCCGGCAGGCGCCAAGGCTCAGACCCATTGGCCAGATAGCCATCTGAAAGCAGCATCACCGGCGTCTGGTGTTCAAGAGCGATCCTCGCCGCCTCAATAGCAACGTCAAAGCAATCTGACGGCGTCTTCGGAGCGACCACCGGCATCGGTGCCTCACCGTGGCGACCGTAAAGGGCCATGAGAAGGTCAGCCGCCTCGGTCTTAGTTGGCAGGCCGGTCGACGGCCCACCGCGCTGAATGTCTACGACGATAAGCGGTAACTCAAGGCTCACCGCTAGTCCCATGGACTCTCCCTTGAGGGCCACGCCAGGACCACTGGTGGTAGTAACCCCTAGCGATCCACCGTAGGAAGCACCGATCGCCGCACCAATCGCCGCAATCTCGTCCTCCGCCTGAAAGGTTGTCACGCCGAAGGCCTTGTGCTTAGAGAGTTCGTGGAGAACATCTGACGCCGGTGTGATGGGATAAGAGCCCAGATACAGCGGCAGCCCGCTTAGCTGAGACGCAGCTACTAGACCCCAGGACAAGGCCGTGTTGCCGTTGATGTTCGTATAGGTGCCCTTCTCCAGCGGTGCAGCGTTAACAATGACCCGCTGGGCACCAAGTTCGGCGGTTTCTCCGTACGCGTGTCCAGCATTGAAGGCAGCCTTGTTGGCGGCGATCACCTTCTCCTTGCCGGCGAACTTGGCGTTGATCCAGTCAAGTGTCGGCTCGACGGGGCGGCTATACATCCACGACAGTAGGCCCAGTGCAAAGAAGTTCTTCGAGCGGTCGGCGTCTCTGGGCTTCACACCAAGTTCTGCGCAGGCATCCTTGGTAAGCGATGTCATCGGGACCTCTATGAGTCGGTATCCGGCCAAGTCCTCTCCAGCAAGCGGGTCTCGGTCGTAGCCGGCTTTCGCGAGGTTGCGATCCTCGAAGGTGTCCTTGTTGACAATCAGAGTGCCACCCTGCACCAAGGTATGGAGGTCCGACTTAAGTGCCGCCGGATTCATGGCCACCAGAACGTCTGGGGCATCACCGGGCGTAGTGATGTCGTGGTCAGAGATGTGAACCTGAAAGGCCGAGACGCCGGCCAAAGTCCCGGCAGGAGCGCGTATCTCCGCCGGGTACTCGGGAAGCGTGGCCAGATCATTGCCAAACATGGCACTGGCGCTAGTAAAGCGGTCTCCGGTTAACTGCATCCCGTCTCCGCTGTCCCCGGCAAACCGGATGATTACCTGGTCAAGAGCGGGAGCCAGAGGGGCCTCCGCGATATCCGTCACGTCGCTACCTCCACCCGGCGCAGTTATTTCTGTTCGCTCGCGCTTGTCCCGCCGAAGACATCTGGGACATGCGGTGAGAATAACCGCGTGCTCTGACGCACATCATGATGGGACGGCGGAGTAGCGAGTGGAATGGGTCACACGTTCGACCAGACATAAGGAACCGACCGAAAGCACTCAAGGCTCTGATGGCCCGCCCGCAGGAGGCAAATTGCCAGCAGTCCGGTAATCCCCGAAAGGTTCATCCCGGCGCTGCAGCGCAGCTTTAAGGCCAGTCTGTTTTACACCTTCGAGAAAATTTGCCATTGCGTCGGTGTGCACAGCCAGTGCGCACAACTCGGTTCCAGCGCGAATGCCAGATCGAATCCCCATGTACTCCATCTGCCGATGAACTGCTCGCTTATTGAGTTGCACCACGTCCGGCGGCATGGCCGCTATGCGAGTAGCCACGGCAAGTACCTCATCTTCAAGGTCCTCGACGGGAAAGGCAGCGTTGGCCCATCCCCACTCCACCGCCTCAGTTCCGCTGAGATGATCGCCTGTGACCATCATCTCCATGGCCTTACGCATCCCCAAGAACCATGTGTGGAAGTGCATATCGGGTACACCAAACCGCACAGCCGGGTAGCCCATGCTGGCGTCGGTGGCCACGTAAACCAGATCGCATCCGGTAGCCAGCTCGCTACCCCCCGCCAAGCACCAGCCGTGAACCTGAGCAATAACTGGCTTGGCCAGATCCCAGATCCCCATCCAACCGTCAGTGACATGCCTAGGCCATTGACCGTCGCCAGGCGCCGTCGGATAGGGCAGGGCATGGCCCTCGTTCCCACCCCCGAGGTCGTAGCCGGCCGAGAAACAGGTACCTGCCCCTCGCAACACGGTCACCCGAACCGATTCGTCGATGTCGGCAGCTGTCAGAGCATCAAGAATTGCTCCACGGAGAGGATGGTTGAGGGCGTTCCGTTTTTGGGGCCGATTCATAGTTAGCCGACGGACTCCCTCGACCGGGTCGTCTACCAGGAGAAGGTCTTCGGTCGGAGGTTCGGCACTCACGTCGATCATTCCCATCCTCTCGCCGATTCTTCACCGGAATAACCCACCCTAGGTGTCAACTCCCTAACTACTCAGCTCAGGATCAGACCTCATCGTCGATTTCCATGCTGAGCTTGGGGTCAGGAAAGGCTCCGAACGCGCGCTACAACGTCGGCGAAACCCGGGTCGTTGTTCCTCACCCAGGCGAAAAGCTCCCGCGCGCGCGGCAAAGCCCCCGACCGCTCGTAGAGATCAGCTAAGGCATACGCCCGCCGCAGATGATGGTCGCGAGCTCTCGATGGGACTCTCCAGCCCTTTTCCAGCAATGTCACCGCCTCGGCGAGGCGGCCTTGGTCGGCGAGCGCACCGGCAGCTACAAGACGGCCCTCCGTAACCAAAGGTCCGCTGGGTGAAGCGTCTCGCAGTTCGATCCAGAGGGCATCCACGTCGGCCCATCGACCCTGTGCCCGATGGCTGTCAGCAAGAACTGGATGCTGTTCGGTACTGCCAGTCAAGTTGCGGAACATTTCAAGGCGCTTGACCGCTGCCCGCCAATGACCCATCCGGTAATTGACGAGACCAAGGAGTTCAACCACTTCGGGAACCCTAGGCACTCGCTGGTCCAGCTGGTTCAAGATCCGTCGGGCATCGTGAAAGCGCTCCTCAACGAAGGCCCTGGCTGCCTCGTTCAGTCGACCAGAGGCCCGACCGCCAGCCCGATCCCCCAAGGCAGTGCGAAATTGCGTGTCGGCCTCCGGAAGGCGTCGCGGAACCTGAGGAAGGGGCTCTCGCTCCATGGCACGTCGGCCCGAGCGTCCTGAGCCCGTTTGGCCTCCCCTTGCCACCGCTTCAGCAGCCTCCCTCCTGAGGCGATCGTCCTCTTCAAAATCGGATCGACGAGGACGAGTGGTCCGTTCGGCAGTCCGTTCATCACGGCCTGGTCGGTCTTCACGTTCCTCTCGCTTCAACTTCCCTGCGCCACGACGGGCAACACCACCCCACGAACCCGGTCCCGCAGTCTCCGGTCCTCGTCTTCGACGGTCGGTATTACCTTCGTCGCGCCGTCCACCGCGCTGGCCTCCCGAGCTACGAGATGGATCTCCTTGCGATCCTCTCCTGCTGTTACTGCGGCCAGCGGCCGCCGTGGAACGCCGACCCTGTCCGGAACCACCGCGTTGTCCCGTGACGCTCTTCCCAGCACCACTGCGTGCGCCCATGCTGGCCTTTTTCGATTTGCTCCGGCCTCCACTTGACCGATTGGGAGCGCCTCTAGCTCTGCCACCAGGTCGCCCTCCGTCTAGACGCTGAGCTCGCTTGTCCTCGCCCTTAGGAGACATGGCGTGGACCCTACCGGTCTGCCCTGAAACGACTCTCCTGGGGATTGGCCGCATGACTAACCGATGGCGAGACAGTCATCCCCAACTGAAACTGGTTTACGCAAAACGCGCTCGGGCGGGGCCAAAAGGCCCCGCCCACAGCGTTCGAAATCCGGCGGCGTCCTACTCTCCCAGGGACACTCGTCCCAAGTACCATCGGCGCTGGCGGGCTTAACTGCCGTGTTCAGAATGGGAACGGGTGTGACCCCACCGCCATAGCCACCGAAAACCGGTTGGATCCCAGCCGCTCTGCGGCCGGGACTCGATTCAGTTGTCAAGATCGGCCATCGGCCTCTCGAGCACTCCACAGCGAACACGAACATCGACAACGATCGTCGATGTGTAACCAAGCCCTCGGCCGATTAGTACCGGTCGGCTAAATGCGTTACCGCACGTACACCTCCGGCCTATCAACGTGGTGTTCTGCCACGGGCCTTACCCGGTTATCCCGGTG
>DEAU01000037.1:0-43296 GCA_002348705.1 Candidatus Neomicrothrix sp. UBA2974
CCCTACCCTTTGTTGCTGAGCTCTCTTCAGAAGTAGAGGAGGTGCAGCTGGCGCAGAAGAGAATCAGACAAAGAGTTGAGCTAAGGAGTTTTTGCATAGCGGGCGACTCTAGGACAAGGCCTCAACGTATGGAGGAATCGGCAAAGGGAATGTGACCGAGAACCTTTCACTGTTTCGGACAAGAACCAGCCCTATTCCGCATAAAGCGCAGGTCGCTCGACCAGTCTCCGAGCGAGAGCCCGGTCAGCACCATTCGCTCAGACTATGTCCCGGGTTCAAATCTGAGAAGCCCCACAGACAAGCATCGTCGGTGGCGGAGCTTGCTCGTAAGGCAGGATTTCCGCCCTCTTCCCGGGATCTGGAGAGTGGCACGCCTCATAGGGCGAGGATCGTCTGCAGTGGAGAGTCTCAGGCAGGAGACCCTCAGCCGATGGGACTGAAGCGGACTAGGCGACCGGAAAACTTGCGCTCTCCAACCCATAGGTAGTTGCCATCGAAGCTGGTGGCGGCAGGCCAAAACATTTGGTTGCGTGTGATCTCGGGCTGGGTGTCAGAAGTTCCCGATGCACCCAGGATTACGTCAGCCGATTGTCCAGCGATGGCGTCGTCCACGTCCTGCCAGACGTGGACTTGGTTGTTCCCGGTGTCGGCGACAAACAGGTGACCTTTGTCAACGGTCGTTCCCTGCGGCAGGTTAAATGCGCCGACTCCACCAACGGTCGTTGACGCACGTGAGGATTCGATCTGATCCACCCTGAACAACTGTGCACTGTGTCCCATCGTAGAGTTGACCGCCAACCAGGTTCCGTCACTAGATAGGCCTGTCGGTTGGTTAACTGTCAATGAGGCAATCGGCTCGTGGGTCCCGTCAGGAATGCCCGCCCAGACGTAGACGACACCAGCCCGTTTGTCGGCTAAGTAGAAGTAGTGCTCGTCCATCGCCACCCCGGTTAGCTCGCCGAATGGCACGCTTCCGACGCCGTTCTTGAAGTCGTAGGCAGGCAAGTTCCCCTTCAACGGAAGTTCGTTCCAGATGAGGAGACGGGTTCCACCGGCGAGGGCGAAGTTGTCGCCGTAAAGCGTGTTGTCCCAAGGACCGAATACGTCCTCACACTGTTGGCGGCTGGCAGTCTCCTCGTTTCTGTACCAGCAAAAGTGGTAGACCACATCGGGTGCTGCACCGCTTTCGTTGGGAAGGTTCCGCCACACGAAAAGCCTGTTGTCAAAGTCCGAAGAGGCGAAGAGGTTTTTGCCATTCGAGACCGGAACCGGGTTTGACATAACAAAATTTTCGATGTTGGCGTCGACGTACAGGTCAGATGCGCCGATGACGAAGTCAGGAGACTGGGTCGCTGAGGTCGGAATTGAGTTGTAGACGACAAGTGTGCTGCCATTAGTCGTGATGTAGACACGGCCACCTACTTCCGCAACAGTGGAGTAGTCGCCCCATCTGAAGTTGTAGCCGCCAGCTTTGGCTTGCCCAAGGTTGGAGAGCGAAGGTCGGTCGGCCGCCGATCTCGGGATCTCATCCCAGACATGGAGAGTGCTGCCCATCATTAGAAGGCGTTGGTCGTCGGAGAAGTCGCCGCGGAGCCATCCTGCCGGCTCTTTCCCGCCAAGGGGATCGGTCAGGAAGAAGTCATAGGGTTGTTGATCAGTTGTTGGGAAGCTGTTCCAGAAGAAGGTGCCAGCTTCGTTAACACCACCGGCGGTTGCATTGTGGTCGCCTACGATGAGCGAGTTTCCATCGCTGGTGATATGCCTTGGGGTTCCTAAGTGCCCTGAACCGGTTAACAGCAGGTCAGCTGGTTGGCCGTCGTATGTGGGGAAACTGTTCCAAATCAGAACGCTTCGGCTTTCTGTGCTAGCAACCGCAAGTTTGCTCCCATCGGTCCAAACTCCCCAAGGCCACCGAATATTGGACTTAGACGGATTGGCGTTCGCTCCACCACTTAGGACAATGTCGGCAGGTTCAGCGTTACTGGTGGGAAACTCGGTCCAAATGAGGATTCGGTCGTTGTAAGTATCGGTAACTGCCAATCGGGTGCCGTCGGTGCTTGCGCTAAGCGGCCAGTTCAACTGGTTGCGGCCGTTGCCCGGCTCGTTGGTCGTGAAGTTCGGCTGTCCGAGAACTATGTCTGGCGCCTGATTGGTATGGGTAGGGGCCGAGTTCCAGATGAGAACCCGGTTGTTGAACACATCAGTCATTACAAGGCGAGTGCCGTCGGTAGTAAGGCCTGATGGACGGTTGAATCTGAGTGGACCGCCAGTTTTATTGAAGTCGACGGCTGACAGTGTGAGGTCGGCCTCCTGGGCTGTCATGAAAAATCCGGACGTGCCACCGGGTGCTACGGAGTAGGAGGTGGACGGGTAGGTGACCGTGATGATTTCAGGCGTTTGATCCTGAGACGGCTGGCTGGAGTTTGGGTCCGCTGGTTTTGTGGGTTCTTTCGGTGCGGTGGTTTCGGCGGGCTCCGTGTTGTCTTGGGTGGGTCTCATGCAAGGGCCCATCGCCTGTTGCTCTTCGGCGCTTGGCTGCCTGTTCGCCAGTTCGTCGTAGACCTGCTTTCCCAACGCAGCAATCAGACAGTCCCGAACGTCGGGATCTGCGCTTGGAGACGAGCCTGACGGCTGAGTCTTATCGCTCGATCCCGGCAGCGATTCTTGGTTCATGTCCTCGGTGGCCGGCACAGTCGAGGTTGTCAACGAGGTGGTGGTCACTAAATCGGTAGACGAGGCGTCCCTTGAGCTATCGGTCCCAGACGAGGTTGTCGGAGTGGTCGAGGTGGCGTCACCATCTTCCACGCTTACCAGCGGAGCACCGGCGTCCACCGTTGATGCGGGCACGGGCGAGGTGCCGTCGCCACCGCATGCTGAAGCCATCGCCGTTAGGGCAAGGCCTGCAACTAACTTTTTCATGATTTGAGCCTCGCAGTTAGGAAGAACATTGTCCTGCGGATCTGGCTAGCCAGAAAACGATAGAGCGTATGGCCAAAGGTCGGCCAAGTCGTCGGTCGCCTCCTCCCGCACTTCGTCTCTTACGGCCTGAAGAACCGGGGGGTTTCGATCCCTTCCTGTCTCTTTGAGTAGCAGTCGGATGTTCCGTTTGGAGACCCAGCAATTGGCTAGGTCTTAGGTAGTTGAGAGTGTCTCGATGTTTGGCCTGCTTTTAAAGGTCTCCTGGCGGTTGACGGTCAGGATCAGATTGTGAAAGGCAGGGTCGCAGGCCGCCAGAGACTCAATGACGACATCAAGAGTCGAGAGCCGAAGGCGCTGGCTAAGGCCGTCTCTTTACGGGAAGTTGAGGTGGGGTGAGCAGAACTGGAACTCACTCGTAGTTTTCTCTGCCTGCGACTCGGCCTAGATCGTCAAATCACCATTGCCTGAGGTCGCGCGGAGCAGGTGATTACCTAACCTCGGATTAGACACTCATCTGTGCCGGGGCCGGTCTTGGCAGCGAGATCGAAGTAGAGGATGTAGTCGCCCCAGTCGGAAAGACCGTTCTCATCCGAGGCAACGACGGTGTATGTCCTCAAGCCCGGTGTATCACATACGTAGTCCGAGATGTACGAGTTGGTGCCATCGGAGTCGCTGTTGGAATACACCAAGGCGTCCTTCGAGTCGTAGATCTCGAGTCGCATATCGAGTTTGTTGCGAACTACGTAAGGGTCCTCGGTCGTTCCGAGGCCGTAGGTGTCGCCCGTGG
Organism: Candidatus Neomicrothrix sp. UBA2974; assembly: GCA_002348705.1. Lineage (GTDB taxonomy): Bacteria > Actinomycetota > Acidimicrobiia > Acidimicrobiales > MedAcidi-G1 > UBA9410. The sequence continues at coordinate 3,707 of DEAU01000037.1, forward strand.
ATTTCAGGGTGATGGTGACGAATGCGCCCGGCTCGGCACTGAACGAATAACCGTCCCTCGACCCAGAGACGAGCGCCGCCTGATAGCTACTGCCTGACGTCATCGCCCCCATGAATCTGTCGTAGAGGGCTGCAACCGTTGTCGTTGTCGTTGTCGTTGTCGTTGTCGGTGCGGCCGTTGTCGTGGGCGCCGCCGTCGTCGTTGTCGTCGTCGTTGTCGTCGTTGTTGGTGCGGCCGTTGTCGGCGGTGGATCCCGGCGAACAACTGACGTACCGTTTTGTCCTGCGTCGAGGCCAGCGAAGAAGGTGAGAATCGTGCCTCCATATGACTGCGCCTGAGCGTCGGTGATGCAGTAGTGGTTGGCCACCCAGTCAAGGGATGCCTGTTCCTCGTCAGTCCAAGTTGTCGTGTAGGCGTAGGGACCGGAGGCGTCGATTGAGGCACCTAGGCCTAGTGAGCACTCGTTCTCGGTCTTCCCGCTGAGACCAGCGAGGATGAAGTGGATCACTTCCACGCCGGCCTTTTGGAGTTCAGCAGGAGACGTGTAGCCGAGGTGTTCAGTGGCCCAGATCAGATCGGAGACACCGGACGTGGCATAGCCAGTGGTTACTGATCGGTCTTCGGCGGCGGATATCGAGGAAAACGTCGTTAGTCCGAGGGCGGTGACGCCAATGGTCAGTAGCGCTAGAGCGCCGCGCCTGAGGGATGCCAGACCGTGTCTCTTCATGTCTCCAGTCTTTCAGACCGGCGCGCGCCGCATGGGGACGTCGCCCACGTGCGATCCTTCTTGAGTGCACTGGAGCGAGTCGCCTGTGTTTGGCCGCTGGGGTTGTCGCCATGTCCGCGGCGTCCTACTGCTTCTGCTGATGGCGGGTTTTCCTGCCTGTGGTGGAGGACCAGAGGCCACACCAGTTCCTTCGACCGTTGGAGAACTTTTTGATGGTTCCGTCGCTACGACCACGATCGGCGGTCTGCGGGTGGATGGCTGGATTCGCCGCGATCTTCCAGACCTCCAGGCAGCGGCGGATCGGTGTGCTGCTTTGGCAGACGTAGACGCACCCATCGAACCGGAGGAGGGACCGCGTACGGTGGTCGTCGAGTCGGGGGACTCTTTGGGGAAGATCGCCAAGCGGTTCGACCGGACAATTGACCAATTCATGCGGGCCAATGGCATGTCCGACCCAAACCTGTTGCAGATCGGTCAGGTGCTCGTCGTGCCGGCGAAGCGGGCCGAGGACGTTTCGGAACCTGACGGGCCGACGGTTGTAATCGAGCCGATCTTCTGTGAGATCGATACCGGAGTGTCTGCTTTCGGGCCCGACGGTCGACAACTTGGTGGCCCGGGAATCTTGGAGGTTTTCGGAGATTGGCCCCGTCTCGAGGGTCCTCGTGAGGCTCCCCGGGTTAACGGCCGCCTCCGGGGCTTGGCGTCGGCTTCGATTCGGTCTTTCTTGGACGATGCTGTGGAAGCGATAGAGAAGGGCGGCTATGCGTGTCGGGACGCCAGCCACAATCGGTGCGCTTGGTTACAGCACCGACCAGAGGTCCTTTTGGCCACTGATGATCTTTTGAGTGTTCGCGATGTGGTTCGGCTTCTACTTCCAGGGTCCTCGATGGTCGACGTTGAGGTTCGGACCAGCACCTTTGATCTGGCTACCGGCAGGACAATCGCCATTGATGGCTTATTCGATCCGGACACTGACTGGTTGGTCGCCGTCTCGGCTGCTGCCATCGAGAGACTGGCAGACCAACCGTGGACTGACGAGCGCCGTGTCGTCGGAGCCGGTCCCGAGGCTGAAAACTTCGAAAGGTTCAACCTCACCTATGGAGGCCTTGTTCTGTCGTTTGCTCCTGGGACTATCGGGGGAGCGGGTACCGAGGATGTCTTGGTCACCATCCCGTATCGGATCCTTGATGGCTACTGGGCGCTCGGCGGTCCAGTAGCGTGGCTTGAGGATCTCACCCCCTAGGTTCTGGCGATGGATGTGCGGGAAGCAGCGCCGAAATCCTGTTCGTGCCAAGGTTTCGCAAGCGGCCTGGTTTTGGACAATCAGCTGGATCGAACCCTCGACCCCGCCTGCTTGATTCCGTTTGGCGGTCACTGGCAGCGCAGGAAGGTGGTTTTGCATCACGACAGGGAAGTTCTCCGCCGCTTCGCTCAGTGAGCGAATGCCCGGCGGATCACACCGATGGAACTCGGCATTACTGTCCACCTGACCGATCAGTCGATCGACGTCCGGGACCTAGCCATAGCAGTCGAGGAGCGGGGCTTTCATTCGCTATACCTACCTGAGCACACTCATATCCCCACCGAGCGAACTACTCCGCCACCCGATGGCGGTGAGTTTCTGGCCGACGGGTACCGGCGGTCTCCCGACCCGTGGGTGTCTTTGACTGCAGCAGCGGTGGTAACTGAGCGAATCCTTCTCGGGACTGGGGTGGCGCTAGTAGCCCAGCACCACCCGATTTCGCAGGCCAAGGTAGTGGCGAGCCTCGACGTGCTGTCCGACGGGCGGGTGGTACTCGGTGTTGGATACGGCTGGAATCGAGAGGAGATGGTTCATCACGGAGTTGACTACGCCACTCGACGGGATCGTGTACGTGAGCACGTGGCTGCCATGCGCGCCCTGTGGTCCGACGATGAGGCAGAATTTCACGGGGAGTTCGTTGACTTCGAACCGTCATGGTCATGGCCGGTACCTCTCCAACCGGGTGGTCCTCCAGTCCTGATCGGTGGCGGTGCAGGTCCGCGCATTTTTCGTGAGGTCGCTTCCTGGGCCGACGGTTGGATGCCCGTCGGGGGCTCGCGCCTTCAGGAGGGACTTGACGGCCTCCGACTTGCCTGCGACGACTGCGGTCGAGATGCAGATGATTTGGCAGTCGTGCCTTTCGGCACCATTCCCGACCAAGGGAAACTTGAGCACTATGAGTCGTTGGGGATCGCAGAGACGGTTCTTCGAGTGCCTTCAGGCGGCCGGGACGAAGTCTTGTTCACGCTAGATGAACACGCCCGGTTCCTCGGCTGACGGAAAGCCGCCATGGTCTTCGTGGGACACCTATCGGCATCGCGGGAAAGCGGTGGACTTGTTGACTTCGGGATCGGTCCGTACGTTCACGGTCGGGCGAGTCACCGCTTTCCTGTCTACACCCGAGGAAACGTGGGCGAGGTATACCCACAACCGGTTTTCCCTTTGACTGCTTCAATGGTGCGAGCGATAGCCGGCGATCCGGCCCGCGCCTTCTTACTGTCGACGGGGATGGTGACGAGACGAGAGTGCGACGAGGATGCTGACGTCTTCATGGGCGTATTCGCTGGATACGCCTACCTGAACCTGTCGATTACGCGGGTTATCGCCATTCGGACGCCCGGCATGTCGATGATGGATGCCGACGCTCCCTTTCTCGGATCTGAGGATCGCGCGCCGCCTCACTCGCGCTCGTGGCGTGACACCAACCTGCTGGCCACTTTCCGGGGCGTCCGGCACGCGTGGGGGATTCTCTCCACCAATTTCCTGCCCGGTCTAGACGACGCGATCGAAGAAATTGCCACCTGGCGGGCGGGGCTCAAGCCTGTCGAGGCCTCAAGCGATGAAGAGTTGATCGACGCGGTGACGGAGATGCTGCCCATGGTCGGCAGAATCTTTGCCCTGCACCTGGCCATTACTGGCGGAACAGGTATTGGACTCGACGTCCTTCGGCGGACTACCCGCAACCGCCGCGGTCCGGCTATAGACCTGATGGCCCTTCTTGGAGGTCTGGGCGAAGTTGCTTCGGCCGCCCCGGCCGCTGCTCTATGGGAGTTGGGTCGCCTAGCCCGCGCCGATGTTGCGGTCGTCGGCCTCTTTGAAGAGGGTCTGACAGGGCTTGACGACCGGCTGCGCGCCGATGTCCGGACAACGAAATTTGTCGAAGCATTCGATGCCTTCCTCGACCAACACGGGGCTCGCGGACCAAACGAGTGGGAAATGGGTTGCGATGTTTGGGGAACTGATCCGGATCTGGCCCTGGCACTAGTGGATCGCATGCGCCTTGCCAGCGAGGATCACGACCCGTCTGTCCGGGGGGCTAGGCGGACTATCGAGCGCGAAGAGGCGGTGGTTGTTGCTCGTCGTAGCGTTCGCCCGGGCTTTCGCTGGTTGTTTGACCGCGGTCTCCGTTGCGCCGTCAGTCGAATTCGCGGTCGGGAACGATGCAAGACGTTGCTCGTTGAGGCAATACACGAAGGGCGGCTTCGCCTTCAGGAACTGGGACAGCGGCTAGCCGGACGCCATTTTGGCGTGGCTGACGACGATCTGTTCTACGTGACGCTCGACGAGATTGAGTCCTACCTTGCCGGACCGTCTGGCTATGCCCAAGCGGTGGCAGAACGGCGGGCTATCCGGGACCGCCTAACTGAACTGGAGCCACCATTTTGCTTCGAGGGTCGGATACCACCGGTTGACGAGTGGGCGCCAGCGTCCGGTCGGACGCGGCCTGCACCGCAGGAGGTGGGGTCGTTGCTTACTGGGACGCCCGGCTCGTCGGGTGTGGCTCGAGGGCGGGCACGCGTCGTCCTCGACCCCGCCTATCCCGGCGATCTGGGGCCCGGGGATGTGCTGGTGGCGCCTATCACCGACCCGTCATGGACGCCATTGTTCGTGCCGGTAGAGGCCGTTGTGGTCGACACCGGTGGACAGATGAGCCACGCGGTCATTGTTAGCAGGGAACTGGGACTTCCATGCGTTGTGTCTGTCACTGGGGCGACAGCCACCATCGCAGACGGCACTCTGCTCGAGGTCGACGGCACAGCCGGAACGGTTCGGATCCTGGAATAAGAAATTAGGAGTCGCTGGCAGTGATGTTGCTCAGGAGTTGGTAGACCGAAATTCTGCCATGAAGTCGACCAAGGTCTCGACGCTGGCCAAGGGGAGGGCGTTATAGACGCTGGCCCGGATGCCGCCGACGCTTCGGTGTCCCTTCAGGTTGACCATGCCTGCTGCCGCGGCTTCGATCACAAAGCGCTTCTCAAGGTCCTCATCGGGGAGGCGAAAGACGATATTCATGTGTGACCGGCTCGTTTCCTCGACCGGGCAGGAGTACCAACCGTTGCTTTCGTCGATGGTGTTGTAGAGCATTGAGGCCCGTTTGGCAGCGCGCTGCTCGAACGCAGGCAGTCCACCTTCGTCTTTCATCCAGCGAAGAACCTTGCCCATGACGTAGATGGCGAACATGGGGGGAGTGTTGGCCATCGAGTCGTTGGAGTCGTGAGTTGCGTAATCGAGGTACGGGGACAGGCTGCGACCGTGGCTAGAGAGTCGGTCCCTTCGGACTACGACGATGGCTAAGCCAGCCGGACCGAGATTCTTCTGGGCCCCGCCGTATACGAGGTCGTGGCTGCCCCAATCAATTTCACGGCTCAGGAAGTCGGAACTCATATCGGAGACCAGTGGTACATCGACCGACGGAAGCTCGGGAAAGCGGGTACCGCCGATGGTCTCGTTGCTGGTGACGTGCAGGTAGCGGGTGCCTTCTTGGAGTTGTATCTCGCCGGTTGTCGGCATCCGGTTGAAAGAGTCTTCAGCACCCGACCAAGCCTCGTAGACTTGAGCGACCTTCTTCGCGTCGCCGAAAGCCTTTTGGGCCCACGTACCGGTGTTCACGTAGCCAGCCATATCGCTGTCGGATAGGAGGTTCATTGGTACCGCGGCGAACTGCAGCGAAGCACCACCTTGGAGAAAGAGGACGGCGAAGTCGTCGGGTACGTTGGCCAGTTCCCGGAAGTCAGCCAGCGCCTGCATATGTACTGCGTCGTAGGCAGCGCCTCGGTGGCTGGATTCAATGATCGACATGCCAGTGCCGCCAAAGTCGAGGAACTCGTCACGAACCTCCTCGAGGACGGACACTGGGAGGGTGCATGGGCCCGCGCAGAAGTTGTGGACACGATTAGATGCGGTCATCAGGTTTCTCCCTCGGTCGAGCCCAAGCCGGCCGGAGGCGGACGTAGGGGTCGTCGGTAGAAGGCTCATCCTACTGGCGTCATCCTTGCCCGAGGATTGGGGCCGGGAGGGGTTATGGGGTCCGCGGCTCTTAGTCAACCGGCGACGAACTGCAGGCGCCTAAGCGAAGGTTCGACCACGGCAGCCGTGCGTGCAGCCGAAGCAGCCAAGATGGCTGGTTCGACGTGGTCGGGTTCGTCAACGCCAATGGGTACGACCTCGTGGGAATGCTCCCTGTCCACCCAGGTGGGGACATATCCGGCATCAATGATCCGGATGCCACCGTTGCCTCTCACATCCTGGACCTGAAACCAGGCGATCAGGCCATCTTGGCTTTCGGGCGGACACGACCGGCATGGGTTGTTCTCGTCGCCCGGCTGATTGGTCAGAAAGTTGCCGAGTCCATAGACAACTGCGCCCTTCGGGGTTATGTCGACGGGTTGAATCACGTGAGCGTGGTGGCCGAGCACTAGGTCGACTTCTGGGGCGGCGAGGAGGCGTGAGCCGGCTGACCGCTGGCGTTCGGTAAGGGCGGATTGGTACTCCTCGCCCCAGTGGATGCTGACTACCACGAACTCGGCTCCATCACCTCGTGCCGCCCGTGCCTCGGCGATCACCCGGTCAACGTCAAGGTTCGGGACCATCCATGGTGGGTCGAAGGGCAGATCGCGGCCGTTTAGCAGGTCAGTGACCGAGAAGTGGGCCACCTGAATCCCTCCCGGTTCGTACCAGGCCGGCCCTGCAGTCTCAGCAGATTCGGCCATGCCGCTAGTCGCCAAACCGGCCCGGTGAAGGTGGTGGAGGGTAGAAGACACGCTCGACGGCCCCGAGTCCAGAGAGTGGTTTGATGCTAGGGAGCATCCGTCATAGCCAGCGCCAGCGATCGCATCTGCCAGCGAGGACGGGACCCTGAAGGTGCCCTTAAAACTGAGATCGTTGTCATTCCGTGACAGCGGGCTCTCCAGATGGCAGATGGCGAGGTCGGCACCAGCCAGGATCGGCCGCACCCGTCTGAACAGTGGGGAAAAGTCCCAACCCTGTTGGGCAGCGTTGGCTGCCCGCTCAGCTACGGCCCCGTGGCTGATCAGGTCACCAGTGGCGACCAGGGTGAACTCCCGAAAAGTTCCGATTGGGACTGTGGCTAGAGTCGTATCGATGCCGGTTTCCCAAGGGCGGGTCGATGTTGGGCTCGGCTCTGGTGTTGCTTGGTCCAAGGTCGTTGGGCTCGACTCGGGCGTCACAGTGGGTTGTGTTTTTGCAATGTCGTCTTGCCCGCCGTTGGATTCATCCTCGCCTTGGGTAGCAAGATCGGCGAACAGCAGGCCAACCAGGCCGAGAACGACCACCGCCTGAAGGATTCGGGCCAATCGCCGTTCTCCGGAGTGAAGCGGGTGGGGACGTTGCTCTGGGGTCATGCGTCGGTCCGAGAGAGTATGGGGACACCTGGGCGCACCGACCGGTCAGTTACCCCGGCTTCTCGCACGATCTGGCCGGACACCACAACATGGTGCACGCCTACGGATTCCAGCCAGGTTTGCTCGATCGTGGCCCGGTCAGAGATCTTGGTGGGATCGAATATGGTCACGTCGGCCACTGCTCCGGCCGAGATTCGTCCGCGCCGGGCCATCTGAGGGCAGCGTCGCTCAAGCAAGCGCGCAGGCAAGACAGTCATCTTGGCCAGCGCCTCTGGGAGCGACAAGAGTTTTCTCTCCCTCACGTAGTGGCCTAGAACCCGGCTGAAGCATCCCGAGCTACGTGGATGGTTGTTGTGGCTCTGCTCGAGGATGGCGTCTGAGCCGACCATGATCCAAGGAGTGGTAAGGGCTGTGTCGATGTCCTCGTCGGACATGGCGAAGGCAGCGGTAAGAAGGTTGTCGTCGCGTGCACGCTGCCAGCCGGCTTCGTCAAGCCGCTCTGCTGTGCCGGCGACCTGGAGGTCCGCCACGGTGATTCCGTACTTTTCGCGGAAGTCCCGGAATCGAGCAGTATTGGCGTAGGTGGCCCAGAACGTATACGGATAGCTGCAGGCGGTGATCATCAGTCCGTCGGTGCGGGCCGCCTCGATCTGAGCGACGGCTTCGCGCATCCGCCCCGTTCCGCCAGTCGAATTGAGGTGTTCGACGTGGACAGCGCACCCAGTCCTTCGGGCCACCGTGATGGCCTCGGCGACCGCCTCCTCTTGGGTCCCCGGTTCCAGGTTCTCCGAGTGGCGGAGGTGGAGGCAGAGTGGAACCCCATGATGGGCCGCTAGGTCACCGTGGCGGAGCATTTCGTCGAGCGTGACGCCAATCGTGTATTCGGGCTGTTGGTGAATTCCCAGTGCTCCAGCGCGGAGGTCGACCTCGGTCCGACGCAGGAGTTCATCGATCTGCGGATCAGTGGCATAGTCGAGACCAATGCCGAGGGCCCTGCGGTGTTCGTACTGGTCCGTGGCGCCTCCGTGGTTCACCGGTGGAGTCAACTGAGAGGCTTGAGACAGGTAGTTCTTCATCGTGGCGTCGATCCCGTGCATGCACAGGTTGGACGTGACGCCGTCGGCCACCTTGTTCCATTCCCCGTATCCGTTGACGGGGTAGGACAGGATGTCGATAAAGCCCGGAGCGACCACCAGCCCGCCAGCATTGAGGGTTCGACGGCCTGAGATCGGGCTGTCCGTGATCTTGGTGATGGTGTCGCCGTCTATGCCGACGAAGGCGACGGCGTCGAAACCAGACTCGGGGTCGATGACTCGACCACCGGCAACCACCAGGTCATAGAGGTGGTCGTCGATAGTGGTCGGAGGTGCCGTGGCGACTACGTCCATTGTCGTAGCCGGCGGCATCTCGGAGGTAGTTGACCGGGGGACTGCGGACACGGTGGTGGAATCAGCTGCCACCTCCGATGCGGTCCGTCCACCCACTCGCCTAGGGAGTCGCCGACCGAGGGCAAGAATCCCGGCGACGAAGCCCAGGCCGAGGAGGAACCGGCGACGGGCCACTGCCTCAGGTCGGAGGTCGTCTTCAGGCCCATTCATTCGATGGAACGCTAGTGGTGGGTTGACCCGATGGCCTGCCAGGCCATCTTCTAGGCCGCACTGGAGTCATTAGCAGCGCTGACCCGAAGGAGTCTGCAGCACTGGCTACCGTTGGCTTGTGAACGTGGCCGTCGCCCGTCGCGTGGCTTCGGGGATCGGAGCGGGCCTGCTGGTGGCGCTAGTGGGCGTCCTTGTCCTCCTCGTCGCCCGGAAGGGACCGACGTCGGAGCCCTGGGTGGCCGGCCGACCTCTCGGAGTCGTGCCGGCTCGACTCGTGGCGGATCAGGCGCAGGTCCGCACACTGGATCCCTATCGGGGTCTCGGCACCTGGGCCGATGCCTTCGATGTGGATCCAATCTATGCCTCGGGCGAGCCGTCCGTATCACCGCGCGACCTCGTGGACATGGCGGGCCACGGAGTCCGTACTCTCTTCTTGCAGGCGTCGCGCTGGGACCGCCGAGCAACCGGGCTCATTCAGGACCCATGGCTAATGGCCGGGTTCCTACTGGCGGCCGACCAAGCCGACGTAATGGTCATCGGCTGGTACCTACCCCGCTGGGATGAAGGTGACGATGATCTAAAGCGCCTGTTGGCGGTCGACCGCTTCTCGGTCTTCGGGCGTCGATTCGACGGCCTTGCTGTGGACATCGAATGGAATCGCGACGATCTAGGCAGCATCGAGCGCTCTGACCGTCTGGTCGACCTCTCTGACCGACTGAGGCGCACCGTCGGGGCCGATCCACTGGGAGCCATCGTCATGCCGCCAGTGGTGACCGACGTGATCAATCCCGGCTTCTGGCCAGGGTTCCCGTGGGCGGAACTGGCGCCCATCTACGACGTGTGGCTCCCCATGGCGTACTGGTCATTCCGGACTGGCAGGAACGCCGACCCGCATACCTACACCGCTGAGAATGTCATCCGGGTTCGTCTCGACCTCGACGATCCCGGGGCGATGGTTCACGCCGTGGGCGGGATCGGTGCTGCGGACGGAACTGCATTGGTAGATCCCGGTGAGCCTCTGGCCGACATTGAGGACCTAGTCCTCTTCGTCAACGCACTGAAGGACACTGAGACAATTGGCGGATCAATCTACGACTGGGCAACCATGGGCGATGAGGCGCGCGTTCGACTGGGCGACCTGATGGCCTCAACAGACCCTTCGTCGGGGGTAGATGACGCGGATCGATCGGCCAAGGGCGTTATCGCAGATCCAGGAAGGGGATCGACTGCTCTTGTAGGAGGGAAAATGGGTAGACGGTGACGCCGAGACAAATGCGGGCATGCTCGTTGTCCCTAGAAGAAAGAAGTGGCCTCACGCGGGTGGTGTTCTGATCCCTTGAAACGCGATGTGGCCTGTGTTTGGCATGTCCGATTGGTCCACGCGCGCTCGTCGCGTACCATGGACCGCCCACGAGAGGGCTCGATGGCAGGGGGTATGCCGGAACCGGGCCTTGGGAGGATCGAAGACAGCAGATGACAGCGCCTCGCGTCACGACTCCGGAGAGCTCCATGGTCAGTCGTTCTGCGACCGACCGAACTCCAGTCGGTGCTGCACCGAGTCCGGAGGCTACGCCGACGTCCACCCGTTCATTTGGCGTAGGTCGCCGCGAACGCCATGACGCCTCCGCGTTCTACGCTCGATTCTCACCGCCGCTGATATCCGAAGATGACGCAGTCGCTTCGGCCCCAGACCTGGGGGATGGTTGCCTGAGTGGTGATGCCCGGGACATGCGTCAACTGCCCGACGGATCTGTCGCCCTCGTGGTGACATCACCACCGTACTTCGTGGGCAAGGACTACGAACTGGAGATGGAGCGGGACGGGGTCCCGAGTTCTTACCTCGAATATCTGCAGATGCTCCGCGGCGTCTTCGCCGAGTGTGTCCGTGTCCTGGAGCCTGGTGGGCGTATCGCAGTGAATGTTGCCAACCTCGGTCGCCGCCCCTACCGGAGTCTGTCGGCCGACGTCATAAGGATTCTCCAGGATGACCTAGGTCTGCTCCTGCGCGGCGAGGTGATCTGGCAGAAGGCAGAGGGCGCCACCGGGTCGGTGGCATGGGGTTCTTTTCGGAAGGCTGCTAATCCGGTGCTACGCGATATGACCGAGCGGGTGGTGATTGCTAGCAAAGGGCGGTTCGACCGTGCTGTGCCAGCGGTGAAGCGTCGCAACGAAGGCCTACCGGCAGAAAGCACCATTACCACTGACGAGTTCATGGAGGCCACCCTCGACGTTTGGCGCATCGACGCCGAGCAGGCAACGCGAGTCGGCCATCCCGCACCATTCCCAGTCGAGCTTCCGCGACGCCTGATTGATCTCTACACGTATCGAGGCGATCTAGTTCTTGACCCGTTCCTAGGCTCGGGCAGCACACTGGTCGCCGCCGTCCGTGCTGGGCGCCGAGGTGTCGGCTACGACCTCGACCCCGAGTACGTCACCTTGGCAAAGCAGCGCGTCGCCGACGAACACCGCCGGCTTGAAGCGGGTCCGGCACGGGCGTGGGATAGGCGTGACTTGGCAGGCGACACAGTCGTCCAAGGTGGCTTGTTCGCCCAGAACGGGGTGTTCGACGACGACCGGGCGTTAGATAGCGCGACCGCCTCAGGCAAGAAGGTCGTCGCCATTGCCGAGGCGGCTCTCATTGACGCCGGGTTCGAGATAGTGAAGTCGCCAACGGTTCGACGCGACCTAGGCCTGCAGTTCCCTTTTTTGGTGACCGACCCGGCGCTGGGTCGCCTCTGGCATGTTGAGGTAGCTGGGGGATTCACCAATGCCCGCCCGGGTATGCGTCGGGCCGACGTGCTGTGGCGGACCTTGGGCAGGGCCCACGTGCTAGCTGCCAGTCAAGCTGCCAATTCTTCCCGACTTTTGGTCATGACGCCCCGAATCCCGCGGGCCGGTGCCGAGGGCGACCGAGCGTTGCGAGCTGTTGGCGGGCGGGGAGTATTTGACGTCTTGGAGCTATTTGACCCGATGGCGATGGAGCGTCTCCGTCAATACGCCGAGAGCGCTCCTGACCGGCCGATCCCTGGCTTTTGGACCGTGGATGAGGTTGAGGCTCTCTTTGCCTGAGATGCCTCACGAATTGGCCACGAATTCGACTTCGTAGAGCACCGGCCAACGCTTGCCGGTGAGTAGGAAGCGTTCGGAGTCATGGTCGTAGGCAATGCCGTTGAGGACGTCTTCTGGATCGAAGCCGGACCGGTCGGCGACCAAGCCGGAGGCGTCGACCACGTCGGTCACCCGGCCGGAAGCAACGTCAATCCCAACGATTCGGTCGGTAAGCCACACGTTTGCCCAAACTGTCGGCCCGACACACTCCAGTTCGTTAAGTCGCTCTACCGGCTCGCCGTCTAGGCGGACGTCAACGCTATTGATCCGACGCATTGTCTCGGAGTCCCGGAATATGAGCTGGTCGGATCCGTCCGACATGGCCAGCAAACCGTTGTCGAGGCGACACAACCCCCAGCCCTGTCCGCCATAGCTGAGAGTGGACTCTATGGTCAGCGTGTCAAGGTCCCAGACGAGCGCCCGCCCAGCCTTCCAGGTCAGTTGCAGCCCGCGTTCATTGTCCAGAGCGGTGAAGCCCTCGCCGAACCATGCATCATCGAGTATCGCCTCGCGGACCACTCGCCCGGTATTCCTGTCCACCTCGCGAAGCCCTGACGATCCGTAACGCCCCGTGGTTTCGAAGAGGCGTTTGCTGACGATCTCTAGGCCCTGCGTGAAGGCCGTCTGATCGTGTGGGTGAGTGGCGATGATTCGGGGGACGAGGTGACGGACTGGCGAGTTCGGCCGATCCTCCGGCAGGATCGCCTGGCCAGAACTGCAGGCGATGGCCGTGAGGGAGGCTAGGACTGCAAGGATCCGGCGAAGAGTTGGTTCTGTAATCCACCTGGGGCGCTTCATTGCCAACTGTCTCCAGGTTCCTCGTCTCGCTTCGGCATCGCTTGTGCGGCCAGACTGCCACTCATGTCTCGCCACGACGATGGTAGGACCGTGAGAGATGATGGTGAACCGTCAGCTGGCCGAGTGGTGCGTGGCGGCATCGGCACGGCTTGGCTGGACTGGGGCGGGGAAGGTCAACCGCTCGTACTCCTGCACCCCAACGGTTTCTGTGCCGGCGTGTACGACCCATTGGCTCGAAGACTCGCGGACCGTTACCGAGTAGTCGGGGTGGACCTTCGTGGTCACGGTGACAGCGACGACGTGGTCGATGAGGCGTTGTTGGGCAACGACGCCATGGCGCTTGACGTGCTCGCTGCGGCCGATGCTCTTGGTGTGGGCCGGTTCGCAGTCGTTGGGGTCTCCTTTGGCGCCGCTGTAGGCGTTGAAGTGGCAGCAGCTGCCCCTGAGCGAGTGGCGGCACTAGTGCTATGTGAGGCCATAGCGATTGAGGCTGCGGCCCAAGAGGAGCAGAACTTCGGGTTTGAGGGCGGCGAAAACCCGCTGGCCGCCGGAGCATTGCGCCGTCGTGACGTCTGGAACGACCGGGCTGCAGCAGAGGCTTCCTATGCGTCCCGACCACCGCTGAACGAGTTGCATTCAGCAGCGCTGGCCGGCTACGTGCGCTGGGGGTTCCGAGATCGGGAAGACGGGATGGTGGAACTTTCGTGCCGGCCGAAAACCGAAGCACTCATCTTCGGTTCGAGAAGCCGACACGGACCCGCTCAGACCTTTGAAGCGCTTCGCAGGGTGGCGGCGGACGGCCGCGTGCCGATGGCGGTGATGGCGGGGAGCCGGACCCATCTGGACGCTTCGTGGTTTTCTGCACAGGCGGAGGTGGCCGGCGTAGATCTCCAATTGGTCGACGGTGGGCATTTCTGTCTGTTCGAGGACCTAGACCGCGCGGACCGCTTGTTGGACGGCATCCTTGAGGAGCTGTTGGGTCCGCGGATTGAGGAGGAATCTTGAACCGGCCATCCCTGCATCCCGTCGACCTAGCCAATCGGATCATCGACTCTGGCACGGCGGAGCCACCGCATAACCGAGTGACCGAAGAACTTTCCGAGATTGAGGACGATGTGGCGGTGGTCGAGTCGTTCTCCCACTGTTGGGTGGTGGACGCCGGTGATGAGTTGGTCTGCTGGGATGCCAGTGGCGCCCATTCGGGCCGGGCGGTGGTTGAGGCACTGCGCGGCTGGAGCGACCTTCCCGTGACACGACTCATCTACACCCACGGGCACATAGACCACGTTGGCGGCAGCGGAGCCTTTGTGGCTGATGCTGAACAGCGGGGTGATCCACGTCCGATCTTTCTGGCCCACGAGGCGGTACCTATCCGTTTTGAGCGCTACCGGGAGACCAACGGCTGGAACGTGACCATCAATCGTCGTCAGTTCGGCGGGATCCGTGACCGCTCAAAGCTAGGCATGGGAGGCGACGAAAGCCGCTTTCTGACCGAGGACGTTGCCGAGCCCGACGAGTTAGTCGGTGACCACCACTCATTCGTCGTCGGCGACCGGACTTTCGAATTACGGCACGCGCGGGGTGAGACTGACGACCACGTCTGGGGCTGGGACGCTGAGAGACGAACCGCCTGGACCGGGGACTTTGTTTGTTGGATGTTCCCCAATGCGGGCAACCCGCAGAAGGTGCAGCGCTACCCGATTGAGTGGGCGGCAGCTCTTCGGGACATGCTGGCTGTCGGAGTCGAGCGGGTGTATCCGGCCCACGGTCTGCCCATAGTCGGCCGTGCCCGATGCGAACAGACTCTGGGCGACGTTGCCGAGGCGCTCGAGCATCTGGCTGGTCGAACTCTCGAACTGATGAACGATGGAGCCACTATCGACGACATCATCCACGTTGTCCGGGTGCCCGACCACCTAGTCGACCGTCCTTGGCTGGCGCCGCATTACGACGAGCCCGAGTTCGTGATCCGCAACGTGTATCGGCAGTTCGGTGGTTGGTGGGATGGCAACCCGGCCAATTTGAAACCAGCCTCGGAGACAGCGGTGGCTAGCGAGGTCGTGGCCCTCGCAGGCTCGGTCGAGGCACTCGTTGGTCGAGCTCTCGAACTGGTCGAAGTGGGCGACCTTCGTTTGGCCTGCCATCTCGTGGAAATGGCGGCAGCTGCCGAGCCAGAACACGAAGGAGCTCAGCAGGCGAGAGCAGAGGTCTACTGGCACCGCCGAGCTGCCGAGCGGTCGTTGATGTCGAAAGGCGTGTTTGCCGCAGCAGCTCGAGAGTCTGAAGCAGCAATTGGCATCGAGGTGGCGTCGGATCGAGTCAGTACGACTCAGAGCGGTGCCTTGAGCTGATCACACAACCAGTCGAATCAGTCGAGGGTCAGCAGCCCATTCTCGGGAATAAACGGGTCCCCCGGATCGGCGGCCAGCAGGGTTGCCGTAGCAAGCCCCGGTGCCGGATCAACGAGCCCCATTGCTGAGGTCAGTTGTGCTGCAGAGCGGATACCGACAGACCCCTCGAGGAGCGAAGTCACGACCACCTTCAGACCAATTTCGCTAGCTTGTCGAGCGGCTTTCGCTGTGACGCGGGGTCCGCCTAGCGCCGAAGGCTTGAGTATGAGGACGTCGGCTGCGCCGACCTCGAGCGCCCAATGAATCGACTGCAGGTCAGCGGCAGACTCGTCGATGGCGATTGGGACCGGCGAGGAATGACGCACAGCCGCCAAGGCCTCAACACCCGAGGTCGGTTCTTCTACGAACTCGATATCGAGGCTTGCGAGGCGTTTCAGGTGGTCTACCGACTCGTCGATGCCCCAGGCGCCATTGGCATCGATTCGTAGGCGCGCATTGCCGATGGCTGTCCGAACAGCCGATATCCGCTCCAGGTCGTTGGTAAACGGTCTGTTACCGACCTTCACCTTGACGCCCGGGTGGCCGTTAGTCACGGCTTGCCTGGCGGCTTCTGCCAGTTCTTCCGAGTTGGACCCGGTGACGAGGGCGGTGACGGCAAGAGAACCTGGGCTGCCTGGAGCGAGTAGTTCGTGGAGGGGGCGTCCAGCACGCGCTGCCCATAGGTTCAGCAGGGCCCCGTCAATTGCTGCCCGACTGGTTGGAGAGTCCACTGGCGCGGTGTCGTGGTCTATCCATCTTTGGATGGCTATCTGGGCTTCGTCGATGGTCTCCGGAGTGAAGCCAGCCAAAGGGGCAGCCTCGCCTAGGCCCTCATGGCCATCGTTATCACTAACGGTTAGAACCATGACGTCCCGATGGCCAAGGATGCCGCGGCCGGTGAAGATCGGTGTCCGGTAGGTCAACGTCACTCTTTCAACCTGGATGTCCGTTACGCCCAGATCACCCCGTTCAGGTGGCGTGTTCGCGGGATTTCTGATCTCGGCAGTCACGCCACGGCCTGCCCGTCGACGTGGTCCAGAAACTCCCGGACAGTAGCCACTACGTGTTCCGGGTTTTCAAGGTGGGCTGCGTGTCCCGCCTCAGGAACCACCTCCATCGTCGACCGGGGTATTCCAGCGCCCATCCGAAGTGCAAGGGCGCGGAATTTTGGGTCTTCCGCGCCAGCCAGAAGCAGAGTCGGGGTATTCAGGGAGGGTAGGAGGTGCCACAGTGATGATTGGGCGCCAGTGCCAGCACCTCGGAGGCTTCCGGCCAGTCCTACTGGATCGTTCCCGAGCCGCTCGGCACGAGCTGCAATCAGAGCATCACGACCTAGACGCTCCTGGCTCGAGAACAGGGGACTGGACATCCAGTGGTCGACGAACCACTCCAAGCCCTTTTCTAAGAGATCGTTGGCCAACTCATCGTCGGATCGTCGTCTAGCTGACCGCTCGATCGGGTTGGATAGGCCTGGAGAGGCACCAATTAGGGTCAAGGAGGCGACGACATCTGTATGCCGTATGGCTAGAGCCAGAGCGATTCTGCCGCCCATGGAGTAGCCGACTACGTGGGTCGGGATGGCGTTGAGGTTGCCCAGCGTGTCGGCTACCGCGTTGACAGTGCGGTCAAACCCGTAGTGGTAGACGTCTGCTGCCGCACCGTTTCGGCCGTGGCCAGGGAGGTCTATGGCGACCACGCGGCGTGATTCAGACAGGGGACCGGCAATGTTCGACATGGTGGCGGTGGAGCCAGTGAAGCCGTGGAGCAACAAGACTGCTTTTCGGTCATTGCCATCGACCGGGCCGACGACGTCGGCGTGGAGGAACTGAGTGCCGTCGGAGTTCATCCCTGTCCGCCCGTGAGCGCATCGTCGACGGCCGCGGCGGCGGCGCGGTGCAGTTCGACGTTGACTTTGGAGTCTGTTCGAACGTGGATGAGATGTGGGCCGGGTGTGCCGACCGTCTCGTTCAGGGCGGCGTCGACGCCTTTCGGATCGGAAGGGCTGTGCGTCGTGGCGCCTGCTAGCTCTGCCGCTCGAGCGATGTTGAGACCATGTGGTGTGTGGAACAGGCGACGGTGGTCGACGTGAGGCTCCGTTGCTATCGGAAGGAAGGAGAAAATTCCGCCGCCGCCATTGTCCACAACGACCACGGTTAGGTCAACGCCAAGTCGTTGGAGCGCTGTCAGACCGCCTAGGTCATGGAGCACGGTGAGATCTCCAGCAAGCAGCACGGTCGGCACATCGGAGCCGGCGGCGATCCCGGCAGCGGTTGATACCTGTCCATCGATTCCATTGGCACCCCGGTTGCCTCGGATCGACCATCTTCGCTCGTCGACAGGCAGGAAGGCGTCGACGTCTCGAATGGGCATCGAATTTCCGACTACGAGTTCGACGGCTTCAGGGAGCGAGCGATCGAGAGATCTGATTACAGCCGGCTCGTCAAACGGTGCCTCGTCGACTAGTTCGTTTACTACCCGGACCGCTACGTGCTCGGCTTCGGTCCAGGCGGCCGTCCAGTCGGTAGTTCCTAGTGGATCTTTGGCGAAGCGTTCGAGTAGATGGTGGGCGAGTTGACCGGGACGAGCAGTGACCCGGTCTGTGATTCGTCGGGCGGCATCGGGGTGGCGACCAAGATGGTCTACGGAGACAATCTGCTTTGCGCCGACTCGATCGAGCCAAAGTTGGTAGCCCTTGCTGGTCGGCATGGCACCCATTTGGACAACGACATCGGGTCGGTGTCTGTCGGACCACGAAGACCGGAGCAGGTGGTCACCCATGGCCAGGACTGGTGCGCCGGTCACGTGAGGACCCCGGCGACAGCCGGAGGTCGGATCGGCCAGCATCGGCCATCCGGTGGCCCTTGCTAGTCTGGCAAGTGCTTCTCGGTCCTCAGCGGTCGGGTCCATTGGGCCAATAACCAAGAGGCCATTCGGTGGTGGTCCGCCGTTGAACAGGTCATCGAGACAGCCGGTCTCAGGAGTATCGGTATTTGGGGGAACGGGCATCAGGCCGACCGGTTGTGGATCTCCGCTCGGGGGTTCAAGGGGTTCGCGAAGTGGAACATTCACGTGGACCGGCCCGGCTGCTGGCCGGGTGGCTCGAACGAAGGCCTGGTGAGCGACTGAAACTGCCTCGCCAGCTGGCTGTGTTCCCGCTACGGCTGTAGTGGTCGACCATCGAACTGCCGTTCCGTAGAGGCCGTTTTGGTCGATCGTTTGTGGAGCGCCGATGCCCTGAAGCTCAGGTGGTCGGTCGCTTGTCAGGACTATCAGCGAAACGCCGTAGTGGAAGGCCTCGATAACTGCCGGCAGGTAGTTGGCAGCCGCCGTGCCCGAGGTGCACAAAAGAGCCACCGGGCGGCGGGTCGCTCGAGCTAGGCCAAGGGCGAAAAACCCTCCTGACCGCTCGTCGAGGTGCATTGAGATCTCTAGACCGGCTGTCCGGTCAGCAGCCACGGTCAATGGGGTGGAGCGCGAACCAGGCGATGCGGCCACATGGACGACCCCACATTCCACCAACTGGGCGAAGAAGGCTCGGCACCACTCCTGCGTGGCATGTGGATCGCCGACCGGTGGTGAACCCTTTCGGTGGTTCACGGTCAATTCTCCGACGCGGCTAGGACGGATCCGAGGAGGGCCCGTAACTTCACGTCGGTCTCCAGCAGTTCGCGATCCGGGTCGGAACCAGCTACCACTCCGGCTCCGGCGAAAAGGGTGGTGCTGGGTCCGGAAATCAGTCCGGTGCGCAGCGCTACTCGGAACTCTCCCTCGCCCGAGGCATCCATCCAGCCAACCGGCGCGGCGAACCAACCTCGATCCATCCCTTCGTGAGCGGCTCGGAGTCCGGCGGCCTGTTCGCTGGGATATCCAGCTACTGCAGGCGTGGGGTGCAGAGCTCCTACCAAGTCGAGCAGGCCCACCCCGTCAGGGAGCTTGGCTTCGATTGGGGTGTGGAGGTGCTGAATGCCGTGGAGTTGGAGCAGCGAAGGTAGGCGAGGGTGTCGATCGTCGATACCCAAACGAGAGAGGGCTCGGTCGACCGCATCGACGACCACAGCGTGCTCCCGGCGTTCCTTGGGACTGGTCAGCAATCCCTGGCCGAGGGCAGCATCGATAGCCGGATTGAGGTCGCGTGGCGCTGAGCCGGCGAGCGCAGCAGTGTGCAGAAGGCCGCTGTGAACTGCGACTAGACGTTCCGGTGTAGCGCCCACGAAGGTAGTTGGCAGCAAGTCGAAATCTTTGGCGGGGCGAACCGCGAGGGTGGCGCACGCCGGGTAAGTCGACCGGAGTGAGCCCAACAGATCGATCAGATTGGGTCGCCTTTCGATATGAATTGAGCGGCAGGGGACGGCCTTCTCCAGATCACCTCGACCAATGGCTTCTAGGGCGAGGCGGACCAGTGACCGGTAGTGGTTCCGACTATTGGGAGTGGCGTATGCCGAAGGGTCGACCTTGGCCGGCGCAGGCGAAGGACTCGGAGCGACAGCGGGTGTTGGTCGGTCATGGTCGTTGATGCGCGTCACCCAGGTGCGTCCGTGGCGACGATGGACCTGTAGTGCGGGGAGAACTAGTCGACTCGCTCCGAGCGGCAGCCATGTTTGAGCAGTGGTCGGGAGTTCATCATCAAAAGCGAAGCCGGCGGCGAGACGAGGGAGTGGGGCCTCGGACGGGGCGTCAGAGGTCAGATTGTTCCAGAGCGTTTCAGCGGCGTGGGCGGCGGTGACAAATCGCTCCCGGCCGGAGAACGTCGCCACCGCTGCTGTTCCTAGTCCCACCCACGCTTCATCGTCGTCAGGCACCTCCCAGTACCAGGCTTCGTCCTTGTCAGAACTGACTGCCAGCCAGGCCAGGGGATCGGTGGCCGGACCAGCGTGGACCTCGACGGTTCGGGCTACTGATGGATGATCCTTGATCAGGGGAACGGTTCCCTCGGTGGTTGAACTCATCGCCACCGGACATCGACTTCGAGTCGGTCGGCGTCGGCCGCGAGAAGGGCTTCGGTTAGTCCTGTTGCACTGGATCCTCGGTTTCGTGCGCGAGAGATGAGGGTGCGGTGGAAGTGCTGAGCTACGAGACGGGTGACCGCTGGCACCAGGGAGCGCACGATCTCGATCAGCGCTCGTTCAGTCCTCGCAAGATCCCCTTCGTCACTGGGAAGCACGTGGCTGTCGAATAGGTCGATGGCCCGTTCGACTATTTCGTCTACATGGGCTCCATGGTCGGCGGCTAGGGCGATCAGTTCGTTCAGAGGCACGCCGGCTTCGCTGATAGCTAGGCCGGCTCGAACCATTGACACGGCGCCCTCGTCGAAACGCGGCTCTGGTTCGTCGACTAGGGGTGTCAATAGGCCGTTGTCGCATAGGAGCGATACGAGCCCCTCGGGCACACCTGCACGGTCGGCTACATCGGCCCTGCTGAGACTCCGATCTAGTGCCTCGTCGGCAAGTCGGCGCAGACCTTCGGCACTCGTGTTCCGGTGGTTGGTATCGACAATTCCCAGCGCACCGATCTGGGAAAGGGTGAACCCGTCCGCTGCTAGGCGGCGAATTTCGGCAAGGCGTTCCAAGTGATCACTGGTGTAAACGGCGCGCCTTCCCTGTCGACCTGGTGGCTTTAGCAAGCCGAGGCGTTGGTAATAGCGAACTGTGTCGATCGCGATGCCTGCGGCGCTGGCTACCTCGTCGATTGTCAGGCCGTTGCCAGATAGCGCGGCACCATGGTCAGGATGGTCCATAGATTGATTGTAGGAGTAATTACTTTAAGCGTCGATGCTCAGACTATGGAGAGGATGCGGGTGTGTCCGAGGCTGAACCATTCGTCCAATGCAGAACTCTTCCTCCTTGCTGTCCGGATGGCACGATTAGGGGGTGAATGTGCTTCCCCCCGTCGACTACATCGAACTGACTCGGGCAACATACGACGAACTTGGCTATGCCCCCTACCGGTGGGCCAATCGACCGGATCAGCCGCCCTGGACTCCGTTGACGAAGAAGTTGACCGACACCACAGTCGCTCTCGTCGGCTCCGGTGGGGCCTACCAGCGCGGGCAGGTGGCCTTTCACTGGCGGGATGACACCGGTATTCGTCTGATTCCCACCGACCAGCCCGCGGCCGATATCCGGGTGACCCATTTCGCCTATGACCTCGAGCCGGCGAGGGAGGATCCCAACATCGTCTTCCCGGTTGACCGGTTGCGTGAGTTGGTGGACGAGGGTGTGATCGGCGGGTTGGCGCCCACGGCCGTGGGCTGCATGGGCGGTATCTACTCTGTTCGGCGCGCCGAGGAGGAGTTGGCCCCGGCCATCGTGACTGAAGTGATGTCGATGGAAGTCGATCTCGTTTTGCTGGTGCCTGTCTGACCGGTGTGCCACCAGACCGTGAGCCTGGTAGCGAGGGCCTTGGAGGCCGCCGGGGTTCCAACGCTGTGTCTTACCTCGGCCTACAGCATCACCGAGTCGGCCAATCCACCTCGTGCCGCATTCTCAGACCTGCCACTAGGTAACACCGCCGGCAGGCCGCATGAGCCTGAGTTCCAGCGTGAACTGCTTCGTAGAGCATTCACTGCGGCTGAGGACATCGACGTCCCGGGCACCATTATCGATACCGGAATGCGTTGGGATGCGGGTGACGCCTGGAAGCGCCGGGCGACGTCGACTGGAGTCTCCCGAGATGATGGTGGAGAGATCGATGACCGCCGACAGCGCCTCGACATCCCCCAGTATCAGGATGAGGCCGACCGCAAGGCTGCTGAAGCCGCTTATTGAGGATCGCCGGGTGTCCCTATCACTGAGAACTGGGGAGGACTTGCCGTGAATGTTGCCGCTGACCTACAGCCTCTACTGGACCTCCGGAGGTCTGATTTAGTTGATATCGAGGAGGTGACGCCGGACCAACTCCGCACCTCCTATGAGGAAATTGCCGGCATGGTCATGGGGACTCCAGCGGCCATGGACTCGGTCGAGGACCTTGTGGTTAGGGGTGGCGAAGATCAAGATCTCCCTATCCGGATTTATCGGCCGCCGGGGTTTGTGGACGGTGGACCGGTCATTGTCTATTTCCATGGTGGTGGATGGGTTATCGGTAGCGTCGACACCCACGACGAGCCCTGTCGTGCCATCGCCGAAGCAACTAGCGCCGTGGTTGTCTCGGTCGACTACCGACTGGCCCCTGAGCACCCATTCCCAGCAGCCATCGACGATGGGTTTGCAGCTGTCTGCTGGGTAGCTCGGCACGCCGAAGACCTGGGTGTTGACGCTGGCCGATTGGTGGTTGCCGGTGATAGCGCTGGTGGAAACCTCTCAGCGGTCGTCTCGATCGTGGCTAGAGATCGGGGAGGTCCGGCCATTGCCTTCCAATACCTGATCTACCCGGCCACCGACTTTGACTACGAGACTGGTCGGTGGTCCTCGCTAGAGGAGAATGCCGAGGGCTACTTCTTGCAACTCGACACGATGAGGTGGTTCCGTAACCATCTTGCTGGTGGTGCTGACCTGCTGGACAACCCACTTGCTGCACCAATTCGCGCAGCAGACCACTCCGGTCTTCCACCAGCCCATGTCCTTGTCGCAGGATTTGACCCACTCCGCGACGAGGGTCTGGGCTATGCGGAGGTCTTACGGGGTTCCGGCGTGTCGGCAACAGCTGTCCTCCACGCTGATCAGGTCCATGGGTACTGGCAGTTTGCACCCATCGTCCAGTCTTCTGGTGCCGCCAGGGCCGCTGATCTTCAGGAGTTCCGATCGATTGTCGTCTCTCTGCAAGGCGGCTAGCCGTCCTCTACCACGCGGCCAGAGGAAACCAAGGCGTCGATCTCTTCGTCGGTTCGACCCAGCTCTGCTAGCACCTCGCGGGTGTGCTGACCGATGGAGGGCGCCATAAACCTAGGGGCCCAAGGGGTGCCGCGAAAGTCGACCGGACTGGCCACCATGGTGGTCGAAGACATGCCATCTGGGACGTCAACTAGTGCCCCAGAGCCTTGGAAAGCCGCATCGGTTAGCAGGTCGTCCGGCTCGTTCACCGGTGCCCAAAAGAAGTCCGGTTCGTCAGCGAACACCTCGGCCCATTCTTCCAGTGTGCGGGTGGCGAAGGCCTCGTCAAGCATGCTGATCAGTTCAGGAGCGTTCGCGGCTCGGGCGCCAGGACGGTTGAAGCGCTCATCGTTGAGCCACTCAGGATGTCCAACGACGCGAGCCAGTGGCGGCCAGTGGCGTTCGCCCTCCAGCCCCACCACCCAGAAGCGGCGGCCGCAGCCCGCCCGGTAGTTATTCATGGCCGGATTTCCCATGGTGTTCCGATCGCCGATTGCCACCACTGAACCCCACATCAGCATGAGGTTTAGGTCGAAACTGACGGTGTAGGCACCTTGTCGCATGAGAGAGGTCTCCACTACCTGGCCGTTCCCTGTTCGTTCCCGATCAAACAGGGCAGCGCAAATAGCTGCTGCAGCCGACATGCCGGTCGGATGGTCGCCCATGCCACCTCGCTGAAAGGGCGGATCGGCTCCGGGTGGGGTGAGCAGGGCTGCTATTCCGGACCGGGCCCAGTAGGCCGCAACGTCAAAGGCCGCTCGGTCGGCGTCGACTCCTTCGGACCCATAGCCGGTTAGCAGGCAGTAGATGAGATGGGGGAACCGCTCAGCGATCTTGTTGGGTTCGAGGTTGAGGCGGGATAGTGCGGTGCTTCGCAGATTGGTGATGAACACATCGGCCTCGGCCAGCAGGTCCAGGATCACATCGTGTCCCTCGCTGGTCGAGAGGTCGACGGCGATTCCCCGCTTGGAGCGGTTGTCCATCTCAAAGATTGGGTTGGTGGGCAGGATGTCTCCCAGGATTTTCTGAAATTGGCGGCAGGGGTCGCCTGCAGGGGGCTCGACTTTGACGACGTCGGCACCCCAGTCAGCGAGGATTCCGGCAGCTGCAGGTCCAGCGATCCATACGCCGAGCTCTACGACCTTCACTCCCTTCATCGGCCCGGTCGCTTCGACCATTGTCGAGCCTCCTGTCGTCCCACCGCCGTTCGTCAGATGAACCTAGAGCTGCGGAGGAGGCCCGGTACCGTCGGGCTGATGATCCTGTTCGTTTGCACTGGCAATACCTGTCGATCGGCTATGGCCGCGGCGCTCTATAGGGACCAGTTGGCAAAAGTCGATGAAGGTCGACCCATCTTGGAGGTGGTGTCCGCAGGTACCGACGTCAATTCGGTCGGCGGCCCGGCGACTCCAGAGGCAGTTCAAGCGTTGGCTGAACGGGGGATCGATCTCTCCGATCACCAGGCAAGACCCGTGGACAACACCCTGTTGGCAGAAGCCGACCTAGTGGTTGTCATGACCCGTCGGCAAGAGGCAGCGGTTGGAACGTTAGAGGCGACAGTCCGACCACGGACCTTTCTATTCGGCGAAGCGGCCCGTCTCGCCGGCACCGTTGGTCCCCGTCAGGATCGTACGTTCAGGGAGTGGGTCGAATCATTGGCCTCAGCACGTGGTGGACATTTCACTGGAGGACGGATTGTCGACGAGGTTCTCGATCCTTGGGGTGGGACGATCGACGACTATCGGCGCTGTGCTGATCGCCTAGACGGATTCTGCTCCGCCTTTGTCCGACTCGTGATTTGATGGGCCACCAGAAATTTCTCCAGACGGCTACCGTCAGGAAATGGAGGTCTCGCGCACCCTTGCCGAGCGGGCGTTTGCTGATGAGGTCCGCACGTGGTTGGAGGAGCACCTTGTAGGAGAGTTCGCCGACCTCCGTGGCCGAGGTGGTGTTGGCCAGGAGGATGTTGAGCCCAAGCGACTCCTTGACTGGGAGCGCGAGTTGGCCTCCGGAGGTTGGTTAGGCCTCGACTATCCGTCCCACCTGGGGGGGCGTGACGCCTCGCTGTCCGAGCAGGTCATATTCCATCAGACCTATGTTGAAGCGAGGGCGCCTGGCCGAATCCCCAACATCGGTCTAACCCTGCTGGGTCCGACGCTGGTTGCGTACGGTTCAAGCGAACAGCAGGAGCGTTTCATTCCGCCAATCCTTGCCGGGACCGAACACTGGTGTCAGGGCTATTCGGAACCGAACGCTGGTTCCGATTTGGCCAATGTCTCCACCCGCGCACGCCTAGACGGCGACCGATGGCTCATTACGGGCCAGAAGATATGGACCTCGCTGGCTCAGCTAGCTCAGTGGGCGTTCGTGGTCTGCCGCACCGATCCGGATGCCGAGCGGCACCATGGCCTCTCATACCTGCTGGTGAACATGGACCAGCCCGGCGTGGAGATTCGACCCATTGTCCAGATCACCGGAGGGACCGAGTTCAACGAGGTGTTCTTCGACGAAGCTGAGACGGCAGCTGACATGGTCGTTGGCCGCGTCGGCGACGGCTGGTCGGTTGCGATGGGCACACTCGGCTTTGAGCGAGGAGCTTCGACTCTCGGCCAGCAGACGGGTTACCGCCAAGAGCTAGACGCTTTGTTGGAGTTAGCCCGTGCCAACGGCTCGATCGATGAGCCGGTCCTGCGTCAGGATCTGGTTCAAGCCTGGTTGGAGCTAGAGGTCCTCCGTTACAACCAATTGCGAATGTTGACAGCGCTTGTCGTCGATGGGGTCCCTGGGCCCGAGATGTCGATCGGCAAGCTGTATTGGGCTTCGTGGCATCGTCGCCTTGGCGAGTTGGGTATGCGGGTCCGTGGGGCTTCGGCAATGGTTGGCATTGATCCCACGCCACCGCTACACGATCTGCTCGGTTGCGATTACCAGCTGGATGGCTTGCAGCGCACATTCCTCTACAGCCGCGCACACACCATTTATGGCGGCTCCAATGAGGTGCAGCGCAATGTGCTCGGCGAGCGGGTGCTTGGCTTGTCTCGGGAGCCCCGATAGTTCCGCTGTCCAATAGTCCCTTAGTCTTTTCAAACTGTTCCGCGAATTGTTGAGCGAGGAGATCTTCGTGCCCGAGGCTTACATCGTTGACGCCATCCGCACACCCACCGGCAAGAAGGCCGGCGGCCTGTCCCAAGTGCATCCGGCCGACCTCGGCGCCCATGTCATCAGTGCCGTGTTGGATCGCAACGACGTCGACCCGCTGGCCATAGACGACGTGGTGATGGGCTGCCTCGACAACCTCGGGCCGCAGGCCGGTGACATAGCACGTACGGCATGGTTGGCCGCTGGGCTTCCTGAAGCTGTACCCGGTACCACGGTTGACCGGCAGTGCGGTTCGGGCCAGCAGGCGGTGAGCTTTGCGGCGATGGGTGTCATGGCCGGTGTGCAGGACCTTGTCATTGCCGGCGGCATGCAGAACATGAGCATGGTGCCGATCGGCCTTGCCCTAGAGGCCGCTAAACCCTACGGACACGATGACCCATTCACCGGTTCGGTCGGGTGGGTGGAGCGATACGGAACTCAGGAGGTATCGCAGTTTCGAGGAGCCGAGATGATTGCCGAGAAGTGGGAACTCTCGCGTCAAGAAATGGAGGAGTTCTCCTTAGAGAGTCACGAACGCGCTATCCGAGCAATCGACGAAGGACGCTTTGATCAGGAAGTCGTTCCGCTTGCCGGCGTCGAGATGGACGAGGGACCGCGACGCGGGGGAAGCCTTGAGAAGATGGCCCAACTGCAGCCACTGGTGGAGGGAGGTCGAATAACTGCGGCGCTATCTAGTCAGGTCAGCGACGGTGCTGCCGCACTTCTAGTTGCCTCCGAGCAGGCTCTGGCAGATCACGACCTTTCGCCACGCGCCCGGATCCATCACATCAGCGTGCGAGGCGACGACCCCATCTTCATGCTCACTGGTCCCATACCGGCGACCGCCTTTGCGCTTGAGCGGACCGGCATGTCGATTGACGACTTCGACCTATTTGAGTGCAACGAGGCTTTCGCCCCGGTTCCCCTCGCCTGGATGCGCGAACACGGCGTGCCCCACGAGAAGGTGAACGTGAATGGGGGAGCAATCGCTCTCGGTCATCCGTTGGGCTGCACCGGCGCCAAGTTGATGACCACCCTCTTGCATGAACTGGAGCGGACCGGTGGCCGGTACGGCTTCCAAACGATGTGTGAGGGTGGTGGTCAGTCCAACGTCACGATTATCGAGCGTCTCTGACGAACCCGAACAGAGAGTGGTCCTGCCGTTCTAGCCGACGAGCTCGTCAGCTAGACCCCAGGAGAGGGCCGTCAGGACATCTATCGGTTTCCCGGTCAGGCACAGCCACGCCGTTCGTTGGCGGCCAATCCTGCGGGGCACGCTAAGTGTGCCGCCGGCTCCGGGAACCAATCCCATCGACACCTCCGGAAGGCGGAACGTGGCTCCGTCGACAGCTTCCACGCGGCGAGCGAATGCCGCTAACTCCACACCAGCACCAACCGTCGGGCCCTGAACGACGACGGTAAGTCGATCGGCGAGTCGATCCAGCCACGGTGCCGCATTGATTGAAGATCGGATCAGGTGACCGGTCGCCGGATTGTCGACCGTGCCGAACTCCGCGAGGTCGCCCCCAGAGCAGAAAGCGGATCCGGAGCCTTTGAGTCGGATCGGACGGTCGTCGCCATCGGTAGCGAGGGGTCTGATTGATTCCACTAGGGCGTTACGCATAGCCGCCGACCAGGCGTTTCGTTGTCGTGGCCGATCCAGAGTTAGAACCACTTCATTTGGGCAGGTCTCCACCCGGACCGGAGGTCGATCCTCTGCCGTTCTTGCTCGCAGGTCTCTTGTAGCCATCCAGCGGGCGAACTCGGGCCCGGACTGGAGGGTTCCGTATGCAGTGCTTTCTGTCAGAAGGCCGGCTTCAGTGGACAAATTGGGTGCTTGGCGGAGGAGTTGGCAGCAAGTCACCGCGGCCATCGGATTGGCGGTTACCCCTTTGACTACTTCACCGGCTGCGTCGACGTCATCGACCAGCACGTCGAATCCCGGCGCCCTACCTGGTGGGGCGATGCCGACAGATACAACTGGGAGGCCGGTGAGGGCGTTGGTGGTGACAACCGGCAGGCGGTCGGCATCCTCGACTACGAGAATCGGCACTCCGCGCAGGATGCCGACTTCGAGGTCGACGGTCGGGGAGGTCAGCAGGTCGACGGCCTCGTCGGCGGACAAAGTTCGGTAGGTGTCGATGGTCACGAGGTCGAGCCGTCGCCGAGGTGGGCCAAGTTGGTCCGCAGGACTCGGCGGAGGAGTTTCCCGGTTTCGTTGTACGGAAGTTCGTCAAGGAACTCGACGTGGTCGGGGGTTCGGTTCGACCGGAGGATGCCGCGTACGGTATTTCGCAGTTCTTCGGCATCCGGTGGAGCTTGGATCGATGGTACGACGACGGCCACGATCCGTTCTCCCCATTGACGATCCGGCAAGCCGATGACTGCTGCGTCCATTACTCCGGGAACGCCGAGCAGCACCTCTTCGATCTCACCGGGGGACACGTTCTGGCCTCCTTTCACGATCACGTCGTCGATCCGACCGGTTACGTGGAGGAAGCCCTCGGCGTCGAGCTGGCCACCGTCATGGGTGGGGAACCATCCGTCGTCAGCGAGTTGAGAAGACAGTCCGTGGTACTCGCCAGAGACCTGTTCGCCACGGACCCAGATCTCACCCGGTTCCCCTGCCGGCATCTCGGCGCCGTCCTCGTTCCGGATCGAGACCTCGATAGTGGGCAACGGCCGGCCAGCCGAACCGAGCCTGGACCGGACCTCGGGATTGTCGCTGGCCAGGGCTATTCGGTGGTCCTCCGGACCTAGTAGGGCCACAGTGGAGCTGGTCTCGGTCAGTCCGTAGGCGTTCACGAAGGACGTGTGTTCCAGCAGTCCCAGTGCTCGCTCGATTGTCGGGCGGGGCATCTTCCCCCCGCCGTAGGAGAGAGCCTGAAGCGTCGGTAGGCCGAGGCCACCCGAGCCTTCCGCATCTAGGTGATCAACGATCCGGGTCAGCATCGTCGGGACGACCATGGCACTGGTAACCGACTCTCTGCGCACGACATCAACCCAGGCTGCGGCTTCGAAAGTAGGAAGCTGAACAATCCGTCGTCCGGCGTAGACATTAGAGAGGATGGCCGCCATACCCGCTATGTGGTAGGGCGGAACGCTGACTAAGGCAGTTTCTTCCTCGTCTGCGCCCATGAATTCCACCGACCCCAGCACGTATGAGACGAGGTGGCGATGGCGAAGAACGGCAGCCTTGGGTCTACCAGTGGTTCCACTGGTGAATAGCAAAATGGCCGCGCTGTCACCGGATTGCTCCCAGTCGGGCTCAGGCGCGCTTTCGCTTTTTAATCCGGCGAGCAGGTCTTGACGAGAGATAGGGCCCGCTCCGGAAACGCCCTCGAGGCGGTCAGGGGCTTCCGGATCGAGGACGGTGACTGCGGGAGCGACGCGGCTGGCTAGTGCAGCAAGTTCTTCGTCAGTCAGTCGGTAGTTGAGTGGGACGAATGGCAGACCAGCCCACGCCGCACCGAACAAGGTGATAGGGAGTGCCTCCGACGACACATCGGCCATGGCAACGTGTTGGACTCCGGCGTCTCGGAGCCGACGCGACGCAGAGCCGGCCAGTTCGTAGAGTTGCCGATAGGTGATGCCGTCTTCGCGGGGACCGATGGCGACCCGGGAGCCAAAGCCCTCAGCAGCCATCTCTAGGAGCATCATCAGGTTCATGGTCGCTGATATGCCTCCAGATTCGGGTCGGACTGGTTAGGGCGTATTGGACTAGTCCGACGCTGGCAGGGGCTTGGCCTCCTTGAGGTCAAGCAGTGCGTTGCCCAATCCGAGCGATCCTTCGCCGGGCTTGGTGCACAGGATCTCGATTGAGTCCTCGGTGTCTGCATAACGCTTGCCCATCTGGGTGCCACCTGAGGCTTCGGGCGAGAGTTCTCCAGTGACGGTCTCGCCGCCGGCAGGTGACATGGGTACTCCCCCGCACCGAAGGTCGGCCTCGCCAACCCCCTTAACGATGATTACTTCTCCGTCACAGGTGTTGCTTGTGAAGCGGGCTCCGGGTTTGAGGATGACCATGGTGCTCCTGGGGTGTCTCGGTGGGCCACGAGCGACCCGACCGGAAGAGCATCGCCGATTCGGGGGCTTCAGACCAACCGGCAGCTTCCCGGGAACCGACGGAGCATGTGACCGAAGACGGATGGATGACTAGCGTCGCCGTGAATGGCTGAGGATTTGGGAGCCCTCAACGAGTTGGTATTGGAGTTGGACCGGCCGCCTCCTGATATGGATCCGAGCCGAGCCCTCGAACGCTGGGCTGGTTCTGGGGCGATGGTGTTGACCGGTAGGGCTGATCGGCCGCCAAGGGTCGTGCCAGTGAGTCTGGTTTCCGGTTTGGATCTTCTGGCCGATTGGCTGACAGACCTCGGTGGGCCGAAAGTTGATGGCCCGGCGCTACTCGGGGAGCGGGCAGCGGTTTCTGCCATGCGGCCGCGGGGAACTACGTCGTTGGGGGGTGATGCTCACCTCGTGGACGCCGAAGATGGGACTGTTTGTCTGAATCTGGCCCGTCCGGAGGACTTGGCCTCGATTCCGGCTTTGCTCGGAACTGACCTGGATCCGACTGACTGGCTAGCGGTCCGTCGGGCGATCACGCGTCGGAGGCGGGAGGATCTCACCGAAGTTGCTGACCTGCTTGGTATTCCGCTCGGTGTGCCCGGGACCGCAGCAGATAAGCCAGCATTGGTTCGGCAAGGAGGTTCCCGGCCTGGAGCCGAAGACCCAATCTTGGTTGTTGAGTTCGGTTCCCTGTGGGCCGCGCCACTCTGCGGCGGGTTACTCCGTCAGGCCGGATGTCGAGTAGTGAAGGTGGAGAGCAGTCGGCGTCCAGATGGCGCTCGTAGCGGCTCGGCGGCGTTCTTTGACCTTCTCAACGCAGGTAAGGAGTCCGTTGTCATCGATCCGATGGTCGATGCAGAAATGGCCCTAGTTCGTCGCCTAGTTGACCGCGCCGATGTGGTCTTGGAGGCCAGCCGACCCAGGGCGCTGCGCCATTGGGGTCTCGATGCCGACGAGGCAGTCGACCGCGGAACAGTTTGGGTCTCGATCACTGGTTATGGCCGAACTGGACAACGTTCCGGTGGGGTGGCCTTCGGTGACGATGCGGCGGTGTCGGGAGGGCTGCTGCTCGACGACCCGCGTGAGTTTGTGGCGGACGCCGTGGCTGATCCCTCCACCGGACTTCTTGCTGCTGCGATGGTCCTCGGAGCGCTGTCTGATGCAAGAGGTTCGCTGATTGACTTATCTCTGGCTGGAACGTCCCAGTGGCTGAGGTCTGGATCTGGACGTATGGCTGAACCCAACGAGAATACACTGATGGTGTCACCGCGTATCCGGACGCAGGGAACCGGAGAACCCAGTTCCTGACGGGGCATCAGATCCTTTTGGCAGCATACGATCGGCCCGTGGACAACCTGAATGCGACCGACTCGGAACTGCGCACCGCCGATGGTCGAGTGCCCGGTCGTCGGGGCCTAGCTACCCGACAGCGCCTTCTAGATGCCACCCGCAGGCTGCTTGACACCGTCGCCTACCGGGATCTGAAGGTCGTCGATATCGCCCGGGAAGCCGGAACCTCTCCAGCAACCTTCTACCAGTACTTCCCCGATGTAGAGACTGCAACGCTGGCCCTAGCCGGCGACCTCGGTGAGGCTTGGCACGAGGATCTCAGCAAACTGGTCACAAACCGCGACTGGGACTCAGATCCCGACGGATCAGCCCATCAGGTAGCTGCTGGCATGCTCGAGTTCTGGACCCGACACAAGCCAGTTCTCCGTGTTCTGGACCTTGGATCCATGGAGGGCGACTCGCGGTTCCGAGAGATTCGGACGTTCCTGTTGGCTGGGGCTACGACGGCCCTAACTGCTCTGGCGGCCGACCGCAACTGTCCGGGTGACCCCCAGGCCTCCGCCGGTGTGGTGGTTGGGATGTTGGCCCACGTAGCCAACCACCAACACGGGCTTGAGCGCTGGGGCGTGTCCCACGAACTTCTGGTTGACACAGTGGCCGGCATAATTCACCGCACCATCATCGGTCCGGATTAACGACTGGACTTCGACCCCGGCTTGGATCGAGGAAGTCCAGTCGCGTGACCGCCAGTAGCCTCGCCGCTGTGACCTGTCGCGTCCGCTTCGCCCCTTCACCTACTGGCTACCTGCATGTCGGTAGTGCACGGACGGCGCTGTTCAACTGGCTGCATGCTCGTTCCACCGGCGGCACCTACGTGCTGAGAATTGAAGACACCGACGCCGAACGGAACCGCAGCGAGTTGACCGACAGTCTGCTTGCCGAACTGGAGTGGCTGGGTCTGGACTGGGATGAGGGGCCGTTCTATCAGTCGGAGCGACGAGATCGGCATCGCGAGGTGGTTGAGGACCTTTTGGTTCGGGGGCTGGCCTACCTATGTGATGCCGACAACCATGAGGTCGCTGGCTCCACGCTGGTAGATGGCTTGGCGGTGCGTTTTCGAATGCCTGCCGCCGAGACAGTGGCGTTTGAGGACGTGGTGCGTGGTGAGGTCTCTTTCTCCTCTGACGACCTTGAGGACTTCGTGATTTGGCGGTCCAATGGCTCGCCCATGTTCCTCTTGGCCAACGCGGTGGACGACGCCGACATGGGTATTACCGATGCCATCCGTGGCGAGGACCTGCTATCGGGCGTGCCCAAGGTGCTGCTTCTGCTGGACGCCATCGGTTCGCCTCGACCCACCTATGCCCATCTCCCGCTGCTGGTCAATGAGAGACGCAAGAAACTTTCCAAACGGCGCGACGACGTGTCGATCGGCGACTACCGGGCTCGGGGGTACCTGCCAGAGGCAATGGTCAACTATCTAGCATTGCTGGGTTGGGGGCCGCCCGACGATGTTGAGGTTCGGCCGCTGGCAGAGATCCTTGAGCTCTTTCGGATTGGGGACGTCAACAAGGCAGCGGCCTTCTTTGACCTGAAAAAGTTGGAGCACGTCAACGCCACACACCTCCGGGCGCTTGAACGTGGAGAATTCCTCGAGCGGGTCGCTCCTTGGGTAGGGGATGCGGCTCCGTGGCCCACCGAAAGTTTCGACCCCGTGAAATTCTCGACCATGGCTGGTCTAGTCCAGGAGAAGCTACGGACTTTGGGAGACATGCCTCGGTTCGTGGACTTCCTGTTCTTGGAGGACCCGGTCGACGATCCAGAGTCATGGGAGAAGGCAATGGTCAAGGGGGTGTCGGCTGCCGAGATACTGGACGGAGCAGCCTTGGCGATGGCCGACTGTCCGTGGGAGCCCCAGGCCCTCATTGCAGCGGTCTCCGAGGTGGGCGAGAGTTTGGGCTTAAAACTTGGCAAAGTCCAGGCGCCAATTCGTGTCGCCGTGACTGGCCGAACGGTGGGGCCACCCCTATTCGAGGCCATGGCGGAATGCATGGAGCGCGGCGAGGTGCTTCGCCGTATCGCCCGAGCCCGGGCTCGTCTCTAGGCCTAGCTCCGCGATTCATCGGTCGTCTGGGGCCAAGCAAGCAACCCGCCGGTTCGGCCTCAGCCATCGTTACGCTGACTGGGCCTTCCGGGGCCCACCTTCGGGGGTGGTGTAATTGGCAACACAGCTGGTTCTGGTCCAGTCGTTGGGGGTTCGAGTCCTCCCCCCCGAGCGAGAGGCGGCGCTGGGCACCGTCGCTACAATGACCGCCTTTCCGACGGCTCTGATCCAATGGATCGGCACGGTCGGTGATGGTTCAGGCCCCGTTCGTCTAGAGGCCTAGGACGCCAGATTCTCAATCTGGTAACACGGGTTCGAATCCCGTACGGGGTGCAAAGTGGCCGGCCCGATCGTGGGCCGGCCCTTCCGCTTCAAAGGCCTAGGAGCAAGCGCGCTGGAGCGTCGTCGCGTAAGCGTCCGCGACGGGCGCGGTCCGTGATCTCGGCGGTACCTTCGCTGCAGTCAGCTATATAGGGACACCACCCGCACAGGGGCCCGGCGACTGCAGGGAATTCACCAGAGTCACAAGCCCGGCCGACGTCGGCCCAGGCTTCGGTGAACCGGTCGACGGCGCCACCTAGTCCATCGTCGGTCACATCGGTCTCGCGGATCCCCGTTCCCAGGTAGTACAGCCTCCCTCGACGAGGCCTTTCTCCAAGGTGGTCCTCCACAGCGGCGGCGTATAGAAGGACTTGGTCCAGGGAGGCAGGAAGATCGGAGGGACGTGGGGCCTTACCAGTCTTGTAGTCGGTGATCACCAAACCGTCCGACTCAACGTTGATGCGATCGACTATTCCGAAGAAGGGGACCCCACCGACAGTGGCTTGAACCTTCGCCTCTGTGGCTCGGACCTTGATTTGATCGGGGTCCTCAAGCCGCCAGAGGTTCTCGATCGCTGTCCAGCCCCTCCACTTGAAGTCTCGCTGAGAGGTCTCGTCGTGGCCGAGAGCGATGTAGTCAGGGTCGTTCTGGGTGTCCGGCCAGGCTTCGCCAGCCAGTTCTCGAGCTCGCTCAACGGTGCGTGTTCCGGCCGGCTGGGCGCACAGCAACTCAAGGACCCGGTGAACGAAGGTGCCGAGCAACGCCGGCTCGCCGGGCGGGTCTGGCCGCTTATCCACGTAGCGGAAGCGCCACCGGAGTGGGCACTGTCGCCACAGCCCGGCGGCGGAAACAGAAAAGGAGCGTGGAAGTGAGGGCATAGTCAACCTCGGGTCCTAGACGTCAAGGGCGTCTGGGTCCAAAAGACTGCTGTTGGCGATCAAGTATTCGCGGCGGAGGGCTACGTCAGAGCCCATAAGCACGTCGAACAGCTTTGAAGCATTTTTCGCCGCCTTGCCCTCCTCCATCGTCAGCCTGCGGAGGATGCGGGTTTCCGGATCCAGGGCACACTCGGCTAACTCTTCGACGTTCATTTCACCGAGCCCCTTGAAGCGGTTCCACTTCAAGTTCTCGACTTTGCGGCCGCCCTTAGCCAGGGAGGCGGTTAATTCGTCCCGCTCGTCATCAGAGAAAGCTCGGTAGATGTTGTCGCCCATCTTAAGGGTGTAGAGCGGTGGTTGGGCGGCGAACACTCGACCGCTAGCGAGCAGGGGCTGCATGTACTCATGGAAAAGGGTCAGCAACAGGCAACGAATGTGGCTTCCATCGACGTCGGCATCGCACAGGATCACGATACGGCCGTAGCGTGCGGCGTCCAGATCGAAGTCCTTTCCGGAGCCTGCCCCGATTGCGGTAAATAGGGCTTGGGCCTCGGTGTTGTCCATGACCTGCTTCAGGGTCGCCTTTCCAGCGTTCACTACTTTGCCCCGCAGCGGGAGAATGGCGGTGTTCTCGGCATTACGTCCCGCTTTGGCCGGGCCGGCGGCGGAGTCACCCTCCACGATGACCAACTCGGAGCCGGCGCCGTGGACCCGACAGTCGGCAAGTTTGTCGGGCATCCCGGTGGAGCCCATGCTGGCAGCTTTGCGCTTGGCCTCCAGCATCTGCTTCGAACTGACTCTGTTAACCACAGCGTTGGCTAATTTGTCCCGGACAGCGTTGATGTGGGTCTTTGGTCCGCCGCCGCTGAACCAGTCGACCAGGCCACCTTTGACCACTTCGTAAACGATCTTCTCGATTGCTGGAGTGCCCAACTCCTGCTTGGTTTGGCCTCGGAACTGCGGTTCGGGGAAGACGACCTTGACTGCCGCTACCAGTCCCTCCTGGACGTCCTCTTTAGTTGCTCGGTGCTTGTTTTCTTTCGCCAATTTGGCCAACTTCCGAGTGTCCTTCAGAAGAACGTCGTTGGTCGCCCGGGTCAAAGCTCGGTCGAAACCGACCGTGTGGGTCCCGCCCTGACTGGTTGGGATGGTGTTCACAAAGCTCTCGACTTGGGAGTCGTAGCCCTTGGTCCACCGCAATGCGACGTCGACGATGCACTCGCGTTCGACGTCTGTCATCTTCCCGTCGACGGGGACCCGTTCGGTGAACTCGGAGATCCCGGAGAGCGTGATGACCTCACAGGCGTTTTCGCCTACCGAGACGTGGTCGACGAGGTCGGCTAGTCCGCCGCGGGAAACGAACTCGAACGGCTCACTGCCGCCGGCCCGTTTGTCGACCAGGCACACCTTCACGCCGGGCACCAGGAAGCACGCCTGCACGATCCGCTCCCGGATTTCCCCCGCATTGATCCGGGCATCGTCATCAAATATTTCCCGGTCAGGCCAGAACCTGATGCGCGTTCCAGACTTGTTCTTGGAGATCCGCTTGACTTTCTGGATGTCGTGGCCGGCCTTGAAGGCCGAACCCGAAAAGTGGCCAGCTACCCGCTCTCGGAACGACAGCTCGTGCGTGTGCCCGTCCCGGTCCACCTGGGCCACAAGTTTGGTGGATAGGGCGTTAACTACCGATGCCCCGACCCCGTGTAGACCACCCGATGCCCCGTAGGCGTTGCCGCCGAACTTGCCGCCAGCATGGAGTTCGGTCAGGACAACCTCGAGGGCAGAGACCTTGCGTTTGGAGTGTCGGTCGACGGGTATGCCGCGTCCGTCGTCGGCTACCTCAACCGAGTGATCGCGGTGCAGAGTTATGTCGATCCGCCGAGCATGTCCAGCAGCAGCTTCGTCCACAGAATTGTCGACCAGTTCCCATACCAGGTGCATAAGACCCGGGGCGCCCGTACCACCGATATACATTCCGGGACGCTTTCGGACTGCTTCAAGGCCCTCGAGAGTTTGAATGGCGTCAGCGTCGTAGCCGTTGCCCGACGCCTTCTTCTTTGGCGCTGCCTTCGCTTTGGGCTTGTCTGGCGAGGCTTTCGTCTTGGTCGCCACCGTCACCACCTCGCTGGTCCGAGAGCCAGGATCTGTCGCTCGCTGGCTGGGCTGACCAGGTCGCGCCCAGTCGCATCGAGAATCAAGGGAACCGGGGTTGGATCGGGCTTTCGGGGGTCGTCATCGCTGGCCATGACAGCCAGTAGCCCCATAGTTGGTCCGATGTAAGCCATCGTAAGCGAGGCCCCATCAGCCAACTTCGTGACACGGACACCGACGCCTCCGCGTCCTTTGGTTTCAAATTCGGCGATCGGTGTGGCCTTGATGCAGGCGTCGCTGGTCACAGTTACCAGAGGGTCGTCGGCCAGGACCGGGCAGGCTGCCACCACCGTTGCACCGGGTCGGACCTTCATGCCGGCTACGCCACCTGCTCCGCGTCCCTGAGTGCTGATTCCATCGATGGGTGTGCGCAACACCTGCCCGTCGGAGGACACCAATACGACGTCGATGCCGTCTGGAGATGTGAACGCTGCTGTAACCCGGTCGCCTGGTTTCAGCTTCAGGAGGGTCTTCCCGCCGCGGGTATTACGAACTTCTTCGAGAGTTAGGCGCTTGGCCAACCCAAGAGAGGTGACGAGCACCAGATGTTCGTCACCTTCGGCGGTCAAAGTTTCGATGACTTCGCCCCGGTTGGTGCCGAAGGCCTGGGCGGCGCCGGCTCCGCGGGCTCGACCTTGGCCGTCCGCTAGCTCGGCGGCCAGCGCTTGGAGGGCGCGCCCCTCGGAAGTCACCGCTGTGACCATGGAGGTGGTGCGGGTCAGCACGGAGCTCACGAGTACGTCGTGCCGTCCCGGAGTGGCTCGCTTTCCGCCCTCGGCGGGTACCCGCCCAATCTGGCCTGAAGTTGACAGCGTGATCACGCACGGCTCGTCATCCACATCATCGGCTACTGCTGCGGCTTCAAATACCGGTAGATCGTCTGGATCAACAATCTCAGTGCGGCGCTCCCGCGCAAACTGGTCGACCGCCGCGCCCAATTCGTCGAGAACAAGGGTGCGTTGCCGCTTCTCGGACCTTAGAAGGGCTTGGTGGGCGGCGATGGCCTCCTCCAATCCTGCTTTTTCCTCCTCAAGCCGTTGGACTTCTAGAGCAGTGAGGCGTTTCAGCGGCATGTCCAGGATGTGGTCGGTCTGAACGCGTGAGAGGGCGAAACGCTTCATCAGGGCCTTGCGGGCCACTGTGGTGTCCTCTGACGCGCGGATGATGGATACCACCTCGTCGATAGCTTCAAGCGCCACTAGGAGTCCAGCAACGATGTGGAGCCGTTCCTCAGCGCGGGCTAGACGGAACTTCGTGCGGCGGACCACCACGTCGAGACGATGGTCGATGTAGTGGCGGCAGAGGTCGTACAGCCCGACAGTGCGCGGCTCACCATTGACAAGCACCACATTGTTGATGCCGAACGACTCTTCGAGCGGAGTTAGGCGGTAGAGCTCTCCGAGTACGGCCTGCGGATTGTGTCCAGGCTTGACCGTCACCTGGAGCCGGAGTCCGGCGTGGCGATCCGACAGGTTTTTGAAGTCGGCAATCCCGGTGACCTTTCCAGCTTCGTTCAGTTCCTTCAATTTGCCGATGACCCGTTCGGGGCCGACCTGATAGGGGAGTTCGGTGACGACGATGGCCTGTCGGCCTCGGCCTATGTCTTCGACATGCGCCTTCGCCCGGATACGGATGGATCCTCTCCCTGTCTCGTAGGCCTCTCGAATTCCATCGTCGACCACAATGCCGCCGCTGGGAAAGTCAGGTCCGGGGAGGACGGCCAGCAGTTCGTCGATAGAGGGCTTGGGTCGACGCTTGTTCATCACGATGGTGACCGCAGCGTGGACTTCGGCCAGGTTGTGCGTCGGCATGTTGGTGGCCATGCCGACGGCAATGCCAGTGGTGCCGTTCAGGAGAAGGTTGGGTAGCAGCGCCGGTAGGTAGGCGGGTTCGGTGGCCTCGGCGTCGTATGTGGGACGGAACTCGCAGGTTTCTTCGTCTAACTCTCTGACCATGGCCATGGCGGCTTCAGTGAGTCGGCATTCGGTGTAGCGGGGGGCAGCCGGTGGGTCGTCTAGAGATCCAAAGTTCCCCTGTGGGTCGACAAGTGTCATGCCCCGCGCAAAGGACTGACCCATGCGGACGAGGGCGTCATAGATGGCGGCGTCACCGTGTGGGTGGTATCGGCCCATGGTGTCACCCACCACCCGAGCGCTCTTGCGATGGGGAGAGTCAGGACGAACGCCCATGCGAAGCATCGAGTAGAGGATCCGACGCTGAACAGGCTTGAGCCCGTCCCGAATATCGGGGATAGCCCGCGAGGTGATGACCGAGAGTGAGTATGCGAGGAAGGATTCCTTCATCTCCTGCTCGACAGGAATTGGGACTACCTCGCGGGCAAAGTCCTCGGGGTCCTCAATGAGTTTTTGCTGGGTTGCCACGTCCGGCCTCGTTCTGATGGGTCTCGCTCGGGTGGGTCCTGGTCTGATGATCTCGGTTGTCGGGCCGGGTCTGCCCAACCATCACATGTTGTCGGTGGGGTGTGACCTTGCCTACCAGCGACCGTACAGGTGGTGCCCTCGGAGTTAGTGGCGGACGCGGCAGCGGGAGT
>DEAU01000037.1:43602-62505 GCA_002348705.1 Candidatus Neomicrothrix sp. UBA2974
GTGGCGGACGCGGCAGCGGGAGACGCCAGTGACGAGTTCGTCCAAGGCATCCAAGAGCCGGGTGCCGCCGACCGAACGCAGACGATCCACGTCTACTGGCGACCACGGATGATCGATTTGTTCTGGCGAGAGGCCAGCCTGGAACCAAGTCTCACCAACCAACCGCAGGGCATGGTCGACTCCCGGGTCGCAGCACGCCACCAAGATCGCACCTGCCTCGTCCGGATCGAGGATAGGTGGCGATTCGGACGCAGCGGAGAAAGTCCCCATGCGGAAGCGAAGTGCCTCCGTGGCGATTCGGGCATGGTTCATCGCCATCAAAATTATCTTGTCGCCGCTCCTGG
The DNA here is from genome assembly GCA_002348705.1 of Candidatus Neomicrothrix sp. UBA2974. Lineage (GTDB taxonomy): Bacteria > Actinomycetota > Acidimicrobiia > Acidimicrobiales > MedAcidi-G1 > UBA9410. The sequence goes on from DEAU01000037.1 coordinate 43,947, forward strand.
CTTGGGGATGCCGGGCGCAGGGCAGCAGTCGGCCGGACAGGCGTCGGGCCATAGGCCCAGCGAACCGGCTGCGGCCCGCTCCTCACGATGGTCGAGTCGCTCAATCACCAGTTCAACAATCATCTCGGCGAACCGGGGGTCGTCGTCGACCGCTTCAGCCCGCTGAAACGCCACATCAGCGATTTTGGCGCGCTCGGCGGCTTCCACGTCTAGGTCCCAAGCGATTTCGAAATTCTCGACGGGAAAGCCGATAGGGGAAACCACCACGGCTTCGACACCAGTTGCGGCCAGCGCCTCTATACGGTCGCCCACGTCGGGTTCCAGCCACGGAACCTGCGGCGATCCGCTTCGAGACTGCCATACCACCTCCCGAACGTGGTGACCTTCAGGGTCCACCTGGTCGGCGACGAGGCCGGCCAGATCGTGGAGTTGGGCGACGTAGTCACAGGTAGCCGAGAGTCCAGTGGGGATGCTGTGAGCCGAGAACAGCAGATGCGCTCGGTCACGTCGGCTGGATGGGAGTTGGTCTAGAGCCTCGGCGAGGCGGTCGGCGGCGGCCGCAACCAGTAGCGGGTGGTCGTGGTGGCGACGGATTGGGTGGATTGTGGGTGCACTTGATCCCATGGCAGCTCTAGCCATGGCCAGATCCTCCTGGTACTGCCGACAAGTGCTATAGGAGGCGAAGGGTGAAGCGATCCAGGCCAGCGCTCGATGTACGCCGGCGTCATGCATGGCTGCCACGGTGTCGGCTAACAGCGGCGGTGCATTGCGGTTACCCCAAAAGACTGGGAGGTCGATAGACCGCTCGATCAGACGGTCCGATACGGCACCGAGAAGTTTGCGCAAGCGACCGTTGAGCGGCGAACGGCCACCCACTGACTGATAACGATCGGCCACCTCAGCAAGACGTTCCGGGGGGATAGGCCGGTTCGCCGTCACCCGATCAAGAAATGGTTGTACTTCGTCGGGCGATTCGGGACCACCGAAGGCGACCAGTAAGAGTCCGTCGTACGGCTCGTCGGGAACGTGCATGGAACAGCAGCCTCAGGGCGCGACGTCGAAGTGGGAAAGGTCCTCAACTAAGCCAGCGCGGATGGCGTTGGCTACTGCGCCTCGTGAGGTCAGGCGGGTGCGTTGCAGGGCACCTCGGCTGATCGGGGCCAGCGCCCGAGCCCGTTCGGTCGCGGATTCCAAGACAATGTTGGTGGCTACGACATCGTCAAGGAAGCCGACCTCAACGGCTTCGGCGGGGCCATACATCTCTCCGAGTAGGGCAGCTCCGAGGTGTCGTGTTGATAGTCGGTCGCGCATTAGTTCCGTCGCAAAGAACGGCAGCGGCATTCCGATAGTCAACTCGGGCATTCCCAGCTTGAAGTCGCCATGCGCACCGATCCGAATGTCGCTGGACATCAGGATGATGGCGCCGGCAGCGATGGCATGGCCGCTGCAGGATACGACAACTGGTCGAGGGTGCATGTAAGCCTTGAGGAAGACGTCGACGCCAGCGGCCAAAAGATCGCGGGCATCGATGCCACCTCGGTTCATGATCTCAAGGTCGAAGCCAGCCGAGAAGCGGCCCGGCCGGCCGGCAATCACGACTGCGTCGGCGTTGGATGCTTCTTCCAGCGCACCGGACAAAGCTTCAAGCAATTGGTGATTCAGAGCGTTGGCCTTTCCGTCGTCAATCGACACGACGGCCACCCCGTCCCAGTCGGCAAGGGTGACGGGAATTCGATCCTTCGATGTGTCCATCACCAAAACCTACTGCCGAGCCTTGTCGCAGCCGGGCGTCGGTGGTCCACAGATACCCTTAGCCTCATGAGCGAGCGGGGTGTGGAAGAGCAGGCTGTGGATCGAGATGGTGACCTTTTAGAGAACGGCACAGCAGCTGTTCTGGAGGTTACCGATGGGGCGCTGGCCAAGGTGCTAGAGATTCGCGATGGGCAGGATGATGAGCCGTCGACGCTTGCTCTTCTGGTCGATGTGGCCGGGGTGAACGGGGTGGACTACGTCTATGACCTCGCCTTCGTACCTGTTAGCGAACTTCCCGACGACAGCCATCGTTGGTCGGTCCTGAGTGATGGTCCGTCTGGTGCCAGCGCTGTCCTGGAAATGGCTGTTGGCTCCGACAGTCGCTCGAAACTTGCGGGCGCAACTCTCGATTTGCCCAGCAACCCGGCTCAGGGAGGGCTGGTGATCCGCAATCCGAATCGACCCAACCCACTGGGAGACGTCGGTGGACTGGAGTTGGTCGGCGAGGTCCCTGAACGTATCGAACAGTTATTGGACCAGAACGTCAACCCGATGTTGGCTTCCCATGGCGGCTTCGCCACCCTGATCGGGGTAGATGGCCACACGGCCTATGTCACTATGGGTGGAGGATGTCAGGGTTGCGCCATGAGCCAAGCCACACTGACGGAGGGCATCCAGCGGGCCATTCTCGAAGCAGTGCCTGAGATCACCGAGGTGGTTGATGCCACCGACCACTCGGCTGGCGACAACCCCTTCTACTCCTGACGACTGCTTTAAGCCGGATCGTCTGCGGTAAGGGTTGGGGAGACTGATGGTTAATGCAGGCGGGAGCGGGCGGTAGCGGCCACCCCGGGACCATCTAGCCCAAAGGAAGCCAGCAGTTCGTCTACAGAACCGTGGGCGTGGTGTTCTACTGGCACACCCAGGACGACCACGTGGGTTTCCGGTGAGCGCGCGGAGAGATCGTCCAGCACCCCTGCCCCAAAGCCGCCTTCGCGAAATCCATCTTCTATGGTGACTACAAGATTGTGTCGACTGGCGTCGTTGAGCATTGCCTCGTCGAGTGGACGGATGCACCGGGGATCCCAAACTGTGGCGTCAATGCCGTAGGTTGCCAGTTCGGCTGCGGCGGCGATCGCTGAAGCCAGCATCTTTCCAGCACCCAGCAGACACACTGAGCCGTTACCAGAGCGGACCTGACGGGCCTTGAGACCTCGGCCGACTTCTTCCCAACCCACGTGTGGGGCGGATGTCTTAGCCCAGCGGATGGCGACCGGCCGGTCGCCTAAGTTCAGAGCGTCCTCGAACATCTGCTGGAGCTCTTGATACGACGATGGGGCCAAGACCACCATCCCGGGGATTTTTGATAGCAAGACCATGTCCATCACGCCGTGGTGTGAGGCTCCATCGTCACCGGTGATTCCCGCCCGATCTAGGCAAAAGACCACCGGCAGTCCGTGGAGGCCGACGTCTAGGTTGGCTTGGTCAAAGGCCCGACTGAGGAAGGTGGAGTAGAGCGCTACCACTGGACGTAGGCCTCCCATCGCCATGCCGGCTGCTGCCGTCACAGCGTGCTGCTCGGCGATGCCCACGTCGAAGCAGCGCTCCGGAAAGCGGTCACGGAAGGGGAGTAAGCCGGTGGAGTCGGGCATTGCAGCAGTTATGGCCACCAACTCCGGACGCGATTCGGCGGCCTTCAACAGTGACTCGGTGAACGCCTCTGTGTAACTACCTGGCTTAACGGCACCCGTGTCGTGCATATGCTTTACAGGGTCCTGCTCGGCCGGGGCGTGACCGCGGCCCTTTTGGGTCAGCACGTGGACTACCACGGGACCGTCGAACTCCGCAGCGTTGGTCAATGCATCTTCCATCTCGGCTACGTCGTGGCCGTCGAATGGGCCTAGGTAGTGGACGCCGAGCGCTTCGAAGAATGCGGTGGGCTCGAACATCTCCCGCAGGGCGGCCTTGGTGGCGCTAATACCTCGCTCGAATAACTCGCCCACCCAGGGCAGCCGTTCAGCCAGGTCCTCAAGGTGCTTTTGGCGGCGCATCAGGGTGGGGTTGGAACGAATACGTATGAGGCTCTCCGATAGGCGACCAACCGTCGGGGCGTACGAGCGACCGTTGTCGTTCAGAACGATGGTTACGCGGTGGCCGCTGTGTCCGAGGTTGTTTAGTCCCTCAAAGGCCATTCCGCCGGTCATTGACCCGTCGCCGATCACGGCCACTACGCGGCCCCGTTCACCATTGGCGGCCCGTGCTGCAGCCAGTCCGTGGGCATATGACAGCACAGTCGAGGCGTGAGAATTTTCTATCCAGTCGTGGGGCGACTCAGACCGCGACGGGTATCCGGAAAGGCGTCCGGCCTGGCGTAGACCTTCGAAATCGGCGACTCGGCCGGTTAGCAACTTGTGGACGTATGTCTGGTGGCCAGTGTCCCAGAGGATGGCGTCTCGTGGACTCTCGAACACGCGGTGTAGAGCGATAGTGAGTTCCACCGCACCGAGATTGGAGCCCAGATGGCCACCGGTGCGACCCACAGTGTCGACGATTCGACCGCGTAGATCTTCGGCGAGCGATCGCAGTTCTTCGGATCCGAGGGACCGCAGATCGGCAGTGGTCCTTAGGGCATCTAGGTGCACGAGGGTGAACGGTACCGCCCGAGTTGGGTTCGCCATCAGGCGCGATGGGCACGTTCCCAGGCTCGGACCAACAGTGATGCCATCACGGAACCGGCTCCGAGGACCACGAGGCCGCCAACAGCGTCCAACCAGTAGTGGTTTCCAGTCACCACCACCGCGAAAAGGGTGGCTGGGGCGTAGATGGCTACTAGGACCCGACAAACCTTCGACCAGGGCGATGGCGACCGAAGTGTGGGCCATAGCACCAGTCCAGACCACGAGGCCCAGGCGAAGTGGAGGCTTGGCATCGCCGCGTATTGGTTGCTGACCTTTTGCATGGTGCCTGAGTCAAAGGACCACAGGCCTCCAACGTCCGTCACTGTGTCGACGTAAGGGTGCAGAGTTGCAAGACACGCACCGTATTCGCCGCAGTCAGATAGAAGTCGAGGTGGCATCAGCGGGAACAAGGCGAAGCCGATCAGTGCCAAGCCGGTTGTGCACAGGAAAGTGGATCGGTGTCGCGCGTACAGATGAGGAAAGCGCCGGTATACCCAGACCAGGGCAAAGATCGTGACGCCGAAATGAAACGTGCCGTAGAAGAGGTTCCAGAACTGAATGAACCAACGGGTGTCCAGGAAGGCTTTCTGGATCTCTAGTTCCACATAGAGGCCCAGGGCCCGCTCCATGCCGATAATTCGTTCGGCATTTGCCAGAGCGTCGGCCGGATTGACAGACTCGGACCCGAAAAGATTACGGATTAGCGAGTAGACGAAGTAGAAGCCGAGAATTAAAAGGACTTCGGCCCACCAGTGCAAACCACTGCCAGGACCGTGGTCGCGCCGCAGGCGGGTCGTTGGTGCACCGTTGCTTGCGTTATCGGTCATTAGCCGGGCGGTCTCTTAATCGTTCTGGCAGGTCCGCCGTCTAGCCGTCCAGTCGGCCGACCAACAGAGTCGGTTCCCCGCAGTGATGCTCCCAATGCTGCTCATCTCCACGTCCCGCCTCATCAACCGTCGCGATGGCGACCGGACGTCGGTGCGAACGGTTCTGGTGTCAACTCCAGCGCCTGAGCGGAGGGGTGCCACATAGCTGATCTGAACGCGCCTTTCCGCGCTGGTCTCGCTATCGGGAAGGGACTCGTTCACGGCATACATACTGGCCTCCTCTGGAAGGGCCAGTAGAAGAGGCGCTTCGACACGTATGCATCGCCGGACCGAGACGGTATTGCCGTGCGGGTATCGGCAACGGTGTGTGCGTCGCGACCGCGAACCCCGGGCATTGAGGGCATGGACGGTACCCTACGCCCGACCGGCCGGGCGGTGAGGAGAGCATGATCATGGAAAAAGGCCACGTACTGGAGTCGATGCTCGATCCAGACCTCCTGCAGTCCACTCTGGCCACCGCCATGTCTACTGGCGGCGAGTTCGCTGAGGTTTTCGTCGAGGATCGTCGGTCCACGTCAGCGGTGCTCGACGACAGGCGTATTGAGGAGCTTTCGAGTGGTCGCGACCGGGGTGCCGGTATCCGAGTGGTTTGCGGCGAGACGACCGGTTTCGCCCACACGGCGGACCTATCGTTCTCCGGATTGCGTGCAGCCGCCGAGACAGCGTCAGCAGCGGCTAATTCCGGCGGAGGTGGTGTTCGCCAGGTCGACCTCGACAGCTCGTCGGGTCCCGCTCCAGCGTTCGTGCGGATTTTTCCCGAGGACGTGCCCAAGGCCCGAAAGGTAGCCCTGCTGGAGCAGGCGGACGACGCCGCCCGTTCTACCGGCGGGGCTATCAGTCAAGTCACGGCCCGATACGCCGACTCCCAGAGGCGGATCCAAATAGCCAATAGTGAGGGACTACTTACCGGTGACCATCAGGTTCGCAGCCTTTTCTCCGTGTCCTGTGTGGCTTCCGGCGACACCGGCCTCCAGACAGGTCGGGAATCTGTCGGACGTACGGCAGGGTTCGAGTTGTTTGATGAGGTAGACGTGCATGACCTGGCCCGCAAGGCGGCCTCGCGGGCATTGACCAAACTCGACGCAGTTCCGGCACCCAGTGGCGAGATGCCGGTGGTGGTTGGTCCCGGCGGGGGAGGTGTTCTCTTCCACGAGGCTTGCGGCCACGGTCTAGAAGCTGACTTGGTGGCCAAGTCGGCGTCGGTATTTGCCGGGCGGCGCGGAGAGACAGTCGCTGCACCCAGCGTGAGCCTGGTCGACGATGGCACCATGGTCGGCGAGTGGGGGCGGTTTGCTGTTGACGACGAAGGCCGGCCGGCCCAGCGCAACGTACTGATTGAGGACGGTGTGCTGACCGATTACATGTGGGACCGACTGAGGGCGGCCAGAGAGGGCCGGCAGGGTTCGGGCAACGGCCGACGACAGAGTTACCGGTTCCTACCCATGGTGAGAATGACGAACACCTTCTTGGAGCCCGGTTCCGCCGAGCCCGCCGACATCTTGGCCGGTACTGATCACGGCGTATACGTAGCCCAACTCGGTGGCGGTCAGGTCAACACGGCTACCGGTGATTTCGTCTTTGGTATGACCGAGGCCTATCTCATTAAGGACGGTTGCCTTTCTGCTCCCATCCGCGACGGCAACCTAATAGGCAACGGTCCTGAGGTGCTGTTAGCGATTGACGCCATTGCCCACGACTTCGCCATGGGTTCGCCGGGGACCTGCGGCAAGGACGGTCAGGGGGTTCCAGTGGGGGACGGAACGCCTACGCTGCGAGTCGCCCGACTGACCGTAGGCGGAACGGCAGCCTGAGATGGTCGCGGGTATCGACGTTCCAAACCGGAACGGCTCGGTCGACGAGGCCGCCCTGCTCGCGATCGCGGAGCGGGTTGTTGAGATGGCGGCACCCGGCGAGCAAGTTGAGGCCGTCGTAGTTCACGAGTGCGAGACCGAGATCCGGGCCTACGAGGGCCAAGTCGAGTCGCTGACTTCTGCGGAGTCTCAGGGCGTCGGTATACGAGTTGTCCGTGACGGACGTCAAGGCTTCGCCTACGCGGGGACCCTCGCAGGTGACTCCTCCACCCAGGTACTTCAGGAGGCGCGCGACAACGTGGAGTTCGCCACGCCTGACGAGTACTGCGCCGTGGCTGAACCTGATGGGGTGCCCTTCGCCGACTTGAACTTGTATCGCCCGGAGTTGGAGGGGCATCCGACAGCCGACAAGGTCGCTATGGCCCTCGAGTTGGAGCGGCAGACTCGTGCTGCTGATTCAAGGATTACTGGGGTTGAGTCGGCTGAATACGGTGATTCGGTCGCCGTTGGCGCGGTGGCGACTACAACCGGGATCCGATCCACCAGTCGTGAGACCGGATGTTTCTTGTCAGCCTTTGCGCTAGCCGAACAGGACGGTGAAACTCAGACCGGCTTCGGTTTTTCCCTCGGTCGTGCTCCGGGTGACCTCGATGTCGAGTTCGCCGCTTCGGAGGCCGCCGAACGTTCCACCAGGATGTTGGGAGCCACCAAGCCGGACTCAGGGCGGATCACGGTGGTATTGGATCCGTGGGTGAGCGCCCAGTTTCTCATGATTGTTGCCGGGACACTTAGCGGCGAGGCCGTTCAGAAGGGCCGGTCACTTTTTGCCGGTCGCCTAGGGGATGAGGTAGCGGCACCTTTGCTGACACTTGTAGATGACCCAACAGACCCAGAAGCCACGTCGGCCACGGCTGCGGATGGGGAGGGTCTGGCCACCCGGCGCAATTTGCTTGTGGCCGACGGTCGGCTCGAGCGGTTCGTCCACAACAGTGAGACAGCCCGACGCGCCGGCACCGCCTCAACTGGTTCAGCCGTGCGTGGTTACTCGTCTACGCCGGGAGTCGGGGCGCGGGCCGTCAAGGTGGCTCCAGGCGAGAGCGGCCCTGCCGATCTTGTGGCCTCTATTGACAACGGGCTTCTTATACAAGGGGTCAGCGGACTTCATTCTGGGGTTAATCCGGTTAGTGGAGATTTCTCGACCGGCGCTGAAGGTCTGAGGATCCGCGGTGGCGAATTAGCTGAGCCGGTCCGCGAATTCACGATTGCCTCCACAATCCAGAAAATGCTCTATGACCTCATCGCAGTGGGGAACGATGTCCAGTGGCTTCCAATGCGGGCCGCTGGCGTGACTCTGGTGGTTGGCGAACTGACCGTCTCTGGGCGCTAGGGCGTCGGAAGGCGCTGGGTCTTGCCTCTCCTGCATGCGATCTTCTTCGGCCTCGTGCAGGGACTGACCGAGTTTCTGCCCGTCTCGTCAAGCGGCCATCTATCCCTCGTGCCGTGGTTCTTTGGCTGGGATGACTTCGGTAGCGACCAAGCATTGGAAGACGCCTTTGATGTGGCACTCCACATCGGCACCTTGTTTGGTGCGGCGGCCTATCTGCGGGTTGATTTGGCCCGTTATATCGGTGCTGGCCTTCGTTGGATTCGGATAGGCGGTCCTCCCGTGGGCGATGCCCGCCTTGCCTGCCTCCTAGGCCTTACTGCGGTAATCACTGCTGCTCTGGGTTTGGTGGTGATGGCAGTTGGTGGAGATCTAGGCGATAGAACGTGGGTAGTTGCCGCAGCACTTATCGGCTTCGGTCTCCTGATGTGGGTATTCGACCGTCGGCCAGGTCTGCTACCAGGTAGTGGACCGTCTCACAAGGCGGCGACGATGGAAGACCTGACTTTCCGGAGGGCTACTTGGCTTGGGGTGGCACAGGGCTTGGCTCTTCAGCCGGGGGTGTCACGTTCTGGTGTAGTCCTGACCATGGCCCGTGGGATGGGAATGGAGCGATCCGAGGCAGCTCGATTGTCTTTTCTTATGGGGCTTCCGGTGATTGCCGGCGCAGGTCTGGCGTCGTCCTTCAACCTGTCGGTGGCGGCCGGATGGTGGGCTCCCTTCGCTGTAGGCATGTTGGCCTCGGCGGTGAGTGGCTGGATTGCCGTCAATCTCTTGCTGCGAGTTGTGGCTAGGTCGGGTCTCGGCGGGTTTGCGGCCTACCGGGTGGCCGTCGGGGTTGTGGTGTTAGGACTTTTGATCTCTGGAGTCCGCTGACGGACTATCTCTGGCTGCAGAGTCGGGCCCCAGACGGGCCGTTGAAGTTGAGCGGTCGCTCAAGTCGAGGCGGCGGCAGTGCTGGCCTGGTTGCTCCCCGAGGAGGCTGCGCCGGAGGAATCTGATCCCGACGACGAGGTGCTCGATCCGACTTCCTTCTTCGAATCTGAACTGGGCGATGTCTCGGAACTCGAAGCTGAGTCGGATGAGGAGGAGGCCGTGTCTGTCTGGCGGGCTTTGGACGTTGGGCCGTGATCGTTCTTGTAGAAACCATCGCCTTTGAACGCGATACCAACGCCGCTAAATACTTTCGACACTGGGCCAGCGCAGGCTTCATCCGGACAGATCGTCAGAGCCTCATCGTTGAACGACTGGCGGACCTCGAACTCGTCAAAACAGGACTGGCAACGGTATTGGTACGTCGGCATGGGTTAGGTCGGATTCCTCGCTGCTGGGCGTGCAATAGCGTATCGGTCCGAAGGAACGGGTCGACCGGGCTAGTCGGGCATGCTGGTGGCCATGGATAGGTTGTTCGGTCCTGAGGGCTGGTTACTTGTCGTCGCGGCTTATTCGATGGGGATATTGCCCTCAGCCCATCTGGTGGCTGGACGTCGCGGAGTGGATCCAACCGCTACAGGGTCTGGTAACCCCGGTGCGACCAACGTTTACCGGACTGCAGGGCGTTGGGCCGGCCTAATGGTTTTCGTGGCTGACGTCGGAAAGGGTGCTTTAGCGACGGGCATCGGTCTTCTGGCGGGCGATCGCTCGCTAGGTCTTGCCTGTTGGGGTGCGGCCACGCTCGGCCACGTTTTCCCGGTGACCCGTCGGTTCCGGGGGGGTAAGGGGGTGGCTACCGGCGGCGGTGGTTCGTTGGTGTTGTTCCCAGTCGTTGGCTTGGTAGTGACTGCGCTTTTTGCCTTGGTGGCGCGGGTCTCAGGTAAAGCCTCGCTTGGGTCGATCGTGATTGCCGTAGCCCTGCCGGTCGGCGTGGCGTTGACTGGTCGCGGCTGGTGCGAGTTTCTGGTGGCTGCCGGTATTGCAGCGGTTGTGTTGATGCGCCACGAGAAAAACATCCGCCGTCTGGTGGCTGGCGAGGAACGGGGCTTCGGTCGATGATTCCGCTAACTGAAGCGAGGGCCTACATAATCGAGCGTTGCCCGGCGCCAGTCCCGATTCAGGTCGACTTGACCGATGCCAGAGGGCTGGTTTTGGCAGCGTCGGTCTCTTCCCCGGAGGACGTGCCACCGTTCGCCAATACCGCTATGGATGGATTTGCGCTGCGGGCGGCGGACACGGTCGGTGCTCCGGTAGATCTGGAAGTGGCCGGCACGGTGGCTGCCGGCGTAGATCCGATCGCCGAAGGAATCACAGTGGCTGCTGGCACGGCGTCTCGAATTATGACTGGAGCGCCGATGCCGCCCGGCGCCGACGCAGTGGTCATGGTCGAGCGAACAGAAGATATCGGTGATGACCGAATTCGGATTGAGGTGGAGGTTCCGGTCGGCAATCACGTTCGCCATCCAGGTGAGGACTTGGCAGTCGGTGACGAGGCATTTCCTGCTGGGACGACTCTTGGTCCTGGGCACCTCGGGGTATTGGCAAGTATCGGTATTGAGCGGGTACCGGTATGGAGACGGCTCCGGGTGGGGGTGATGTCGACAGGAGACGAACTTGCAGAGGGTGCTGGTCAGTTGGCCCGTGGGCAGATTCGCGATGCCAACCGCCCGTCCTTGCTTGGCTTGCTGGGCGAAATGGGTATTGAGCCGGTCGACTTGGGCTGGGTCCCCGATGACGAGGACGCCATAGCTCAGACCCTTGTCGACGGGGTGGCAGCATGTGACGCCCTACTTACCTCGGGGGGCGTGTCGATGGGTGACTTTGACTACGTCAAGGTTGTTTTGGACCGCATCGGTGACATGCGATGGATGCAGGTGGCCATTAAGCCGGCAAAGCCCTTGGCATTCGGCCTGGTGGACGACGTGCCGGTCTTTGGTCTTCCGGGCAATCCGGTGTCGTCGATGGTGTCGTTTGAGCTTTTTGCTCGGCCGGCGTTGCGGGCAATGGGCGGTCACACGGAACTTGATCGGAGGCGGGTGCTGGCTGTCGTCGACGGGGGTCTGTCTCGCCGCCCCGATGGAAAAGTGCACTTCGCCCGCGTACGAACAGCAGTGGTGGACGGCAGGTTTCGTGTGGTCTCGGCCGGCGGACAGGGTTCGCACCACCTTACGGCCATGGCGGCAGCCGACGGTTTGGCGGTGCTCCCTGACGGCGATGGGATAGCTGATGGTGAAGAGGTCGAGGTCATCCTGCTGTCATGACCGCTGGTTGGAACCCCCCCCCGGCCGTGTTTCGCGCCGGATAGGCGTCGTACGCTAGTTGTGTGAACCGCTCCTTGATTGACGGCTTTGGTCGACTGCATCGTGATCTACGCATTTCGGTTACAGACCGGTGCAACTTCCGGTGCGGATACTGCATGCCGGCCGATGGACTTGAGTGGCTACCACGATCGGAACTGTTGACTTTTGAGGAGATCGAGCGGGTGGCCCGCCTGCTGGTTGAGCGCCACGGGATCGAAAGCATCCGCCTCACTGGCGGGGAGCCAACCGTCAGGGCCAATCTCCCAGATCTGGTCAGACGACTGGCCGCACTCGGTGTAGATCTGTCCCTAACCACTAATGGGGCGACCCTTCGGCTACTGGCTGAGCCATTGGCCCAAGCCGGCCTAAGACGGATCAATGTTTCTCTGGACTCTCTTCGACCCGAGCGGTTCGCCGAACTCACCTTGCGTGACGAACTTCCTCGTGTCCTGGACGGTATAGAAGCGGCAATCGACGCTGGCCTCAATCCGGTGAAGGTCAATGCCGTTGTAATGCGGGGTGTCAACGACGATGAGTTGGTTGACTTTGCCCGCTTCGGACGCAACTGCGGGGTCGTGATCCGCTTCATCGAGTTCATGCCGTTGGACGCCGACGAGGCTTGGTCTGGTGGGGCCGTGGTCGGTCAGGATGAGATTCTGGAGCGGATCGGCGAGGTTTTTCCTTTGGAGCCGGTCACTCGGACCTCGGCCCCAGCAAGTCGTTTTCGCTATGTCGATGGTGCAGGAGAGATCGGCGTGGTGGCCAGCGTGACCCGCAGCTTTTGTGACTCGTGTGATCGGATCCGCCTGACGGCGGACGGGCAGTTCCGCAACTGTCTGTTTGCTGTGGGCGAGTACGATCTCCGTTCCTTGCTGCGCTCAGGTGCCGACGACGAAGAGGTATCGACCCTGATGGAGCAGGCGGTAGGTGCCAAGTGGGCTGGACATGGCATCGGGACGGTCGATTTCATCCGCCCTGCCCGTTCGATGTCGCAGATTGGCGGTTGATCGTGCCGGTACCGGAGGACCAGGCAGCCGGCGACGGACTGGACGGATTTACCCACCTAGATCCCGCCGGCCGAGCTCGGATGGTCGACGTCGGCGGCAAGGACGTCACCCTTCGACGGGCAGTGGCGCGAGCCGTCATCTTGGTGGAAACGGCGACCGCCGAAGCGCTGGTCACAGGTTCGGTCTCTAAAGGTGACGTTCTGGCTGTGGCACGCGTGGCTGGAATTCAGGCCGCCAAGCGGACCGCCGAAATGATCCCGATGTGTCACCCAATTAGGTTGAGTTCGGTCACCGTCGATCTGGTGGTGGGAGAGGACCGGGTAGACGTGGAGGCCGTCGTCGAGGCGTTGGACCGGACAGGTGTCGAGATGGAGGCGCTGACCGCCTGCGCCATGGCCGCTCTCACCGTCTACGACATGTGTAAGGCACTGGACCGGTCAATGGTTGTCGAGACCCTTCGCCTCGAAGAGAAGTCGGGTGGCCGGTCGGGGAACTGGGAGCGTTCTAGCACCTGACAGAGGTTGTCTAGCGACCTACGACCACCCTCTGAGACTGTATTTCGCGCGATAGGCGCGAATATTCGCGCTCTAAGCGCGTAGTCATCCACCATTTCCCAGTGCAGCCGCACTACTTTGCCGAATTATCCACAGGGAGCCGAGCGGAGGACGGTGGACGATGAGTGGGGCTAGGGGATGCGGATGCTAATCCTTCTAGGACTTGCCCTCCTTTGGGCCGCTGTGCTCGTTCCGCCACTGATCCGCAATCGGGATGTGCTTCTGCGGCCAGTGGTCGCGTTCGCTGGAGTGGGCCGGTCCCTCGGGCGATCCGGTCCTCAGCATCTACGGGCGGCTCACATGACCGCCACCTCAATACCCGCCGATCCGCAGTCGGCTCGCCGTCGTCGTCGAGACCTGATGGCAACCCTTGTAGGGCTCGCCACCTTTACGTTTTTCGGTGGAGTCGCTGTCGGAGGTGTCGTCTGGATGATTCACTTCATGATTGACGTTCTCCTCGTGGGATACGCAGTTCTAGTTACCCAACGACATCAGTCGGAGGCAGAGCGCAAGGAAATCGTGGTCCCTTTCCGAGCCAATGGCCCTCTTATGGGCGGGATCGGTGCCTCAGCAGCCATGCGCGACGAGGCGGTCCTGAATCGCAAGGCCAACTGACCAGTTGCCTAGCCGACCTTCGGGTCGTTCCCGCTACCATCGGCCACCCTGCGGGGGTGTAGCTCAGTTGGCTAGAGCGCTACGTTCGCAACGTAGAGGTCGTGAGTTCGATTCTCATCACCTCCACCGCATGGCCTAGAGGCACTATGCGAGCGTTGCTGGCTACTTCCAACTAGTTGGTCTTCAGCTGATCTCACCGGCATTGTCGGCATTGACTGCGTCGACTAGTCGGTCGGAGAAGTCTGGTATTTCGGACCGGATCCTGGCCCAAGTGGGGAGGAAGGCGGGTTCCAAAGGGTCTTTGAGGAAGTCGTCACCAGCCCGGACGATCGCCCGAGCAAAAACCTGTATGGCAGCCTCCTCGACGTGCCGGTCGAAGGCCAAGCCGTTGAATGCCGCATCAGCTTCGTAACGATCGATGAGGTCGAGTGCGTTGCGGTCATAGGCAGCTTCTAGCGAGCGAAAACTCTCGGCAGTTAGGACGGTTCCTCCTATGGCCAGTCGCCGGTAAAGAGCCTTTGCAATTTCGGCGCTCATCCGATGAAGGCCATGGTCGGGATCGTCCGCCGATAGAGCGCGGTGCTTGTGGTCATAGCTGTCAGCGATGTCCACCTGGCAAATACGGGTCGTGGGCAGGTGTCGATAGACCTCGGACAGGACCCCTAGCTCCAGTCCCCAGTCCGAAGGAATGCGAAGGTTGGCCACCACATCGGTGGTCATCGCGAACTCGCCGGCCAGTGGGTATCGGAAGCTGTCGAGGTAGTCCAAGTAGCCCGAAGGTCCAAAAGTGGTGGTCATGGCTCGTACCAGCGGGGTCACAAAGAGTCGGGTTGCTCGACCGAACATCCGGGGAGTTCGGTCGTCGGTCGGGCCGATTCCGTTTGAAGACCGGTGGTAGTAGCCCTTGGCAAAGTCAAACCGCCGTGACGGGTGGGCAATCGGTGTGAGGAGGCGGGCTGGAAGGGATCGGTCGTAGTTGCGAATGTCGGCGTCGTGGAGGGCAACAACCTGTCCTTGTCCGGCGGCTAGGAAGTATCCGAGACAGGACCAGACGTTCCGTCCCTTGCCGGGAGGGCCGGGTGGGAGGTATTGGCCCTCCAATTCGGCTCGCAAAGCCTGAAGGCGTGGCCCGTCGTTCCAAAGAATTCTAAGCTGCTGGGGAAGTCTTGAAAAGAGGTTCCGGGCCCGGTCGAAGTCCTCGGTATGGGCTCGGTCCAGCCCGACGATCACTTCCTCGAGATACGGCACAGCAGCCAACTCGTCGAGAATTCCTTCGAGTGCGGGGCCGTCAAGATCGGCGACTAGGCAGGGAATGATCAGTGACATTGGTCGGTCGCTGCTCCACACTTTCAGGTCCTGCTCCAGATCCTCGGTCGTGCGGCGACCAAGGTCGTGAAGAGTCGCGATCACCCCGTTCTGGAAGAAGTCAGCCACAAGGCGAGGCTAGGAGGACTCAATCCCGAGGCCACGGCCGGCTTATCTAGTTTCTTAACTCGTTCCTGGTGGCACCCAAAGGAAATCGGCCTTAGTTCCCAGCATTTTCCTGAAGCGGTTCCCTGCAGATGGTCCTTGCGGATTCTCTGCTGGGTCGATAGCTGCGGATTCAGCCTGACGTCGTTAGCGTTCCATCGGATGAAAGGCTTTCTCAGCTTGTTCTGCAGTCCTCTTCTGCTGCTGGCGGCCTGTGCGGCTGATGGGCCCTTGTACGGCACTGCCCGACCGGTGGTCGTGCTGTCGGCAGACCAAGCCACCGAGATCGTCGTTCCGGCGGGCTTCGGAGCGGCCACTACTACTCTGTCCAGCGTCGCTACCTCGGAGGCGGTTGGGTCCAACGCTGTTGAGAACGAAGGCGACGAGTCAGTCGTTGACGGTTTCGTAGAGACCTCGGCCGAGATCCCCGCTACGACGACCAACACCGACGCCCAGGAAACGTCTACCTCTGTCGTCGACCGTATGGCAACCGATACAACAGCGGCGACTACCACAACGACCACCACAACGACCACCACAACCGTCACCCCGACGAAGGAGACAGTTCCTCTAGCTGAGGAGGAAATTAATCCGGGCGTGAAACTCATGGGGGCGCTCGATGACTTCAATCGGTGCCTAGACGGCGAAGGTCACGAATGGATTGGTTTTCCGAATGCCGATCTCGGGGATGTCCCGGTCAATCAGCCCAGCTACTTGGCGGCGCTCCAACTGTGCAACAGTCGGACCCAGATCTCGAAGGCGTACCAGGAATTTCAGACCTCTCGATCAGATATGTCGCCCGAGGAGATTGAACAAGAGAACCGGGACTTGATCGATCTGGTCGACTGCCTGCGGGGGCGAGGTTGGGATGTTGGAGAGCTCAGGCCGGACGAGACCGGGCTGTTGAACCCTGGGGATCAGTTCTCTGGGCCAGATGGTGACGTCGTAACTGATGACATCCGCGACTGCGCCAGCGAGATCGCTTTGACTCGGGAGGGGAGCTAGAGACTTGGAAGAGATCGGCACTTTCCGATTGTGGCCGACGCTCTTGGTAGCGGTCCTGCTCTCTGCCGCTTGCAGTGGGGGCGAGGTTTCGACGGAGCGAACGGTGACCCTGCTGACCGAAGACGGCCCGTCGGAGATCGTGGTGTCGACTGCAGCGCCGACGACCACAACCACAGCCACGACCACGACTGCGGCCACGAATATTCCCACCACTGAAGCGGTAACGGAGGGACGGTTTGACGCCGCCGATGAGGAAGCCACTGCTTCTGAAACCAGCGAGGTGCCGACCACAGCGGAGCCCGAGACCACCACTACGACCGAGGCAAAGGTTAAAGAGACCATTCCGTTGGCTGAGGAGGAGGTCCCAGCAGGGATCAAGATGATGGACGCCCTTGAGGAGTTCAACCAGTGCTTAGCTGATGACGAGGTGGAATTCATCGGCCGACCTGACAACACCAAGGGTCCGGAGGATCCTGTCAACCAACCCGAGTACATACAGGCGCTCACATCTTGTGCCGGGAGGTCGGGGATCGTGGACGCAATGCAGGAGTTCCAGGTATCGAGGGCTGGCCGGACCCCCGACCAGATCCGGGCAGATAACGAACAGTTCATTGTTCTCACCGGCTGTCTTCGTTCAAAGGGGTGGACGGTCAGCGACCCAGTGCCCGATGAGACCGGCTCCTTGGGCCCGGGAGAGGATTTCAGCGGCCCTGATGGCGATTTAGACATGGACGACATCCGGTCCTGTATTAGTGAGAGCAACCTGAGCGACGAGTGAGCCGGTATGCCGACCGGATCGTCTTAGGCGGCCCGGACAGTGTTCCGGATCGGAGATCGACACGGAGATAGTTATGAAGAAGATCTTGGTTCTGTTGGTTCTGGTCGCCGCTGTGGCCGCCGCAATTTGGCGGCCCTGGGAAGACGACGCGGTGGCTATCGATCTAGGCGTAGATCGGGCTATCGCAGAGTCAGTGTCCATCCGGACCCTTACCGACGAGATAACTATCCGTGGTGAACTCCGCCGGGATGAACTCCAAGTGGTGACCGCGTCTTCTGCAGGGAAGGTTGGCGCAGTCACGGTGGCTGATGGGGACACAGTTGCAGCGGGCGATCTTCTTCTCAGCGTGGACGGACGTCAGGTTGTAGCTGTTGACGGTGACTTCGCGTTCTACCGATCGCTGGATGTTGGGTCAGAAGGGGCTGACGTGCGGCAACTCGAGGAGGTTCTGTCGGCAGCAGGCTATGACGTCGGCGACATCGATGATCTCTACACGGAGGAAACGCGAGCAGGGCTCGCCGCGTGGCAGGCCGCACACGGTTACGTTGGGACCGCGCCAGAGGCCGACGAAGTGGTGACGGTGACGCTTCAGGCCAATCCCGTCGGGTACACCGTCGGCGCAGTGAATGCGGTATCGGTTCGCATAGGACCGGCTCGGCCGACGACGCAGGGATTGCAGTCTGGTCAGACCGCAGAGTTAGTGACTACAGCGGCCGCTGTGGTCGATGCAGTAGCCGCAGCTGACGCGGTTGTTCCAGTGATCGAGATCTCGACTGGTTCGGTGGTGGTTACCGAAGGCCGGCCAGTGATTGTCACCGTTGCCGCCGACGTGGCACCGACTACCGACTTGGAGGTACCTATCGCAGTGTCGGGAGATGTCACAGTGGATGACGATTATTTGGCGCCCGATGCAACGGTAGTCATTCCGGCCGGATCCACATCGACCACCGTGGAGATTGCCACTGTGAGCGACACCGAGCGTGAACCATATGAGGACTTGAAGGTGACCATTGCCGGTGGCTTTGATTCACTGAGCGCTGTCGCACCACAGACTCTCGCCGTTTACGACGCCCGAAAGGAGGTCGATGACCTGCTGGAACGGGTGGACGAACTCGTTGAGGACATTGCCGAAAAGGAGGACGACGTAGCTGATCTAGAGGCTGAAGACGAAGCGGTTACTGTCGCCGAAGCCCGTCTGGTCGATGCCGGGATCCTCACCGAGGTTCAGGCTCGGTCTGGCGATGTCAGTCCCGCCGAGGCCGAGAATCTAGAGAACCTCCAAAAGCAGGTGGATGACACCGCTGAAGTGGTGAGTGACGGAACGGACTTCATTACCACGGTGGAGGAGCGGCTGGTCAGCCTGGGGATCCTCACCGAGGTTCAGG
>DEAU01000026.1:0-11104 GCA_002348705.1 Candidatus Neomicrothrix sp. UBA2974
CGCAGCCTTCTTCACAGGCGCCTTATTTGCGGGCTTTTTCGCCATGGCCATCATCTCCTGGTCGAAACGGTCAATCGAGCGGTTCGGTGGGTCCGGGAGCGTACCGGCACCGCCTCCGTCCTCCGTGGACGGTATTACGGCGAATCAGGACCCCTCATCGGCGAAGAAGGCATCTAGGTCCGACTCGTTGCCACCCACGGCCGCCGCAGGGGCTTGTTCAATCGGGCGCAAGGGGGTGACAACGTCAGACCGACCCCATTCGGGAGCAGGCCAGTCGCTCTGAGGAGACCCCCCGTCAGGCACATGAGGTGGCAGCGGCGGTAACGGCCCATTAGCCATTTCAACGTTAGGTGGATCGGGGGGCGCCTCAACCCCTGTGGGTCGGTCGTCTATCCCTTCAACTAAGGACTCCAAATCGGCTATAGCCCTTAGGAGACGCGACCGGTGAGCAGCGACATGCCCTGCGGTTACCTCGATCTCTTCCAGGACTCGATCCCGACGACCCGCCGCCTCAGCAGTCTCGGCCTCCATCTGCGTCCTACCCATCTCGATAGCGGCACGGACCTCAGCTTCCGAAGCCGACTTCAGGTCGGCCGCCTCCGCTCGAGCGTCAGCGACAATACGAGCCGCCTCGGCCTCGGCGGTAGCGATACCAGCCTCAGCCGCAGCCCGAGCGTTCCGCGCCGCCTCCAACTCCTCTTCTAGTTGACGCTCCGCCAAGGTGGCCCGCTCACCTGCGCGTCTAGCTAATGACCGCAGGTCAACCAAGGTTCGGCTGGCCCGCTCAAGGAGAGAGTCAACTTCCGAAGGGTCGTATCCCCGCATCTTGGTCCCGAACTGGCCGTCCTCCAGTTCATGGAGCAGGTCGTCGAGCGCGCTTGAGGCGTCCACGTTCTCAGGCTACCGCCCGTCCGGTCCGCAGTTGGAGCACCCCTATTGGACTCGCAACGAGTCCTGACAGGTCCCCTCCAACCCTGACGGCCGCTCCCTAGGTCAGCAGCCCAGCAGACCCATAAGGATTGAGAGACCAAAGAAGGCCACGATCGGTGAAAGGTCTAGCGCCATCCCCCCCATGCGGACCGGGGGCAAGATCCGACGCAACGGAAGCAGGACTGGATCAGTCACCGTGTAGAGAACTCCGGCGAAAGTGGCCATCGAGCCATCGCGTGAGATGGGAAACCAGCTCATCAGGACTCGAACGACGAGGACCAGGAGATAGATCTGCAGGAAAGTGCAGAGCAAGGCCACCGCACACTCCCTAGTCAACGAGGCGCCGGCGGTCCTCCTCCGACACCTCAACATCTGATGGGGTCAGCAGATACACCTGATGGGTAATCCGCTCCATCTGCCCTTCAGCCCCGTAGCAAACACCGCTAGCAAAATCGATAATCCGGCGAGATAGGTCGGCGTCCACCCCCTGGAGGTTGACGATCACCGGTTGGCCGGCCTTGAAGCGATCGGCCATTTCCTGAACGTCGTTGAAGGAGCCAGGTGTGACCGTGGACGGCCTAGCGGCCGTCGCCGGCTTGAGCGGTCGAACTGTGCCTGTCGGTTCAGCCGGCAACATGCGGACTGTTTTTGACTGCTCCACAGTCGGTTGTACCGGCGTCAAGATCGGACGGACCGTCCCGTCCACCTCAACAGCGGCCCGGGCCTCAGCGAACTCTCCCGAAGACAACGGCCCCCGAAGCAGCGGCTCATCCGAGAAATCCTCATAGGCGTCGTCCGGCCCGAGACCCAACCACATCATGAACTTCCTCATGGTCGACCGATGGTACCCGCCCTCAGGGCCGAGCCCGCGGCGGCCTGTCGCCAAACACGGCGCGACCCGTCCGCACCATCGTAGATCCATGCTCAACCGCTAGGTCCATATCGTCAGTCATTCCCATAGAGCGTTCACGCAGACCAAGGTCGTCAGCTAGGCGCGCGACCACCGAGAAGCAGTTCGCCGTGGCTTTCGGATTACCCAAAACCCCTAAGGTCATCAGACCATCCACGGTAAGGCCTCCGTCCGATGCTCGGCGAACGAGATCATCTACTTCACCCGGCGGACACCCCCCCTTATCTGGGCTGCCGGCAGGGTCAACCTGTACAAGTATCCGCGCACCGGGCACCCTGCGAATCAATTCATCTACTACCGATTGTCGGTCCACGGTCTGCCAAAGCAATACCAGACCACCCAACTGACGAACCTTGTTCCGCTGAATCCGTCCGATCATGTGCCAGTCGACAGCCGGTCGCGTGGCCTGAGTTCCCGTCGAGGTTTCCAAACCATCCCTAGATGCCAATTCCGCATCCTTTGCCAATATCTCCTGGGCATAGTTCTCCCCCACGGCTCGCCGCCCGGTAGCCAGTACCGCCCTGACGGCATCCGACCCAAAGGCTTTCGTGACAGGCAAGAGTTTGGTACGACCGCCGCTAGCCGCCGCCAGCCTTTCCTCCAGAGCCTGAATCCGCTCGACAACCTCTTTCGGTTCGATATCTCCTGAGAAGTTCCCTGAAGCCATTAGACAACCTCTGACCCATGCTCGATCCAGGCAAGCATCGCCTGTCTGCTGGTCGTCCCGGTGGCTCGAAATGACCAGTAACGGTTATCGCAGCACGTACAGGTCCCATCGGCGATTACTGCCACCCCACGACGATCCATTGCCACACCAACACCAGCCGCTAGGTCCAACGCCGGTCGGCCTTTACGCGTCTCGGCAAGAACCGCCGGGCCAAAGAGGTCAACAATTCCTGTCAGATCATTTAGACCAAATTCGTAACAGCAAGAGCCGATATGCGGCCCGACCACAGCTACGAGGGATCCCGAAGAGTCCCCATCAGAGAGCCGAACTGCATCCACGGCGGCGTCCAGAACACCTGAAGCCAAGCCACGCCATCCGGCATGAGCAACGGCGATCCTCTGTTTGCCAATCAAGGCAACCGGAACGCAGTCAGCAACTCTGAGAGACAGAGTGGCTCCTACTACTTCAGTAACTGCAGCATCTGCCCGAGTTCCAGTCGCCGCACCGGGGCGGTCAACCTCGGCAACAGCCGCACCGTGGACCTGCTCTAAGAACGTCCAAGGTCGGGGGGCTTCACCGATTAAACGATCACAGGGCACAGAATGTTCCGGGCTGCCGACGGCGATATCGCCGTCGGCAGCCTCGGACATGACGACTCGGGCGATCCGACCCGACGGGAGACTCCGTCGGGTCAACTCCCGAGCCATCGGCCCCTACCTAAGAAAACTTGGAACGTCGAGGTCGTCGTCACCAGCGAACGCTGCTTCAATGGCGTCCTCGCCTAACAGCGGTTCTGTCGAGGCTCCTGAGGGACGACTACTGTCCCAACGATCGAAGCCGGCGGCGATCACTGTTACTCGGACATCTTCGCCCATCTCATCATCAACCACAGTGCCGAAAATGATATTGGCGTCCGGGTGAGCCACACCATGAACCACCTCGGCTGCCTCGTTGACCTCGAACAGTCCCAAATCACGCGGTCCGGAAATGTTTAAGAGGATCCCTCTGGCCCCCTCGATCGAAGCTTCCAACATCGGACTAGAGATGGCCTTGCGGGCGGCGTTAAGGGCCCGGCCTTCGCCGGTGGCCTGCCCGACCCCCATGAGGGCTGAACCGGCACCTTGCATCACCGTTCGCACGTCAGCAAAGTCGGTGTTGATGAGCCCCGGAGTAGTGATCAAGGTGGTTATACCCTGAACGCCCTGCAGGAGGACCTCGTCAGCGGTGTCAAAAGCGTTCAGTAGGGGCGTCTTGTCATCTGAGACGTCAAGGAGTCGGTCATTGGGTATGACGATCTGCGTATCGACCTTTTCCTTGAGTTGGACGATGCCCTGTTCGGCTTGAACTGAGCGACGCCGGCCCTCAAAGGTAAAGGGGCGGGTTACGACACCTATGGTTAACGCACCGGTTGCCCGGGCGACCTCGGCCACGATGGGTGCACCACCGGTACCGGTGCCACCACCTTCGCCCGCGGTGATGAAGACCATGTCAGCACCCTCTAGCGCTTCTTCAATCTCAACCCGGTGTTCCTCCGCCGCCTGACGACCGATACCTGGATCGCTCCCCGCTCCAAGGCCACGGGTTAATTCGCGGCCTATGTCGAGTTTGACATCGGCGTCGCTCATCAGCAGCGCTTGGGCATCAGTATTGACGGCGATGAACTCAACACCCTTGAGCCCGGCGTCAATCATCCGATTAACGGCGTTGACACCAGCACCGCCGACCCCTACTACTTTGATTACCGCCAGATAGTTCTGCGGATTCCCCACCATCGGTTTCCTCCTAAAGTTCTTCTTTGTCCCGCGGGCGCTCCCTGCGGCCGCTGACCCCTTGGAATAACCCTCTAGCTGAGGTTTAGGGTTGAGCTCGAGTAGTCTCAGTTAGTGGTTGAAAGACTACGACGAGTGGTCACCGAACGTCAACCCGCCGGAGATTCGAGCAGCGTCACCCACACCGAAGGTCATCACGTCGCACGACCGGACTCGAGTGGAGTGAAACGTCAACTTCGACAATGCACGCTAACTCAACCCGTCTCAGAACCGCCTCCAGCGAACGGAACTCGTCATGGTAATCCTGACCAAAGCCCAAGAATGCCTCCACTCCTCCCACGAGCTCAGCTATCACTCCATCAGCCGTCGGCACCAGAGCCACCACCCATGGGAACAACTCGGGAGTCAACGCTTCCACGGCCAAGAGCAACGGTGCCAGACCAGTCATCCGAGTACCTGGTCGACCCAATTGATCCACCCGGATCACGGGAATGCCAACTACCTGTTCTCCTCGGTGCTCTAAGACTGTTCCTTCGGCATCCAAAAGAGCGACTGATGCTGACCGGTCGACCGCGTTCGCCACGGCAACACGCTGTCGTATCCATAGCTCCACCGAGGACGGCCACCGACGACTAACAGTTACCTCTGCCACCCAGGGCAGCGCTATAAGCCGTTCGGCGATCCCGTCAATGTCAACAGTCAGCATCGGCGACCCGATCATGACCGCGGCGGCCTCGATCAGTTCGGGCTTTGAAAGGCCCGTTCCCGCTTCGGTGGACAGGCCGGTGATCTGGACGTCGTCGACGTCCAGGAACTCCGAGTGGCTCACTGCGAAGCCTCCCACACCAATCACCACGATCGCTAAGACCGTCCATGCCCAGCGAAGTCGACGACGATTCGCCCTTGGTGTCTCGGGTCGCCCCGCCGCTAGTCCGCTTTCACCGATCGCGACGTTCCCAGGGGGACTAGCGGCAGCAGCCGAATTGCCATCACCCGGTGGCGCAACATTCATTCGAACCCGACCATGACGGTCTCGGGTACCAAATCCACTCCATGAACCTCGGCCACCTGCCGAGCGACCTCGGTCATAAGTGCCGCCACGTCATCGGCCGATCCACCTTCATCGGCCTGGATGAAGTTGGCGTGACGGCTAGATACTTCAGCCGTCCCAAGACGGAGGCCCCGACATCCAGCTAGCTCAACCAATCGACCAGCGGAATCGCCGTCCGGGTTGGTGAACACGGAACCAGCATTCTGACCTCCTGGCTGGTTCTCTCGGCGCCAGCGCACAACTTCGGACAATCGGGCCTCACCATCTAATCGATCACCGGGCTCAAGAGCCAACCGGACCGAGACCACAACCTCCCCAGGTTCTAGGGTCGAAGTTCGGTAACCAAGGTTCAACTCATCAGCAGTTCGCTCGACGGTCGAACCATCGGATAGGTGGAGAACTGTCGCCGCTACTAGGGACCTCGACATGTCAGAACCGTGTCCGCCAGCATTCATCCTCACCGCTCCGCCGATCGAACCGGGCACGCCAACCGCCCATTCGAAGCCTGCGAGACCGGAAGCCACCGTGAGTCGCGCAACCACCGGGAGTGAGGCGCCGCCACCAGCAACTACCTCTGTCCCTTCCAGGTCGACGCCTTCGAAGCCGGCACCCAGCTGTATTGCTAGGCCGGAAAAGCCAGTATCAGATACCAGCAAGTTCGAACCCCGCCCAAGCAATAGCACCGGCACCAAGGCCTGACCAGCCACGGTGGCAACTGCCGCAAGTTCTGTCTCGTTCACAGGACGCACAAACCAGGCTGCAGTTCCGCCAACCCGGTAGGTAGTCAATGGGCCGATCGGATAGTCCCGCCGAACCCCCTCGATTAGACCAAGCGCCTTCAGGGCGCTTTCAAGTTCTAGTTCGTCTGGATCCTGCAAACAGTCAGCCACTGTTTGCCGCTCCATCCACCACGGAAGCCTCCATCTCTGACAGGCATTGCCTCACCTCTTCCGGAACCGAGGTCAGATCGCCTGCACCCATGGTCAAGCAAAGGTCTCCGGGGACCAGCTCGGCCGTCAGGCGTTCAACCAGTTCATCTCGTCGCGGCGTATAGCGAACATCCAGACTGGGCAGGTCACGGACTGCAGCGTCGACGACCATGCGGCCTGAAACCCCGGAGCGCGGCGACTCACCCGACGGATATACGTCCGTCACGAACAAGACGTCCACACCGGCGAAACAGGGACCAAATGAGGACCAAAGTGACTCCGTCCTGCTATAGCGATGCGGCTGGAACACGGCCACCACTCGATCGAATCCACCGGTCTTCGCTGCTTCGACAGTCACCGCGACTTCAGTCGGTAGGTGCGCGTAGTCGTCGACGAAAGTTATGCCGGCCACCCGACCCCGATGCTCGAAGCGGCGGGCTACTCCACCGAAGCGACCGAGGGCACTAGCAGCGCTTTCTGGATCGGCGCCAACAAGAACGGCACTAACGATCGCTGAAGCGGCATTCCTAGCATTATGGCGGCCAGGAACCGGCAGGTTCACCCTCAGTCGACCGCCAGCAAGAAAGCTCGAAGGTCCAACTAGCTCGAACTCGACACCGGTCCAAGCATTCTCAAGTCTGTCAATTCTCCAGTCAGCATCGAGTGTCTCGCCAACGGTCACCACCTCAGAACCAGAACTCGCTGCACGATCCGCTAGCAATGACCCCTCTCTATCGTCAACCCCAATCACGGTCGGTCCGTCTGCATTACTCACGAAGTCGTCAAATGCTGTCTGCAGAGCGTGGAAGCCACCGTGGTGTTCGAGGTGATCAGGTTCAACGTTGGTCACTACCGCTAGGCGGGGCACCAGATGGAGAAACGATCCATCGCTTTCGTCCGCCTCAACCACGAAGAGGTCGCCATCATCCCAAGCAGCTCCCGAACCGATCTCGTTCACATCCCCTCCAATGATGAAAGACGGGCGTAAACCTGAGTCTCTGAGAGCTAGGGCCAGCATCGAAGCGGTGGTCGTCTTTCCATGAGTTCCACCGACGGCCAGCGTGTGGCGGACCGCGGATACTGCACCCAGTATCACAGCCCGGCTGAGCACCGGAATGCCTCGCTCACGGGCCGCCCAAATCTCCGCGTTGCTGTCA
Source organism: Candidatus Neomicrothrix sp. UBA2974 (assembly GCA_002348705.1). Lineage (GTDB taxonomy): Bacteria > Actinomycetota > Acidimicrobiia > Acidimicrobiales > MedAcidi-G1 > UBA9410. Next base: position 7,414 of record DEAU01000026.1, read on the forward strand.
GGAACGGCTGTTGACCGAGTGACCACTTCGGCATGAACCAGATTTTTGGCGTCGTGGCCGACGTGCACCTCAACTCCGAGCGCCGAAAGTCGCTCGAGGCCAGCGGACGGCTTCAAGTCTGAGCCGGAGACCTGGTGGCCCATTGCGGTCAAGACCTCGGCGATGGCACTCATCCCCGCTCCGCCAATACCTACTACATGGACTCTGGTCGGACGTTTAGGGTCAAACCGGTACCCACTCACGACGCCCCCCTGACAGGCCTTCGGTCTTCAATGGAAACCGGCAATGGCTTACCCCTGTCAGCCAAGACATCTAGAAGCAGATCAACTACTCGCCTGGCGGCATCCGGCCGGCCTAGATGACGTGATGCCTCGCTCATCGTCTTGAGAGTTGAGAAATCGGCCACCAGGTCAGACAACAACCCGGAAAGGAGGACTTCTTCGAGGTCGTCATCCGCCACTAGGAGGGCGGCACCTGCAGCGGCTAACCGCGAGGCGTTAGCCGTTTGGTGATCATCTGGAGCTCCCGGCAAGGGAACAAGAACTGCCGGGACGGCTAGCACAGAAAGTTCAGCCACCGTCGTGGCCCCAGCTCGACAAATTACCAAGTCGGCTGCACTCAAGACCGTCGGCATGTCCTTCTCGTATTCCACGGGGCGATAATCCACCGCTGGGGGTGCAGATCGGGCTCGCTCGCCCAAACCAACCGACCAACCCCGTTGCCCAACGACATGCTGAAGAACCACTGGACCACCAGTCCAATTCTCAACCGCAGCAGTCGTTGCACGATTGATCTGACGTGATCCCAAGGACCCTCCGAAGACGACCACGAAAGGTCTATCGCCAATCCCCAGGTTCTGCCGCGCCTCCAATCGGAAACCATTATCCATCCCCGCGCGACGGACCGCTGGACGAACAGGGTTTCCGGTAACTACTGCGCGCGGCAGGCTTGTCCCTTCAAATGAAATGGCGCACGCTCGGGCAAACCGACCGAGAAGGCGGTTGGCAGCGCCAGGAATAGCATTCTGCTCAGCCACCATGATCGGAATCCGCAGTAAGACCGCCGCTAGGCCACAAGGCACGCTGGCGTATCCGCCTAGCACGACTACTGCATCAGGACGGCGACGCAAAAGCAGGAAAAAGGCCCGGGTGGCTGCCACCAAAAGGCTGACCCCAGTCAACAAGTTGACCAGCGTTAGGCGCCGTTGGATTCCCCGACCGGGAAGCAGATGTAGTCCGAACCCTGCCGGTGGCACCAGGTCGGACTCAATACCGCGCTTGCTTCCAACCATCAGAACCGAACAGCGGTCGGCTGCTAGACCACGGTCGACTAACTCCTCAGCGATGGCCAGTCCTGGGAGGACGTGTCCCGCGGTGCCTCCGCCTGCGATCACCACACGAATCGGGGCTCTAGACCCGAGGGGAGCAACTCTGGAATCCCCGAGGCCGCTCATAGCGTCTGCCGGGCAATGTTGAGAAGAACGCCATAAGCGGTCATGGTGAAGACCATGGAACTACCGCCGTAAGAAAGGAATGGAAGGGGAATGCCCGTGATGGGAAGTAAGCCTAGAACCGCTCCAATATTCACGTAGGCCTGCAGCACAATCCACGTGGTGATCCCCGCCGCCAACAGCTGGCCAAATTGGTCAGGTGCTCGGAACGCTGTGCGCAACCCCACCAGGCCGATCGCTAGAAAGGCAAGGACAACGAGGACGGAGACAACGAAGCCCAATTCCTCGGCCACGATGGCAAATATGAAATCAGTCTGTGCGTATGGCAGAAAGCCCCATTTGGCCCGACTGGCTCCGAGGCCCATCCCCCACATCCCTCCATTGGACATAGCTACACCGGCCTGAATGGCTTGCCAGCCGGTAACTAGGGGGTCGTTCCACGGATCAAACAAAGATAAGAGCCGATCGCGTCGGTATCCGGCGGTCATACTCAGAGCGGCGAGGACACCTAAAGCGAGAGCACCGCCACCCACCACCAAGATCATTCTTAGGCCGGCAAAGAACAAGAGTGACGCCCCGATCGCCACCAGCACGGCTGCAGTCCCCATGTCCGGCTCGGCATAAACCAAGCCACCAACCAAACCCAGAACCACCATCATTGGCAATTGCGTTCGCTGGAAATCCCCGATGTCGCGATCTCCGGATGACAGCAGCATCGCTCCATAGAGGATCATGGCCAGTTTTGCCATCTCTGAGGGCTGAAGAGTCAGTGCGCCTATACCTATCCATCGGGAGGATCCGTTGGCCTCTATGCCGACGCCCGGTACAAAGACCAGCACTAAGAGAATCAGTGTGACGATCAGGACCGGCGAGGCCGCCCTTCTAAGTCTCCGGTAGTCGACGCGCAGCATCGCCAATAGTCCGGTAGTGCCCAGCACGATCCAAATCACCTGTCGGCGCACATGGTGCCAGGCATCCCCATGGACTCGCAGGTCCTGAACCGATGCTGCCGACAGAACCATCACCACCCCAAGGAGAATGAGGAGGGCTGCGGTCGTCCCCAGCACCAGCGACCTCGATGAACGATGGATCGTCCGACCGCTTTTTTGACCTGTGCGTGCTGGTCCAGAACTCAACCCACTCTCCCGAGCACCTTCCACTTCCGATCCCATGACCATCAACCGTCCAGCGAGGCAACAATTCGCTGGAAATCCAGACCTCGTTCGACATAGGAGCCATACCAGTCAAAGGAAGAGCACGCCGGTGAGAGAAGAACGGAGCCGCGACCAGAGGCGAATCGGCCAGCGGCAACCACTGCGGACTCCATTGAGTCGGCCACTTCAACCGGGCATTGGCCAGCAAAGGCCGCCACAATCTCATCGGCCGATTCTCCGATTGCTACGACAGCTCGCGGTCGAGCGGCCGCTAGGGACATCAGAGACAGCCCTTTATTACGGCCACCCGCTATTAGAACAGCACCGGGCAGGCCTGACATCGCCGTCAATGTGGCGTGGGGAGTAGTCGCCTTGCTGTCGTCTACGTAGCGGACTCCCGCCACCTCAGCAACGAACGTAATCCGATGGTCCAGGCCTGAGAACTGGACCAGCGAAGCTCGACAGGAATCGGGATCCGCTCCACTCCGTATCGCCAGGGCTATAGCGGCGAGAGCATTCGCCAAGTCGTGCGGCAATGCGCGGGGAAGGTCGCCAATAGCCACTATTGGCCGCTCGTCAACAACCAGCATCTTGCCGTCAACCCGGCAGGGCGCATTCGGAGTCCCAAAGAAAGTGGCGCCCACTGGTGCCCGGGCAACGACCACCGGATCCGCTGCATTGGCCACGGCGTCAGACGGATCAGCGATGCCTTCAAAGATCCGGGCTTTGGCGTTCTGGTAGGAAGCTTGATCAGAGTGAACGTCCAGGTGGTCAGGAGCGAAGTTCAGCCAAGCCGCCGGCGACGCGCTAAATGACGCCGCGTGTGCTAATCGAAAGGACGACGCTTCGACAACAAACACCTCCGCCTCAGAATCATCGATAGCTGCTACCAGTGGCGTGTCGGTGTTGCCTGCCGGCAGAGCACGGATACCCGAGCGTTCGAGCATGTCCACAACCAGAGTAACTACTGTGGTTTTCCCATTAGTCCCCGTAACCGCACAACGTGGTCGATCGTCCCACCGGGCGGCGAGATCCGATTCATCGACAATTGGCACACCAGCCGAACGAGCCGCTCCATGACAAGGGG
>DEAU01000026.1:11405-37315 GCA_002348705.1 Candidatus Neomicrothrix sp. UBA2974
GAGCCGCTCCATGACAAGGGTGGGTATCCCGAATCCCTGGAGCCATGACGACTTCATCGACTACCGCGAGTATTGCTGGCCAGTCGCTGGGCCCAGGAGCGACCAAGAGCTCTACACCCAGTCGGTCAACTAAAGCAAGGGCCTCCTCACCGGGATCGTCGTCTACCGCTATGACATCGATACCTCGTCGTGCTAGCGAGGACAACGCCGCCCGACCGGCCACTCCGAGGCCGAGGACGAGAGTGGTCGACGGCGCAGAGTTCATCATCCGGCCCCGTCGACCATGCCAGCCCCTAGCGAGTCGGCGTAAAAGATTCCTAAGCCAGCAGCCGTGCAGAGCCCCGCGAGAATCCAGAAGCGGATAATCACCGTCGTCTCAGGCCAGCCACCCAACTCGAAGTGGTGGTGCAGGGGTGCCATCCGAAAGACCCGGCGGCCGCCGAATAGTCGAAAGCTCCCTACCTGAACGATCACCGACAGGGTTTCAGCGACGAAAAGCCCGGCCACGATCGGTAGAAGGAGTTGTGTGCCAGTAGCTAGTGAAAGGGCGGCTAGACCGGTACCTATAGCCAACGATCCGGTGTCCCCCATGAAGATCCGGGCTGGCGCAGCGTTCCACCACAGGAATCCAAGACAACCACCGGCCATGGCCGCAGCCACCACGGCCAAGTCCAAGGCGTGAGCTATGTCGTAGGAATCTGGGTACCGGAACTGCCAAAAAGCGATCACCGTGTAGGCCCCAAAGCAAAAGGTTCCGGCGCCCGCTGCAAGACCATCTAGACCGTCGGTCAGGTTCACGGCATTGGCAGAACCGATGATGAGTAGAACAGCCCACACTGACCAGATAGCTGAGCCCAATTCGATGCCAGGAAGATCGGATCGAGTGAAAGAGAGCGTGGTGCGGGTCGGGGCGTGTTCAAGCATCAGTACGGCGAAGGTGACGGCCACCGCGAAGAGTCCGAACATCTTCGTCCGCTTATTCAGTCCGAGATTTCGCTCGCGGATTACCTTGATCCAATCGTCCAGTAGGCCAACAGCACCGCCACTGATGATGGCCAGCATCACGAAGATCCCCGTCCGGGTATAGATGCCCCGATAAAGATCGCTCAGCACGTAACCCAGAACGGCACCACCGACGATGGCTAGGCCTCCCATAGTCGGAGTCCCAGCCTTGGTGGCATGACCTTGAGGTCCGTCATCGCGAATGGGTTGGCCCAGCCCTAGTCGGGTCAGCCACAGAATTAGCAAGCGCGCCCCCGCCAAGGAGGCAGCCATAGCAATTCCCGCAGCAAGAAGGAGCCTGATCACCGGACGTCTCGACTGGTCAAGCGCTTCCATTCTTCGGCGATCACCATCGCATCGTCAAAGGGCAAGTCCCCTATCGCAATCTGCTGAACCTTCTCGTGGCCGCGTCCTGCCACCACGATCAAGTCTTCGGGGGAGGCTGCTGCCAAGGCTTCAGCAATTGCCCGCCGTCGATCGACTTCTACGCATTTGGGAGCATGTTCCATCCCCGACAGGATGTCTCCAATTATCTCCTCAGGTGGTTCACCCCTTGGATTGTCAGAGGTGACGAACACCCTGTCAGCCATGCGTTCGGCGACTCGACCCATCTCAGCTCGCTTGCCTTGATCACGCTCGCCCCCGCAGCCGAACACGAGTACTAAGCGTCCAGAACCAGTGATGATCCTTCTTGCACCGTCCAAAACAGCGCTCAAAGCATCTGGCGTATGTGCGTAGTCGACGACTGCCGAAGGCCCGCCGGACAGGACGACTGGCTCAAAGCGTCCAGGCACCGGCGGTGCCGTCGACAAGCCGGTTGCAACGTCGTCGGGTTCCACTCCCAACAGGACAGCAATCTCAGCAGCTACAAGAGCGTTGGCTGCCGTGAAGACACCACCGGCAGTCAAAGCTAGGGATTCACCCCGCCACCGCATCACCGTCCCCGTCGCCAACGGTGTGGCATCACAAGACTCCGGATCGACGGCCACGACATCCATCCCATGTTTTTCCGCTAGGGCAGCCATACGACGACCTGGCTCGTTATCGACGGTCACGACCGCCCGGGACGCAAACGAGCCGGCGAAAAGTCGAGCCTTGGCGGCCTCATAGGCTGCCATCGATCCGTGGAAGTCCAGATGGTCACGCCCAAGCATGGTGAATCCCACTGCTTCGAAGGTGGTGCCATCAATCCGGTGCTGGGCAAGAGCATGGGAAGAAACTTCCATTGCTCCAACTTCAACACCATCCGAGACCCATCCCGCCAATGTCGCCTGCAGGTCAGTCGACTCCGGCGTGGTCCGGACTCCTGACAACGTTCCCCAGGTTGCCGCTCGGCGACCTGCCGAAGCAAGAACTGAACCAAGCAGGTGCACCACGCTGGTCTTTCCGTTGGTGCCCGTCACTCCCACTAAATCTAAAGAAGCCGACGGGTGGCCGAAGCTGGCAGCCGCCAGAAGCGGCATAGTCCTGCGGACCGACGACACAACCACTACTGGCACACCCACGCCAGACAGAGGGCGTTCAGCAAGTATGGCCGTTGCTCCAGCATCTTCAGCCCCTTCAGCGAAAGCATGACCGTCGTAGGTTGCGCCTGGAACACAGCAGAACATGTCACCGGCCTGCACGAGCCGCGAGTCATGGACAACTCGTCTGACCACAGTGTCGGAATGGTCTTCAACTGGTGGGACAACATCGGCACCCAGCGCGGCGAGCAGGTCGCCGAGACGCATCTCAGTCTCCAGAGGGTGCGGCAACCATGTCGCCGGTGGCGACTCGATTTGCCTCGTCGAGAAGCCGCTGGCGGCCAGCGGTCATCGCCTGAACTCGCTCATCGCCTTCGAATCTGATCCTCTCCGACTCGGACGGAATACGGAAGCGACGAACAGCAAAATCTGCAAAACGGGCAAAGATCGGTGCCGCTGCCCGACCTCCCGAGTAATGGACTATGTCCGGTTCATCAACTATCACAATTACAGCTAGGCGGGGATCGTCCGCGGGGAGAAACCCAGCGAAGCTGGCCACATAGTCGCGATCCCCTTTTGAGCCGTACCCACCTTCTGCTCGAACCTTCCAGGCGGTTCCTGTCTTCCCAGCAGTCCGATAACCGGTTATCTGCGCTTGGGTCCCGGTTCCATCCGTGACCACACTCTCCATTATGGCCGTGACTTCGGCTGCTACTGCTGCAGGCACCACCGTCGCAGTCCGACCGGGTCGACTGGGAGTGAACACCCCCTCATCGTCTCGCGTTCCAAGGACCAAAGTTGGTGCGGGTCTAATGCCACCGTTAGCCAGAGTCGCATAGGCGGTCAGCATCTGTATCGGAGTGGCGGCAATGCCCTGGCCTATGGCAATGGTGGGAAGCGAGGTCCCCGACCAACGGTGGAGAGGTAGGAGCGTCCCAGCCGACTCGCCGGGAAAATCAAGCGACGAGACACGGCCTAAGCCGAATTTAATGAAATTGGCGTGGAGGGCCTCTCGACCTAGGTCATTTGCCCAGAGAATGGTGCCAACGTTGGACGAGCGTCGAAGTATGTCTGCAACGGTGAAATCTTCCAGCCCGTGAGCTGGCGTATCGGAAAAGGTCCCGTCATGGACCTTTAGGCGGCCCGGCACCTCGCGAACTGTGTCGGGCGATGCCACTGCGGAGGCCAACACTCCTGCGAAGGTCAGCGGTTTGACTATCGATCCCGGTTCATAGGTCCAAGTGGCTGCCCTGTGCTCGGCCGAAGTGACAACCCGTCCATCAGCGTTGCGGACCACGGTCGCTGACACCAAGATCTGCCCAGTCCGAGGGTCCATAGCCGCAAGGATCCCTCCTTGACCCCCGGCGGCTTCGACACCTAGCCGGAGAAGGCGTTCGGCTTCGAACTGCAAGGACCTATCGATAGTCAGGACTAGATCCCTACCGTCGACGGCCGGCTCGACCGAGTACTCGCCTCGCGGGATCGTTGAACCGTCCTCGCCGACCTCTTGGACCTTCTTGCCGTCAATGCCTGACAACAACCCGTCATAGATCAACTCCAAGCCACTAATCCCATTGCCGTCAACGTCAGTCCGTCCGAGAAAGGCCAGGCCCAATTCTTCGCCAGGACGCACTCGGGCGGGCTCCTCTCTTACCCCAATACCGGGAAGGCCTAGAGCGAGTACCTGCTCGGCCACCTCCGGCCTCACCACACGATCGAGATAGGCAAAAGCACTATCGCGCTCCATCCGGGATGCCATCACTTCGATATCTGTGTCCAAGACCTCGGCTAACCGGCGAGCTGTGAGAGTGGGATTGAGCACATTGCGTGGATTGGCCACCACTGACGGGAGGGGTAGTGACAGCGCAAGATCCACGCCGTTGCGATCGACGATGGCTCCACGACTGGCCTGAAGCGGGACAGTGCGAATTGACTGCGAAGCCCCCCGGGCAAGGTACCGGTCCGGCTCCCATATCTGAACAACCAGGAGTCTCCATGCTATTAGACCCGCTCCAGCGGCGAGTAGCAGTGCGACGGCCACAAATCGCCGGCGAAGGCGGCGGTGTGTGGTGCGGAGGGCAACGACCCGACTGATCCCGCTTCCACCGGTACGGGTTAGATCGGGACGCCGGCTCATCGTGAACCGCCGCTAAACGGATTGCCAATCGGAGGTCGGAGCGGAGCATCTGGACCACCCGATAGAGCAACGTCTAGTTGGAGCCGCTCCTGCGGGGGAACCAGGCCTAGACGACCCTCAGCCGCCTTCAAGATCCGATCCGGATTTTCTAGACGAGCCACTTCGTTGCGCAGGACCTGTGCCCGTTGGTGACCATCCTCTAGTCGACCCTGCAAGCGATCAAACTCGAATTGCTCAGCAACCACTACTCCGTGAAATGACGCCACGCCGAACAGCGCCACGAAGAAGGCAGCCACGATTAGACAGCCCAGTCTTCCAAAGGACAGGCCTTTAGACCGGCGGCGAACGTCATCGCCGGCTGTGGTTGAGCCCAATGAACGCGGAGGACGAAGTATGGCAATCACGCCGGACCCAAGGTCTCAATCCGCTCGAGTACTCGAAGACGAGCGCTGATCGAACGTGAGTTGCGCTTCATCTCCTCCGGTCGCGGAGTTCGTCCCGAGCGTCGCGGCAGGAAGGCCAACGGCCGAGCACCACAGACGCAGGGCAGCCGGGGTGGGCATTTACACCCTCCTGTCGCCGCTCGATCGAAACGGTCCTTTACGATCCGGTCCTCACCCGAGTGGTAGGACAACACCGCACCCCTCCCACCGGGGCGAAGCCTCTCAATGGCTTCGTATAAGCCCGAACTCAACTGACCCAACTCGTCGTTCACCTCAATACGTATCGCCTGAAAGGCGCGCTTAGCTGGATGCCCGCCGCGACGCCGGGCACGGACCGGGACTGCGGCACGCACCAACTCAGACAGAGTTTCAGTGTCATAGAGCGGTCGGGCCTGCACGATCGCCTTAGCTATTCGCCCTGCATTCGGCTCGTCTGCGTTCTCGGCGAAAACGCGCGCCAACTCCACTTCGCTGTAACCGTTGACAACGTCTTCGGCAGACATGGCCTGTTGCGGATCCATGCGCATGTCCAGTGGCCCCGCTTTCTGGTAACTGAATCCCCGCTCGGCTAGGTCGATCTGAGGTGAAGAAACGCCTAGGTCGAACAAGAAACCGGACAAAGGACCTACATCGATGGAGTCGAGGACTTTGCCCAGGTCGGCAAAAGCTGACCGCTTAAGAGTCACTCGATCACCGAAGGGCGCCAACTTCTCGCCACTGGCCCTCAAGGCAGCGCCGTCGCGGTCAAGACCCACCAAGGTGACTTCGGGCCGGCATTCGAGTAAGCGGAAAGCGTGGCCTCCTCCACCCACGGTGGCGTCTAGAACCGGTCCAGGTGGACAGAGGGCCAGCGCCTCGAGAACCTCGGTCGCCATGACTGGCTCATGTTGAAAGGCCTGAGCGGCACGACTTAGCTCAGGCCTCTCTTTCTTGTTCGCACTTCGATCAGCCATGGCCCGCTTCGCCAGTCCGAGACAAGACCGGAACGCATTCGTAGGAAATCCGGCGATCCGTCCCTCGACTGTCCCCCGAGCGGCGAGCGCCCATCGGGATGTCTCCCCCAACCAGGCTGGATGGCAAGCGGGCGGAGTAGGGGCCTCCCATCCTGCCGATCGGGGGACAGTCGAGGGACGGACCTGCACCAAACTGTCCGTCACGTTCGTCGTCTGTCGTCGGTTCGCTGTTCCTTCCGTTAGATCCCGCCTCCGCGCCGAAATACTTCTGCGACCTTTCTGTCGAGCCCGGGCACCCGGTCGGCCCAAGCAGCAGCGTTCCAAATCTCGATCCGGTCGATTGCTCCGCACACCACGACCTCGCGTTCTAGCGAAGCGGAGGAACGGAGCTTCTCGGGGATGGTGACCCTTCCTTGGGAATCGGGCCGCACCAGCTTGGAACTGGCGCCGAGGGCATCCAATTCCTCGCCGTCTCCCTCGCCGTTGCGCACCTCCTCGATCAGACGCTCCACCCTCTGCTCGAATCGTTCGGCCGGCCAGAGGGCGACGCAACTGTCCTTCGGCGCTAGGTAGGCCTCGCCTGCAAAGTGACTTCGGTAGTCGGCTGGGAGGACGAAACGTCCCTTGTCGTCCAAAGTGTGCTCGTGGGTACCCACCAAGATCATGGCTTCGCCTCCCTTCTCGTTCTCCAGCGCCCTCGGTAGCGCACCCGACATGTCTGATGGGGGCTAGACAGCCGGCTATAACCGGCTTCCCCTTTTCCTCCACAGACCTCCACTTTAACCCATTTCCCCCCACTACATGCAAGCCGTTCGCCTCTGAACCCAAATGGCGCGCCGCCGGACCAAGTGAGACCAACGCGTCCGGTCAAGAACCCACATCAGACGACGAAAAATCGAAGATCGCAGTTCCTTGACGGATGCAGACCAGCAGGCTTCAAACTGCCGGAGGACTGGGACTCAGATAACCCTCTTCAATGCACCGAGGAGCGCTAAGAAAAGGTCCCCGGCCGTCACGTTGACAGAACCCACAGAGTCGAGAATCGCTTCAAGGGCCTTATCGGCGGGCTCGAAACCAAGCAGTCTCACTAGGGGAGCCACTGACAACTCAACAGCATTGGAACCAACGAGAGCCGCGCACTGAAAACGGGCACCGTGCCGGTCACGTCGCTGACTGATACCCACTACCTTGCGTTTCCCAACTAACACCTCACTGGCAGTCCGCCCAGCAAAACAGACTTCATGCCCGAGCGACCCCCGAAAACTCGAGCCGTGGGAGGCGTTACGGCCCGCTAAATGCGCCTGTATTCCGAATGAGGAAAGGGCTTCCTGCCAGGCCATACCCACCCAGGCCGTCGAACGTCCAACGTCTTCTTCCCACAAAGAGTCGACTCGCGGCAAGAGAAGATCCACCCATAAAACCGCTTCGGGTATCACCAGCACAGCACCGCCGCCCGAACGCCTCCTAATCACCGGAAGCCCCTCGGCCTCTGCTCGACTCTCTAACCCGGGTTGCATCCGCTGTCCGCTCCCAAGAACCAACGCCGGACCAGTCGGCTCGTGCCGAAGCACTAAACGGCAATCAAAGGGTCCTGTTGGCTCATGACCGGATTCCACCGAACCCGTGCGAACCTCAACCCGCCAGTCTTGAGAATCCCGAAGTCCGCTCACTCTGGAAAGTTTCGGCACCATTCGAGCCACACCAAAACATCATCGACGGTGGGGATCGCGTCCGGTCGGCCGTATTGCGTGGCGGAACGGAAAGCGGCAAGCGGACGGGCAGGGACCGGGAGAAATGGCGGGCGAGTCCACCAGAACCGTTCGGCCATCCGGTGAGCCTGACGGACAGCCGTCCCCCAAAGTCGAGGCCGAAACAAAACTGCTGCCGTCATCCGGATAAGCCAAGTGATACCCATTATCCACAATCTTCTTCCGCAACAGTCCCGATTCGGTCGCTGATACCGGTTCCATCTCCAAAGTGATGCCACACTGCGGCGGCACCGACGAGTGGCCCGTCGGCACCCAACCCTGCCGGGACGATCCGAGCCCCGCGGGTAAAGGACAATCCACAAGCCCCGTCTAGAGCACTCTGGGCAGCATCAAAGAAGTCCTGGCCGTATCCGAGAGCTACCGAACCCGACACCACCACCAAACCGAGGTCAAGCAGATTCACTACTGCGCCAACTGCCCTCCCGACCTGGTCGCCGACCTTCCGTCTAACCTCGACGGAAGCCTTCGATGCCGGTTGGCCAATCATGCGAGCAATGGCCGGCCCAGACGCCACTGCCTCCAAGCAACCTCGTGCACCACAACGGCAGAGAGGCCCATCGGGCAATACCGCCATATGTCCGACATGTCCCGCATTGCCGGATGCTCCGCCCACGAGACGCCCGTCAACCACCAAGCCGCCGCCTACGCCAGTGGACACCACCATGGCCAAATAGTCTCGGCATCCCTTAGCCGCGCCACACCAGCCTTCTGCCAAAGCAAGTGCTTTTGCATCGTTATCCACCACAGCCGGCAGACCAACCAGTCCAGCAAGACGCTTGGCAAGAGGAAAATCTCGCCACTGGTCGATGTTCAGAGGGGAGACCAGGCGGTTCTCCGCCGAACCAGTCATGGGGCCTCCACATCCCACACCGATTCCAGCGACCTCGACATCTTTCGATTCCTTGAGTACCGCCTGCACCAGATCAGCCAAGCGTGCGAAGGTCTTCTCACCATCACCACTCGCTGTAGGTTGCCGGCGCTCGACCAGAACCCGTCCCTGGCCATCTACCAGACCTACTGCCAACTTGGTGCCACCAACATCGACGGCCAGCGTGACCGGACGTTCAGTCGCCATTAGTCCGGTCGGATCAGATTCGGTCGTCACCTCGCCGAAATCTCTCCCTCATGCGATCGCGAACCTTCCCAGTGGTTCCCTCTAGCGCGTCGCGAAATGACGTAACGCGACCGCTGTCCGACACCTGCCTCAGGCCTGTCCGACCAACAACTCGCGCGTTGTGCTCCAAGCGGAGCGCCGAACACAGCATGACTAGAAATCCTATGAAAGCCAGAAGGTACGAGGTTGAAAGCGTCGCCACCATGAGCGCTACCCCACTTATGAACCCAGCCACCGCCCACTTCATGCTCCTCAGCGGCTGGGTGTATACGGTGGTCTCGGAGACTTCCTTGACAAGACGCGGATCACTTGCCTGAAGTTGCTCCTCCATCTCGTTGAGGATGCGTTCCTCGTCTTCCGACAATGGCAAGTTCTTCAGTCCTTCCCTAATCGCTTCTCATATCGACCGAATATGTCTCTAGACCATCTCCAGCATCGCACAGCCCCGCGCGAGCGACAACGCTCTAGCCACCATACAAACCCATAATCAACTCAAATGCATCGTTCAAACATCAGGACCCCATTGAGAATCACCGCGTTCTTTGATACGTAGGCCGTCTTCCCCAACCGTTGTCGCAGGGGCAATGGCCCTCGAGCCAAAGCGGTCCCTGATCTGGTCGACCGCCTCTTCTGCCGCCGCGCGACCCACAAGCGAAGTATCTCCTAGATCGCTAGACAGAGAGGTCCGAACTTCGTCCAGGCGGAGTTGTCGGACTGAGGCATCGCGCAATCCCCCCATCGTGACCCCGAGCAGGCGGATACCCGACGTGGTGTCCACAGCCGAAAGAAGATTTTCGGCCTCCCGGAGAATTTCCAGGGGCAGGTCGACGGCGTCGGGCAAGGTCGTGCTTCGAACCAGTGTCGTGAAGTCCGGTGCTCGGACCTTTATGGTGACCGTGCGGCCGGCAAGACCTGCCTCGCGGAGGCGCCGAGCCACTCCATCCACCATCCTGACGAGTTGCCGATGCAACTCGTCAGGATCGGCTAGGTCCTGCGAAAAAGTCTCTTCATGGCCAATCGTCTTTGTCTCTCGGTCGACCTCGACATGCCGATCATCTATCCCTCGAGCAAGACGCCACAATTGTTGACCCGCTGCTCTGCCTAGAGAGGTAACCAACGTTGCCTCCGGCACCTTTCGAAGGTCAGCAACCGTCTCCACTCCGAAACGCTGCAAACGATCCAATGTGCGCGGCCCCACCCCCCAGATCGCGGAAACCGGTAAGGGGTCAAGGAAGTCCTGCACACCGTCCCCTGGCACTACTAAAACGCCCGGTCCATCCTTCGGCCCGCTCGGGTCCGCTACGGGCTTGGCTCGGCTACTGGCCAACTTGGCTAAGAACTTATTTGGTGCCACGCCCACACTGCAGGGCAAAGATTCCGAAGCCATCACCTCCGAACGAATCGAGGCTGCAACTACCTCCGGCTTTCCGTAAAGGCGTTCAACGCCGCCTACATCCAAGAAAGCCTCATCCAACGAGAGTGGTTCAACCAACGGCGTGTAACAACGAAAAACCTCCATTACTCGAAGACTGATTTCCGAATAGAGCCGGTGGTCTCCGCGCAAAAAGACCAGGTCGGGACAAAGCCGGCGCGCTCTCGACGACGGCATCGCCGACTTAACCCCATAGGACCGCGCTTCATAGGAGGCCGCGGCCACCACTCCTCGGTCGCCTTCGCCACCCACGACCACTGGAAGGCCGCGGAGTTCCGGGCGCTGAAGCAACTCCACGGACACGAAGAACGCATCCATGTCCACATGAAGAATCGGCGTCGTCGGGTTCACCCGCACTAGACCACCCGCTCGACCACAAGAGAACCCGAGTCAACACCTCGGGCAACGAAGACGAAGTGGGCGTCTTCAACATCGTCAAACGACTTTGCTAAATAGTCGCAAACCGGCTGTCGGACCCAGAGAGGTGCTGATTCCAGAAGGATTTGGGCCTCATCGGTATCAACGAAACGCGCTTCCTGAACGATGCCGTCCGGATCTTCCAACCGGATGTTTCCGGTAAATGACTGCGCCTCGTAGACCTCGACCTCTAGATGCATCGCTCTGTCTGGGAAGTCCACGTTCAACTGATAGCAGGGTCCGTCCCAAGCATCGACTACTAGGCCAGTCTCCTCGAACAGTTCTCTGTCTAGAGCACTCACCGGATCCTCCTCGGAGTCGACAACGCCTCCAGGTGGCGTCCAATCGATCCGACCGTCCCGTCGCCGGTTAGCAACCAAGAGAAGACGGTCATCCGCATTCCATACCAACCCACCGACGACTCTCCAGCGGTCGACAAGACTGCGGCCACCGACTTCCATCTCGTCTCCCGACACGAAGCCAGTCTGGCACCTGACCCGTAACCCACCGATAGCGTTAAGGTCTATGAAATCTTCGTCTGCATCTCCGGACAGCGCTCCACCGGTATTACCAGATGGACTAAGTGAGGCACTACCGTCCGCCGCCCCCTCGACGACAGCGCGGATTCTGGCGCTCTTAGCCATCCTGGTAGCTGGTGCCTGCGGGGGTCTGGTTGGCTATGCGGTAACTGATCTCCAGTGCAGCGACCCTTGTCCCTCCCTTTCCGGATCCGTTGGCGTAGTCGGAGCGGTTCTTGCCGCCACCGGGGTAGCCGTAGTGACCGTCCTAGCCCTGAAGGCCATGGCCGAATGGCGCACTAATGAGATCCAACAAGCGGCCCGGGACCACCACCCGGTCGACTGATCCGGGAAATTCCCTCTGGCGACAGTGTCTGATCCCGCTGAGCTAAGGGAACTCGCCCTCGGGGTGGCTCGATCAGTGACCCCAGAACTCCTGAAGCGGTCGGGCCGGGTCGACGTCGAATCCACAAAGTCCACTGCTTCAGACCTCGTGACCGAGGTTGACCGGTGGTCCGAATCCAGAATCGTCGAAGGAATCCTTGCAGCTCGGCCTCAGGATTCCGTAGTAGGCGAAGAAGGCACCAGAGTAGAAGGCTCCAGCGGTATTCGGTGGGTAATCGATCCCATTGACGGAACCACCAACTTCGTATATCGGCACCAAGGATTTTCTATCTCAATCGCCGCTGAGGCTGATGGTCAGTTGGTGGCTGGTGTGGTCGTCGACCCGCTTAGCGGCGAGGAGTTCTGTGCAGCCCTCGGTCACGGGACCACCCGGAACGGCGTTGATGTCCAGGTGTCTAGAGCAGAAGACCTCTCATCTGCCCTTCTTGCTACCGGCTTTTCGTACGAGCCAAGCAACCGGAAGCTGCAAGCTCGGGTTCTCGTGCACCTCCTACCTCAAATCAGAGACATTCGTCGCATGGGGGGCGCTGCAGTCGACTTGGCCTCGGTGGCCTGCGGTCGGGTCGATGCCTATTATGAACGAGGCCTTAACCATTGGGACCGGGCAGCTGGCACCCTTATCGTCACCGAAGCCGGTGGGCGGGTAACCGATCTCGAAGGCCGTAATTTGAACGGACCATCGCTGCGATCGGCCCAGGTGACCGTGGCAGCACCGACTAGCCTTCACGGCCCCTTGTTGGATCTCCTCCGCCTTTCCGAAAGCAGTTCTTCAGTACGGTCGGGACAGGAGGCCTCTCCATGAGGCAGCATCTCACCATGACGACGAAAATTTTGACCGTCGAAGACGACGAGCGCATCCGCACAGCGGTGCGCCTAGCCCTCGAAGAGGAGGGCTGGGAGGTAGCCGAAACAGCGAGCGGTGAAGAAGCGTTGAACTCGTTCAGCACCGATGGCGCCGACGTCGTCCTCATCGACATCATGCTTCCTGGCATCGACGGCTTTGAGGTCTGCCGCAGCATCCGTCGCCTGGGTGATGTTCCCATAGTTATGGTCACCGCCCGTTCCGACAGTCACGACGTGGTAGCCGGACTCGAGGCCGGAGCTGACGACTACCTCCGTAAGCCCTTCGATCCCAAGGAGTTGTCAGCCCGCATACGGGCTCTCCTGCGACGAACCAGACCAGACGAGACCCGACCCACCCGAATCCAGATTGGCCGAATTGAGATTCTTCCCGACGAGGGCGTGGTTCGCTACGAAGGAAACCAGGTACACCTCACCAGAACCGAATTCCGTCTGCTCCTTGAGCTCGCTAGCGCTGAGGGGAAAGTCCTCAGCCGCGAAGACCTCCTGGAACAAGTGTGGGGGTATGACTACTTCGGAGACGGCCGATTGGTTGACGTGCACATCCGACGCCTCCGGACCAAGGTGGAACCCGACCCAGCCAACCCCCGCTACGTGGTCACTGTTCGCGGTATGGGCTACAAGCTCCAGCCTTAAACGGGCGGAAATCGACGAACCATGCCGGGACCAACCACTGGCTCCGAGCTCTCTCCGGATCACAGCCCGAGCCTCGGCCTCGGTACCCGGATTGCCGTCCTCTTCGCCGTCGGCGGGCTTCTCGTCTCCGTGGGTATAGCCGGCGCCACGCTGGCTCTTACCCGGCGCCAATTGGTCGAAGCTCGAGAGCAAACGGCGGCGGCTATCGCAGTAAGCAACGCCACCCGGCTCAGTAACCAGCTCACCCCGGACTCCACTATCGAAGATCTCCCCACGATCGCCGATTCGCTCACCAAGGTCGAGGGCGGACAACGGGTCATCCGACTCGGGGATGACTGGCTACCCGCACCCGAATTGGACCGCAACGACCTCCCCTCCGATCTAGTGACCCGAGTCGGCGACCGACGCTCCGGTCAGGTGATCACGAATGTGCGCGGTGAACCGCACGTCGTAGTTGGTATCCCTCTGTCGGCGTTCGACGCTGACTACTACGCCGTGGTCGATCTCTCAGACATCATCAAGACACTCGACAATCTCGAATACGTCCTCCTCGGCGCCGGTGCTGCCACCACGGTGCTAGCGGCACTCCTCGGGTCCTGGGCCAGCCGACGGACGCTTCGGCCCCTTCGTCGGGTTCGAGGAGCAGCCGAAGCAATCGCTGGTGGCCGACTAGACACCCGTCTTGGCCCGCAATCCGACCCCGACTTAGACCGTCTTTCTGACTCTTTCAACGAAATGGCCCGCGCTCTCGAGGCGCGCATTCATCGAGACGCGCGATTCGCATCCGACGTCAGCCACGAACTGCGAAGCCCGCTGACCACCCTTATGGCTGGTGTGGGCGTGCTAGAGGCCCGTCGTCATGAACTATCCGACCGATCCAGGACGGCACTCGATCTGCTGGCCCAAGATCTTGAGCGTTTCAATCGGTTGGTGAACGAATTGCTGGAGATCTCCGGCTACGACGCCGGCGTAGCCGATTTGGACCTCGGCGAGGTGAACGTGGCTCAGTTCCTAAGAGCGACCGTAGACGGGCTCGAGGACATCTACCTGGATCTTCCTTCTGGAACCGAGTCGCTGGTCATTGCAGCCGACAAGCGACGCCTCGCTCGCATCATGGCCAACCTGTTGGACAACGCCCAGCGCTACGGCGGTGGAGCGACACGTGTCTCGGTGGAATATGGAAACGTCTTGACAATCGCCGTCGAGGACGACGGACCCGGAGTTCCAGTTGACGAGCGCACAGCCATCTTCGACCGTTTCTCCCGCGGCTCCGCCGGCGGCAGCCGTGGCGTTGGCGGAGGAACGGGTCTGGGTTTAAGCCTCGTCGCTGAGGACCTTCGCCTACACGGTGGCCGGGCTCAGGTGGAAGACCGGCCCGATGGCCAATCAGGCGCGCGCTTCACTCTCGAACTACCACTGACGAACCCCGACGACGAGACTGGGGAAGAAATCCGATGAGCGAGAGTTGCAGAATGACAAGGGTTGTCTGCTTTATGGTCTCTGCCGTCTCCCTGGGAATTCTCGCGGGTTGTGGCATTCCCCTAGACGATCAGGCGCGGGATCTCGTCATCGACCTCCCTGATGCTCTCCTCCCTGCGGAGTCAACCACTACCGAAGAGCCGATTCCCCCTGCACTAGCCACCGAAACTGTCCAGATCTACCTCGCTCGGGCAGATCAGGACGACCGGATGGTCCTGCATCCAGTGGACCGCGAGATCCAGGGCGATGGTTCGATCAATGTGATCCTCGCCGAAGTGCTTGCCGGCCCGAGTCTCATCGAACAGGAGGCCGAGTTGGTGTCGCCGTTTGCGGAAGGGAGCACCGTCGTCGGCACCGTCCTCCAAGATGGGCTGCTCGAAATCCATTTGGACTCACTCGAGGGCTTCCCGCAGGACGACAGCACCGGCAACCGTCTGGCCTTCGCCATGCTTGTCTGCACTGCCGTGGATCTAGTCGTCGGAGCGGAAATAGACCGAGTCGCTATTCTGCTGGACGGCGAGACCGGGCTGGAACCGATTAATGCACCCGTCAGCGATGGAGAACCACCGGTAGAAGGGTTCCCGGTTACGTGCGAAAACTACGTGAGTTTTCTCGTGTCGGAACCTGACCTAGGGGCTTGACAATAGAACTGAAGGTCATGGTGAGAGTTAGGGAAGTATCGCCATTTGCTCTTCAGTCGTTAGGTCAAGAAACTCGTCAAACTCCGTGTAGAACTCTTCGACAGTTTGGCCGTATGCATGAGTGAAAGCAGTTTCAGATCCCATTGCATCAAGATTGGGATAAAAGACGTCGAGCAAAATATCGCTACCGTGCTTGTTTGCTAGATATGCGTGTGCCCAGGTTCCCCCGCTATAGGCACCTTCATAACTGTCGCATTTATCGCCATAACCACTGTCCTTGAGGCTGCCCCCGCATTGACTGTAGGCAGCCTTTGTGTCGACGAGTTTTTGCCTCATCAGGGTGGTGAAATCGTATGAACTTTTGCCGGCGATCTCACTTAATCTTGAATCCAAAAGTCCAGCGTCAGTTAAACGCCGCGCGAGCACTGAGGCCATGTACTCAGCGCTTCCTTCGGCAAACCAGCGAAGCCACATCTTTGAATCACGTTCGTCCCAATCTTTCGTGACTATGTAATTGTGTTGCAGGGCGTGGAAATACTCATGGAAAACAGTCTTTTGCTCCTGAACCCCCTCGATGAATCCGACATCGTAAGAAGCGTCGAAACCCCACGGAACTGATGAAGTGAACTGGTGGATGTTGAACTGTCTTCCTCCGTTGTGACCCATAGTGGTGGAAGGATTGCCTTCCGCAAGCCAGGCAGCCGAGAGGCTCTGATAAGACTTCATGGAGTGGTCATTCGCTCGTGTCGATTCGGCTAAGCATTCATCCTTTGACCAGCTATTTCTGTCCCACCGGCGGCTGCAATAGACGTCTATTAGCGAATCTGCGGCTGATTCATCTATGCCCATGACGTAATACTCGATCGGGCCAACACTTCCCCATTCTTTAGCCGCCCAAAGGAGAGAGTTGGCGACGTCGTTGCAAAGCCGCATATCGAGGTCTACGGCGCAGAGAACCTCGGGCGAATAGGAAATCCACTGCCCGTACAGATCGGGGGCACCTTCCACGACGGGCATGCCGTCACCTGCGCACAGTATGTGATCGCCGTCGTTAGCGCATAAGGCCGTTTCTGCCACCGGCCCCTGAGGAGTAGTCACGGGAGCTGCTGTCGTAGTCGGAGCTGCAGTTGTAGTTGTAGCCGGAGCTGCAGTGGTGGTTGGCGCCGGAGCTGCAGTGGTGGTTGGCGCCGCAGTCGTAGTCGGCGCCGCAGTTGTAGTTGTAACCCGAGCTGCAGTGGTGGTTGGCGCCACAGTCGTAGTCGGCGCCACAGTCGTAGTTGTAGTTGTAGCCGGAGATGCAGTTGTAGTTGTAACCCGAGCTGCAGTGGTGGTTGGCGCCGCAGTTGTAGTTGTAACCCGAGCTGCAGTGGTGGTTGGCGCCACAGTCGTAGTCGGCGCCACAGTCGTAGTCGGCGCCGCAGTGCTGCTGCACCCAGAAGCAACCACCATCAGAACCGTCAACACCGAGAACTTGCGCATAAATGCAGTATTTCACCTGCTCTCCACGGACTGTTTACTGGGGTGTGAATATGTCAGTCCCGCCCAGTCCAGTTGTCGATCCGGTCCACCTACCGAGGCTGGGAACCCCGACAGAAGAATGACCTACCTCAAAGAACAGATCCAATATCTAGGAAACTGTCCTAGCCGGTGGTCGTCCCTAGCTCGATTCGGGCCTTCAGGTCATCAATCGCCGCATGCACAACCTTGGCCTCTAGCCGCCGCTTGACGAAACCTGGAAGGCGAACCAGAAGGTCCACGTCCAAGTCATAAACCACCTGTGTGGCGGTCGCGTCGCCGTCCACTGGTAGAAATTCGTACTCGCCACTCATCCGATCAAGAAGATCTCCGTCAAGGAGACGCCACGAAATACGTAGCGGGTTGGAACCGTAGCTATAGCGGAGCGTGTAACTGGTGCTCCGACCCATGGCCGCAGCTCGGAAGAAGACGTCACCCGGCCGCCCCTGGTCATCACGAACTAGGACCGTGGCCTCCTTGATGTCCGGCGCCCACTCTGGTAATCGTTCGACGTCGAGCACCATCTCGTAACAATGCTCCGGAGTGCCTCGCACAATGGCTTGTTGGCTGGTGTGGTCGGTCATGGTCCGCCTCCTCGTTGCCGACCCTACCGGTCACCAAACCGACCGTGGTGCGCCCCCCAAAGTCCAGCCAGTCCGAGGCCATAGACCGGCACAAGGACAGATGCAGCAACGGCTGTGTACGGCGCCCACAGGGCCGCCACAACAGCGACGATCACCTGCACAGCCAGCAAGCCCATCATCCGGCGGCGCACAGTCGCCGGAGCACAGCCGGTCAAAAAGTAGAGGCCTCCGATGCCGATATTCTCGTTACGACTTCTTCCGAGAGCCAACACAAAGGCCCACAGGAAAGCGGCGCAGCCCAGGACGAAAAGTCCGAGGTCGACAGCGACCGCGATGGCCCGAGGTAATCCATCGTCGATGACCGCGACGACACTTGCAACTCCGAAGACGATCGTCCCGGTTGCCGAAGCGCGCACGATGGCTGGACCACTTGGACCGGACGGCCGATTAGGCACCCCAACCTGTCCCGACTCACCCGGAAAGTTCGGCACCGTCGATTCCTTCGCGCAGACGAGCAGCCAAGGCGTCATAGGAGAACTCGGACTCAGCACGATGTCGGGCGCGCTGACCCATCACTCTTCGACGGTCGTCATCGACGAGGAGTCCGGCTAGAGCCTCTGCCGCAAGAAGAGGTGCCTCAGGCCGTCTCACTACGATGCCTGTCTCTCCGTCGGCGACCGACTCAGCAGACCCTCCACTATCGCCGGCAACCGAGGGAACGCCCGCCGCTGCGGCCTCTTGAAAGACAATTCCAAAACCCTCCTGCTCCAAACCGCCCCAACGGTTACGGCAAAGCATCGAAAATACGTCTCCAGCCCCGTAGAGACCTGGGAGGAGTTCGTCGGGTATCCGCCCAAGAAGCTGAACAGGGGCACCCGTTGAACCAATCAGGGCCTCAAGACGAGACTGATCCCGACCGGATCCGGCAATGGCAACCAGTACATCCGGCACGAGCTTCTGCAACCTTGCAGCCGCGCGGATAAGGGTGTCCATGCCCTTGCGAGGCACGAGCCGGCTAACCGAGACGACTAATGGTGCATCAACCGGAAGGCCAAGCTCACCGCGGACTGAAACCCGCTCGGAAGCGTCAAGCGGTCGAAAACGATGGGTGTCTACGCCGGGTGGAACGATGACAATTGGCAAAGAACAGCCAGCCGCACGTTCCGCCTCAAATGCCGGGTACCGACCAGCGCAGATGACCAACGCTGCCCGTCGCAGCACTCGGCGAAGAAGAGTTCGGGCAACCGGGAGCCGACCTGGCACAGTCACCTCAGCACCGTGAAGCACCACTGCGTACGGTCGGTCAAGCCGGGCACCTGCCAAACCCACTGGTAATGCCGGGTCCCAAACCACCAACTCGGCCTCGTGGTCGCTAGCTAACCGGTCAACTCGTCGGGCTAGAGAACCTGTCGGAAGAAGCCACGGCTCGCGACTACGTGTCACCGAGTAGGACTGGGCAGCATCAAAGAGACCAGCGTCGCGGTGCGGTGTGGTGTGCACGGCGATGTCCTCCGCGGGCAGTCGACGCCAAAGCTCCCAAAGGTAGGACTGAATACCACCGACCTTCGGCGGGTAGTCGTTGGTGACCAGTAGGTGGCGCCTCACGGCCCCACTCTCACGTCGGATAAGCGCAGTTCCTCTGCCACCTCGAGATCGCCTCTCGGGCCCCGGTCCGGGTGGTCCACTAGCAAGTCGCTGCGTCCTAGACGGCTGGCAGCCCAAACTGCGTGGGCCCTTAACAAAGAGTCATGGTGTGACAAATAGTTATTAAGCATTCTGACGGTGGAAGGATCTGCGGCTGAACCGGTATTACCGAGGGCAACCAGCGCATTACGTCGCAGGTAGCGGGGATCGCGTTCTGCCACGTACCAGCGCCCAAACCGCTCCATCAGCTCATCGTCAGCCGCCTCCAACACTGCAATCGCCTCAACGTCGGCCGCCGGATCCTCGATTCCGTCTTCGACACGCTCAGCGCGACCTACTGGGCAAACCTCCTGACAGTCGTCACAGCCATAGAGTCGTCCGCCGAGTGCTTCCCGGAACTCTCGAGGAATGGATCCTGGGGCCTGCACCAGCCAAGCGAGGCAGCGACGAGCGTCAACGACGCCGTCGTCCAGAATGGCCCCCGTCGGACAACCATCCAAGCAGCGCCGACATGCTCCGCAACCGTCTGGCACCTCGGCCGAGACTGGTAGTAGCGCGTCAGTAACCACCGAACCCAGAACAAACCAACTTCCCCGGCCGGGAATTAAAACGTTGGAATTGCGACCCCACCAACCAATTCCAGCTCGGACGGCGGCCGCTCTATCGACCAGAGCGTTGTCGTCAGCTACTACACGAGCTTTCCAACCGTCTACCCGAAGGCGGTCAGCAAGAACCTCTAGCCCAGATCGGAGCGCTGCGTAGTAATCGTGTCGCGCGTATGCGGCGATCCTCATCCGACCGGCGGTGACATCGACGAGGCGGGGGGCCGGAGTACGTCGCGCTCCTACGACTAACGACCGGGCGCCGGACAGGATCCGCCCCGGGTCAGTTGACCTGTTCGGATTGCGGAATGTGAACTGCATCCCAGCGTGCAAACCTGCAGCCCGCCGACGCACCAACTCTGTCCGGACATCCTCAAAAGGCTCAGCCCCGGCCACACCGACCGCGTCCAATCCGACTTCGACACCAAGGTCGGACAACTCCTTGAGAAGAACATCGGGCGCCGACGACACCTGCCAAGCCTCGCGCGTTCTTTAGCGAGACTCGCTCTTCTGCCCACTAGCGGATAGGGCCGTTTAATTCAACCCTTTACAGGTGTGTCGACAGTGTGCCGCAATGGCGGCAATAGGCCTGAAGCCTCGATGACCCGCAAAGCCCGATATTCGTCGAGTGCCACCACTACGGCATCGCCTGGGACGCGCTCACAAAGGAAAGTAACCATGCAGTCATCGCACGTTTCCGTCTTTCGTTTTATGCAGTCGTCGCAGTCGATGACCAAAATAGGTGCCGAAACGTCGTCTACACCCAATGCGTCCCGTGTCTCATCTGTTCTATCCATGACAATGATCCTGACGACGAGGTGTGACAGCTTGGGGACGCAAACCGTCTGGGGCCTACCTGATGACTTGACGAACGAACATTCGTTCGATTCACTGATGGGGTGGGACACCCGCATAATCCGATGTCTGACCCCGAACAAGTCAGCCTCGATGACCTAGGACAACCTCTATCCGACGTCTCTTTCTGTGTGATCGACCTTGAAACCACAGGGACATCACCCGACCGGTCCGCCATCACCGAAATCGGCGCCATCCTCATACGAGGTGGGATCTGTGGAGGCACCTTCCAAACCTTGGTCGACCCTGGCTGCAAGATCCCTCCAACTATCACCGTCCTGACCGGGATCACTGAATCCATGATCGTCGACGCCCCGAGCATCGATGCAGTCCTGCCCTCCCTTCTAGAATTTCTCGGCGATGCCGTGATCGTCGGTCACAATGTTCGTTTCGACATCGGCTTTCTGAACGCCGCCCTCCGACGTAGCGGTCGACCAACACTGTCCAACTACTCGATCGACACCTGTGCTCTGTCCCGCCGCCTGCTGCGCGACGAGGTCCCAAACCACAAGTTGAGCACGCTGTCGGCCCACCTCCGTCTAGACCACCAACCCTCGCACCGGGCCCTGGACGACGTTTTGGCCACCGGCGACCTCCTTCACATCCTTCTAGAGCGGGCTGGGTCGCTTGGCGTGACCGGTCTCGAGGATCTCCTAGCCCTCCCTCGCCTAGCCGGCCATGACCAGGCCCCCAAGCTCCGCCTTACCGAAGATCTCCCGAGACGGCCTGGCGTCTACATCTTTCGCAGTTCGCACGGAGAAGTCCTGTACGTCGGCCGGGCCACAAACCTGCGTGCGCGGGTTCGCAGCTACTTCTCTTCCGACACCCGTCGCAAAGTGCATCAACTATTGCGAGAAACCACCCGGATCGACCACCGGGAATGCGCCGATCCACTGGAAGCAGCCGTGGCAGAGATCCGACTCATCCACGAATATGAGCCTCGATTCAATCTTCAAGGCACCACGTGGCGTCGGTACGCGTACGTGAAGCTCTCCCTCGGAGAACAGTTCCCCCGCCTGTCCGCAGCGCGGGTTATCCGCAACGACGGCGCTCTCTACATTGGCCCCGTTGCATCAACTTCGATGGCCCGTCGAGTCATTGAGGCCATCGAAACCGTTGTGCCACTCCGTAGATGCACAGGTCAGGTCGGCGGATCGAAACAGTCCCGCGCCTGTACTCCTGCCCAACTAGGGGTGACAATTTGCCCATGTGGCGGAGAAGTCTCCGAAGAAGGCTATGCGGTCGTGGTCGAGCAAGCTCGACGAGGGCTCACCGACGATCCAGCGTCACTGCTCAAACCTCTTGCAGAACGCATGAGTCGCCTCGCCAGAGAGGAACGCTTCGAGGAGGCCGCAGAGACTAGGGACCGAGCCGCTGCTCTCGCCGACACCGTCCGTCGTCATCGTCGCCTCACAGCCCTCCGGGCCTCTGGACGGCTCGTCGTCCGCCACAGTGGGTTGACCACCGCAGAGTTCCACAATGGGGCCCTGGTTCGGATACGAGCGAACCATGAATCCGGAGATACTGTTTCCACCCCTGTCGAACCAGCTCCAAGTGTCGGCACGCCAAAAGAAGAAGCTGATGAACTTCATTGCGTGGCGACTTGGCTCGCCGCCGAGGCCGACCGGTTGGTCGTAGAGCATTGCGACGGGCCGATCACTGAACCAATCGGACGAACCCCAGAGTTCCGGGTGGCACGGAGAGAGAGCGAAACCCGTCCCAGCCGGCGGGGTTGACCTTCGACGGTCACTACCTTTGTCGCTGTGCGCCGTCCGGACTCGGCTCTTCGCCTTTGGGCCACTTCCCTTTTTGTCGCTGCGCTCCTAATCGGCACGACAGCCTGCACGGCCAGCGCCAACTTCAACGAACACCCCAAACCACTGTCCGGGCTAGAGGGGACAAGCTTACTTTCGGTATCAGAAGCACTCCCTTGCCCCGGGGAGCCAGTGCCCACAAGAGTCGTCGTCAGTTGCTACTGGGTAGAAGTCGAAGATGCGTCGCTAGCCGTAGCTGTCCTCCAAGCAAGCAATCCAACCGGCCACCCGGTGCTGCACCTACACGGCGGCCCCGGTGGGCGTGCCGTGGCCGATCGTCATCGGTGGCTTATCCCGCAATCACCATTGCTGGCCCATCACGACATAGTTCTTGTCGACCAGCGAGGAGGAGGCCATTCGGTCCCATCTTTAGACTGCCTGGAGGTCGACGGGAGCCATACTGCAGAACTCGACAGCTACCGCTCCTGTCGAAGACGACTTGACGCCGCTGGCGTCGACCGGTCATCCATCACTGTGGATCGGATTGCCGCCGACATGGTGGAGGTTCGAAAGGCCCTCGGCATCGAACGCTGGCACCTTCACGGAGCCTCCTACGGGACGAGGATCGCTCTCGCACTTTTACGAACCGACGGCCTAGCCGTAGCCTCGGCGATTCTCGATTCCGTTGTACCACCTGACATCCCCACCTACGACGACCTGCCCGACGGAGTGATTGCTTCGATCGGGGCACTCGGACAGTGGTGCAACGATCTATCTCCGTCGTGTTCGGGAGAAATCCCCGATCATCTCGGCACGGTCCTTCACCATCTAGCCAAAGAAGCAATCACTACAACGGTCACCTCAGGAGACACTCTGAGAATTGATGACACGATGTTCCTTCGTCTAGTCACTGACGTCTTAGCGGGTCCGGCACCCCACGGTCCGACAATCGCTTCAACCGCTATCGGAACTGCCTACGACGGATATGTCGCAGGGGCGGCGATGACTGGTATCACCAAGTCGGTGGCACTCCTCAGTGGTGCCTTGTCGGCACCTGTGTCAACTCCCGCCCGAACGACTGGCGACGCTCTGTCAGAGGGGGCTCAACTCTCGGTCGAGTGCGCCGACGAACTGCCGGACAACAACTTTGTCGACACACTCCCATCCCAAGTTCCGACGGGCTGGGAGCATCAGGTTGCCACTGCAATCCGCGATCGATGGTTGGACATCCGCGCATTGTGCGCGCTTTGGAACGTCCCTGCGTCGCCAGCATCGACGCATAGTCCAGTGCGGTCCGATGTGCCCGTGCTCTTGCTAGCCGGTCGGCTAGATCCGATAACCCCGGCGGCTTGGAGCCATCACGTCTTAGATGATCTTTCTGATGCCGTCCTAGTGCTCTCCGACCGTTGGAGCCATACACCCTCCATGTCGGATCACTGCGCCGCAGAACTTGTCGCCGATTTTCTGGACACAGGCCGCCGGCCGGAATCGAGCCCAGTCGACTGCCCGCCCAACGGTTGATTCTTACTTGCCGGAGATTGACGCCAGGACGGCACGTGCCGACCCGTCGGTTATCGACGCCATTGCCTGCTCTAAGCCCGCGTCGAGGTCCTCGGCAATACCTGCCACTACGAGACCCGCTGCAGCATTCAGGGCCACTATGTCTCGTCGCGGTCCGGTCTCGGCGCCATCAAAGATGGCTCTTGCGATGGCTGCGTTTTCGCTTGGTCCGCCGCCAGCCAACGAAGCAGCGTCGACGACCTTCAACCCGAGATTTCTTGGGTCGACGGTCAATTCGCGCACCTGCCCTCCGAAGAGTTCCAGCACGCGAGAGGGCCCGGTCAACGCAAGTTCATCCAAGTCCTGATCTCCGGTCACGACCCAAGAGTGTTCTGAGCCGCGTACACGAAATACTTCGACCATCCGGTCGGCTAGATCCGGATCGGCTGCTCCGATCACCTGGCGTCTCGGTTGACCTGGATGTGAAAGGGGTCCGAGGACGTTGAAGACTGTTGGAATACCAAGACCGGCACGTATGGGGCCAGCGAAGCGCATTGCAGGGTGGTAGGTCCTGGCGAACGCGAACCCGATACGGTGCCGAACAACTTGGTCAGCAAGTTCCTTCGGGCCCATTTCGACCTCAATTCCAAGGGCTTCGAGTAGATCAAACGATCCCGAGGTTGACGACGCCTTCCGGTTGCCGTGTTTACAGACTGTTGCCCCAGCACCAACAGCCACGAAACAGGCCATTGTCGACACGTTGAGGGCAGCCTCCCGGCGTCCAGCCACTCCTCCCGTTCCTACAATATCTATGGTGCCGTCGGGAATCTCAAGGGGTTCAGCTGCAGCCACCATCGCTCGCACCAAACCCTCGGTTTCCTCAGCGGTCTCACCCTTTACCTTCAGACCGACGAGAAACCCGGCGATCTGGGCCGCCTCGGCCTCTCCGCCGAGAATCTCCGTCAGGATCGCTTCGGTCTCCACCGCAGAGAGGTGATCACCGGCGCAGAGTCTGTCGAGTAGACCCGGCCAGCCGCCATATGCGTCTAGTGCCACGGTATTCGAATCAGGCAGAGCGACGACGGCGCATAATCCAGCGGCGCTCGCGCTCAGTGGTCCCGCCCCAGATTCCAGTCGACTCTCGTCGCGTCAGGGCATGGTCCAGACAGGCATCACGCACACCACAACGGGCGCAGATATCTAGTGCTCTGGCTACCTCAGCCTCGCTATCGGGATCCGGATAAAAGACGGCTGCCTCGAGGCCTCGACAAGCTCCACGCAGATACCAGGGTTGGGAGGGAGGCACGCTTGCCGAAGTAGCAGCCACCGACTCTGACGGCGCTGCTGTGTAGATGGTGCTAACTGCGTCAGTCATAGTTTCCATGTTCGTGTGTTGATAGCGCCTCCAACTGCGTCGCGCAAGAGAAAAACTTCTATCGACAAAACTTGGCAGCGCGATGCCTCATTGTCGGCCAGACTGGTATACGACGGTGAGCCGACCGGGTGACCGCGGCACCAATCCTCCGGGCACGGTGCTGAGGAAGGTCGGGGCTCCCCAGGACAGGATGCTGGCTCGCGGCCAGTCGGGGCGACCCGCAGGAAAGTGCCACAGAAAACAGACCGCCGATGGCCTGCACCCTTCGGGACTGCGGGCACAGGTAAGGGTGAAACGGTGCGGTAAGAGCGCACCAGCGACCGGGGTGACCCGGCCGGCTAGGCAAACCCCATCCGGAGCAAGGCCGAACAGGGAGAGGGTGGTCCGCCCGTCGATCCTCCCGGGTTGGCCGCATAGATGGATGGTCACCCACCCGGAGTCCCGTAAGGGCCCGGTGGACAGAACCCCGCCTACAGGTCGGCTCACCGTCACCCACACCGACTGGCGCTGGGGGTTGTGCTTTTGTTTCCGCCTTCAGGGTAGTTGGCGGGTGTCTGGCGAACAGTTGTCGACCCAGGTCACGCTGTTTCAAGCGGACACCTGGCGCACTAGGAGACGGCATACGTCTGCGGGTTGTCGCTCCGTTGGGGAAGACTGGGGGCGTGCCGTCTGCTGTCCCTAGGCCTGGTGAGTCGTTGGCTGATCTGTTTCCTGATGTGGCTGCCGAGTGGCATCCCACCAAGAACGGCGAGATAGCCCCAATTGACCTAATCGTTGGATCGACCAAGAAGGTGTGGTGGAAATGCGAGAA
>DEAU01000026.1:37637-43821 GCA_002348705.1 Candidatus Neomicrothrix sp. UBA2974
GAGAAGGGTCCCGACCACGAATGGTCGGCTGCACCAAGAACCCGTGTCCAAGGACATGGGTGTCCTTCGTGTGCTGGTCAGAAGGTTTCCGTCACAAACAGTCTCGCAACCAGGGCTCCTGAGACTGCGGCGGAGTGGCATCCCACCAAGAACGGCGACCTGGCTCCTGCCGACGTCGCTAGTGGGTCACGGAAGAAGATTTGGTGGATCTGCGACAAGGGTCCCGATCACGAATGGTTCGCGACTGTGGCTAGCCGCACTAGTCAAGGAGTCGGTTGCCCCTACTGCTCACACAACAAACTTTCGGTGACCAACAGTCTCCAAGCTCTGTTTCCCGAGACTGCGATGGAGTGGCATCCCACCAAGAACGGAAACCTCACACCAGCCGATGTGGTTGCGGGATCAGCCAAGAGAGTGTGGTGGGTCTGCAACAAGGGTCCCGACCACGAATGGTCCACTCAGGTCGATACCCGTACAAGTCAGGGAGTCGGTTGTCCGTACTGTGCTGGCCGCAAGGCTTCGGTCACCAACAGTCTCCAAGCCCAATTTCCTGATGTGGCTGCTGATTGGCATCCCACGAAAAACGGAAGCCTGAGCCCAGGTGAGGTAGTAGCGGGATCAACCAGGAAGGTGTGGTGGAAATGCGAGAAGGGTCCCGACCACGAATGGCAGTCAGTGGTCCGCACTCGCACGACTCGGGGAACTGGTTGTGGATTCTGTTCTGGCCGCAAACTCTCGGTGACCAACAGTCTCCAAGCTCTGTTTCCCGAGATTGCCGCGGAATGGCATCCAACTAAGAACGGTGACCTAACTCCAGACCAGATAGTCGCGGGCCTGGCAAAGAAGTTCTGGTGGAAGTGTGACGAAGCCGATGACCACGAATGGATTGCAGTCGTATACGACCGCACATTGCTCAGACATGGTTGCCCATGCTGTTCCCACCAAAAACTTTCGGTGACCAACAGCCTTGCGACGGTCTTTCCTTTGATCGCCGCGCAATGGCACCCGACCAAGAACGGGGATCTGGCCCCGACTGATGTGATTGCTGGGTCGGGAAAAAAGTACTGGTGGAAATGTGACGTTGTCGAAAACCATGAGTGGAGTTCAGTTGTTCACAACAGAACATTCACAGGACGGGGCTGTCCGCACTGCACACTCACGCCACGCTCGGCCCAGGAGATGCGTCTCGCCCACGAACTGTCCGCACTGGTCAACTTCGACCTGGACGCCCACAAGGTCCGCTTCGCAGGACGGCTACGAGACGTCGACATCGTCCTCGACGACCTGAGGTTGATCGTCGAGTTCGACGGCAACTGGTGGCATCGCAACAAAATCGACAAGGACCGTGACAAGACCGCGTTGATGGAAGAAGCAGGCTGGCAGGTGATCCGCGTACGCGAGCGTCCGCTGGATTCAATCCACGCCAACGACGTCATGGTCGAGGCTCAAGCCCCAGCGAAGACGGTCGCCGATCTTGTGTTGAACAAGATCGTCGAAGTCACAGGAACGAAGATCCCGAGACTGGACGAGTACCTGGCGTCTGAGGGGCCTTGGCGGGACGCCGAGGCCCTGAAGGCGATTCGGGCGTATCAGGCTGAGCGTGCAGCCAAGAAGGCTGCACGCGCCAAGAAGAAAAACTGACAGGGTATAAGTCGAGAGGTGTGGCTTCTGCCCAGTTCACAGGCCGCTTTTGCTCTTCTTTCTGAACCTATACGGATGCTTTGAGAGGCTTGTCGCGGCCCGCTTAAGGCGGGCCGCTCCTCGCTGCTAGCGGCTAGAGAGCGACGACGAACTGCGGTCTGCCCGTTTTGGGGCAGACCTGTCCTGGATCAAATCTTGCCCGTATGAGGTCGGGCGTACGGACGCCGTCAGGCGGCTGGGAGCCCGACCACGTACGGGGTGGTGCCCCTTCCGTGGTCGGTTCTGCCTGGCGCGATACCGAGTGCAGGCTGCTAGCCCCGCGGGGCGTCCCTTGCGGGGTCGACCCGCGGGGGCCAACAGGGCATAAAAGGGCCTTCTAATTACTGTTCGCGGTTGTCCCATTCCTACGTTTATACAGGTCAGGACTGGTGTTTTTCGGGTGCCCAACATCGTTATGTTGCAACTCACCGTTGGGGTGGGACACCGTCGCCGTATAGGTAATGGACAAAACACCTGAAATCTGGACCTACCGCAGCGACGCCAAATGGCGGCTCAACCGTGCCGCCGAGTACGGCGGCTGCCACGCCACTGAGTTGCTCAAATCGGGCGCTCGCAGCCCGATCATCAAGTCGCTGACCGCACCTGACGTGGCCCGAAACGTGTTCGGGATGCGGCAGGCCAGCATGCAGGACCGATGGCGTGCCCTGGTCGGGCTCGCCGCAGACAACCCCTACGCGCTCGGCTTCCGCAACGTCGACGGTGGGCTCCGAGGCCTGGCCAAGGACATGGGTACATGCCTGGATGCAGACTCGTCCTTTACGACGCTGTCTCGGAACCTGAACGAGTGGAGCGCCCGTCAACCACCTTTGGTGTCGATGGGTTACGGGAAGCAAACCAGGGCACGACCGCCGCTCGCCCTGATCCACATACCGCTGTTGACCCAATGGTTGTTGTGGGCTGCTGAGGCACGCGCGAACTGGCTTGCCATCAGATCCAGGGCCATAGACCTGAACACGATCTCTAAGGTCGCCTGCCGTTTGATTCCGCTCGGCGCACCGCCCCCGTCGTCAAAGTTGGAGCGGTCTGAGGCGAGCCGACTGCTGTGGAACGCCGACAGGCGGGTCCGCTAGCAACGCGTATCTATACGTGGGGCTCCGATGTCGCACCCACCCCCTCAGGGGAACAGACTGGGGTTCATGAGGCGGGTCGGGATATTCGTAACGGTTCTGTTGGCGGCGTCAGCCTGTGGTGGAAGTTCAGAAACCGCGGCGCCCACAACAAGCGTGGCGCCAACCACTATGGCTGCAGCACCCACTTCAACGACGGTTGCTGCTGCGACTGCTGCGGTATCAACCACGACGGTTGCTGCTGCGACTGCTGCGGTATCAACCACGACTGTGACATCGACGACTGCAGCGACACCAACAACCCAGGCACCAGCTACCACGGTTGCGGGTTCAGCAGAACTCGCAGCCGTCTGTACGTTCGAAGAGTCAGTGCCGAAGATTTCCTGTGAGGCCGTCGGTACGTCCCAAGGCTCCCAACTCCGCTGGGAATCGAACGTCTACGGATGGAAGACAGGCACCTCGTATGAAGTGGAAATGGTGGAGGAGTACCAACTGGTTCCTGAGGCCATCGTCACGCTCCAGGAATGTCAAGGGTCCGACTGCGAGTTGGTGACGACGACGATCGACACGTCAGCGATCGTCCAATCGTCGGCAGCAACCGATAGCGGAAGCGACGCAGGTGGTGCTGTCGCAGATGGGACAGCGACCACGGCAGTTGCGCCAGTCGATACGGGCCCGGACCAAGCAGAACTCATGGCGGTCTGCACATTTGATGAGTCAGCACCAAAGGTTTCCTGTCAGGCCGTCGGTACGTCCCAAGGCTCCCAACTCCGCTGGGAATCGAACGTCTACGGATGGAAGACAGGCACCTCGTACGAAGTTGAGCTCGTGGAGCAATACCAGTTGGTATCCGAAGTGGCCGTCACTCTTCAGGAGTGCCAAGGATCTGTGTGCAAGACGGTCTACTCGACCATCGACACCTCAGCGATCGCCCAAACACCTGACGAAGCCGGCTCGTCATCGTCAGGAAAAGTCTCAGAACAGCAGCAAGTCCCTCCAGGAGAGGTCGGCTGCGTTGAAAAGGACAACGTTAGTTTCTCGCATCATGCTGTTGAGCTAGATGCTATTTCAGGCATTTCGCCAAACATGGTTGTAAGTGGAAACTGGTTGAAGCCCAATAATTATGTGTTTCTCTCTCAGGACACGTCTCTATTTGCTCCTGCCAATGCGACCAGTGTTGGATTGTTGACTTGGCAGATGACCTATTCGGACGAGTCAGGAGCACCACAAACCAAGGTTCAGTACTCCGTCCAGCTTCAGCTTTCGTGTTCGGTGTACTTCCAATTCCAACATGTTGAAGAACTGGCAGAGCCGTTCGCATCCCTCACAACACCCCTAGAGGAAACAGAGGCAAACCTAGACAACAGGCAAAGCACCAAGCTCGGCAACTGGTTGTTCTATGAAATGGGCGTACCCGCTGGAACTGTTGTCGGCTTCGCTCGGGCTGACAATCTGAGCGGTGCCTCGGATGAGGTGGATCTTGTGGTGAAGAACGCCGATCGGGTTAATCAGTTCGCAAACCAGGACCGTTATCTGGTGCAGGGTGATCTTGGGAACCTGTTACATGCTGACTGTCCATTTGATTTCTACCCGTCAGACATGCGGTCACAATGGATTGACCTATTTGGCATCGACGGCGTATCTGCGGCCAACTACGACTGTGATCTGGCTCCTGATGTGCGGGGCACGATTGCGGGCGGTTGGTTTCAGTCTCCGCATGATCCGAACAACGCGAAGGATCTGATCGATTGGGGAATGGCAGTACGAATCAACTCCGACGGCACACTTGATATCGGACACCCAGAAGGCATAGTCCGCGTCGACCCAACGGATCCAACATTCAGAGATCCCAAATCTGTTTCAGACGCACATTGTTTCCACAGCATCAAGAAGGACCTCTTCGGTTATCTGGAACCGATCGGAGATCTTGAAATGAGAGCGGCGTTCGGAAGTGGCTCCTGTCCAGCCGAGATGCCTTCCAACACCCAGTCCTTCTACCGCTAGTTACGAGGCGCCTGCGCGTATCTACACCTAGGGCTCCTGGCGTCGCCCCACCCCCCTGCGGGGTGGGGGTTCTGAAGAAACCCCACCCACGATCCGACATCGAAAATTTAGGTGTGGTAAAATCAGGGTTGTCGACATGATTTCAGCCGCCTTCGGGCGGTCTTTCTGCTTTTTCAGGCGACAAGCAGCCCAGCCAGCGGATCGACGGCGATCGCGGCATACCGCATCGTCGTCGACACGTCCCGATGCCCCGCCAGAGACGCCACCACATGCAACGGCACGTCGGCCCGCAACAGGTTCGTTACGAACGAATGCCGCAACACATGAGGCGTCAACGCGCCTCCGTCCAAACCGCACCTGACCAAGACGCGACGCACCTGACGGTTCATCGCATGCGACGCCCAATCAGGACCGCGCACAGCACCCACACGGCCCTCTGAACGGTTCGAGGTGCTGCTCCCCCACCCCATCACCAGGTCGCCGCTGCGCGCGTCCACGCGCCTCTCGACGGCACCCAGGAACACCTGCGGGTCGCCGACCAGACGTGGGAGGCGTTCCGCGAACAGGAGTACCGCCGACCTGTAAGGGAACACCGCCTCACCGCCGCCCTTGCGGACGAACCCGACCAGCTGCCCGCGGTCGCAATCAACCTGGGACGCGGCCAAGTTCGTGATCTCGGCCCTGCGCAGGCCACAGAAGAACCCCAACCCGAACATGACCCGATCAGCGTCGGACAACACGTCGCTGCCCCACAGGGCCTGCCACACGTCGTCGTCGACAGGTCGAGGGTTTCGGTTGTTCAACAACGGCACCCTCAACAACGACGACCGATCAGAGTCGACCAGCCCCCGTTCGCGCAGGAACCTGTACAGGCTCCTCACCACGGTGATGTCTCGGCGGCGGGTCGCCGCCGAACCCACCACCACCTGCCCCCTTGCATGGTTCGGGCTGCGCCGCTGCCTGGGGCGTTCCACGAACGCCTCCAGGTCCATGACGGATGCCTCACCCAACGGTGTGGCATCCAGGTGGGCGACCAGCTTGTCCAACGTCCCGCTGTATGCGGCATAGGTGTGCGGCGAACAGTTACGCGTGCCGCTCAACCAATCCAGGTACGCCCCTATACAGAATCTGTTCGCTTCGATAGTGCTGTTCATCAGGTTGTACTCCCCTAGGTGTACAACCCCTCAGCACGCTCGCTGCTTGTGACAGAACCCCGCCTACAGGTCGGCTCACCGTCACCCACCTCTCTAGGAGGGACTAGGCCTCTCTAGGAGGGACTAGGCGCTGGCAGACTATAGGCATGCGAATTTTCACGGCTGCTCTAGCTGTCTTGCTAATGGCTTCGGGGTGCGGCGGCAGTCCGGACTCCGCCACACCAACCGCAACTGCCGCACCCACGACTACCGCACCAC
>DEAU01000032.1:0-372 GCA_002348705.1 Candidatus Neomicrothrix sp. UBA2974
TCACGGCCCACCACGGTGACCAGCCTATTTGCGTGATCTTGGTCGTTTGTCGTGCTGCTGATGGTCGCCAGTTGGCCCCTCGGTTCGCTCCTTTTCGTCGGTTCTGTGGCGGAATCGACTTCATAACTGTCGGCCGAACTGCGTTGGTGCAGGTCGGCGGCCTATCGGCGCTCTGAGGTCGCCCCCGCACTCTCAGGGCAGGGGTGACAGACTCAGACCGTGAGGAAGTACGCGGTTGTTCTGACGTTTTCGTTGGTCGTCTCGGGGTGTGACGGTAGTTCAGACACCGCCACACCAGTTACGACGGTTGCCCCTGTAGCAACTCAAGCGCCGACTACCACGGCGGTACCGACCGCAACCGTCGCCGCGTCG
>DEAU01000032.1:682-15357 GCA_002348705.1 Candidatus Neomicrothrix sp. UBA2974
CCGACCGCAACCGTCGCCGCGTCGATGACTGCAGCGCCGACTACCACGGCGGCACCGAGCATTACTGTGGCGCCGACCGCAACCGTCGCCGTGTCGACGACTGCAGCACCGACCACCACCGGTGCACCAACGACTACAGCGACACCGACCACCACCGTCGCACCCACCATCAGCGTTGGCACAACAACTACGACTGGGCTTACCCCATTGGAATGGCCCGACGACATTGGGGCGAGTCGCTTTGGGCATCTCAGCGCTGGTAGGGGCGATGGTCCTGGAGGCTGGCGTAGGCCGCACCCAGGCGTGTTCTCTTGGGGTCTTATTGAGGTGGACCCAGGGAACTACAACTGGCGAGACACAGACAAGATGGTTCGTGTCATGCAAAAGGACAGGGTTGCTGTCCTTACGACTCTCTGGCCGTTTGCCGACTGGGACCAAGAGACTTGCCACGGCGATCAGCCCAAGGCCAAGCCAACCTTCCCTGAACTTGGTGACTCTCTCTATGCACCGTGCGACATTGGGGCTTATACGGCCTGGTTGGAAGCCACAGTTGAGCGTTATGACGGCGACGGTCTCAACGACATGCCAGGACTCGAGTACCCGATGCGCCATTGGGAGGTCGCCAATGAACCTGAGATGCAAAAGCCTGGCCTTACATTCTTCCAGGAAGACTCTGCGGCCTATCTCGATCTTCTCCGCGAGTCCTACAAGGCAATAAAAGCCGCTGACCCCTTGTCGGTGGTGCTGCTTGGCGGACAGGCAGGCATGTTCGACTCCATGGTGGAATATTGGGAACCTATTCTCCAAGAAGCCCACGAGTTCTTCGACGTGGGCAATATTCATTCCATTAGGAGTAGCAACACCTTCTTCTCCGCTGAATACCGAGCCTTCCTGGATCGGCACGGACACCAAGAGAAACCTTTCTGGGTCACCGAAGCACTGATTGGCGAAAGCTCTCTTCAGGGTGGTTCGGAGGAGGAACTAGCCCAGATCGCATTTACAGGCTCGGTGGTCTCGTTCGTTAACGGTGCCGAGGTGGTAATCATCGCTGGCGCCGTTTACGACCGCCCAAAAATACCCCAGAACGTTAGTGAAACTTGGGAGACCGTCATTTCGACAATCGGAAATTTCGAATCAGTCACAGGACTTGCAGAGAACTCAACTCGGTTCGACATGCCAAACGGAGCAACGGTTTACGCGATCTGGGCTGGTGCTGGTTTACCTGCTGATGTGACAGGAACTGTCTTGACTCGGCTCTACGACGGGTCAGAAGCAACTCTCGATGCCTCGCTCGTCGCAGCAGAGGTCCCAACATTTGTCCTTATCAATTGAGGCAACAAGGCTTGCGGTTTCAGTTGCGCATATCTACATCTGGGGCTCCGACGTTGCCCCCGCCCCGCCAGGGAGGGGTGACAGACTCAAGGGATGAGGACACTCGCAGCGGTCGTGGTGTTGATTCTGGTCGCATCGGCTTGTGGCGGGGGTTCAGACTCCGCCGAGTTGGAGGCGTTGCGGGAAGAGGTTGCAACCCTTAAGGCGCAGGTGGCAGCAGCCGCTCAAGACTCTGAGTGGCCAGATGAGTATCAGGCCCTCTGGGTGGATATCTGCCAGCCGATCGTTGAGGCGCTTGTTGACGCGGCAGATGGAGATGGGCTGTCTGCTCGTGATATCTGCCAATGCACCTTGGATGGACTGATGAAGGCCTTCTCATTGAAGGACTACGAGTCGTGGCCGCAGGATGTCAAAGACCGTGCAGCTGCGCCCTACGTCACCATGTGCTGGGGGGCGGGATAAGGGGCTGTCTGCGCGTATCTGAGGCTCCTATCTCACCTCCCATCCCCCCTGCGGGGTGGGGGTTCTGAAGAAAACCCCACCCAGGATCCAACATTGAAAACTTAGATGTGGTAAAATAGAGATTGTCGACATTCTTTTGGCCGCCTTCGGGCGGTTTTTCTGGTTTTCAGCCCCGAAAAGGCGCGTAACCCGAATGCATTAGGTTCCTCATGGCCCACCACGGTCATTCGGCTAGTCAGCGTCCTCAACGACTCCCGGGGCGTTTCCAGTGCCGGTTAGTCCAACTCCACAACCCGACCAGGATTTCGACATTCTGGCCGGCGATCTGGTCGACCTGGCCCGCCACTTGGGAACATAGGACTGCCCGGCTGGTCAAAACTCTGTGTGGAACTCGATGGCTTTGTCCCACCGTCGACCTATCCACAAATGGCGCTGATGGCCTGCGCCGCTCGGGTGACTAACTCCCCCTGAGGCAGAAGCGGGTCGCCGGTAGCATCGGTGCCTATGGCGGTCCCCGACACCAAGCCCGAGTCTGACGCGCACGCTCACCGAAACGACGAGCGGCTAGTGCGACGAGCCACGGTGGTGGGCGTTGGCCTCATTGGAGGTTCGATTGGCATGGCATTACGGGCCCGAGGCTGGCATGTCTCCGGTGTCGATCAGGACGAGAAGCGCCTGGGGTCGGCCCTTGCCATCGGCGCAATCGATTGTGAAGGATGGGATAGCGATGCCGAGATCACCTTCGCGGCCACGCCTGTGGGGTACCTAGCCGAAGCCGTTACCGAGGCGCTGGCAGCTTCTCCCGATGGCCTGGTCACCGATGTGGGAAGCGTCAAAGCGTCGCTGGTTGAGTCAGTAGCCGATGATCGGTTCGTTGGCGGTCATCCCATGGCCGGCTCGGAGCAGGAGGGTGTCGAGGGCGCGGATCCGGAAATGTTTGTGGACACCACATGGGTACTTACGCCGACGGCTGACACCTCAGGAGACGTGCTTGCCCGAGTCCGGGCGGTCGTTTCATCTTTTGGAGCGGAAATTGTGACCTTGCCTCCTGACCGTCACGATGCGATTGTGGCCATCGTCTCGCATGTCCCGCACCTCACTGCAGCGGCCCTGATGGGTATCGCCGCGGCACGCTCTGAAGAACACCTGGCAGTCTTGCGCCTCGCCGCCGGCGGATTCCGAGACATGACTCGAGTAGCAGCCGGCCACCCAGGAATATGGCCAGACATCTGCACTGAGAACGCCACGGCAATCGACGACGTCCTTGCGGATCTAGTAGCGGCTCTCTCGGCAGTGCGCAGTGAAGTAGTCGCTGGCGACCGAAAGGGTCTACTTCGCCGCCTTGAGACTGCTCGGGCAGCCAGAGTCAGCCTTCCGACCGGAGCCCCCCGACCGTCGGATCTAACTGAGGTCAGGGTTCCAATTCCTGACCGGCAAGGCGAGTTGGCCGCCATCACTCTCCTGGCTACTGAACTTGATGTGAACATCTACGACCTAGAGATTGCCCATTCCGCTGAGGGTGACCGAGGCGTGGTCCTCCTCATCGTCGAGACCGCCATGGCTGAACGGCTCACCGGCGGGCTCATGGCCAAGGGATACCGGCCCTCGTCGGCCCCACTGGCGCCGTGACCGTCCAGCGGGTCGAGCCCGGCGGTCCGCTGCGTGGACGGATCCAGGTTCCTGGCGATAAGTCGATATCCCACCGCATGCTGATACTGGCTGCTCTGGCGGACGGGACTTCGACTATCCGAGGTTTGAGCGGCGGTGATGACGTGCTCCGGACTCGGCGGATCTTGGAAGCGCTTGGTATTCGAACGTTTGAGGCTGCAGGCGTGCTCAATGTCCACGGAGGTGCCCTTAGCCCAGCCAAAGGCCCGCTGGATGTGGGCAACTCAGGCACCGGGATCCGACTTTTGGCTGGCCTGCTAGCCGGTATGGACTTCCTGTCTGTTCTCGACGGCGACGATTCGATCCGACGCCGCCCCATGGACCGAGTTCTAGAACCATTGCGCGCCATGGGCGCCACGGTGGCTGGGAGAGAGGGGAGCGACCTTGCACCTCTTACGGTTGGAGGCGGTGGTCTGTCGGGCATTGAGTACAGGCTCCCAGTGGCCAGCGCCCAGGTGAAGGGCTGTGTTCTATTCGCCGGCCTTTCGGCTGACAGCCCCACGACCGTCATTGAAGACCGACCGTCGAGGGCGCATACCGAGGAACTGATGTTGGCTACGGGCATTACCGTCGATGAGAGTTCTGAGGATGGTTTGAACGTGACGACCGTGCACCCCGGCCGCCCCGAGCCGTTTACCCACGACATAGCTGGTGACCCTTCACAGGCAGCATTTTGGGCCGTGGCTGCCGCGATTGTGCCCGGTTCGGAGGTTGTCTTGGGCAACGTTTATGCCGGTCCCGCCCGTTTGGGTTTCGTTGAAGTTTTGCAGCGGATGGGCGCCCATCTCGTCCTTGATCCGGCATCCGGCGACATGACAGTCCGCAACAGTGAATTGGTGGGCACTGACATTGCTGCCGACGAAGTGCCGGGGCTGGTCGATGAGGTGCCAATCTTGGCGGTGGCCGCCGCGATGGCGGAAGGGGTGACCACGTTCGACGGCGTGGAGGAACTGCGGATCAAAGAGAGCGACCGGCTGGCCGCAGTGGAGTCGCAATTGGGTCGTATGGGAGCCGAGGTCCGTGTCGAGAACGACCGACTGGTAGTAACGGGACGACCGGAAGGCGTTGGCCTACGGGGTGTTGGCGTCGACTCACACGGCGACCATCGGATCGCTATGGCGTGCGCGGTGGCCGCCCTAGTAGCAAAAGGCCCGACGACGATTACCGGTTGGGATGCGGTCTCCACTAGTTACCCGGACTTCTATGGCCACCTGCAGGCACTCCGTAACGGGAACCGGCCAGAGGTGGCTGATCGATCAGCGGACGAAGGAAGCTGAGTACGTGCCACCGCAGGTGATCGCCATCGACGGGCCGGCTGGTTCCGGGAAGTCCACAGTGGCTCGTGCTGTAGCGGACCGCCTTGGCCTTGAGTACTTGGACACCGGTGCCATGTACCGGGGTGTGGCCCATGCCGTCCTGCGGCGCGGCGTTGACCTCAATGATGCGGAGGCGGTGGCGACCGTCGCTCGCTCCGTGGACCTCGACGTGACTGGGTCACGTTGCTTAGTTGATGGTGAGGACGCCTCGGAGGCTATTCGCGGACCGGAGGTAACAGCAGCTGTTAGTGCAGTAGCCGCCAATCCTGCTGTGAGAGTCGAACTGGTAAAGCGTCAGCGTCGGTGGGTGGACGAACTGGGGGGAGGGGTAATGGAGGGGCGCGACATTGGTTCTGTGGTTTTCCCGGACGCCGAACTAAAGGTTTACCTGACAGCTTCCGCTGAAGTGCGAGCTCGCCGACGAGCAGACGAGTTCCCGGGGATGGGTGTGCAACAGGTAGCTGCCGAGATCCGCTTGCGAGACGATGCCGACTCCAGTCGTGCAGCTAGCCCCCTGATCACGGCTGACGGGGCTCGGGTACTGGACACTTCCGACCTCACGGTGCGGGACGCAGTCGACGCGATCGTGGAGATGCTCGAATGATTAGTGCAGAGTCGGTTGACCGATCGGGCGGTGTTGGGATTGGTTCGGACCTCGGACGCCGGATGTCGCTCATCGATCGACTCGCCTACCGTGTCTGCTGGTCGGCACTCTGGCTGCTGTGTAAAGCGTGGTTTCGATTCAGGGTGGTCGGTCGGGAAAACCTGCCTCGAGAGGGTGCCTATATCCTGTCGCCGGTCCACCGTTCGTATCTCGATACGCCGGTTGGGGGCATGGTGACTGCCCGTCGCCAGCGGTTCTTAGGCAAGGAATCGTTATGGAGGAGCCGCCTAGCAGGGCGTTTTCTTACCATTGTCGGCGGATTTCCGGTCGAGAGGGGTACAGCTGACCGAGCAGCGCTACGAGCCTGTCAGGAGGTGCTTGAGCGGGGCGAGCCTATGGTGATGTTTCCGGAGGGGACCCGCCAGTTTGGACCAGTGGTCCGGTCCGACCTTCTCCACGCCGGTCCGGCCTTCGTGGCAGCTCGAGCACGGGTGCCAATCGTGCCGATGGGAATTGCTGGAACTGATCACGCCATGCCCGGAGGTTCTCCGTTGATTCGGCCGTCTAAGGTCGTCATGGTCGTCGGCAAGCCGATCGAACCACCCGAGGTGGATGGGAGGGTTCCCCGACGAGTCGTTGACGAATTGACAGAGAGACTCCGGGTCGGTCTGCAGGTGGCGTTCGACGAGGCGCAGAGGTTGGCAGGCCGACCAGCGATGCCAGACCCAGACCTTGCGATAGACGAATCGTTGAAACCTGAGTTGCCCGATGCTGGATTAGATCTTAACCGTCGTGGCTGAGGCGGTCCAGGGCAGTGAGGGCATCCGAGGCGTCGATCGAACGATCGTCCAGATGTCCTGACGGAGAGGGCCCACCGAAGCCGAGAACAGCGAAGCCCCGGGCAGCGTGCAGGAGGTCTCGGAGGTTCCGCGGTGGTGGAAAATACTCGTCCTCGTTGGTGTGACGGACTGTCTCCACACCCTTGCTGGGCGACAATGAGCGGATTACAGCGTCCACCACGTCTTCAGGAGCTGAGGCCCCGGCAGTCACACCGACGGTGCCCGACAGGTCATCCGGCAGTTCTTCGGCCCGGTTGATCCACACCACACGCTCACAGCCTGCCTCTGTGGCCAACTGGACGAGTGCTCGTGTGTTGGAACTGTTTGTCGAGCCGATCACCACCACTGCGTCGCATCTGTCGACTAGGTCTAACAGCGCTCCTTGCCGGTTAGTGGTGGCAAAGCACAAGTCACTGCGCCCCGGCGACCATAGGTCCGGCCAGCGGTCGCCAGCGGCATCGACTACGCCGCCCCAGTCTCGGTGGCTGAGTGTGGTCTGGGCGAGGATGGCCACGTCGTCGCCAAGGTCGGGGAGGGCCCGCACCTCGTCGGGGTGCTCCACACGATAAATGGCATCGGGAGCGACGGCGATCGTTCCCTCGGCCTCCTCGTGACCAGCGTGGCCCACATAGACGATTTGATAACCCTTGGCAGCTCTCGTCTTGACCTCGTGGTGGACCTTGGTGACCAGTGGACAGACGGCGTCAACTGTGTAGCCGCCGATCTCATGGGCCCGCCGGACTACCTCGGGTGCTGAACCGTGGGCTGACAGCATTACTGGTGCTCCCTCGGGGACCTCGTCGATGTCGTCGACGAACACAACTCCCAGAGCTTCGAAACGCTCGACCACCAGCTTGTTGTGGACGATTTCGTGGTAGCAGTAAACGGCCTCGTCGAATGCCCGAACCATCCAGGTAAGGGCCTTGATTGCCATCTCTACTCCGGCGCAGAAACCCCTAGGCTCAGCGAGGAGGACGCGGATTACGCCGTGGTCGACACCTCCAGCGGAAGTTTGTTGCGGGCCCGTCGTCACGCCAGCGACCCTACCCGTGGGGTGCAGTCCGAAGGGTGGTGGCAGGCCTCATGGGTATCCTCGTAGCCATGTCGGCCCCTGTGGTGGTCGCCGTTACCGCCGGATCGCCAGCCGAACGAGCCGGTGTGGTTCCGGGCGACCGACTCCTCACCATTGACGATCGTGTTCCGCGCGACGTGATCGAGTACCAGCTTCTCGTGGACGCACCCGTTGTGAGAATGTCGGTGGAACGCGGCGGCCTGCATCGTGAGGTTGTGGTCGAAAAGCCTGCCGGTAGTTCTCTGGGCATCGAAGTGGACAGTGCACTCTTCGACCGGGTTCGCACGTGCGACAACCACTGCGAGTTCTGCTTCATCTACCAGTTGCCGCCTGGCCTTCGTCGCAGCCTGTACGTCAAGGACGACGACTATCGCCTGTCGTTCTTATACGGAAACTTTACGACGCTCACCCGGTTTACCGAAGCTGATCTAGAGAGAGTGATCTCCGAAGGTCTTGGTCCGTTATATGTCAGCATCCACGCCACGCATCCGGAAAAGCGGATAGAGATGCTCCGGAACCGGAGGGGGGCTACCAGTCTGCGCTGGCTGACAGCATTGTTGGATCATGGGGTGGTCGTTCACGGCCAGGTCGTTGTCTGTCCCGGACTCAATGACGGCGCATGGTTGGAGGACACGCTGGCTGGTATAGCTGAGAGGTTTAGCGACCTATCCAGCGTTTGCATAGTGCCTCTGGGGGTGAGTCGCCACAACGATGAGCCCAGGATGCGAGCCCACACCACTTCCGAGGCGGTTGACGTGATCGAAACGGTGGAGGCCTGGCAGGAGCGCTTTCTGGCTGGACTGGGGCGCCGACTCGTCCACGCTGCAGATGAGTACTACCTGCTGGCTCGTCGCCAATTTCCAGCACTTGAGGTTTATGCCGGTGTGGACATGACCGAGGACGGCGTGGGCATGGCGCGGGTTTTCGAGCAGGAGTTTTGGAAGGGCGCCGACGAAGGAACCGCGGGGATGCCGAAACGGTCTTCCGGGTTCTTCCAGTCGGTTGACGGAGCTCCAGCGCTCGGGTTTCGTGCCCCACGGTCTTGCGGCTTATCTGGGCCAACAACTGGTGAAGTTTTGCTGACTAAGCCAAGGGTTCGCCCGCGTCGCGATGCTCCAGTAGCGGTGCTCACCAGTGAGTTGGGGGCCTTGGTGCTGAGGCCGCTTTTGGCATCTTTAGGACGCGACGACGTCCGGGTCCTGCCGGTGAAGAATCGATATTTCGGCGGAAACGTCGGAGTGACCGGACTCCTGGTGGGTGAGGATCTGGCCCGGGTGCTTGATAGTCAGCCGGTCGGACATCGCTACCTGCTTCCCGATGTGTGCCTGAGCAAAGGACGGTTCCTTGACGGCCTGGAGCCCGCCGAACTTCCTCGGCCGGTAGAGGTGGTCCCCGC
Source organism: Candidatus Neomicrothrix sp. UBA2974 (assembly GCA_002348705.1). Taxonomy (GTDB): domain Bacteria; phylum Actinomycetota; class Acidimicrobiia; order Acidimicrobiales; family MedAcidi-G1; genus UBA9410. Next base: position 9,372 of record DEAU01000032.1, read on the forward strand.
GGACGGGACCTCGCTGCGGTCGGCGCTTGAGATTGGGTCGCTTGCCAGTGCGACAGCTGGGGAGTTGACGTGAGTGCAGTGGTAGCCATTGTTGGTCGTCCGAACGTGGGCAAGTCGACCCTGCTGAACCGAATCATTGGCCGGCGGGAGGCGATCGTTGAGGAACGACCGGGTGTGACTCGGGACCGCAAAGAGGTGGAGGCCTTCTGGCAGGGACGTGGATTTACTCTGGTCGACACCGGTGGGTGGACAGCTGTTGGTGATGAACTAGACGGCAAGGTGAGCCGGCAGAGCGAGCGGGCGATTGCTGAGGCTGATGCCATCCTGTTTGTTGTGGACTCAACCGTCGGGGTAACCGAGGACGACGCTCGCGTCGCAGCCCTGCTTCGGAACTCGCACGGACCAGTGCTGGTGGTGGCCAACAAGGTCGACGATCAGGTCCACGAGTCTGCTATTTGGGAACTCATGTCTCTGGGCCTTGGTGAGCCGTCACCGGTGAGTGCGTTGCACGGACGCGGAGCCGGTGACCTTCTGGACCGACTCGTGTCAGTCCTTCCCGATGATGATGACGATGAGATCAACGAGGAAGAAGACGAGAATCGAGTTGTCGGGGTAGCACTGGTGGGCCGTCCCAACGTAGGCAAGTCCACTCTGTTCAATCGGCTTATCGGTGAGGAACGGGCCGTCGTTCATGACCGTCCCGGGACTACACGAGACACGATCGACACGGTGGTCGAGACCGATCACGGTCCTGTCCGCTTCATCGACACTGCAGGCATGCGACGAAAGGCCCGGATCGACGAGGACACCGAGTACTACTCACTTGTTAGGGCGCTACGGGCCGTCGACCGAGCCGACGTTGCTTTATTGATCGTCGACGCCACCCTCGGGGTCAGCCATCAGGACCAGCGACTTGCTGAACGTGTCGACGCGGCTGGATGCCCAATTGTGGTGCTACTCAACAAGTGGGACCTCTGTGACGCCGAGCAGCGCGAAGACGTCATATTTCAGGTCGGAGAGAAGCTGCATTTTGTGGGAGAGGCGCCGGTCCTGCGAATCAGCGCTCTAACGGGCAGGAACGTCCAGCGACTTTGGCCGGCCCTAGAAGACACTCTCGACGACTACCGCACCAGAGTCCCGACCCGGAAGGTCAACGATGTAGTCCGGGCCGCTCAGGCCGCTCATCCTGCACCGGCCGGAATAAGAATTCTCTATGCCACTCAGGGTGCAACTGACCCGCCTACTTTCACCCTGTTTGCCAACCGCGAGGTCCCCCGGACTTGGTTGCGTTATCTGGAGCGTCGCCTCCGCGAAGACCTTGATCTGGGGTCAACTCCCATCAAATTGAGGGTTCGGAGACGCTCCGAGTAGTACGTCCGGTGCGAGTCGGACCTTCAGATGGGATGCCCACGACTACGCTGGGTACACATGCGCTCGCCGGTCCTCATCGTCCTCGGCATCGTTTGCCTTGCAGCGGCTTACGGATGGGCCCGTTCCGCCCGTCAGCGGTACCGGCTCGTCGGGCGGATCGATCCCGAGGTGGCACCTGATTCATACACGCTGGCCTGGTCGACGTTTCGCAAGGAGTTGCATTCTGCGTCCCTATATGGCCTGCTGGCCTTGGCGTCCTTAGTCAATGCCTTCGTCGAAGGGGCGGCGGGCGCCATGGTGTTCTCAATGGTGGCCATCCCAGCTCTTGTGTCCACAGCGTGGGCTCGGCACGCCGTGCGAGAAGCACGTATGGCCCGGCAGAGCATCGATATCGAGCGAAGAGCCCAAGAGGCGCTCGAGCAGGAAGACCTGGCGCCAAAGGCCTGGGCGGGTCGACTCGCCCCGGAAGAGTTGCCCGATTTCTCCGGCTTCGAAACTGGTCGGGTGTATCAGGCGGGAACCGGGCTCATGGCTGGAGACTTCTTCGATGTGTTCAAGATGTCAGAGACTCGCTTGGCCGCTGTGGTGGGCGATGTAGCTGGACATGGTATTGAAGCCTCGATCACCGCTTTTCAAGCCAAGTATCTGCTCCGGACCTTCCTTCGGCAGTTCCGCGATCCGGCGCAGGCCCTAGAGGAACTCAACCGGCAGATGTCCTCGGTGGAGCGGTTCGAAGAGTTCATCTCTCTAGTCGTACTGGTATTTGATACCGAGGCGGAAACGATGCGTTACGCCTCGGCTGGCCACCCCGCCACGTTCCTGTGGCACGACCGTGAGGTTCGGCCGCTTCGGTCTACCGGTCCACTACTGATGCTCACTTCGGAGGCCACCTACTTCAGCAGAGAGATACCTCTAGCCAGAGACGACATGGCCGTTATGTACACCGACGGTTTAGCGGAAGCCCGAAGCGGCGACGAGTTGTTCGGCGAAGAGCGAATTGGCGACATGGTGCGACGGAATCCGGGGATCTCTCCTGGCGTGTTGTGTAAACAGTTGCTGGATGCCGCAAACGATTTCAGCGCTGGCATGGTTCAGGACGACCTGGCCATCCTGGCCGTGCGAAAGACCTGACAGCCCAGTTCAACAAGGTCTGGGGGTCGATGCTGATGCCGTGGTGCGAACCGTGTGCCCGATATTTGAGTCCGAACTCGGTGTCGGTCGTAGGAACCTGTCCGAAGTGCGGAGAGCGAGTGGTCGGTAGCAATGGGACGACTGTGCGATCACAAAGGATTCCTTGGCACTTCTGGGTCTTTGCCGGCGCTGCAGGCATCTATCTTGCGTGGCGCCTTGTTCAGGGGCTCGTTGCCCTTGTGACCTAACTGGAGGGAGTGTGTGTTGACTGTCCAGAGTGTGGGGGACCGTCGCAGGCTGCCAGCCAGACCGTTCGAGATGTGTGGGATTTCGTCTGGGTTTTCGTTGCAGGGACACCGGTAAGGTAACTCGCTGCCACGGGCTGTGGCGCAGCTTGGTTAGCGCGTCGGTCTGGGGGACCGAAGGTCGGAGGTTCGAATCCTCTCAGCCCGACCAGTTGTCGGGCTGTAGATCGAATGGCCAAGGGGGTGACCTGAGATGGCAGTGACGCATGGCGACCTGGAATCGGCCCTCTTTGCCGGGTTCGAGCCGGTCGCCCATCTGGCTGATCACCCGATCCACGTGGTGCTCGGGCTCGTTCCACCGGAGGATCCGGGGGCGAAGGTGGAGCCCAGCGACCAGTGGAGTGCCGTGGACCCTGAGAATGACGTTCCGTTCGCTCCAGAGATCGATGACCTGCTCCGCCTCCATCACCTGGTCCTTTCAAGGCGGGTGACCACCGTCCTCGAGTTCGGGGTTGGCTACTCGACCGCCGTCTTCGCCGCGGCCCTCCATGTGAACGAGGGTTTGCACACTGAAGTAGTTGGACGGGATCTCCGTCGGTCGAACGCGTTTGAAGTCCACTCGGCGGACAATGACGCGGATTGGATCGCGGTCGCCCGAGACAGGGTGCCCCAAGAACTTTCGAGTCGGGTTCACCTCCACCATTGCCCGGTCGAAGTGGGGGAATTTCAGGGTCGCCTCTGCACCTACTACAGAGATCTTCCCGACCTAGCGCCCGACCTCGTCTATCTGGACGGCCCCGACCTCTTCAGTTCTTCAGGTGACCTTCGCGGTCTTTCCACTGCCCACCCAGACAGGATGCCGATGGCCGCAGACATCCTTGTCTTTGAGCACTTCCTCACTCCGGGAACGTTGCTCGTGGTGGATGGTCGCACGGCCAATGCTCGTTTCCTTGCAGGGAATCTGCAACGAAACTGGGTCTATTGGCACGCCGTGGAATTCGATCAGCACTTCTTCGAACTGACCGAGGCCCCGTTGGGTCCTCACAACCGACGACAGGTTGAGTACTGCCTCGGTCCGGACTTTCTCCGCCGTGTCAGTGAAGTGGTGTCTGTCCCGTGAGTTAGCCTCGCGTTAGGCACAGGTCGGCGCTTTCGTCAGGTTTGCCGGCCAGGTCGAAGGTCGTTGTGCAGTCGCCCAGCTCAACTTTCTTTGGTCTGGGGACCGGAGGTCCCGAGACCAAATCTCGGCAGCCCGACTAACGATAGCGACAGTGGCGGATCTGGTCGGGTGGTCGCGAGTTCCACGCATTTTTGAGGCTGAGTTCCTCAAGTCGGACCGGGCGGGACGCTAGGGGACCAGGTCTACGAGACGGAGGAAATCGCTGTTCCCTGCATAGTCGTAGATCCACAGTTCAGCGACAAGGGTGATCCCTGAGGGAAGTGGCTCAAACGAGTACTCGAGGCTAGGGATGTCTGCGTAAAGAGGAATGTCGCTTCCGTCCACCCAAATCAGTGAACCGTCCTCCTCCTCCATCAACACTGCGGGCCATATGAATCCTTCGGGATCAGCAATGAACTCGCTCCATTGGCCGAACTCATCAACCTGGTAGTAGACCTCGCTAATGATTTCTCCGGCCGTGGCATCAACCGCCATGGACAGGACTAGGTCGATATACATGTCATCTGTCAGATCGGCTGATCCATAGGTCATCGGGACATCGAACAGAAGCAGGTCTTCTTCGGCGTCGTAGTAGAAGTCTGTGTAGGCGTATGCGGTGTCGTAGCCATCGCTGATCGTGAGGATTGTGAGGTCGTAAATTGCTGCGATCTCACCGCTGTCATCGTCGGCGACCCATCCCGACTCCTCACCGATGAAGTAGAGGCTGTCATCCTCAGGGTCAACTGCGCCGTAGTAGATGATCACTTCGGCTACGGCTCCCTCAGCCGCTGGATCGACATATCCGAAAAAGTTCAGTCCATCCTCGTCAAAGAAATAGCTTCCACTGTCTTCAAGGAAGCGGGCCACCGATTCTTCAGGGATCAGGGTTCCAGCCTCATAATGAGACTGGAGGAAGGCCTCCCACTCGGGGGCAAACCCATCTTCCACGTAGTCGGAGTTGAAGTACTCAGACTTGGTCGGCAGGTAGATGGAAACACCCGTGGCGCGTCCAGCCACTGGTCCAGCCACCTTGTAAACAACTGCTTCTTCTAGAGCCGTTTGGAGTTCATCGATCTCGTCATCGATGCCGAGTCCCAAGAGGCTTGAGGCGAAGTCACCCAAATCGAAGAGGTATGAACTGTTCGCTGGATTCGGGCTCTTGCCGAATTGCAGCGTTTCGTTTGCAGCTCTCGCCACCTCAGGAGCGGCTTCAGTGGGGTATTCGATCATTGGTTCAGCGAATCCATCCAGTGCTTTCTGAAGGTCTGAGAAAGCGTCCAGATCAATGACGGACAAGGTGACGTCGATGTCAGTCCCGAAGTCCTCCGCATGCTCCAAGAAGCCGTCCGCTATCGCTATGCCAAGTTCCTCAGCCGAGGTGGCCTTACCATTTGCAAGGGAGTTGAACGCTCGGTAGTCCCAGCCATGACCTGGTTCCAACTCCTGGGACGCCACGAGTATTTCCCCAAGACCAGCCACAGATGCCGCCACCTCGTAGGTGGCCATGAGACAGGCATCAAATCCGATGAGGTCGAGCCTGTCCAAATCCGCGCCAGCTAGTCCTGCTTGCAGACCAGTTCGTATTTCGGTCAGGTTGAGGACGTCATAGCCATCGGTTTCGTCTGGTCCCATGCCGGTCCAGCCGCCCCCGTGGTCCCAGAACACTAGGGCATTGTTGTCTGATGGGAACTTGGTGAGCCCGTAGGAGACGAAGTTCTCGAGCTGCTCTGCAGTGCCGAGGTTGGCCTCAAAGTCTTCGTCTGATTCATTGACTAGGACCGATATCTCTCCCTCGGCAAATTCAACGAGACGGACTCCCTCCCAGTTGGGTACACCGAAGATGCCGGCATCGGTGTACCCCCCTATTCCGGGAGTGTCCGGAGTGCGGTCTACCAGCGCAACGACGGTCACGTTGCCAGTCGTGTCAATTCCAGCCATTTCTTCCAGATCATCTAGAGCGAAAGCCTCGAGGTCGGTATCACCCATCACGTAGACAAGAACGGTCCAAGACTCGTCAGAAGAGGCGCTGCGAGTTCCTCCCTTGGTAGTGGGCAGTGTGGTGGTTGGTGCGGTGGTGGTG
>DEAU01000019.1 GCA_002348705.1 Candidatus Neomicrothrix sp. UBA2974
CGAGGGAGGCGGTGCCTCCGTCGTGGTCGTCGTCGTCCCAGAACCCGATCCCCCAGCACCATTGGTCGTAGTGGTGGGTGGCACGACCGTGGTGGTAACCGGCGTGGTAGTGGTGGTCGTCGTGGTGGTAACCGGCGCAATCGTGGTGGTGACCGGCGTGGTAGTGGTGGTAACCGGCATGGCGAACGGCGGTCCCGTGGTCGGCGTCGGCAAGATGATCACCGGACAGTCGGAGATGGTGACGTCTCCGACGTTGGAGACCTTCGAGGTTCCATTGTCATAAAGGGCCTGGATCTGGAAGCTGTGGAGGCCATTGGCCAGGCTCCCAATGGCGAACGACCGGGTCGGGGACAGGTGGGTGCTGTGGGTGATCCAGCCGGCTCCCGGGGCCTTGGAGGCGAGCGAGAACGACTGGAGGCCCGACGTGGTACCGGGAGCCCAATGAATGGTCACCGACGAACATGCGGGAATGGCCGACAGGCTGACAGTTCCTAACTCCGGAGCGGTTGTCATCGGTGCCTGAGCGGTCGTGGTGGTGACCACCGGGTCGTCGTCGTCAGTGGTCGTCACCGAGATGGTGCTGTCGGTGACGGAGTCGTAGTCGTCGTCGGAGCCTGCATCGTTGACCGAAAGGGTTACTGTCGATGTCTGGTTCCCGTCGTCCTCGATGTCGTTGACGCCAGTGACCGTCACGGTCTGGGCGATGTCCCAGTTGCTCGGCGTGAACGTGAGCGCGGTCGTCGATGCGATCGCCTCGCCGGAGTCCGACGTCGAGACGTTGACGACGACGTTGGAGCTGGGCTTGGTGTTGAGCTGGACGGTGAACGTCGAAGCGGACCCCGCTTCGGTGACGGTCACCGAGCTCGTCGAGATCGTCAGGCCGGGCGAGTCGTCATCGGTGGTCGTGGCATCCAGGGTCAGGTTGGCGACGCTGCCATAGGCGTCATCGGAGGACCCGTCGACGACGAACACGGTGATCGTCGTGGTCTGGTCCCCGTCGTTGGAGTCGTCGTCGATCCCTGTGACCGTCATGGTCTGCGGGGTGTTCCAGTTCGAGCTGGTGAACGTGAGCGCCGCCGGGGCCACCGTGGCCTCGCCGGTGTCGCCCGACGATGCGTTGATGACGACGTTGCTGGACGGCTGGGTATTCAACACCACGGTAAACGTGTCGGTCGACCCGGCTTCAGAGACGGTGGTGGCTCCACCTGACGCCGACACGGTGACGCCGGCCGAGTCGTCGTCGGCGGTGGTGACGGCGACTGCCAGGTCACTGAGCGCGTCGTAGGCGCTGTCGGCGGTCGAAGAGTCGTTGACCGACACGGTGACGTTGGTCGTCTGGTTGCCATCTGATGCGGTGTCGTCGATTCCCGTGAGCGTGACGGTCTGCGGGGTGTCCCAGTTTGAGCTGGTGAACGTGAGCGCCGCCGGTGAGACAGTGACCTCGCCGGTGTCAGCCGACGACAGCGAGAACACGACGTTTCCGGTCGGTTCGGAGTCCAGGACCACGGTGAACGTCGCCGTCGACCCGTTCTCGGACACCGACGCGGTGGTTCCCGACAGGGTGAACCCGGAGACCTCGTCGTCGGTGGTCTTGCCGTCGATGTTCCCGTCGGCTAGGGAGTCCCAGGCATCGTGGGACGCTGCGTCGTTGACGGCGACGATGACGTCCCAGTCCTGCCTGTCGTCGTCGAGGTCGTCGTCGACGCTGGAGACCGTCACGGTCTGGGCGGTGTCCCAGTTAGAGCCGGTGAAGGTGAGCGTGGCCGTCGAGACGGTCGCTTCGGTGGTGTCGGTCGACGTCACGTCGAACACGACGTTTCCGGCCGGCGCGGTATCTAGGACCACGGTAAACGTCCCGGTATTGCCACCCTCGGCGAGGCCGATGAGGCTGCAGCCGCTGCCGGCGCATCCCGAGGTGATCGCCGTGGTGAAGGCCGGGGCCAGGTCGACGTCAGTCGTGGTGACGCTGACCGTCTGGTCGGCCAGCGAGTCGAAGTCGTCGTCGGACGAACCGTCGTTAACCGACAGGGTGACCGTCGTGGTCTGGTCACCGTCGTCGAGGAGGTCCGGGATGCCGGTCACGGTGATCGTCTGGGCGGTGTCCCAGTTGCTGGACGTAAACGTCAGCGACGAGGCCGACACGGTCGCCTCGCCGGTGTCGCTGCTCGACACGTCGATGACCACGTCCGATGACGGATCGCCGGTCAGCACCACGGTGAAGGTCTGTGTGGAGCCAGATTCGGACACCGTCCGTGAAGACTCGGACACGCTGAAGCCCGGCGTCCCACAGCTCGTAGCCGAGATCGATTCCAGATCGGCGAAGCTCCGCGACTCGTAGTTCTTGTTGGCAAGCGCGAAGTAGACGCTGTAGCCCGACGGGACGACCCCGGCCCCTGCTCCCTTATCGACGGTGCCGGCCCTTGCCGTGCCATTGGTTTCCCACTGCAGGACATTGCTGGAGTCGGTGTAGTACGAGACCGTGGAGCCAGCGTTCGCGCCTGCGGTCCACCCGAGAATCTTGAAGGTCTGGCCCAGCATCGAGGTGTTGCCGTCGTGGTCGTTTGCGCTGCCCAACCAGAGCTGGTTGTAGTCCGGGACCGTCGCCGAATAAGTCGAATAGTTCGCCCAGATGTAGTCGCCGACCCCGAGACCCGACGACGCCAAAGCGGAGTCCTGGATCACGTAGAGGCGATGGCCGAGGTTGCTGATGTGGTCGAACTCCCACTTGCCGCCCGAACAAAGCGGCGACGTCCTAACCACCTCGGACAGCCAGCCCTGGAGGTTGGTGCCGTCGACGGGGCCGTGAACCACGTCCCAGCCCGACGGGGCGTTCTCCACCCAGGCCGAGTTGCCGTTGCCAAGGTCTCCCGAAGAGTCCAGCTTGACCACGAACCCGTCCTGCCTGGCCATGGCGGTGGTCGCGAGCCACCAGGCCTCACCGCTGCCGGGGTCGAAGTCCATATGCCCGTAGAACTTTCCGGCGAAGTAGACGTTGCCCGACCCGTCGACGGCGACGGAGTTCCCTTCGGGTGAGTAGGTGCCCTCGGTCTCGAACTGCCGGGCCCACACCAGGCTTCCCGACGAGTCGAGCTTCACGCCGAAGACGTCGTCGGTGTTGTCGGCAGTGAATGCCGTGGTGCCTGACCCGGGGTCGAAGTCGACGGTGTCGTTGGTGTCGAAGATGCCGGTCACGTATACGTTGCCCGACCCGTCGACGGCGATTCCGTCGCCCTGGTCGACGCCGACGCCCGACGTCGTCTCGAACGCCTTGGCCCACACGCCGTTACCGTCCGAACCGACCTTGATTACGAAGGCGTCGTCACCCGAGGAGTTCGTTGGAAGCGTGATCGACGACCCGGAACCGGGATCGAAGTCCGGGGTCCCAGCGGCCTTGTAGTAGCCGGTGCCGTAGATGTTGCCGGAGTCGTCGGTTGTGACGCCGAGGAGGCGGTCGTTGAAGGCGCTGCCAACGAAGCCCGCCCAGGTCAACGTGCCGTCGGAGCCGATTTTGGAAATGGAACCATCCCATCCCCCGTATCCGGTGACGAGCGTCTCCCCGCAAGACGACGTGCACCCGCCGGCGATCGGGTGGTAGTTCACGTCGCCCGCACCGTTGTTGTGCATGCCGACGGCGACGACGTTGCCCGAAGAGTCCACGTCGATGTCGTAGAGGTAGTCGTTGGCCGACCCTCCCCAGTGCCTGGTCCACACCGTGTTGCCTGACGAGTCCAATTTGACTAGGTAGGCGTCGTACTTGTTCGCGTTGGTCGTCGCGGTCACAGCGGTCGTCGTGCCACTCGGGTCGATGTCGATAGTGCCGGTGAAGTGGCCGCCGAAGTAGACGTTGCCCGACGAGTCCACGCCCACGCCGTAGCCGTAGACGGTGTCCAGTTGGCTCGAAACGTCAGTGGTGTTGCCGACGACTTTCCACCACACCACGGTCCCCGACGAGTTGAGCTTGGCGACGTAGGCGTCGTAGCCACCGTTTGCGTCGTCCAGCGCAGTGACCTCGGCAGTACCGTCGTCATCGAAATCCATCGACCCGATGAACTTGCCGGTTACGTACACGTTGCCCGACGAGTCCAGCACGCAGTCCTGGACCCAGTCGTCGCCGCTGGAATCCATCAGCGACGACCACACCAGAGATCCAGACGAATCCAACTTGGTCACCAACGACGACTGCTTGCCGGCAGCCGATTCGTTGGCCTCCGTCGAGTCGTAGTAGTTGGGATCGACGTCTCCGCTGCCCCTCAGGCCGCCGCATGTGTAGATGTTCCCGGAGGCGTCGACCTGAACGTCGATGACCCCTCCGTTGTGGCCACCGCCGAACACGACATACGAACCGTCCGAAGACGACCACGCACCGGCCGGTGACGCGACCACCATGACCGCGCCAGCGGCTACCAAAACCACCACGGCCAGGCGGCCGACGTGACGCAACGCCATCAGTCCGAACCCTTGCTGTCTTCTTCAGCCCAGACGCGACGCTGGGCCGACACCAGCTCGGCGACGTCGTGCAGGCTTCTGCGAAGCTCTTCGTCTGAAAGTTTCTCGGCAGCCCAGGTGAACAGCACCCCCCGAAACAAGGTCACAGTCATCCACGTGGCCCGGTCAGCACCCACCGAGTTCCGACGCTGAAGCGCCGGGATGATCTCCTGGGACGTCTCCGCCGTCGCAGCTGCCATACCACGACCTTGCGAGGCCGAGACCAACAGCACCTGGCGGTTCGGGATCGGATCGTTCAACGCGATGCCGGCCACCCGATCCGCAAAGCGGTATGGCCAGTCGAAGGCCTCGACATCCAGGCCCTTCCCAGCCCCCTGAAAGGCAACCGTCAACTCGTCAGCTAACCCGAAAACTAAGTCGCGCATGGACGGGAAATAGTGATGAACCGTCTGGCGCGTCGTCCCAGCGCCTCGAGCCACGACGGCAGCACTCAAATCGAAAACCGAATGCTCGCGAAGGACGGCTCGTGCAGCCGAATGCAGCCTGTGGACCGTCTCCGCCCGTTGGATAACTGCCCGTTCTCGGCGAGCAGCCCCACGACCGTCCTCCATCGCATTCTCAAGGTCCTGCAGGTCCATCGAGTTCTCACTCTACAACCGTCATCTTACGTCTGACAATCCGGAAATTCTCGTTTCTGACGAAGTTTCTGGCCGCTGACCAGCAAGCGGCTCCGTCCAGGACTCAATGCCATGCCTTTGTCGACATGGGCGGACTTGAGTTCGCAATAGGCATAGACCGTTAGACGATATTTATTACCGAAAACAGTTGTGCGTAACTGATTACCGGTATATGATTACGCTATGAGTATTCGTCAATGCAATCCGATACAAGCCGTCTCCCGCCGAAACGGGCGGATGCTCGCAGGAGCAGCCATTGCTGGAGCGGTCTTAACTGCGGTCGTTCTCGTTCTCAGCTACACAAACTCTGAGGCAGGCATTGGAGCTAGCAGTGTCAACAGGTATGAAACAGCCGACGACGCTGGGTTCGTTAGGCAGCGTGATGCAAAGCTGGACTGGAAAGAGGGTCTCTCCGCTGAGGTGCGCAGTTTCCTCACCCTCACAGGAGCGGGAACCTTCCGGCAAGCCAGTCAGATCGACAATGACCCCGAATGGGCCCTGAATGCAGCAGGCTTCCGGCCTCTAGTCAGGGGCAACGAAGGGGTCGCCCTGTGGCCGAACTGTTCTGTAATCAATGTCTCTATTCACTTGAGTGCTGAGCTGCACGACTATGCAGCAGCGCAAAAGGCGACCAAGGCCGCTGTTCACAAGGTTGCTGAACTCACCGGCCTAAACCTCATGCTCGACGCATCAGCGACCACGTTTGAAGATCTGAGTCAGGTGCCTGTGACCCAGAAGAACGATATTCAGTTGATCTGGGTGGAGGCGAACTCTGAGCACCTTTCAGACCACCATCTTGGCGAAGCCGAGCTCCGCTTCTCGAAGGAGCGGCTTGAGCTAACAAGCGCCATCGTATTGCTCTCCGAAGAAATCCTTCTGGCTGCCGATCAGAGCTTAGACCGGGACGAAACAAGTCATCACTCGCTCTACGACGGTGCGACACTCGCTGTGCTACACGAGCTTGGTCATGCGGTTGGGCTGGGTCATAGCCTTGACCCGAACTCCGTCATGGCTCCTTCGCTCGCTGACGAAGCCGGACTGACTCCGGGTGACCGGTCAGCTTTGGCCTATGCCGGCACGCGCGGTTGCTGATCGTCTTTAAATGAAGTTGATTAACCGTTGGGCATGAGGCCTAGCCGCCGCATGGCTTCGTTCTCGGAAGCAACTCAGCGAGGCAACTGACCGGAACCGGCGATTTCACGGATAACCACGACAATTAGCAGGTCAGCATCTTCGTGGACGTTGGTTAGGAGCAGCGCTGTTAGTTTCGCGATCCGTGGAACAGAATCGAGACGAGACACGTGGGGCGATTATCGATGGTGCCAGGGCAGTACTGCGCTCGGGGACGGTGTTCGACCTGACGCCGGAAGCGGTGGCGTTCGCCAGCGGTGTCCCTGTAGAGGCCGTCTTCGAGGCGTATCCCGGCTCAGACCGGACGAACAACATCGGTGAGATCGTGTTCGACATCGCTGAGACGGTCCTCAACAACCTGATGGTCGAGATCTCTGAACTCACTCCCGATGATGAGTGGGCAACCAATTTGGCCGATACCACCGTCGTCCTGCTGACTTCCGACCCCGACGTGAACCGTCAGGCCCTGCTTGCAGCCGCATCCCTGGGCCGTGGAACCGTCCGGCGCGCCAAACCGGTGGCCCTCAATGCGGTGGGCGGCATTCTCGAAGACCGGAAGGAAGCCGGTGAGGCAGTCGATGAGGACCGTGACGCCGAGTTGCGGCTCATCGTGACCCTGTTCAGGGGGGTCATATTCGCGTGGGCAAGCGACCGGTTCGACCAGGCGGAGCTCCATGCTCGGATGCTTGAGGTGGCAGACATCGTCATCTCGCAGCGGGACCGAAGACGACCTACTTCCGACATCTGATACCGAAAAATATTTGCGCTATCATGTGGCGATGGCACGGCCTCGGGACGAAGAGCTCGACCGAAAGATCATTGAAGCGGCCGTCGAGGAGTTCTACCGAGTTGGCTACGCGGCGCTAAGCCTCTCCTCGATTGCCACACGGGCTGGTGTGCGGCCTGGCGCGATGTACACGAGGTTCCGGGACAAGCCCGAGGTGCTGGAAGCCGTCTTGGAGCACATCCTTTCCGCCCGGGACGAGGAGCTTGCCGAGTTGCCCGGCGACGGACCATACGAGGACTTGGTGCACGCTGTCCGGGAGGTCCATAAGTCGTTCAGCGACGACGACGTGTTCGCTATCCCGGCTCTGTTGTTGCAGAACACCGAGGAGGCCCAGGGCGTCGAGGAGATCATCCGTGCGGGCCACATCCGGCGCAACCGGCACATGACACTGCTGCGGCCGGCACTGGAAGCCGCGAAGGAGGCCGGAGTGATCGGCGAGCACGTCAGCGTCGGGTACGCGTCGGCGATGATCATCGGCTCGTACTTCTCGATGCTGCTGGGCATGGAACACGGCGACCTGCCTGACGACACCCCCGAGCGGCTCCTGTCCACGCTGGGGGCCACTCCTTAGCGGATTGGCGCGGAACCCTCTCCGACGCCTGGCAAATGGATCTCAGAACGCCTCAGACTGCAGCGAGGACAGCGGCCGCGAGGGCGAGACATACACCCGCTTTTTGGATAGATCGCAGACGTTCACCGATAAACACCCATGCCAAGAAGACGGTGGATGCCGGATAGAGAGATCCGAAGACTCCAGCGATGGCAACAGGGCCGCGCCGCAGTGCCCACAGAATCAGGATCGAAGCCAGCATCTCCATCATCCCTGCAGCAGCCGTGCCCGCGAAATCGCTTCGGTTGAATCGAATACCGCGAGCTATGCCGAGGTTGATTGCCACCAACAGCGGAAGCGTGACAGCACGACTGGCCACTAGGGGCCACATACCAGCCTCCGTTGACGTAAAAGCCAGACTGACAAACAGGAGGCCAACAAACCCGCCGCTTAGCAGAGCGAACCAAACCGCCTTCGGCGGCGTAGTGGCCTCTGCGTTCCCCTCTGAACAAACAAGCGCGATTGCCGCAATGGCGACCACAATGCCAGCGCCGGACAACAGTCCTGGTGCTTCGTCGAATCCGAGGCCATAGAGAGCTGTGAAAGCAGCTCCGGTTGCTGCAGTTACCGGCGCAACAACCGAGATCTTCCCTATTGACATAGCCGCGAGAAACAAGACATAGCCAACAGATGTCGCGACACCGGAAATAGCTCCCCAGGCCAGATCACCAGAACGAACGTCCGGAGCGTCAACGACAACCAGTGACACACCCAGAACCAGCAAGCCACAAATCTGTGCAACGAGCGGAACCGATAGCGGACCTGACCGACGGGCTGCCAAACCGAAGAGGAAGTCGGCTGACCCGACAATCATCGATGCCAGCAGAGCTACCAGCGCGGTCATTGCCTCTATCTATCTCCGCTCATCGGACGAACCTCGCTGACTCCTGAATCCAAGGATCTCTCGACAAGCCCTTCATGGGTGCAAGTGCGCATTCTCACCCCGTGCGGCTCTACTCACCGATGTCCTCATTCCAGAGGTCTGGGTGCTCAGCGATGAAGTTGGCCATTAGCTCCAAGCACTCAACGTCATCCAAGATCTCCACAACGACACCCTGGACCTTGAGGAGGTCTTCAGGACCCTGAAACGTGCGGTTCTCCCCCACTACAACCCTGGGTATGCCGTAGAGCAGGGCGGCGCCTGTGCACATTGAGCACGGTGAGAGTGTCGAGTAAAGAACCGAGTGCCTGTAGTCGGCTGCTGTCAGTCGTCCGGCGTCCTCCAGCGCCGCGATCTCGGCATGAAGCACAGCCGAACCACGCTGTACCCGCTGGTTATGCCCACGTCCGACAACCTCGCCACCGATCACTAGGACCGAGCCGATAGGTATACCGCCTTCCGCCAATCCGAGGCGCGCCTCATCAATAGCCGCCCGGAAGAAAGCATCAGTCACACCAAGAGCCTGTCACCAACCAGCATTCACTCCCAACGGTCCGCTCGAACTTTAAAGACGACCTTCGTATGTCAACTGCCGGCCCAGTCCGGTGTTGTTCATGCAAATAGGCCTGCGTTACTGCAATCCGCTGGATCGGTGCAGGTCGGACTTCCGTCCTATTCAAGACTCCATGAAATCAGTAGATCGCCAGCACCTCGGCAATGACGATCAGGGCGATCACGACGAGGTTCACTACCCGGAAGACGCCTACCGGAACGGCGTCAAACCGCCGACCCAGGTTACTGGACGCAAACTCCTCGGGGAGGTCGGACGCTGCGGCATAAAGGTCCTGCATGACGTCATCTAGGAAAAAGAAACTCCAGAGCCCGGTTAGGACCGCCACAGCGGCCAAGGCGAGTTGCACGCCAGAGTCCTCCAGCCCACTTCCTCCAAAGCCCAAGACGACCAATATCCCGGTATGGAAGAGGGCGAAAAACATGATCATCGCTCGGGCATCGGCCGCCCGTCCGATGAATAGCGACACGTAGTGGTCAGGATTCATGGGATTCCTTTCTGTCTGAGACCGCGGACCGTACGTCATGTTGCTCATCTCGTTCCACCCGTCACGAGTTATCGGATGCCAAACCAGCCCCACCGGGCCGCGTGCACCAGCGTGCTACTCGCCTTTCGACCTGACGACCTGATGCGGCTTGTCGCCTTCTCCTGAAGCCTGCTGGAATCGATATCGCCCGAGCAAACGGCACCTTCATAAGAAAGAAAGCAGGCGGAACCATGCTCTTCCATATCACCCACCACCACGACGAACACACGTGCCCGGCTAAAGACGACGCCACCATGGCGGTCACCTTCGGCGCAGTGATGAACACCCTGACCGAGCACGTCAACGAGGTGGTGGGCGCCTGGGTGGACCCGCCCGGCCACGATTTCTTCTTCGTGGTCGACGCCGACGACGCCGCCCAGGTCTTTCAGGGCATGTTTCCGATCATCGATGCCGGCACGGCGCAGGTCCGACCCGTCGGCGACTTCGCGGCCATGCTCAAGGCCCGGGCCGAAGCGAACGCCTGAAGAAGTGGGTGGCGGGAAACCCCCGCCAAAGCTCAATCCCAAGAGGCCAAACCGGGCCCACCGGTAACCTTCACAGCGAGGAAGACCGTTACCGGCAGTAACGCGCCACATAACGCGCCTCCCTCGCCCTCGTAGCTCAGTCGGATAGAGCGACCGCCTCCTAAGCGGTAGGCCACAGGTTCGATTCCTGTCGAGGGCGCCATGAAAGTGCCGGCCGGTGCCGAGAAACCGGTTTTCCTCATACACGGCTGAACTGACCGTCCCGCGAAAGGTCGAGCGGCACCCAACCAAGCCCGCTACCGTCGCCCCCCATGGGAATGCGCCTGTACGACACCGCCCGACGCGAGGTCGTCTCCTTCAAACCCGGCCCTACCGTCACCATGTACGTCTGTGGCATCACGCCGTACGACGCCACCCATCTGGGCCATGCCTTCACCTACTTGACCTTCGACCTGGTGATTCGCCGACTCGAAGACCTTGGCCACGAGGTACGCATGGTTCGCAACGTCACAGATGTCGACGATTCGATATTGCCGAAGGCACGCGAACTCGGGATCGATTTTCTCGAGTTGGCCGACCGTGAGATGAAGATGTTTCATGCCGACCTTGACGCCCTTGATCTCCGGCCCGCTTGGTCAGAACCGACTGCTACCGGCTCCATTGACGCCATGCTCGCTCTCATCGGCCGCCTTGAAGCTGCAGGCCACACTTACACTGTCGATGGCGTCACTTTCTTCGATGTGTCCACGTGGAACGAATTTGGTTCAATCTCCCACCTAGACGAAGCCACAATGGTGAGCTATTCAGCCGAAAGAGGCGGCCACCCCGAAGATCCCCGCCAGCGCAACCCTCTTGACTTCGTGCTCTGGCAACCCAGCGCCGACGACGAGCCCTCATGGGATTCGCCTTTCGGTCCTGGCCGGCCTGGCTGGCACATTGAATGCTCCGCGATGGCGATGACCGACCTCGGTGAGACCATCGATCTCCACGGCGGTGGTGACGATCTCATGTTCCCCCACCACGAGTGCGAGGCCGCACAGAGCGAGGCGGCGACCGGCCAGCCGTTCGCCCGTCATTGGATGCACGTGGGGATGGTCGCCTACGAGGGAACCAAGATGTCCAAGTCGCTCGGCAACCTCGTCTTCGTCCGAAACCTGCGACGCATACACGACCCGCGAGCAATTCGACTAGCACTCATGGCCCACCACTATCGGGGCGGGTTCGAGTGGTTCGACTACGACATCGACGATGCCATCACCCGGCTCGACCGACTTGTCACCGCTGCCCGGCGCCCCAGGGGGCCCAACCCGGCTCCGACCCTGGCCGCAGTTCGGTCCGCCCTCGACGATGACCTGGACACTGCCACCGCCCGTGACGCTGTCGACCTCCTGGCCGGTGGGATTCTCGCCGGGTCCGGCAATGACCCAACTTCGGCGTCTGGTTTGGCCGCAGCTGCCGCCCTGCTTGGGATCCGGCTCGACGCCACCCTGCCGGACTCCTGGGTCCGGACCACCTGACAGTTCGACTATCGCGTCGTCAGGCAGGCCGTATCCTGAACGGGTGCTGCGCTTCACCGACAGCTTGACTGGCGAAAAGGTCGACTTCGTTCCACGCGAAACAGGGAAGGTCTCCGTCTACTGGTGTGGACCAACCGTCTACGACGCCCCTCACCTCGGGCACGCCCGCAGCACCCTGGCTTTCGATGTACTTGTCCGTTACCTGCGTTGGAAAGGTTTTGCGGTCACATCGGTTTCGAACATCACCGACATCGATGACAAAATCATCAATCGGGCCGCGGACGAAGGATCCACCGAACCTGAGGTAGCCAGTCGCTTTGAGACGACATTCGTCGAGCAAATGGACCGTCTGAACATCGCTCACCCCGACCTGCGACCCCGTGCCACAGAGTACGTGGACCGCATGGTCGAGGTCATCGGTGACCTGGTCGAGCGGGGGATGGCCTACACCACCAAATCCGGCGTCTACTTCGACGTCGACCGACTCGACGAATACGGTGCTCTGGTCGGCCGATCAGTTGACGAACTGCGCGAGGGTGCCGGCGCCCGAGTCGACATCGACGAGGAAAAAGCCGACCCGCTGGACTTCGCCCTCTGGAAAGCGGCCAAGCCCGGCGAACCCAACTGGGATTCCCCGTGGGGCCCTGGGCGACCCGGCTGGCACATCGAGTGCGTCGCCATGTCCCTGCACCTGCTGGGCGACGACTTTGACATCCACGGCGGTGGCGACGACCTCGTCTTCCCCCACCACGAAAACGAGCGGGCTGAAGCGCTCGGATGCGACCGGAAGTTCGCCCGCTACTGGGTCCACAACGGCATGGTCCAGGTCGACGGCGAAAAGATGTCGAAGTCGCTCGGCAACTTCACGACGCTTGTCGGCCTATTGGATACCTGGGACCCAAGGGCCCTGCGCCTGCTGGTCCTACAAACTCACTACCGACGCACCATGGAGATTGGTTCGACCACGCTCGACCAGGCCACAGCCGCCCTTGTCCGCCTCGACAAGTTCGCCGACCGGATGGCCGAAGCGGCCCTGCCGGAAGCCACCGCAGAAGCCGCCGTACTGGACGGCTTCTGCCACGCTATGGACGATGACCTCGGCACCCCGCAGGCCCTCGCCGTGATATTCGACGCGGTACGCGATGCCAACCGCGCGCTAGACGCCGAGGACTACGGTTCGGCAGCCGCTCTGGCTAATGCCGCTCTTGATGCAACCGCTGCCCTGGGATTGAAAATTGGCGCTGCGGCCTCGTCGGCTGGGACTTTAGGAGACGACCCCGAGGCCGCTGAGATCAACGAACTTGTCAACAGGCGCCTGAACGCCCGAGCGAAGAAGGACTTTGCCGAAGCCGACCGCATCCGCGACGAACTGGCGACCCGTGGAATCGTTCTGGAGGACGGTCCTACCGGAACCACCTGGCGACGAAGCTGACCCGATAGGTCCCTCAACTGCTCCCTAGTTGCGGGGTACGTCCACCCAGGCCACGTCTTTGTCAACACGAACGTCACCAGGCAGGCCGAGCACGCGCTCACCCAGGATGTTCCGCATGACCTCAGACGTCCCGCCCTCGATGGTGTTCGCGCGTGCCCGGAGGAACGAGTACTTGGTGCCTACCCCACCCATAAGGCGCAGCCCATCCGGACGCTTGCGCTCATAGCCCATCTCATAGGTCAGGGCATCGGCCCCCAGAAGGTCCATGCACGTCTCATAGATGTGCTGGTTCATCTCAGCAGACATCAGTTTTCCGACAGAACCCTCCGGGCCGGGGTTGCCAGACTTCGACATTTCACGGGCCCGCCAGTTAGTAAGCCGCAGTGCCTCAGCTTGGCTCCATAGGTCGACCACCCGGTCGCGCATCACATCGTGCGCCACCGGATCAAGCGTGTCCTTCCGCTCTGCCCAGAGCTTGACCAGGTCGCCAATCGGACCCGACCCCTTCTTCTGTACTCCACCACCAAGCGCCACCCGCTCGTTCATCAACGTCGTTACCGCCGCCGACCATCCACCACCCACATCGCCGAAGACGCGGTCATGGGGAATGCGGACATCGGTAAGGAAGATCTCGTTGAACTCCGCCTCACCGGTGATCTGGTGGAGTGGCCGCACATCGACGCCCTCCGATTCCATGTCCAGCAGGAAGTAGGTCAATCCCTTGTGCTTCGGTTGATCGGGATCACTCCGCGCCACCAGCATCCCCCACCGGGACACGTGCGCCAGCGTGGTCCACACCTTCTGACCATTGACGACCCATTCGTCACCGTCGCGCACAGCCCTAGTCGACAAGCCGGCCACATCCGAGCCGGCGCCCGGTTCGCTGAACAGTTGGCACCAAACCTCCTCACCGGTGTACATCGGCCGCAACAACCTTTGTTTTTGATCATCCGAGGCATAGGTGAGCACCACTGGAGCACCCATCCCAATGCCAATGGGATTGATGTTCAGGTCGTGATAGGTCACTCCTGCTGCCCGTAGCTCAGCATCGACAGTCGTCTGGAGTCGTCGGCTGGACAGGCCCAGACCACCCAATCCCTCTGGGAACTGCACGAGAGCAAGGCCGCGGTCAAACTGAGCACCCCGGAACTCAAACTGGTCGACTTTTTCGGGGGGAACGTCCGCAACTAACTGCCGCGTCATCTCCCTGATGTCAGCTTCAGTGACCTCGGCCATGGACTATTCCCTTCTCGTGTCCTGCCCAGTGAGGTGAGCCGGAGAAGCACCCCGGTCCGCTACTGAACCTACCGACCCAGATTCCGCAGACTTAAATCGGGGGCTAGCCCGAGTACCGGTCGCGCAGGGCATACATCCGCCCATCCCTCGACCCGATATAAACCGTCCCGTTCCAAACCGCCGGAGATGCCTCCACGCAGGCTCCCGTCTCGACCCGCCACAGCAGTGGCGGAAGAACCGACGTGTCCGAGACGTCATAGGCCGACATTCCTCCGGCCCACGCACAATCACCGACGAGCAAAACATTGTCAACCACTGTCGGTGACGACCAGAGCGGCTCTGGCAATTGGAACTGCCATCGGACGGTCCCCTTGTCCCGGTCGACGCCCAACACCTGTCCGTCGTCGGTGGCCACTACCACCAGATCCTGGTGGACTGCGGGCGTGGCCCAGATCCCCGATGGCACCTCGGACCGAACGTCGAGCCCCCACACAACTGGATCTTCCGGATTAGACGGGTCCAGCTTCACCAACTGTCCCAGTTCCTGAGACCGTTCGGTTTCCCGTTCGTACTCGACAGCCACGTACAGGAAGCCATAGGCGTCAGGAACCATGGTGGCGTCCACGTCGTCACCCGCCCAGAATCGGAAGGTCCGATGCGGTCGGACCCCATCAACCAAACCGGCGATATCCCACCCTTGTACCAACCCACCCGAGTTGGCGAACCACAGCGTGTCACCTATGACCAACGGTGAACTCTCGATTGAAAGGTTCCATCCAACATCGGCAATCAGTTGGTCGTCCCACCCATGGGTGAACCACACCAACTCGGGATCAACGGTGACAAGGCCATCGGAATCAAGGCCCCGACGAAGCCGCACCACGTGGAAGCGACTGTTTTCGCCCGCAGCGAATAGGTGGTCGTCAAGTACTAGCGGCGACGCATCCCAGTCGGAGTTCCAAAGCGGCTGACCGGAGTCTTCGGCGTGAAGGCTCCACAACACCGTGGGTTCCGGACGGTCGAAAGCGACTACCCGCAGAAAGTCATCGCGTGAACCCACATACACAAGCGGGTAGCCATCCGGGTCGACGGTTACAGACCCCTTGGCAAGATCGCCAGTGGGAAGCGGCGACAAGATGGGCGCTCCGGTAACCCCGTCCACGAAGTGGACCTGTCCGTCGTAGGCACCAAAGATCACCCAGGTGCGGCCATCCCGCTCAAAGACCGCTGGCTGTCCGGTCCAGCCGACTCCGCACCACTCCTTCTCGACCTCGCCCACAGTCGAGAACGAGCACATCTTTGCGTCGCGCGGATACCGCCAAGCCACCTCGGGCTGGACCGGGACCGGACCCGAACCGTGCCAAGAACGCGTCGGCGATCCTCGAAAGGTCAATACACCTGGCACGGAACCCCACGGTTCACCGATGGTCACAGGATCCACCCAGGAGCCGGCCGCCCAGCCAAGCTCACGATTAGGGGGAGGTTCCTCTATAGGAACTGATTCCTTAGTTGTCGTCGGAACAACGGTCGTCGTGACAGCGGTCGTCGGAACAGTCGTAGTGATCGCGCCAGTCGATCGACTGTTGGTGCTCATCACCGTCGTGCTCGTCGTCGAACCTGCTGTGGAAGCAGTTTCATCACGCACGATCGCCGAAGGCATCGAAGTCGTGATCTGCTCCGAGACCGCACTTGACCGTTCGGCCTCGGAGGAATCTGCAACGAAGAGTTCGACATATTCCCGGTCAGGCCCGCACGATGTAAACCCCAAAAGCATCCCCATCATGAGCACACCCGACAGGAGAACACGACTAGTGGGAACTGTCACATATGACCAGCCAGCAATACGCCTCATCTGGTCGCCAAGATGGCGGGCAGTGCCGCCGAGGGCCGGGTCAGGCGCCCGGCTCTCCTCCGAAAGTGAGTTGCTCGCCAAGTTCAGAGTCTTCAGACACGGGTTCACCCGCTGGCGTGTACTCCCTCTCGTCCAGCACGTCGCTCTGATCCCATGCATGCTCGGCGAAAGGATCGCTGGTGTCCCCGCACGATTCGGAGTCCGAAGATCTATGCGCTTTCCGGTCAACACCTGAGAATGCCCGAGCCAACAGCGGGGTTGACTCGGAGTCCGGGCCATCGTCGGCTGCGGATCCTGCGGCACGCTCGGCCAGAGCCGCTTCGTGAGCGGCACGCGCCGCTTCCAACGGGTGCACAGCGGCGACCGGACGGAGTTCCGGCACCAACTCGCCCCTAACTTTCGACTCTTCGACCGCCTCGTCCAAGGTTGGGGGCCGTTCTGGAAGAGGGATCAGCTCACCACTATCTCGTTGATCAACCAGCCTCCAACCAACCGGCGCCACCAGTCGGTCAAGGTGTGTCGAACAGAGTACGACTGCGCCGGGACCGTCCACCTCAGCCAATTCGTGGAGGGTGAACGTGAGCTCGGCGACGTCCATAACTACAAGGACGTCAGCCGCACCCTGACAGGCCGAACGCATGCACAGATCACGCACGGCTTCCACGGTACCGGCAGGCCTTCCACCGGTTGGGGACGGTCGTGCTTGTCAGCAGGTGCAGGTCCATCGGACCGTAGGCTCGATGAATGCTCGGACACGGCAGCGAGCTTCCGGTACTAGGTCTGGACGCCGACGACACCCTTTGGGAGAACGAGGAACGCTTTCACGAAGTGGAGGCGCGATTTCGCGACCTTGTCGCCCCATGGGCCGACCACGCCACAGCCGACGCCGCGCTACTGGCCACTGAGCGGGCCAATATCGCCCGGCACGGCTATGGCATCAAGGGCTTCGTGTTGTCGATGGTGCTGACAGCCATAGATCTTTCCAACGGCACGATCTCGGCTAAAGACCTCGGCCGAATTGTCTCTTGGGGTCATGAGATGATGGCTCACCCAATCGAGTTGCTCGATGGTGTAGCCAGGACCCTCGCAGATCTGGTCACCACTCACCGCCTACTGGTCATCACCAAGGGTGACCTTGGCGATCAACTCAGCAAAGTGGACCGCAGCGGTATTGCCAACCTCTTCTGGCAAGTCGAGGTCGTCCCCGAAAAGGACCCCGACGCGTACCGCCGGGTGCTTTCCCGCCATGACGTCGAACCGGCTGCTTTCACAATGGTAGGCAACTCGGTCAAGTCCGACATCCTCCCAGTGCTGACCATCGGCGGTCGGGCCGTCCACGTGCCACATACCACCACCTGGGTGTTTGAGGAGCCTGATCCCGCCGAGGTCGCCGCCGTCAATTTCCCTGTCTTGGAAAGCTTTTCCCAGTTACCGGATTTTCTTGTTGGACAGGCATCCTGACCTGAACGGGCGACATGAACTAATCAACGTGGCGATAGTCCAAGTGCCGGCCATCCACTGCAGCACGATTCATGACCGCCGACACGTCGACAAGGCGAGGTCCGTCACGACGCACCGACAGGTGGACGCGTTCGTCAAATACAAGACGGCGTTTCCTCTCGCCATCGAAGGCCAGTAGCAGCGGTCCGTCAACATGTACCTCCTCATCAAGGGCGAGGCGCCGTTGTTCGATCAAGCCAAATTCCGCGTAGCAGCCTGGAGCGATCGGACCACGCACTACTCGGTCGCAGTCGCTAGGTCGACCAAACCTGAGCAATAGACCCTCGTCCTCATCGGCGCCTACCGGTGACACCAGACCGCCCACCCCGGCGAAGCCGACTAATGCTGGATCAGCTCGTGAAAGCACTGCTGTCCGCACTGTCGCAGGATCGAACAGTTCGAAGGATCCCAGATACGGGTCATCTACGGCTACCGCATCCACCAGAGCCAAGTCATCGGGCTCGTCGATGCCCTCTGGACGAACCCGCACAACAGTTGTTGGATGAGCTACTTCATCAACCAACACTGCGCCCGACGCCACGTGACCTGCCGCGGCCCCGGCGATGGTGGCCTCGACAGCCATAGGAAACGCGTTGTTCGTTCCAGTTGAGAGGGGCACCACTACAAGGTCGGGCCATCCGCGGGCCGCCGCTCGATTCGTTCCATCACCGCCGAGTACCACGACCACGTCACAGCAGCGGGACCGCATACCGGCCACCGCAGCCACCGTGTCCTCCTCGGTAAAAGTCTGTGGAGGCTCCAACCAGTCGAGTTCTAGCCCGCGCATTGTCTCGGTAGCCCTACGGACGATTCGGTGGGTGTCGTGGTGGACCACGAACCGATTCACGCCGGCTGCCCGGGCGCCGAGGACGACCCGCCGCACAGCGTTCGTCTTATCTTCGACTGTCACCGGCGCGGCAGCCGCTAGCGCCCTACGGACATCGGTCCCCGAACGGGGATTTACGACTATCCCGACAGTTGGCATTCTGGGACCGTAGCTACCGCGGTCCGCCAAAAGTTCACCCCACCTCCTATGGTCGCCATTGATGAAGGGAGACGATCACAACTTCGATAGCACGTCCAACAACACTCCCATCGGTAGACCTAAAGAGCTGGGCCTGCGGGCCCGGCTGCAGAATCGTCCCGACTACCAGCGGCTCCTTCTCCTAGCTCTGCTGTTCGGAACCGCTGCAGGTAGCTACCCCGTCACTGTCTTGTCTGCTTCGCTACCCCGCATAGCCGACGACCTCGGCACCACCGATGACGTCATTAGTTGGGTGGTTGCGGCACCACTGCTGGTATTCGCCGTGGTCACGCCGATTATCGGCAAGGTCGGTGACCTTTACGGCCATCGACGGATCTACCTGATAAGTCTGTCTTTGGGCTCCGTGCTGGCCTTTTCGACAGCTCTTGCGTGGGACACCG
Source organism: Candidatus Neomicrothrix sp. UBA2974 (assembly GCA_002348705.1). Lineage (GTDB taxonomy): Bacteria > Actinomycetota > Acidimicrobiia > Acidimicrobiales > MedAcidi-G1 > UBA9410. Next base: position 19,076 of record DEAU01000019.1, read on the forward strand.
CTTCGCTCATTGCCTTGCGGACACTCGCCCAAACGGCCAAGGCCGCTTCCGGCCCGTCGGCCATGGCGATGATCCTCGTGAGTTACCCACGCTCCGAGAGGACACGCGCACTCGGCATCTGGGCCGCCGTGGTGTCTCTGTCACCTGCGGTAGGCGTGGTGACCGGCGGCCCACTCATCGAGTGGATGGGCTGGCGCATTCTATTTGTCTTACACGGGGCCGCCGTATTCGCTGCGATGGTCGCCGCAGTGCTCGTCGCACCTGAGACGCCCCGCCGAACTGGAATCCGGTTCGACCTCTCTGGCGCAGCGACACTTGTTATCGGAGTCGGCGGACTCCTTATCGCCGTGAACCGGGGTATCAGTTGGGGTTTCGATCACCCAGCGGTCATCACTGGCGCCGTACTCGCCCCTGCAGGCCTAGGACTCTTTTTCCACATCGAGCATCGATCAGACGCGCCACTTCTACCACCCGCGCTATTGCGGGAACCCGCCTTCGTCCGGCCCATTGCCGCTCAGGCCATGCTCCAAGTCGGTTTCGTGGGAGCGATGGTGATGGCGCCGTTCTTGCTTGAACGCCGCTGGGGCTTTGGACCCACCGTGATCGGCCTTCTCATGCTGCCGCGTCCTCTGTCATTCGCCTTCTGCGCAAGGCTCGGGGGAGCCCATGACCCACGCCATGGAGCTCAAAGGGTGGTGGTAACCGGGATGCTGCTCTTCTCGGCAGCCATGCTGCTCGCCGGCATCGGCGCCCAGCAGCGCTGGCTTCCGTTATTTCTGTTTGGAGCAATGCTGGCAGGAGCCGGGAGCGGCTATATCCGACCCACTGTGGCGAACGCGGCAACCAATGCGGCTGGGGACGACGATTTGGGCATTGCCGGTGGCTCAATGAACATGCTTCAGCAGATCGGCGCGGCCATCGGCATAACAGTGCTGACCGCGCTAATGGCTGATTCGGCAGACGGCACCCGGTTCCTACTGCTTCACCTAGTGGCTGCTGCCGCTGGTCTCGCGGCCGCCTGGCTAGCTATCGGGATACGCGATCACCGGAGCGACAACTGAGAAGCATCGCGGGAACCAGATCCGCAAAACCATCTAGATACAGCACCTCTGTAGGGGGACAAAGACCTCACACTGCTGTCGCCACCGGAAAACATGGCCGGCTTCATGTCACGAGTAGTCGTAGAAGCCCCTGCCGGTTTTCCGCCCAAGCTGGCCTGCGGCAACCATGCGGCGCAGCAGGGGAGGTGGCAGGTAGAAATCGTCGCCGTACTCCTCGAAAAGCGTCTCGGCTACCAGCATCATGGTGTCCAGACCGATCATGTCGCTGAGTTCCAGCGGACCCATTGGATGAGCGGCTCCTAGCTTCATACCGTTGTCGATGTCCTCAGCTGAGGCGTGGCCATCGTCATACATGCGCATAGCAGCATTCAAGTAGGGAACGAGCAGCATGTTGACCACGAAGCCGGCCCGATCCTTCGCTGCTACCACCACCTTGTCCAGCACGTCGGTCGCGAAAGCCGTGACCATCGCGGTTACCTCCTCGTCGGTGCGGACCGACGGGATGACCTCAACAAGCTTCATGACAGGCGCCGGGTTGAAAAAGTGCAGGCCCAGAACCTTCTCGGGCCGACCGGTGGTCATGGCGATATCGATGATCGGGATAGACGAAGTATTAGTGGCCAGCACGGCATCCGGTGAGGTGACGACCTCATCGAGGGCCCTGAAGACCTCGGCCTTCAGGTCGAATGACTCGACCACAGCCTCGACCACCAGGTCACAATCTGCGAGGTCGCCGATCTCGGTAGTGAAAGTCAGGTTCCCCTGCGCCTCATCGTGCGCAGCTTCGTCCAACTTGCCACGCTCCAAGGCGCGATCTAGCGACTTCTGGATTCCTGCTCGACTCCGCTCAGCGGCCTCCGGGCTCACCTCACGCACGACAGTGGGCAGGCCGGCTTTAGCGGTCAACTCAGCCACTCCCCCGCCCATCTGACCGCCTCCTACGACTCCAACACGTTCGATGCCCATAGCTTCTAGCTCCTACCCTGCTCTTAGGTTGAATTCTTCAGTCCGACTCGGTCACGGTGACCGACCTAATGACCACGTCCTCTAACGGCCGATCCCCTGGGCCCGTCTGGACTTCCTGAATAGCTGTGGCCACCTCTACGCCCTTGATGACCTTTCCGAACAATGAATACGAGGGTGGCAAGCCAACCCCGCTCGGACCGGTGATAACGAAGAACTGGCTGCCATTAGTGTCAGGGCCGGCATTGGCCATGGCCAACGAGCCAACCTCGTAGCGACCGGCCTTTGGAAGCTCATCGGCAAAGCGGTAGCCGGGGCCCCCACGGCCCGAACCCTCTGGACAGCCTCCCTGGATCACGAATCCCTTGATAACCCGGTGGAAGATGAGACCGTCGAAGTAGTGCCAACGAGCTAGGTAAACGAAGTTGTTGACGGTTTGCGGGGCGGCCATCGGATCGAGATGGATGGTCATGTCCCCCATTGAGGTCTCCATCTCCGCCGTATAGGTCTTCGCCGGGTCTATAACCATCGGTGGAGCCGACGAGAACGAGGTGCGTCGTTCGCTGGAGCCGTCGACCGCGGGGATTGAAGAATCCGGTGTGGAGTCAGTCATTTTCTTGGGCCTCCTTGGCCAGCGAAACAGTGTTTTTGTTAGTTAGGACCCGATGGTTCGGCAACCGTCATCCTTCAGCAGGCTACGGCTTAGCCATTGCAGCCACGCCCGCTGGCCGCAGACACGGTAAACCTCGCGAAAGCTACTTTTCATCAATCAACTCGGGGGTCACCCCACCGCGCGCGGGCCTTAACTACGGTGCCGCGCATGGCACTCGGGCCGACGTCGCGGACCACCGACCGGCAGAGACGGCCCGATCCCGTAGTCCTCGATCCGTCTCTGGACCACCCGCTGCGTAACAGCCCCCTCCGACGAGGCTCTGCATTTCGGCGAGGCTCACCCAGCGAACCACCAACCTGGGTCGGCTTGATGTGCCCATCCTGCGATGTGGCATGGCGGGGCGACCCCGATGAGCCGTGCTGGTCGTGTGGTTCGATTGGTCGCCGGCCCACCGGAACCACGGTCGTCCGCGACTGATAGAAGCCGACTGGCCCTGTCCACTGCCTGGCCTGGCGATATCAACCCAGTGGTCGGGCGTACATCATCACGACTTTTGCAGCGGTCTCGACTGGGCCCTCACCCGAGAACTCGCCGAGGGCCTCGAAGCCAAGCGCGTCATGGAACGCTAGTGACCGGTCGTTACGCGGCACCGTGTTGACCTCAGCACACAAGTGGGTGTGGCCGTTGGCAGACTGAGCAAAGATTTCGTAGAAGGCACGCCCTACTCCCAATCGGTAGACCGATGGTTCGACCACTACCCGGTCAACGTAGAGGAATCTTTCGTAGCGCTCAGCAAACCACCCATAGTTGGCGCTCTCATAGGGAACTCCCGGACCGTCAAGCCCGACCAGCAGTGCCATCGGTCTAACTGCCGTGGAACCAGGCAACTCGGCTACGAGACAACAGTGAGAGACATCGAGGAACCAGGCCATCTCATCGGCGGTCAACTCATTGACAGCCGGCACAGCCGCATTATTCAACTCGAGCATGCGAGCAAGGTCTGCTGCCTCGGCGGGACGGATCAGCATCCCGGAATACCAGCACGAATTTGGCACCTTTCCCAACCGTGCCAGAGTGCCTGAAGACCAGTTACCGGACCACCTGACACTGCACCGCAACTCGTAACATCTCGGCCCATGAACTCCCTTGAGGACAAAGAAACGACTTCGACAGCAGCGGCTCGAATGTTCGACGGAGCCAAGATCTACGGCACCGGCGACACCGAGGTACGGGCTCTGGACGGTGTTGACGTCGAGTTTGAGCGGGGTTGCTTCACCGCCATCATGGGTCCGTCGGGCTCAGGTAAGTCGACGCTCATGCACTGTTCAGCCGGCCTCGATGACCTGACGTCGGGAAGTGTCCACATCGGTGAGGTGGAACTCGGCAGTCTCTCAGAACGCGAACTCACCCTGCTGCGACGGGACAAGGTCGGATTCGTCTTCCAAGCCTTCAACCTTCTCCCCACGCTTACCGCAGAGGAGAACCTAACCCTTCCTATGGATTTGGCTGGTCGAAAGCCGGACAGTGAGTGGTTGGTCGAGGTCATCGAGACAGTTGGGTTGCAGGACCGCTTGAAGCACCGACCCGACGAGTTGTCGGGAGGCCAACAACAACGGGTCGCCGTGGCCCGCGCTCTCGTCAGCAGGCCAGAAATCGTGTTCGCTGACGAACCCACAGGAAACCTCGACTCGGTCACTGGCGGCGAGGTCCTTAACTTCCTTCGGAGCGCCGTCGACGACCTCGGTCAGACCCTGGTGGTAGTCACTCATGATGCTGTAGCGGCCGCACGGGCCGACCGAGTGCTGTTTCTCGCCGATGGGCGAATCGTGGACGAGATGACCGATCCCGAGCCCAGCCGGATCCTGGACCGCATCAAGGCCATCGGCGGCTAACCAAGTGTTCCGACTCACCTTCAGGAACATCACGCGCCGCAAACTGCGGTTTGCGCTGACGACCCTCGCCGTCGTACTAGGCGTCGCATTCCTCTCGACTTCATTTTTCCTAACGGACCGACTTCGAGACTCTTTCGACGAACTGGCCACCGACATCAGCGGAGAAATCGACCTCGTCGTGAGGACCTCGATCGACGAAGGTGCCGAAAGAATCAACCGACTTCCCTTTCCGGAAGAGGTTCTCGGCATCGTTAAGGACGTCCCAGGCATTAGATCGGTCAGGCCCCAGATCCAGGCTTGGAACGTCGTCCCTCTGTACACCGACGAGAACGGCGAACCCAAGGCGATCGGTACGAACGGTGGCGCACCGCAGTTCGGCTTCAACTATGGAGAACCAGAGGGCGCTGACTACGGGGACGCCGGGGTTGAGGCAAGCCAACTCTTTCTTACAGATGGCAGGGGTCCCCTGCGAACCGGATCCTTATTGGACCCAAACACAGTGGGCGAGTTCATGCTCGACAACATGACCGCTGACGAGTTCGGGTTCGAAATCGGGGAGACCTACACGGTAAGTGCACCTGGTGGTAACCGCCAGTTCGTCCTCGTGGGAACAGCCAACTTCGGTGATCCAGACGAAAACAAGAACCTCGGTGCCAATCTCAGCCTCTTCGATGAGGAGACCACCCAAGAGATCGCCAACAAGGTTGGTCTCTACGACGAGATATCGATCTACCTAGAGGAAAAAGCGGATGAAGCCGCCGTGATGGCCGAGATCCAACGCCTTCTAGACCAAGCAACTACTAATTTCCGAACCGCCTTATCGAGCCTCCCGGAGGACCAGCAGAAACAGTTGGCGGCATTCGGTGAGGTCCAGTTGGAGGTAGTGACGGCGGCAACAAAAATCGCTGAGGACCAGAGCGACTTCGACCAGTTCATAAACATCATCTCTTCCGTACTTCTCGGATTTGCCATCATCGCCGTGGTGGTGAGCGCCTTCATCATCAACAACACGTTCGCCATCGTCATCGGCCAACGAGTCCGCGAGTTGGCGCTACTCAGAGCTTTGGGAGCGACCGGTCGCCAAATCAGCAGATCAGTGAAGTTGGAGGCAGTCGCAATTGGAGTGGTCGCTACCGCCCTTGGCCTCGTCGCCGGTTACCTGCTCTCCACGCTGCTTGTCTGGGTACTGGTGAACATCGGGTTTGGAGAGTTGCCCGGCTCGATCCCCATACGCTCACGAACAATTCTGATAGCAGCGGTCGTCGGGATAGGTGCAACTCTCATCTCGGCAATCGGACCTTCACGCCGTGTTCGACAAATTCCGCCCGTCGCCGCACTACGGGATGATGTGCGCCTCACCCCCACGGGTCTGAAACGACGCCTCATGGTCGGTGGCGGAGTCACCGCATTGGGAATTGGCGCGCTTGCACTGGGAATGACTGTCGAAATGCCCACCCGTTCTGTGCTGACCGCAATTGGAGGCGGGGCGCTCGCTGCGTTCATCGGCGTCTATCTGCTCAGTCCTTCGATCACCCGCCCAATATCAACGGTTCTTGGGTGGCCGATCCGGAAGATCTACCGGGTACCCGGAAGACTGGCGACTGATAATGCTCGCCGGGCACCACGTCGAACTGCCGCAACCGCTGCGGCGCTAACGATCGGACTCGCATTGGTAAGTCTGGCTGCCGTCGTCAGCGACTCGGTCAAGACGACGTTCTTGAGCACCCTTGAACAGAGCGTTGAGGCTGACCTCTTCGCCTACTCAGGGACATTCAACCCACAGGCTGGTTTCTCTACTGAACTTGGAAGCGACCTCCAACACCTGGCAGCCGAAAGACCCGACCTTGTGGAGTCGGCGATGACGATGCGTTGGACCCTGGGCGGAGTGAAGGTCGGAGGCGGATACAAGGACTTGGTCGCTGCTGAACTGGCGATCCTGGAAAGCCATATGGACATCCAGGTGATTGAGGGCTCCGAGTTCGGCGCAGGTAAGGGCGGGGTCCTAATCCACGTAGATCCGGCCGCCGATCTTGGCCTCAGCACCGGTGACGAGATCACTCTGGAGTTCCCTGGCGGTCGGACTAGTGAACTGACCGTGGCGGGAATCTTCCAGGACTCGACACTCCTGGGTAACTGGGTGGTGGATGTCTCAGTTTTCGACACCTACCTTCCGACCGCTCCCCTCGCCTGGATCTCGGTCCTATTCCCCGAGGGAGCGGACACCGACGCCTCCCGTGCCGCCGTCGAGGCCTACACCGACGCCTATCCCCAAGTGGCCGTCGAAGATAGGACTGAACTCCGCGAAACTCAGGAAAAGCAACTTGACCAACTGCTATCGATAATCCAGGTGTTCCTCGGACTTTCGTTGCTGATCGCCGTGCTGGGAATTACCAACACGATGGCATTGTCGGTTTATGAGAGAACGCGGGAACTTGGACTGCTGCGAGCTATAGGTATGACCCGCAGGCAACTACGTCGGATGGTCCGCTGGGAGGCAGTCATCATCGCTCTGTTCGGAGGCCTGTTGGGCGTAGCCATGGGCGTCCTATTTGGCTTGGCGGCAATCGCCGCTCTCCCCGAGACTTTCGTGGACATCGTGTCAATCCCCTACACCAGTATGCTGAATTACCTCTTAATCTCGGGGCTATTCGGCATGCTCGCCGCCATCCTTCCAGCACGCCGAGCCGCCCGGATGAACGTTCTGGAAGCCATCTCGCACGAATAGCCCGTCACAAAAGAACCTCTGGTAACGGCTCTGAATGGGCAAGAGCCACCCGGCGAGTCGCTCGTGTCAGGGCCACGTACAGCGCCCGTTCACCCTGGGCGTGGTCGCGCAAAATCCTCGCCGGCTCAACCACCACCGTCGCATCAACCTCGAGGCCCTTCACTAGGCCGACTGGCACGACTGCCACAGGAGCGTCCAGTCCCCTACGAGTCGGACGCCCGAAAGCCACACCGGCACGTTCAAGAGCCGCCTCTACGTCGGCCGCTTGATTGTCCGCGGCTATCACGGCGACGTTTCCCGCACCCACCGCGTCCATCTCAGCACGCACCACGTCACCCAACCCGTCCAAGCTCTCTGCACCCGCTCCAGTCAGCTCCACCACTCGTGGCGGGCAACCGTCACCGCGGACAGACCTTGGGGGCGCCAGATCCGGAGCAGCCAGAGCCAGCACTCGGGCAGCAAGGTCCATCAGCGGACCAGGGATCCGATAACCGACGGTCAACTCGTGACGAACCGGGGGTTTCCGATCTGGGAGATGGGTGAGGATCTCCTCCCAGTCGTCATGCGCCCAAGATCCAGTGGCCTGTGCGATGTCGCCGACCACGGTCATCGAACCGTTGAGTGACCGGCGTTCAAGCATCCGGAGATCCATCGGTGAGAGGTCTTGCACCTCGTCCACCACGATGTGCCCATAGGTGCGAACCACGTCCTCCTCCTTTCGACCAGGTCGGGCACCGAGCGCGGCGCGAGCCTCGTCTAGGAGAGGAGCGTCCGAGGCCGTCCAGTACACGTCGTCGCCCGACACTTGGCGGGGACGAAATAGGGCCTCGACCTGATCTTCGTCGAGCGAACGGTCGGCAGCTCGAATCAATGCCCGAGACCCAAATAGATCGTTGAGCATTTGAGCGGGAGTGAGAACCGGCCACATCCACTCGAGCGCCTCACGCACCGCCATCTCCCCACGCAGTCTCTCTCGGACCGCCTCTGGATCGAGATCGCCTCGGCTGGAAGCGACTAGGGCCCCGTAGAACTCAGCCTCAACGAACCGACGCGCTGCGTTGTGGGTTCGAAACCGGCGCCGTGCTTCGGTAACAATCCGTGACGACTCCTCGACGGAGAGCGTGAGCCACTGTAGGCCGTGTCCGATACGTAGATCGGCGCGTAACGGACGCTGACGGGTTCGCACCGCCCGAGAGATGAACCGGACCATCCGCAGGTCGCCCTTAAGACGGCCCATCTCTTTCTCCTCGCGGCGATCGTCGATCCGGACTCCGCCAACCACATCACCAAGTGTGGCCAGAGTCACTCCGGCCTCGCCAAGGGATGGCAGCACCTGCTCGATATAGGCCAAGAAAAGACGGTTGGGACCGACGACTAGAACCCCCTGACCCTCCAACGGGAAACGGTGGGTGTACAAAAGGTACGCAGCGCGGTGGAGGGCAACCACTGTCTTACCTGTTCCCGGCCCACCTTGGACCACCTGGACTCCCGCCAAGGGGGCCCGGATAATTTTGTCCTGCTCGACCTGGATCGTGCCAATGATGTCCCCGAGACGTCCTGTCCTCGCCATCTCCAGGGCTGCGATGAGAGCACCCTCCCCTTTCAATCGATCACCGTCTCGGAAACGCTCCAAGTCGCCGAAGAGTTCGTCCTCGAGTCCCACCACCGTTCGACCGCGACAGACCAGATGACGGCGACGCTGCAGCCCCATGGGCTCCAAACCGGTGGCCCGGTAGAACGCTTCAGCAATCGGGGCTCGCCAATCGACGACCACCGGCTCCTGGTCGGCGTCCCACACTCCAACCCGACCCACGTGGAAGACGCCGCCCCCCAATTCGGGCTCCTGGTCAATACGTCCAAAGACGAGCGCCGCATCACCCAGGTCAAGATGGTCAAGCCGTGCCGCGACCTGATCGATGATCGCCTCCCGCTCGAAACGCGCCTGATTGGTCCCACCTCGACCCACTTCAACCATGCGGGTCAGGCTGAGCGCCCGATCCCGGGCTGCCTCGAGGCAGGAGTGGGCTAGATCTACATGGGCCTGCTCAGCGGCAAGTTCTGGATGCCCGGTAATGGGATCCGCCTCGTCCTGACCGCTTTGGGTGTGGTCAAAGGTATTCATGGCTTTATCGCCCAACAGACTTCCGAGAGCCGGACGGCACCCGGAGCCCGATTAGGGCCAACGATCGATGCTACCGGTGAGTCTCGGCCCGTCCTCGGAGCCCCGAAAGTCTCTAAAAGGCTTGTTGGAAGACGAAAAGTTCCGACACACATGCGACGATGTCCCGGTGAGCACAGAACCCACCTCCGTCGCGGTCGGTCTGGTCCTTGGGGCTGGAGGTCTGCATGCCGCAGCCCAACACGCCGGTGTACTAGCCGCTCTGGCTGAAGCCACCGGATGGGATGCTCGAACCGCTGATGTCGTAGTCGGAACTTCAGCCGGTAGCACAACCGCCGTGAATCTCCGGGCAGGGCTGTCTGCTACTGACTTGCGCGCCTACTACGCCCGCACCGAAATCTCCGACGAGGGCAGGGCCCTGCTTAACCGGGTGACCACCCAACTGGACCTCGGACCCCGAGAGTCCGGGTCAAGAGACCAGACTCTCCGCCCAGCCGGCCGGCCGGCCAACCCGATGCTGTTACTGCGCGACCTTCTCTCGACTAGTCGGCCCCGCCCCGTCGTGGCCCTGACAGGATTACTCCCCAAGGGCCCCCACGACGGTTCTTCCCTTGGCCTTCGCATCACCGAACTGCACCCTGAAGCATGGCCTGAACGACCCACATGGATCTGCACGGTCGACCTCGACACCGGAGAACGAGTCGTATTAGGACGCGACGACGTAAACGCGACCATTGGCCCGGCCGTTCAGGCATCGGCGGCAGTACCTGGATGGTTCCGACCCGTCGAGATAGACGGCCGTCGTCTTGTCGATGGGGGCGTGCACTCCACCACCAATGCCGACCTGACGGCAGCCCTCGGACTCGACCTCGTCATTGTTTCGTCGTCAAAGACCGTCGGAAGGACATCTGGTAGGCAAGCACCTACGACCGAAACATTGGCCCGGGCCTGGCACGGTCGAACCCTGTGGAGGGAAATTTCTGCCATCCGCCGAAAGGGCGCCAGAGTGCTGCTATTTCAGCCAACATTCGGAGACCTAGCCGCTCGGTCTAGCGACGACCGATCCGACGAGAACCTCCCCGCTATATGCGAGGCCGCCCGTGCCTCTGCTCTGGCCCGAATCGCCCTTCCTGACGCCGGTACCGCCCGTCGTCTCCTGGCGACCGCCGGCACCGACCCCCGATAGCGTCGATTCGTGACCGGCCACCGCCCGACTCCGGATCGCCTCAGAGACTCCACGTTTCTGGCAGCATGCCGGGCAGAACCCCACGACCGCACTCCGGTCTGGTTCATGCGCCAAGCGGGACGCTCACTACCCGAGTACCGCGCTATCCGCGGCTCAGGAAGCATCTTGGAGGTCATCGCCGACCCGAAGCTCTCAGCCGAAATCACCCTCCAACCGGTCCGGCGCTATGGCGTCGACGCCGCCATCCTCTATTCCGACATCGTGGTCCCAGCCCACGCCGTGGGCTTCGGCGTCGACGTGAAACCGGGTATCGGGCCTTTTGTGGAAAGTCCATTCGAGCGGGCCGCCGACCTCCAACGCCTCCGGCCCTTGGAACCCGACATCGACACCCCGTACGTCCTAGAGACTGTGCGCCGGGTAGTCGAGGAAGCCGACGTCCCAGTCATCGGCTTCGCCGGTGCGCCATTCACGGTCGCCTCATACCTCATCGAGGGGGCCCCGTCTCGCACCTACGGTCGCACCAAGGCCCTCATGCTCGGTGATACAGGCCTGTGGCACGACCTCATGGACCGGCTGGCCGACATGGCCATATCCTCGCTGTGCTCGCAGATCGCAGCCGGCGCATCGGCCGTTCAACTATTCGACAGTTGGGCCGGAACACTTAGCCCTCCAACTTACGAGAAGTACGTCCTGCCACACAGTCGTCGGGTATTTGAGAGCCTCGCCGAGACCCGCGTGCCCCGCATCCACTTCGGCGTGGGAACCAGCGAGATACTGGGCCTCATGACAGCGGCCGGAGCCGATGTAATTGGAATCGACTGGCGGATCCCACTCGACGAGGCGCGTCGGAGGCTTGGCCCGGAGACCGTCCTTCAGGGAAACCTTGATCCGGCCATCTGTCTGGGGCCGGCTGACCAGATCGAAGCTGTGGTCGCTGCCGAGGTGGCCGACGTGCTGGCCCGCAACGACGGCCACCCCGGGCACGTGTTCAACCTCGGACACGGCGTCCTGCCGGAGATCGACCCGGTGGTGCTCGAGCGGGTAGTTGAGCAGGTCCACGCCCACCCGCTCGATTCCTGAGCCATGGCGAGTCCGCCCCACCACGTCGTGGTCGTGGGCGCCGGAGTTTCCGGCCTAACCGCGGCCCATCGTCTGGCCAGCATCGCTCCCGGGGTGAAAGTCACTGTGCTCGAGGCGACCGATCGAGCTGGAGGCAAGGTACAAAGCGGACCACTGGACGATCCCACTCTTGACGGCTTCATTGTGGACGAGGGTGCCGACGCCTTCTTGCGTCGAGTCCCGTGGGCACTAGAACTGTGCACCGACCTAGGACTAGAAGAAGAACTGGTCTCACCGACCGCAAGACAAGCTTCACTATGGCGATCCGGCGCCCTCCGGCCAATTCCGAACCCCAACGTCCTCGGAATCCCCCTCGACCCCAGAAACGTTGACCCCAACCTTTTGGATAGGACCGCACTGGCACGATTGGCCGAAGACGGTCGTCCCGAGCAGAAGCTGTCCGACGGCGACCTCGCCGTGGGCACTGTGGTGCGGTCCTGTGTGGGCGACCAAGTGTTCGAGCACCTAGTCGATCCCCTACTGGGTGGGATCAACGCGGGACGGGCCGACCACCTGAGCTGCGCAGTAATGGCCCCACAGTTACTCAACGCCGCCCGGTCTCCTGACGGACTTCTCGCTGTTTTGCGAAAAACGGTCGGCGACACCAACCCTTCAGCACCAATCTTCGCGACTCCTTCCGGCGGCATGGGCCGCCTAATTGAAACCCTCTTAGAACGTCTAGCTGAAGCTGGTATTCGCGTGGCGACGGACAGTCCCACCACCCATCTCGAACGAAACAAAGACGGTTGGCTGGTACACGAACCCAACAACATCCACCGTGCCGACGCCGTGATTCTTGCCGCACCCTCTCACGTGGTGACCGATCTCATCGCTCCTCACGCTCCCAGCGCCGGCGATTCGCTCGGCAGGTGGGAACACGCCTCGGTGGTGCTAGCAACCTTCGTCTTCGATCGACTCGACCTAGATGTCGACTATGAACAGAGTGGCTTCCTAGTCGGCCGGGACGAGGGTTTACTCATGACAGCCTGTTCCTTCGTCAACTCGAAGTGGGCACACTTCGACCACCCCGAGCGAACCCTGCTCAGGGTTTCGTGCGGCCGGATTGACGACCGGCGTCCCCTTGGGCTCGACGACACGGCACTCGTTGAAGCACTGCGGGCCGATCTAGCCACCACTCTCGGCGTTGAGGCACCGCCGACCGCCATAAGAGTGCGGCGATGGCCTCGCTCACTGGTGCAGTTCCCCGTCGGTCACATCGACCGACTTGCCGAGGTCGACAACTCCCTAGTTGGAGAGGCGCCCGGGCTGCTGGTCGCAGGCGCCATACGTTGTGGCGTCGGGATTCCGGCCTGCATCCGATCTGGAAACGAAGTAGCCGACGCGGCCGTCGATCGCCTGACCTGATGGCCCTCATCGGAAAGTCATCTGATTGTTGTCCGAATACACCACGCGGTCGCTGGCTCCACGTGGTTCGATAGAGGGATGTCACCCGAGACGACTCCGGCCCACGAGGCAGCCGCATCTCGCCCTGGCACGGGCACCGAACACCCTGATGACCTCGACCAGATGAGTCAAGACCACATTCTTGTTGAACGAACCATCTGCTTCGCCGACCTGAGCGGCTTCACGAGATTCACTAAGCAGCACGGGCCTCACATCGCCGTAGAACTTCTGGACGAGTTCCGCCGCAAATCTCGAGAGGTGGCTGCTAGGAGGGGCGTGCGAGTGGCCAAATGGCTGGGCGACGGCGTGATGCTTGTTGGGACCGAGGCGACACCGACTATCGCGTGGGCCGGCCATCTCATCGAACACTTCGCCAACACCCAAACAGTGAACCTTCGTGTCGGTCTGGCAACCGGCGAAGCACTCCTTTTCGAAGGCGACGATTACATCGGTGAACCCGTGAATCTGGCCGCCAAACTTTGCAGCGTCGCCGATCCCGGCCAGATTCTCGCCAACTGTGAGGTAGCTGACCTGCCACCATGGATCCGTGTGGAGGAGACGGCCGACCTGGAGATCCGCGGAGCCGGGACCTTTTCGGGCATTCAGCGGTTGGCCGTCGTAGCCCTCTGAGAAAAAGCACCGCGTCTCTCACGGCACTGGGTGCCGGGCTTCTGATCGCCGCTTCGGTCCCCCCGTGGGGCTGGTGGCCTGCGTCCTTCATCGGCTTCGCCATCTTCGACCGCCTAGTCGGCGGACGCTCCATTGGATCCAGGTTCCGGCGCGGCTGGCTGGCGGGCGCCGCCTGGGCATTTCCGTCGACGCTCTGGATGCTGGACTTGACGCCACCCGGCTGGGTGATCTCGGCCTCCCTTCACGCACTCTGGATCGGTCTGGCTGCCGCGCTTGTGCCGATGGGTCGGTGGCGACGGGTCGGCCTCGTCGCCACAGTAACTATGGCCGAGTTGGTGCGATGGAGCCTGCCCTTTGGCGGGGTGCCACTGGCCACCGTTGCCCTCGGCCAAGCTGGCGGCCCTCTGGCCCCGGTGGTCCGGGTAGGCGGCCCACTGCTCTTGGTCGCCCTGACCGTCTCTGTCGGCGTCGCACTGTCGGCACTATGCGACGGACAGCGAGCCGATCGTGGCTCCGCTGCCACGATTGTCGTAGTGATTGCGGCACTCAGCTCAGTCGCCGCATTGACCGCTATCGCCCCATCGGGTCGAGTAGTGGACCACCTCGATATAGCGGTTGTGCAGGGAGGCGGACCACAACGAACCCGGGCCACACCCACCGGTGCAGTTCGGGTCTTCAATAGCCAGATAGAGGCCAGCCAGCGGGTCGAGACTCCCGTCGACCTCGTGCTGTGGCCGGAGAATGTTGTCAATCCGGTACCTATAGGGAGCGACGGTTGGCGCTACGCGCATCGCCTATACGCGGATGAGGCAAGCGAAGCCTTAGCTGCCGAGGCTGCACGCCTAGACGCAGTTCTAGTTCCCGGTTGGTTCCATCGAGACGAGGAAGACCCGACAGCCAACCTCAACTACCAGACGGCAATCGAACCTGACGGACAAGTTGTGGACCGTTACGACAAGGTTCGCACGGTGCCTTTCGGCGAGTTCGTCCCTCTCCGGGGCTTATTGGAGAAAGTTGCAGCCGACACGCTGCCATCCCGCGACCTTCGGCCAGGAACGGGGCCGTCGATACTGGAAACCTCGATTGGGACCCTCGGAGTGACCATCTCGTGGGAGGTTTTCTTCGATCATCGGTCCCGCGACGCTGCACGCCACGGAGCAGAGGTAATTCTCAACCCGACCAACGGAGCCAGTTACTGGCTGACCCAGGTACAAACCCAGCAAGTTGCGTCAGGTCAACTGCGGGCACTAGAGACCGGCCGGTGGGTAGTCCAAGCAGCACCGACTGGTCTGAGCGCGGTGATCAACCCTCAGGGTCAGGTGCTACAGCGCACTGCGGTCAGCGAGCAGGCGGTCCTCCACCACCGCATCGAACGACGGTCCGGCTCAACTTGGGCCACCCGTATCGGCTCATGGCCCATGGCTCTAGCAGCAGTGGCCCTCTGGGCAACAGCCTGGGTGGGGGCTTCAGCTAATCGGCGCCGAAGCAACTAAACCCCACACACGGTGAGGGACGAAGAGGTTGCCGACTGGAAAATATTTGTCAAGCAAGGTCTCAAGTTCCGCATCAAAGGCCACCCGGTCATCGCCACCCAAGTTGAGGATGCCGGCACTGGCGCCTATCCGAAGCCTCCATGATTCCCGGGTATAACGCACCTTGAGGTCAAAGGTGAAGGCCCCCTCGTCGACAAAGCCTGCCGAAACCAAGTCTGAGCGGGCTTGAGGCCCAGGGTCGCGGATTCCGCCTAAGTCCCATGTTGGGTTGTACGACTCGATCAGAGCCTCGGTGACCCCGGGCACGGTGCCCGGCAGGGGGAGCCAGTCAAAACCGCAAACGCAGACCCGTCCACCAGGAACGAGGATCCGACGCACTTCAGTTGCCGCGGCCCGTCCGTCCAACCAGTGCCAGCACTGGGTCGCCGTCGCCGCGTCGAAAGAACTGTCTTCCAGCCTCGTATCTTCCGCCGGAGCCTCGATCCACGAGAGAGCGTGGGGTGGTTCCGGCTCACCATCAGCCAGGCTCTGCGCCGCATCGAGCATGCGCCTATCCACGTCTAGGCCGGTAACACGACATCCGCGCGCCGCCAACTGCCGAGCTACCGTCCCCGTCCCACATCCCAGATCGACGAGCCTTTGCCCATCTATCCCTACACCGAGGGCTGACATTCGATCCAGGCCCTCGACGGGAAAATCGGCACGGTGTCGGGCGTAGTCGTCAGCCGCCAAACCGAACCGGTCGCCCGATACACCACCCACCATCGAGCGCCTTCAGACCTCGAGCATCAAAGTGGCCGGTCCCTCGTTACGGAGGTCCACGACCATGTCCGCCCTAAATCGGCCCATGGCCACCTCTATGCCACCCTCCTTGAGGGCATCAGCCAGTCGCTGAATGAGCGGTTCAGCGTGTTCCGGTTGGGCGGCCGCCGACCAGGTGGGACGACGGCCCTTGCTGGTGTCTCCATAGAGCGTGAACTGGCTGACCACCAGAATGGAGCCACCCACGTCGGCAACTGAGAGGTTCATCACCCCGTCGGCGTCATCCATTATCCGCAGGCCGGCGAGTCGCCCGGCTAGGCGATCGGCATGATCGGGTCCGTCTTCGTGGGTAACGCCGACGAAGGCACATAGGCCAAGGCCGATCGACCCGACGACCTCTCCATCAACCGCGACAGAGGCGCTTGAGACCCTCTGAACTAAGGCACGCATCATCGCTGAACCTAGATCACCTTTCCTCCGGTGGCGTGATCTCGAAGGCATCCCGCCAGACTTGTCGGATGCCCCTAGCAGGAGAACCGCGATCCAACGCCAACGGGCCCCTCCGCATCGCCTACTTGGCGTACCGGGGCAAGCCGCACTGCGGTGGGCAGGGGGTATACACCCGGCACCTGACCAAGGCGCTCGTAGACCTCGGTCACCATGTCGAAGTGCTGGCAGGACCCCCCTACCCCGTAGTCGACGCTCGGGTACCCCTAGTACCTCTTCCCAGTCTGGAGTTGTTCAACGACCAATTCCCGATGAGAAAGCCACGGATCTGGGAACTGAAGACAAAGTGGGACATAGCCGAGACGGTTTCGTTCAATACAGGGAATTTCTCCGAACCTATGGCCTTCTCTTTGCGTGCCTGGGAGCACCTAGCTAAAAGACGCGGTGAATTCGACCTCGTCCATGACAACCAATGTCTGGGATGGGGGCTGCTGTTGATGCAACGTCGTGAAGGTCTACCCGTCTTGTCGACGATCCATCACCCAATCACTGTGGACCGACGCCTCGAGATTGCGCACGCTCGAACCCGTTGGGAGAGATTCGGCAAGCGCCGGTGGTACTCGTTCACGAAGATGCAGACTCAGGTGGCGAAGCGCATGACGCGCGTGATGACCGTGTCGGAGTCATCCGCCAAGGACATCGCATCTGACCACCGAGTCGATCCAGGCCGCATCCACGTGGTCCCGGTGGGAGTTGACCCAGAGCTCTTCCTCCCCGTCCCTGGAGTACAGCGGGTCCCCGGGCGAATTGTGACTACAGCCAGCGCCGACGTAGCCATGAAAGGTCTCAAATATCTGCTGGAGGCGACTGCAAAACTGCGCACCGAACGAAACGTGGAACTCGTCATTATTGGCCGGCCCAAAGAGGACAGCGCCTCAACGGCAGTCTTTGAGGACTTGGGTCTCACGGACTGCGTGTCATACGTGCACGACGTGCCCGACCAGCGGATCGTTGAGTTGTATAGCGAAGCCGAACTGGCCTGCGTACCTTCACTGTACGAGGGGTTCTCGCTACCAGCCATTGAAGCCATGTCGTGCGGAGTCCCACTTGTTACCACCACCGGGGGTGCCCTACCCGAGGTAACCGGCACCCACGGCGAAACCTGCTTCCAGGTGCCAGCCGGCGACAGCGAGGCTCTGGCCGCCGGGATCCGGGCCGCTCTGGACGATCCAGATGCTAGGGCCCGGGTTGGCGAGGCAGGCCGTCAGCGAGTCATCGACCAGTGGAGTTGGCGCCACACTGCACTGCGCACCGTTGAGCAGTATCGGGCTCTGCTAGCCGAAACAGGCTGACAGGTCGTCGAATGCTGACTGCCGACTACGACCGGCTCGGGCTGAGCGCCGGAGAGACGATTCTTGACCTCGGCTGTGGTCACGGTCGCCACGCTTACGAGGCACTGCGGCGGGGTGCCCATGTCGTGGCCTGTGACCTAGGTCTCGAAGAACTCCGCCAAGTTCGGTCCATCGGCTCAATAATGCGAAGTGACGGCGACGTTGACGGTGACGTTGTCCTAGAAACGGCCAACGGTGACGCCACTCGCCTGCCGTTCGCCGACGCCTCATTCGACCGGATCATCGCCTCCGAAGTTGTGGAACACATCGACGACGACGAAAATGCCTTGGTAGAAATGGTCAGGGTGCTGCGTCCCGGTGGTGTGCTAGCAGTAACGATCCCAGCACACCTCCCCGAGCGGATTTGCTGGGCGCTATCCGACGAGTACCACGCGCCCAACCAACCAGGCGGACACGTTCGCATCTACGCGCGGGGCGAACTCCGAGCGAAAATGGCTGCCGCCGGGCTAAACCCATTCGATGAGCATCGGGTCCACGCCCTGCACAGCCCTTACTGGTGGTTGCGCTGCGCAGTGGGCCCAACGCGGCCCATTGAGGAAAGCCGGATGGTGTCGATGTACCACCGATTACTGACTTGGGACATCGTGAAGGCACCGCGGGCTACTCGGATCGCCGAACAATTACTGGCACCGGTGTTGGGCAAGAGTCTCGTCATCTACGCCCGACGTCCCTTAGCCACCGGGACAGCGACTGATTCGATAGATGAATCCCGTCCATCGGAAAATAAGAAGGAGCATGCCGATGTCGCTACCTGAGGTTCCCGGCATCCTTGCAGCCGACGATGTGCGGGCCACCGCTGCAACAATCGCCGAGTGGCAGTTGCCCGATGGCATGGTTCCCTGGTTCCCAGGCGGACACGCCGATCCGTGGAACCACGTGGAAGCGGCCATGGCCCTGGCCGTGACCGGCTACTTGGACGAGGCCGAAGCGGCCTATGAGTGGCTGATGGCCTCTCAACAAGAGGACGGCGCTTGGCACCAGTACTACCTGGCTGACGGTATTGAAGACCCAAAGTTCGATGCCAACGTCATTTCCTACGTGGCCACTGGCATATGGCACCACTGGCTCCTGACCAGCGATCGGGGCTTCCTCGAATCAATGTGGCCTGTGGTGGAGCGAGCAATCGACTACGTATTGGATCTCCAAACTCCTCGTGGTGAAGTCCTGTGGGCTCGCCACCCCGACGGCACACCATGGTCGTTCGCTCTACTGGCCGGCTCCTCCAGCATCTGCCATAGCCTGCGCTGCGCGGTAGCCATAGCTGAGGAAGTGGGTAGCGAACGTCCCGACTGGGAATTGTCGCTTGGTCACCTGGCTCATGTGGTCAGGACCCGGCCCCGCGGAGCCTTCGCTCCGAAGGAACGATGGGCAATGGACTGGTACTACCCGGTCCTGAGCGGCGCAATCACTGGTATCGAGGCCCGGCACCACCTGGCTGACCGTCTCGACGAGTTCGTGGTCAGCGGACCGGACGACGAGGTGCTGGGAGTGCGCTGCGTGTCGGATAAGGACTGGGCCACAGCCGCCGAGACTGCCGAGTGTGCCATGGCCCACCTGCTCGTCGGCGAACGTGCCACAGCCCTCAAACTGTTCCGAGCCACGATGCCCATGCGTCGGCCCGACGGCTACTACCTGACCGGGATCGTCTACCCGGGGTTGATCACCTTCCCCACCGACGAGTGCTCGACCTACACGGCAGCCGCTGTAATTCTTGCGGCCGACGCTATCGGCGCTTGCAGCCCTGCGTCTGACCTGTTCGTCAACCACTCAAAGCTGCCCGACGTAATCGACGTCGAACCACTCCTGGTCGACGCCGACCACGAAGGCCCGTTCTGGTTGCCTAAACGGGATTGAACTCGGAGAGTTTTCGGGACCTATCTGTTCAGGATCCGGGCCCAGTGCGACGCAGGACCCGGAGAGAACCGACAACGTCAACTTCGATGAATGCCCCAGAGTCAATCGCCCGACACCAGATCTCGTAGGGCGGACGTCCCCCATCGACCGGGTCGGGAAACACGTCGTGGATCATCAACGTCCCGCCGACAGCCAAATGTGGAACCCATCCCTCGTAGTCGCGGTGGGCAGGCTCGGTCCCGTGACCACCGTCGATGAAGAGCAGGGCCAACGGCGTCGACCAGACAGCGGCTACCGAAGGAGAGTCTCCGACCACAGCCACCACCGTCCCCTCAAGACCGGCGTCGTAGATCGTGCGACGAAACAACGGGAGGGTGTCCATGCGCCCGACAGTGGGATCAACCAGATCAGGCTCGTGATGATCCCACCCCATCTGGTTCTCCTCGGATCCACGGTGATGGTCGACGGCGAAGATCAACCGGCCAGCTTGTTCAGCTGCTGCCCCTAGATAGCAGGCGGACTTGCCACAGTAACTACCGACCTCCAACCATGGACCGTTGAGACCAGACGAGCCGACGGCAGCAGCGTTTTCGTACAGCGCTCTGCCCTCGTCCGGCGGCATGAAGCCTCGAGCGGACCGAGCATGGTCAAGCACCTCGGCGACCCGTTCCGGCCCCATCTGCGACGGACTCATGCCTCCCTCACATCGGACACGGAGCGGCAAGGGTCAATCCGGTACCGCCGGACCGGACTGACCACCCTGCGCGTCCACCTCGTCTGATCCGACCCGGCCACCCCAGATCACGTGGTGGAAGATGAGGTAACGGACGATCCACAAGGCGGCAAAGGCACCGGCATTGGCCAACTGGACTGACAATGCCCCACCGAAGATCGAATCGACGACGCCTACCACAGCGGTGGAAAGAAACAAGCCAGCGAACGACAGCATCCAGAATGGGGCAATCTCTCCGACTGTGTGGCCCCCCTGTTCCTGCTCCCAGACGTAGTGGCGACTCAGCCAATAGGCCGGCCAACTGCTAATGGCTACGGCGGCCATGTTGGCGAACGCTCCCGGCCAATCGATGACGCTGTGGAAGAGGAATAGCAGCGACTGGCCGATGAACACGTTGACCATCGACACCCTGGTAAATCGGATGAGGGTCTTTCCGTGCTCCCGCCATAACCGCGCAGGCAGAGAGAGCGGATTCGCCACCACGGCCGAGAGCCTAACGACCCCCTAGTCCCCCCGGTCGCAACGGGAGTCGACATCCTCGACAAGTTCCTCGAAAATGGATGCTATTAGGTCCTCGACAAGGGCGTTCGGCGAACGGTTGTCCTTTGGTTCTAGGTCGGCAACTGTGGCATCGGCTAGCCGGCGAAGCCGCTCAGCGAGGTGAGACCGGACTTCAGATCGCCAGCGTTGCCGGCGACGATCGTGTAGCGCTCCGCTCGACACCAAGCCGTCACGATGACCGTCCAAGGCGGCTGCGAGTTCGTCCATGCCCGCGCCGGTGGTGGCGGTCGTAGAAATTACCGCGGGTCGTTCAGCAACACCGGGACGCCGGTGACCAGTCATATCCGACAGATCAAGCATTAGTTCAAGATCACGTCGGACATCGGCGGCGTCGGGCCGATCCGATTTGTTGACAGCAAACAAGTCGGCGACCTCAAGAAGGCCAGCTTTGTTGGCTTGGACGGCATCGCCCATCCCAGGGTTGACGACCACTAGGCAGGTGTCGGCTGCCGAGGTGATATCTACCTCTACCTGACCGACCCCCACAGTCTCAACGACGACCGGATCGAAGCCAGCCAACTCCAGCACTCGGACCATGCCCGGAACAGCCAGCGCGAGGCCACCTGCGTGGCCTCGGGTGGCCATCGAGCGAATAAACACCCCGGCGGCCGAGGCTTCAGACATGCGGATCCGATCGCCGAGTATGGCGCCGCCGGTCAACGGCGAGGATGGGTCTACAGCCAGCACGGCGGGTCGGCGGCCCGCAGCGA
Source organism: Candidatus Neomicrothrix sp. UBA2974 (assembly GCA_002348705.1). Classification (GTDB taxonomy): domain Bacteria; phylum Actinomycetota; class Acidimicrobiia; order Acidimicrobiales; family MedAcidi-G1; genus UBA9410. Next base: position 40,760 of record DEAU01000019.1, read on the forward strand.
CCAGTTGCGTGAGCCAGGCGGCGACCAGCGTGGACTTACCAGCTCCTGGGGGACCGGTCACACCGATCACGTGGGCGTCGGTACCTCCGGAACCTACTTGGGGCCAGATTGCATCAGCGACCGCACTGGCAGTCTCTCCACCACGCTCGACAAGCGTCAGTAGTCGTGCCGTCGCTCTCCGCTCCCCGCCTCTGGCAGCGGACACGAGTTGATCGACAGTGCGGTGACCAACTCCTCGTCCAATGGGTTCCACATCGGCAGAGGACACCGAGCTCAACACCGGCGACAAGCGGCTTGAACGCAGGCGACAACCTCTTCGGCCGACGCCCCCGGTCCGAGAACCCCAGCCACGCCGGCTGCGGCCATAGCCGGCCGGTCATCATCGGGGACGATCCCGCCGATGATGACAGGAACATCTAGGCCCGCTTGGCTGAGCGCCTCGACCATCCGAGGGCCCAGTGTCAGGTGGCCGGCATTCAGCATCGAGATGCCCACCACGTCCGCATCCTCTTGCTCGACGGCGTCGATGATCGTCTCGGTGGTCTGGCGTAAACCTAGGTAAACGACCTCCATGCCCGCGTCCCGAAGCATGCGGGCCACAACCTTGAGGCCACGGTCGTGCCCATCCAACCCGAGCTTGGCCAGCACCACTCGGACTGGCGCCTCCCCGGAACCCTGGTCAGGAGTGTCGTTGTCCATCAAATGACCGATTTCTCGACCCAGGTTCCGAAGACTCCCTCAAGGGCGTCAACAATCTCACCAAGCGTGGCTCGGACCCGCACTGCATCGAGAAGCGACGGCACCACATTGGTGGTCGAATCAGAGGCGTCTGCAACAACCTGAGCTAAAGCGGCGGCAACCGCCTCGTCGTCTCGGTGCTGCCGGACAATGTCGAGGCGTTTGCGCTGCAAATCCTCAGTGTCTTGCCCAATGCGAAGCAGGCGGCGGGCCTCAGGATCGTCGCCCTCGATGAAGGCATTGACACCGACGACGATCCTCTCGCCAGCGTTCACTTCTCGCTCGTACCTGTAGGCCGCATCGGCAATCTCACCGGCAAACCAGCCGCTCTCGATGCCGGCGTGTACGCCCTCGAGGAGCGACCCGCTACCGAGGTCCTCAAGATGCGTGAAGACCTCTTCGGCTCGACGTTCCAGTTCGTCAGTCATCCATTCGACGTAGGCCGAACCGCCGAGAGGGTCAACCACATTGGCCACGCCAGTCTCATGGGCAATGACTTGCTGGGTGCGAAGAGCGATGCGAGCAGCGTCGTCAGAGGGCAGGGCGAGGGCCTCATCGAATGAATCCGTGTGGAGGCTCTGGGTACCACCAAGAACACCAGCTAGGGCCTGGAGAGCAACGCGAGCCACGTTCACCTCAGGTTGCTGTGCCGTCAGTGATACTCCGGCCGTCTGGGTGTGGAAACGAAGCTTCAGACTGCGCTCATCGGTTGCACCGTACCGATCGCGCATCCATCGGGCCCAGATCCGCCGGGCAGCCCTGAACTTTCCAACCTCCTCGAAAAAGTCGAGATGGCTGTTGAAGAAGAAGCTGAGGCGGGGGACGAAGTCATCTACAGCTAGGCCGGTAGCTATGGCAGCTTCAACATAGGCAAAGCCGTTGGCCAGGGTGAAAGCAAGCTCTTGAGCAGCCGTAGAGCCGGCCTCGCGGATGTGGTAACCCGAGATCGATACCGGATTCCACCGGGGCATCTCGGCGGCGGTGAAACGGATGACGTCGGTGACGAGGCGAACCGACGGCCGGGGCGGAAATAGATATTCCTTTTGAGCCTGATACTCCTTGAGGATGTCGTTCTGCAGAGTGCCAGAGAGATGACTGCGATCGACTCCCTGCTCTTCGGCAACAGCGATGTACATGGCCAGCAAAATGGGCGCTGGACCGTTGATGGTCATGGAGGTGGATACGGCACTCAGGTCGATACCGGCAAACAAGTCGGCAACGTCCTCAACAGAGTCGACAGCCACACCAGCTCGGCCGACCTCGCCGATCGCCCATTCATGGTCCGAATCGCGACCCATCAAAGTTGGCATATCAAAGGCTGTGGATAGGCCGGTACCCCCGGCCTTAAGAAGTTCATGGAAGCGGGCATTGGTGTCTTGGGCGGTGCCGAATCCGGCGAACATCCGCATTGTCCAAAGGCGGGAGCGGTACATGTCGGCGTGAACACCCCGTGTGTAGGGAAATTCGCCCGGAGCGGGTCCGTCGCCGTAGACAGCTTCAACGGGGATCCCCGACAAGGTCCGGAACTGCTGCTTTTCGCCTTCTTCAGGATTGCGCTCGGTTTTCACATCGTAATCTTACTATGATTTCCTACTATCTGTCACCCGAGGATTGTCTCCTGACTGGCTAGGGTGGGCAGGTGTCTCCAAACGGCCCACTGCCCTTTGACCCGATCGAAGAAGCCCGCAGGAACTGGACGGAACATGGCTGGGGTGCCGTGAACGCCATGTCGGCAGCCACCTCCATCACCCGGGCCCACCAGATCCTCTTGAAACGCATAGACGCCGCTCTCGAACCCTTAGGCCTGGTCTTCAGCCGGTTCGAGGCACTCGCACTGTTGTCGTTCACTAGGACCGGCACCCTCCCCTTGTCGCGGATCGGACAACGACTTCAGGTACACCCAACCAGTGTGACAAACACCATCGACCGCCTCGAGGCTGACGGACTCGTGGCCCGGGTACCCCACCCCACCGACCGTCGCACGACCTTGGCTGAATTGACCGACCGAGGCAGGGAACTAGCCGTCAAGGCGACTGCCGTGCTGGCTGATATCGACTTCGGCCTAGACGGCATGGGCGTCGACGATCTTGGCGTCGTCGATGAGGCACTGCGCTCGCTGCGGGCCGCTGCGGGCGACTTCACCGAGGACCACCCGACAACCTAGGGTCCCGCGCGTGATCATCTCCACAGCCCTCGGACTGTTGGCCCTGGTGATCGGCCTAGTGATCGGCTGGCCTGTCCTGGTCCTGCTCTCGATCGTATTCACTGCTGTCCAGCTCGTAATGGTGGTGGCTCGCTCAGCCGTTGCCCACAACGATGCGAAAGTCGCCGAACGAATCGCCGCCAAGCAAGCTCGCCACAACCGCCCGGAAGATCCGGCCTAACCCCCCACCAGACACGGAGGAACCCCGTGAAAGATGCTCCCACCGCAAGACCGATGGACATCGCGGTCAATCCCAAGCTGAACCTCACGTACCGCACTGATCCCGAACGAATCGCCGCTTTGCTACCGCCTGGATTGGAGCCCACCGGTAGCCCCAACGTTTATGTCGGCGTGTATTGCGTACCGGTCCTCGAGGAGCCGGAGTACGGCGTATCGACCCGGGTCGATGCCATATGGAACAACATCGCTGGCCAGTACTCACTTGGTATCGGCATAGACCAAGAAGCCGCCATCTTCGTCAGTTCAGAGACCAACGGCCAACCGAAGTTCCCCTGCGCCACCCGATACTTCCGCCTCGGAGATCGGGTCGAAGCGTCGTGCACTCATCAGGGTTACACGTTTCTGGAATTCCAAGGCGACGTCACTGGTGAAGAAGTCGTTGACGGAACCGACACCGTGCACAACGAGTGGTGGACCAAATATTCTCGAGCCATCGGTGGCATCGAGGGCGAGTGGGACTTCCCACCACACGTTGTCCACGTCCGCCAGGTCAGTGAGGTAGTCCACGTCGAGAAACTCGACGGCGAACTCACACTTCGTGACAGCCCATGGGATCCTCACACCGAACTACTACCCATGGAAGAGCTGATCGACGCCCGCCTGATTACTTCTCGTCACAAGGAAAGGTCGATAACAAATAGCGGCCCCCTAGATCCGGTCGCCTTCTGGCCGCATGCCGACACCATCGGTGGCTCACGCTGGCCAGGTACACGGGGCGGACCCCGTAAAAGCTGACCCAGGCCCGAAGACCTCTACCAGCCGACCGAGAAGGCCTAACCCATGGTGCTGAGCAGTTTCGACGACTATCCAATCCACCAGACCCCGGACCCCATTGCCACGCCAGCTTCCAGTGACAAGGACGTCTACGAGCGCTACTGGTTCAACGGATACTCCACGGCTGGCGATCTGTACTTCGGCATCGGTACGGCCCTCTACCCGCACCTAGGCATTCGGGACTGCGGATTGAGTCTCGTTGCGGACGGCGTCCAACACTCTTTCCACGCCTCATGCCGGGCCGCCGGGGACCCAGCCGACCAGAGGGTGGGGCCATTCCACCTTGAGGTTCTCGAGCCGATGCGATCGTGCCGAATCGTGCTCGGCGACAACGAGACCGGGACGACCTGTGATTTGGTCTACGAAGGACGAACCGGCAATGTCGAAGAGCCCCGACACCACTGGGGCGGCACCATCCGTCGGACCATGGACACCACCCGGTTCACCCAACTCGGCCGGTGGTCGGGTTGGATCGAGTTCGAAGGGAGACGGATCGAGTTCGATCCGACGGCCACCTGGGGCACCAAGGACCGTTCGTGGGGTATCCGCCCGCTGGATGGCGGTGACCGCCGGGGCGCACCAGTCCCCCCAGCAACTAAAAGCCTTTTTTTTCTGTGGGCCCCGCTGAACTTTGATGATCTGTGCGTCCACTATCAGTTGTTCGAGGACTCTGAAGGAGGTCCCCTATTCAGTGTGGGCGCGCTGCTCCCTACCTACGACAGACTGGACGACCTACCGGGCATCGAGGACCCAGCCGCCCGGCACATGCGTGGCCACGAACACCGCCTCCAATTCGACGAAGGGAGCCGACTTGCTCACACAGCCGACTTGGCATTCACCGCAGTGAACGATGGCAGTCGCCACGAGGTCCACCTCGAGCGGATCTTCACCTTCCGCATGAAGGGCATCGGTTACCACCACCCCGAATGGGGGCATGGAGCATGGAAGGGCGAATTGGCCATGGCAGTCGAGTCTTGGAATCTTGAAGATGTCGACGATCTGGCATTCGAGAACCAGCACTGCCAGCACTTGGTCACGGCCACGATGGGCGACCGGGTGGGCATCGGCGCATTGGAGCAACTCTTCGTCGGCCCATACCTCCCCTACGGCTTTGACGGCTTTATCGGTCGATCGAACTAGGAACCGGTCAACTGAGTCGCGGTCGACCTTGTCGTCGTTGAAAGGGCAATCGGGAACCTCGATCAGGCCCCATGCAACCGAGCACGGCGGCCGGATCGACCCGAGCGAGCAGCACGGCGAGTCGGCGTCGACGGCTGGTCGAAGCGCCGGTACCAGTCACGAAAGCAGGATAAAACCATCCGGTCGGACTCGGCGTCAACCTCAATCATCGGGTTGTCGCACATGCGCACTGATGTCGTGAACCCGTCGACCGGCGTCACGTAGACCTGTGACCGGGACGGGCCACTTAGGACCTCCAGCATCCCAGGGCCATGGACGACGACCGTGCGATCCCCCGGTAAGTCGCCTATCCAAGCTTCAGCTTCCGCCGAACCGTCGGCAACTCCGAAGGCCGACAACAAGCCAACCATGACGTCCTCCGGATGTCCAGCATGATCCTCGACCCGCAGAACCAAAGCTGGCGTGGCCGGCCCTGCCGGCGGACCCGATGACCCTTCGCCACTGCGACCCTGAAATGCCCAGATGATGCCGTTGACCACCTCGGTGGGCCACACTCGCAACTTGGCAGCGTTGGGTAGCGGCCCTCCAGCCGCCGAGACACAGGCCCCGTCGTGGCCAAAGCACCATTCGTGAACCGGACACATCACCCGGTCATCGTCGATTCGTCCGCCGGCTGCTAAGTCGGCCCCAAGGTGGGGACACGAGGCGTGGACGACTAGTGCGCGCCCATCCGGAGTCCGCCCCACTGCGAGGCTCTGGCCAAAGGCGGCAACCGGCACCAAGACCCCCTCGGGAACCTCGGCAGCCATCGCCAAGGCGAACCACCCCACCGGGAACGGAGGGCGATGAACCGGGGCTCCGGAAGTAACCGGATCCAACGACCCATTGTCGGAAGTCACTCTTCCTCCTCGGTCGGCATCATGAGCGCCTCGGCGACAACAGCCGGGTTGGCATACTCCTTCACCCCACACACCTTGCCGTCACGGAAGCGCCATAGCGCCACATAGGTGTTGTGGTAGGGCCGGCCGGTCGGGGTAGCAAGACCGTCGCTCTCGTATTCCGCAACAAGTAGGTCTGGGTCGAGGCAATCGTGGATGGCGTTTAAGCGCAGCGTGAACTGAAATATCCCAAATTTGGGCGCTAGGTAGGCGCCGATCTCACTGGCTCCCTCTAAGCGAACCGACGGATCACCAAACGGCAGCTCTAGCACCCAGTCCGACGTGTAGAAGTTGGCCAACTCGCTGGCACGGGGGGTCCCGTACAAAGAAACGACGCTCTCCAGAAGCTTTCGATTAGCGGCACGCCGGGCGGCATCATCTTTTCCATCTCCCTGATCCGAGCCCTCTAGATCCGTCACACGGTCCATCTCACCCACGGAGGATCAATCCCGATATGACGGGTCGTCGCGATCAAGCAATGCTTTCTGCTCGTCAAAGTGAGCCTTGCCCTGATCGGCAGAGCGCTGCCACATTCTCACCATCGAGTTGGCCAGGTTGTCGTCCATGGGCCGCAATTCTCGCCCAGTGGAAAGGGCGAGTATCACGGTGCGGCAGGCCCGCTCCAGGTAGTACAACTCCTCAAAGGCATGAGCGACCGACTCTCCAACGACAGTTACCCCATGATTTCCCATCATCATCACCGTGTTGCCAACTAGCGCCTCTGCCACCCGCGCCCCTTCAGCTGGGTCGTCGGGTGGGCCGACCATCTCTAGGTCGTAGACGGTTCGACCCCAGAACCGCGCCGTGGCCTGGTCAAGAGGAGGAATGCTCGGATCTGCAAGCCCACACAGCGCCGTTGCGTATGGCGGATGACAATGCAAAACGGCCCGGGCACTCGGGATGCGAGCATGGATAGCGCCGTGGATACACCACGCCGACGGGTCTGGGGCGTCGGGCCGATCCATGGTCGATGGGTCGTCAGCATCAAGCAGGATCAGTTCGCTGGCCCGCACCAGACTGAAGTGTCGCCATTTTGGGTTACAAAGGAAGCGCTTGCCGTCGAGCGTCACGGCCGCGCTGAAGTGGTTGGCGACAGACTCGTGCATATCCATGCGGGCGGTCATACGCAAGGCAGCAGCCAAATCGACGCGGACCTGTGCCTCGTCAATTTCTCCGGAGATTGGGTCGGCGACGTCAGACGAGGTAATCGCAGAATCGATAGCAGTCATGAGCGCAGTCTGACCCAGAAAGGTGTCGAAGAACGAGGCCCGGAATTTGAGCGCACCTCATCTAGATGTTCATTCAGAGGGTCTGCCCTTAAGAAACTTCAAATCCAGAGCGTCGTTCTACGAGTCAGCCAAGTCCGGTTACTGCCAAAACGCCATCTCAAAGTTCGAGTCGGTAGACGTTCGTTTGCCGTTCCTCAAAACCAAGGCGTTGGTATAGCCGATTAGCCGCCTCCCGCGATGGTCGCGATGTCAGATCGACAGTGGTGGCCCCGGCAGCCCGCGCCCGCTCGATAGCTGCCCGGTTGAGGGCCTCTCCGATGCCGCGACCCCGAGCCGTCTCGTCAACAACCACGTCCTCGATCCAGGCTCGCAAGCCGGTAGGTATGCGGAACAGAGCAAGGGTCATGCTGCCGAGAATCGACAAGCCTTCCGACGAGCCGGGAGCCATCGGGTCCTCCGCTACCAATAGGATCGACGACTCCGAGGAGACGATGGCCTCCATTGCGACGGCGTCGGGCGGAGAACTCGATCTAGACAGTTGGGGTACCAGCCTTGCCATGGCGGCTATCAGCCCTTCATCCACCTCAGTGACCTCGCGCACCACGCAACCTGACGGAGGGTTCCTGTGATCAGCCATAACTGCACAGGCTAGGTGCCACTGCGGAGGCAGGGAGCGCGCGTGGACACGTCTGGCTAGCCTCCCGCCCAATGTCTCTCGATCGTGCACCCCACCTCTCCTGGAATAACGAGACGGTGCCGATGGACCTGCGGTCTCCAGTCCTGCTAGCCGCCTTCGAGGGATGGAACGATGCCGGAGAGGCCAGTTCCTCGGCAGCCCGTTATCTCCGCGACCACTTCGAAGCCGAGCACGTAGCCACCATCGATGCTGAGGATTTCTTCGATTTCACCGTGGCCCGGCCCAGCATCTGTCTCGACGGCGAGGATGTCCGTCGGATCGTCTGGCCTTCCACCTCTATCCATGTGGCCCAGATCCCGGGAGCTAGCCGTGACCTAGTGTGCGCCATCGGTCACGAACCCCAGTTGCGGTGGCAGACCTTTGTGGACCACGTCGCGTTCGTCGCCAAGACTCTGGATGCCTCTCTGGTCTGCACACTGGGGGCCCTATTGACGGACGTGCCCCACACCCGACCCACCCAGGTCTACGGCGGCACTGACGATCCGGTACTGGCCGCTCACCTCCAACTGTCGCCGTCGACTTACGAGGGACCTACCGGCATAGTGGGGGTGCTCGCAGCCGAACTGCGCGAGCGAGGCCTGTCCGTTGCCTCTTTCTGGGCGAGCGTCCCCACATACGTACCCAACATCCCGTCGTCCAAGGCCGCTCTCGCCCTAGTCGAGCGGCTCACCCACGTGCTGGGAGTCGACGTGCCCAGAACTGACCTAGAGATCAGTGCGGCGAACTACGAAAGGCAGGTCTCAGAGTTGGTCAGCGAGGACGATGACACCTCGGACTACGTCGAGCAACTTGAGGCCAACTTCGACGAGGACACTTCCGAAGATCCTGACCGCCTCGTAGCCGAGGTTGAGGACTTCCTGCGAAACCAGTCGGGGACCTAGAGGCTGGCATCCCGAGATCGGGGCCTAGAAGTCCTGAACGCCTTCCCACATCGGATCACGTGGCACGTCGAAACGAACGTCCAGCGGCTCACCGCGTATTGCAGCAAACGACTCGGAAGCCCACTGTTCAGGTAGGGCTATACCCTCCGGAAGAGAACCTTCGGCGAAAAATCCGACGTCTAAACATTCCAACGGATGTGCCTTTAGTTCACCACCCGTCATTCTGCAGTGGAAGACCAGCGAGTAGAGAGGAATGCCGGTGATTCCGAGCCGAAGGCCATCGAGAATGGCAATGGGCCTTAACACCTCGCATTCGATGCCTGTCTCCTCCCGAACCTCCTTGACCACCACCTCGGCAGGCGAGTACCCGACATCGGCCCAACCGGTCGGATAGAGCCACACGCCGCTCGGCGCACGCTGGACCAGCAACATCTCGCCAGCGTCGTTACCCACTACCGCCCCGACGGTCACCTTCGGGGTGACGTAGCCCTTCACACCTCGGCCGACGGAGTCGAACCACTCGGAGACCAGATCATCCGGGTCAACAGGCCGACCCGAGAGAGCGTCGGCTCGGGTCCGAATCTCCGCAGCGACGTGGAGGATCTCCTCGTAGCGTTCCCGCTCGTAAAGAGACTCGGTAAATCCCATGCCCGTCCGGGCCGACCCGCTCAGGGCCTCGGCCCACCTAAGCAGGTCGGCCTGTGAAGGTGGATTCGGGAATAGCACCATGCCCGCACCGTAGGGCCCGGCCGTAACGACCCGGAACGCGGGCCGAACACGGTCGGGCTTATCAAAGATCTACGGACACTGACCACAAGACCAACATCTCGATCTCAGCGAGGTGTTCCGAGTCTGTGACCTTGGCCCCATAGGAGTCCCGCACGTAGAAGGCGCCGACGACGTCAGAGCCGAGCGTCTGAACCCGCGCCCGCACGATGTGAATCTCAAGTTCGGTAAACGCCCGGGTGATCCGATAAATAACTCCAACCCCGTCTGGACAAGTGACCTCAAGCACGGTGGCTGTCGCTGACGAAGAGTTGTCGACAGTGACGGTGGGACGGGCAGGTCGAGCGGTCAGCCTTATAGGACGGTAGGTGCGGGACCGGTCGCCGATCCGAGCCGACAAGGCAAGCCGACCAGCTAGGGCTCGATCGACTTGGTCCTCGATCCGGGGCCAGTCGGGACTCCCTCCGAGCACCTGTCTAACCCGGAACACCGACAGGGCCCGGCCGTGCTCAGAGTGGGCAGACGCCTCAACTACGTCGGCGCCGTTGAGGGCCAGGACGCCAGCCACCTTGGAGAAGGTTCCTGGACGATCGGCAGCCACCACTGTGAGAGTGTCTCCATCACCCCGAACGGTGAACGCCCCCTCATCCAACAGGGCTTGCTGGGAGGCGTCCGGAAAGGAGCGGGCCACCACATCGCCGACGTCGCCACCGCCAAGAACGTGCGATGTCCGTTCCACCAACTCACGCACCAGGCTGGCCTTCCAAGTGCTCCACGCCGACGGTCCGGTCGCGATGGAGTCGGCTTCGGTGAGGGCAGCCAGCAAGCGCAGAAGCAAAGGGTCATCAACGGCCTCAGCCACCTGTCGAATGGTTCCGTCGTCATCTAGGTCCCGGCGAGTAGCCACATCGGGCAACAGCAGGTGGTGTTGGACCATGGCCACCAGAAGGTCTGCGTCATCGGCACCAAAGCCCATCCGAGGCGCGATTACCTGCAGTAACTCGACCCCAACCTCCGTGTGGTCCCCGGGATAACCCTTACCGATGTCGTGGAACAGGGCGCCGACCAGTAGCAGATCGGGGCGGTCGACCCGGTCAACGAGCCGGGAGGCCTCAGCCGCTGCCTCCATGAGATGGCGGTCCACGGTGAAGCGGTGGTAGGCGTTGCGCTGCGGTCGGGATCGGCATGGCTCCCACTCGGGAACGAGCAAAACAAATAGGCCCACATGGTCAAGGTCCTCAATAACTGGTACGGCGTCCAGACCAACAGCCAAAAGTTCGACGAAAAGCTCGCGGGCCTCGTCGGGCCAAGGGTTCGAAAGGGGCACGGCGTGGTCAGCTAGGCGTTCTAACGAGCTCCGTTGCAGATAGCCACCGTGACGGGCGGCGGTCACCGCGCAACGGAGCATCAGGAGTGGATCGCTTAGGTCGGCCTCGTCGGTTAGTTCGAGACGCCCGTCATCAAGAATCAACCCGGTAGCCACCTCCTGTCGTCGGATCCCAGCCAACACCCGAGCCGGGCCCCGACGGCGGGCAGCACGACGGGTGCGGCGGGCTGCGCCCTCGCCGGTCCAGGCAATGGTCCGTCCGGCAGCCGATACCTCGGACATCAGCACTTCGGCATCGGCTAGGTCCAGAGCCTTCGCCACCTCGTCCTGTAGTTCGAGCAGCAGCTGGTCAGAACGCTTGGCGGTCAGCCGGTGCAATTCAACCCGAACGGCCAACAAGGTCTCGAAAGCTGCGGCCAGACCAGCCGACTCAGCCTCCCGGAGAATTGGGACCGTAGCTTTTTCAACCCAGAGGAGATTGTGTACGTCGCGCAACCCTCCCCGAGCCTCCTTGAGGTCCGGTTCCAGAAGGAAGGCCACCTCTCCGTATCGGGCGTGCCGCTCAGCCACCGACTCCTGGAGCCGATCGAGGTTCCGGCGAGAACGAGCCTGCCATTGGTCTAGAGCACCGACAGCCAAGGCCTCGACCAGTTCCGCGTCGCCCGCCACGGTGCGAGCAGCCAGCAGACTGGTCGCCATCTCGACGGCCTCTCCACCCACCTTGAGTAGTTGGTCAACGGTGCCCACCTGGTGGCCAAGCTTGAGTCCGGCATCCCACAGCGGGTACCAGATCCGCTCCGCGGCAGCGGCCACGTCCACGCCGGGGGCATGGAGCAAGACGACGTCGACATCACTACTAGGGCACTGCTCTCGGCGTCCATAGCCGCCGATAGCGGCCAAAGCGGTGCCGTCCGGCGGATCGGCGGCTGCAAAAATCCCTGCTAGGTCTTCGTCAGTCCGAGCCGTCAGGGCCTCGCAGAACGCCGGACCCCGAAGGGTCCGGTCATCCAGCAGGTCAGACACGTCGAATAAAGGCACCCCCACGACAGTACCGAAAGCCGCAGTGTTCGAAGGTCCGGACCACGGCCGGTCAGGACAGGGGTGGATCGCCCAGGGCGGCGTTGAGGTTGCCGGAACGCAAGCCCTCGAGGTCGAGAGTGGCGTAGCGATAGCCAGCGCCAAGCACGGCGTCAACGACTTCGCGACGAAGGGCGACCACATCGGCCAGACGGCTCAGGGGAACCTCGACGCGGGCGGTGTCGCCGTGATGGCGGACCCTTAGGTCGTCGAAGCCGAGGCGACGCAGGGAGGCCTCGGCCCGCTCTACGGTGGACAACAGAGCGACCGTGACCTGCGTGCCGTACGGGATTCGTGACGCCAGGCAGGCGGCGGCCGGTTTGTCGGCAGTTCGTAGACCGAGGTGACGCGACGCGGCACGGACGTCATCTTTAGTTAGCCCGGCCTCGACCATAGGGAACTGAGCTCCGCGGGCAGCAGCCGCGTCTTGCCCAGGCCGATAGTCACCCAGGTCGTCGAGGTTGACACCAAGAACCACCGTCGCTCCCTCTGCTTCGGCAAGGGGAACCAGGACGTCCATCAGAGCGTCCTTGCAGTATGCGCAGCGATCGGCATCATTGGCTCGGTAGGCGGCGTCCTCCATCTCGGAGGTTTCGACAGTCGACCAGCGCAGACCCCACTCGCGAGCTAGAGCTTCTGCGTCCTCCCGCTCGTCAGATGCCAACGAGGGAGAGATGGCCGTGACGGCATGGACCCTCCCGGCACCCAACTCGTCATGGGCGACACGGGCCAGGAGAGCCGAATCGGTCCCCCCGGAAAAAGCAACGACCAGCCGGCCGTGGTCAGCGACCTTTGACCGGAGCCGCTCCAGAGCGGCAAACCCGTCAGGGCGCGGTCCAGCCATGGTCCCAGTCAGACACAGCCCACTTGGACCAAAACAGCGTCAAGGTCATCAACCATGCCGGTGTAGAAGGGCCCGAAATCCCCGTACCGGGCCGAAGCCCGGTCATAGCGCATCGTGTAGACAACATCCTTGAGGTCGTCGGGATGCTGTCCGAAGAGGGTGACACCCCATTCGAAATCGTCGACACCAGTCGAGCCGGTCACTACCTGGAGGATGCGGCCGGCGAACGTTCGGCCCGAGGCGCCATGCTCCATCATCAGTTCTTTCCGATCGTCGTAGGGCAACTCAAACCAGTTCGCACCGACTTCCCGCCGCTTGGACATTGGGTAGAAGCACCAGGCCGGCTTGCCCTCTGGAGGTAGCTTCGGGTGAAGCCTTGCCTGCTTCATCTCATCCGGGACTCCCTTGGCGTATTCGGAGACCTCGGTCAGGCTGACGTAACTATCGACCAGTTCGAGGCCGGCGCCAACGAGTGCCGTCTGAAAGGCGCGAAGTCGCCAAAGATCTTCACCAAGGACCATGAAGGCCAAGTCGGCCTTGTGGCCCAGGATGGCTACTGGGACGACCTGGTCGCCGGCATTGACGGCATCGGTAACGGCGGTCCGCACGGCGACCGCATCCGAGCAGCGGCCAACCTTCATAAACAGGTGGAGTACGCCAAGTCCATCTGAAGGAATCACGGGACTAGTCATCGTCAGCGAGTCTAGAAAGGATGCCCCGGGCCAACTCAGTCGCCGGTGTAGACGTTGATCCGGTCAGCGCGGGCAAAGCCGGCTAGTTGGAGGCCTGCTGCCCGGGCTGTCTCCACGGCGAGAGCCGATGGCCCGCTTACAGCCACCAACGAGGCGAAACCAGCCGCCCACGCCTTCTGGGCCATTTCGAACGAGGCCCGCCCACTAACCCAAAGGCCTAGATCGGAAGCCGGAAGTAGGCCATCGAGGTAGAGGCGCCCGACTACTTTGTCAACGGCATTATGGCGACCGATGTCCTCACGCAGTAGCAGTGGCTCGCCGGTTCGGTCGAAGGCGGCGGCGGCATGCACGGCGCCAGTAGACGAGAAGAGTGCCTGGCCGTCGATCCGGTCTGCCATACCGGTCAGGACGTCGACGTCGAACGGTTCGACAGTCAGTGGCAACAAGCGCTCCCGTAGTTCGTCGATAGCGACAGAGCCACACACACCACACGACGATGAAGTGGAACCGAGACGCGGCACAGGCGTCGGTGCCAGACCACCCGTTTCGACAGTTACGTCGTTGTACTCACTGGCCGCCTCCGAGCCTTGACCGCAATAGCGAACCGACCGGACGGGCAGGTCGTGTAATACGCCCTCAGTTACGCAGAATCCGACGGCCAGTTCGAAGTCATCCCCTGGAGTTCGCATAGTGGTGGCTACCAACTCGCCGTCGAGGCGGATTGACATGGGCTCTTCGACGATCAATTCGTCAGGGACGCGACGGTTGCCGTCACCGTCGATTCGCCGTGTCAAAACTCGCAATGTGCGACCCCGGCTCATGTTCCTCGTTCCGGGCGCACCGGTTTCCTCTTCGCCGAATCCATGACTACCAGTGAACTCGGCCCAAACCGAAAAAGCGGAATGGGCGCCCAAAAAGGCGCCCACATCCGCCTGATATCAAGGAAGATCAGAAGTCCATGTCCGGCATACCGCCACCGGCGGCATCGTCCTTCGGGGCGTCGGCGACGACTGCCTCCGTGGTAAGGAAGAGACCGGCAATAGAACCGGCGTTCTGCAAAGCCGAACGTGTCACCTTGGCAGCGTCGATAATGCCTGCTGCGACCAGGTCCTCGTATTCTCCGGTAGCGGCGTTGAGACCTACCGAACCCTCGAGACCGCGCACTTTCTCGACGATGACGCCACCCTCGAGACCAGCGTTAACGGCAATCTGGGTCAGGGGGCCCTCCAAGGACTTGGCCACGATGCGCGCACCGGTGGCCTCGTCGGCTGTCAAGCCTTCGGTCGCCTCAGAGGCTGCCGTCTGGGCACGAAGGAGGGTCACGCCGCCGCCGGCAACGACGCCCTCCTCAATGGCCGCCTTGGTGGTGCTGACAGCGTCCTCAATCCTGTGCTTCTTCTCTTTGAGTTCAACCTCGGTAGCCGCGCCCACCTTAAGGACAGCAACACCACCGGATAGTTTCGCCAGGCGCTCCTGAAGTTTCTCGCGGTCGTAGTCGGAATCGGTGTTATCAATCTCACCTTTGATTTGTGAAATCCGGCCAGTGATATCGGCTTCGTCACCACCACCTTCGACGATGGTCGTCTCATCCTTGCTAACCACTACCTTGCGGGCCTGACCGAGCATGTCGAGCGTGACGGCGTCGACCTTAAGGCCGACCTCCTCTGAGATGACCTGTCCCCCGGTGAGGATGGCCATGTCCTGAAGCATCGCTTTGCGACGGTCTCCGAAGCCGGGGGCCTTCACGGCGGCGGCATTGAAAGTGCCACGGATCTTGTTGACCACGAGGGTGGCCAGAGCCTCGCCCTCGACATCCTCGGCGATGATAAGCAGCGGACGGTTTGTCTGCATGACCTTTTCAAGCGCTGGAACCATGTCGCGCACCGCCGAGATCTTGGAACCCACGAAGAGCAGGTAGGGCTCCTCAAGGACAGCCTCCATACGATCAGGATCGGTCACGAAGTAAGGAGAGATGTAGCCCTTGTCAAAGCGCATGCCCTCGACGAGGTCCATTTCCATGCCGAAGGTCTGACCTTCTTCAACGGTGATGACTCCGTCCTTGCCAACCTTGTCGATGGCTTCGGAAATCATCGCTCCAATCTCGTCGTCCGCGGCCGAAATGGCAGCCACGTTGGCGATCTGTTCCTTGTCGCTAGACACATCTTGGGAGGATTCGCGAATCGAATCGACTGCCGCAGCCACCGCGGCCTCGATGCCCTTCTTGACCGACATCGGATTGGCACCGGCAGCCACGTTGCGGAGGCCCTCGCGCACCATCGACCAGGCCAACACGGTGGCCGTGGTGGTCCCGTCACCGGCAACGTCGTCGGTCTTCTTTGCAACTTCTTTCACCAGTTCGGCGCCAATACGCTCGTAAGGGTCCTCGAGGTCAATCTCCTTGGCGATGGACACGCCGTCATTGGTGATCGTTGGAGCACCCCACTTCTTTTCCAGGACTACGTTGCGGCCCTTGGGGCCCAGAGTGACGCGCACAGCGTCAGCTAGTTGGTTCATTCCGCGCTCAAGGGAACGGCGGGCCGTCTCGTCGAAGGTGATGATCTTCGCCATCAGCGAAACCTCTCAGTTGTTAGTCGTTCGGTCGGCCACCTGTCGACCTCTAGGTGTCAGGTGTTCTGGCCGGCTCGGACCAACGGCGCGCTAGACACGACCATTGGCACTCTCCGGACCCGAGTGCCAATCCAATCAGCGAATCTGCCATTTTCCAACGTCAGCCCACCAGTTGCAGGCCCCCGGGTTGGATGGCTCAGCGACCTCCGGCGACAGCGGGAACGATGGAGACAGTGGCGCCATCCAACACTGAGCTATCCAGGCCGTCCATGAACCGGACGTCTTCGTCGTCCACGAAGACGTTTACGAAGCGTCGAAGGATGCCCGACTCATCGGTTATCCGCTCGGAGAAACCCGGATGGGCAGCATCGAGCGCGCTAAGGGCCTCCCGGACCGTGCTGGCCTCAACCTCCACTTCAGCCTGACCGGTTGTAAGGGGACGCAGGGTGGTGGGAATACGAACTGTAACGGCCATGCCCGTAACGCTATCGACGGGCCAGTTCGTCGCCCACGACCTCCTCAACGAGAGTGAGAGCCTCGCCGAGAGCACGGTCACGTCCGTACCGGTCGGAGAGCGATACCACGCCCCTGCGATTGGCGAGTTCGGGATCGGCTCCACCGACGACCACCAACATCGGCACCGAAGCCGCCGCTGCATAGGCCTCTACGCCACCAACCACCTTTCCCTCGTATGAGGTGGCGTCCAGCCAGCCCTCACCAGTTACCACTAGGTCAACACCCGTCAAGTGGTCGTCGAGACCAACCTCCTCCGCCACCAAAGCAAAGCCGTCGACTAACTCGGCGCCGATTGCCGCCAAGCCCCCGGCGAGGCCTCCTGCTGCTCCGGCCCGGACCATCTTCGACACATCCGTGCCATGACGTTCAACGTAAACCTGGACAAGACGCTCCAGACGATTGGTCAGCATCCGAACCTGCGCAGGCGTCGCCCCCTTCTGTGGGCCAAACACCGCGGCGGCATCGACGAATCGGGTCCGAACGTCGCAGGCGACCAAAAGTTCCACGCCCCGGTAGCGGTCAAGGGGGCCCATGGCCTTAAGGGCACCAAATCCTCCGTCAGTAGTAGCCGATCCGCCGACGCCCACGATCACCCGACGGGCACCGGATTCCACGGCGTGGCGCAACAACTCACCGACGCCGGCGGTGGTCGCGTCAAGCGGTCGGTTTTGGTCCGGTCCGCCAGCTAGCGCCAGACCAGCAACTTGGGCCATCTCAATTACGGCAGTACCCTCCGAAAGCCGCCAGCCAACGTCAACGGGTTCACCGAGCGGTCCAATCACAGTGCTGATGCGGTCAGGCCCACCGAGCACATCTAGGAGTCCCTCACCACCATCTGCCATTGGTAATTCGGTGGTAGTTCCTCCATAGGCGGCAACCGCCCGGGACACGGCAGCAGCCACCTCCGCAGCCGAAGCAGTGCCACGGAACTTGTCTGGGGCGGCCAGAACCCTCAACGATGACCCTCCAGTGGTCCGCGATCCGGCGGCGGCCGGACCCGGTCAGCCACCCTGGATGGCCAGATCGGATCCGAGGATGATGATGATGTCGGCGTTAGCCACTCGCTCCTCGGCATTGGCTGGCACAGCGAGGCCCCCTGCAGGGAACTGCTCAATGATGCTCGGGGCCTCGCCAAAGTGCTCCTGAATGACCCGGGCATCACGTGCGTACCGGTTCTTGTAATAGATCCCGCTAACTGATGTCTTGTCGGCGTTGGCTGGCGACTCCATGGCCCAGCCCAAGGGGCTAAGCATGTCGGTGACCCTGCCGGCCGCGCCGGAGACACCGGAGCCATTGGCAACCAGCACCTTCACTTCGTTGGGAGCGTGGGTGGGCTCGGGCATCGGCGGGGCGGTCGTCGTCGTAAGAGCCGTCGTGGGTGTGGCAGCCGCCGTGGTCGGTGTGACATCCGTGGACCCGGCATCGTTGGAGCCGGTATTACCCGCCGGCGCAGCAGTAGTCGAAGCGGGAGTGGCAGGAGCAGATGTCTGAGCGGACGGACTGGAATCGAGTCCCTTCCAGAGCATGACCAAGCCGACGATAACCGCTACGGCAATGAGCAGGAAGGCCCGCGGTGCTGCCGCGGCGTTGCTCGGACCGAGACCACCGCGACTGCGGGCCGCACTCATCTGGTGCCGTCTTCTTCAACCGCCGGAGGCTCGAGTCGAACCCGACGGCGGCGAGCCCGTTGACGTTGGATCCGGCGTACGACCAGCGGGTCATAGGCCATGGCCTCGGGATCGTCAAGCAGTTCACCAAGTAATTGGTAATAGCGGGTAGCCGACAGTTCGAAGAGCTCTCGGATTTGGACATCCTTCGGTGCGGTGGCCGTCCACCAGGATCGTTCGAAGTCCAGGATTTCTCGGTCTCGCTGAGTCAATGGCACGACCTGATGATCCTTCACCCCGGGGAGAGGTTCAAGTACCCCCCCGGTCCCATGGCAATTCGCCCACACAGGTGGTCGTGATTTCCTACCAAATGTGGGAATAGGTCTCTTAAAAGACCTACCAGATATTTTTCAGACCCCTCTGGAAATGGACCGTGTTTACCTGGATCAGCCATTTCTAGCGGAGATGTACCTGCACTTTCGCCCAGTGGATCTATTGGTCAAAGAGACCGCTATTTGGTCGTCTCAGTAGGGGTATGCCCATCCCCAGCCAACTCCACCTTCGGTAGCGTTCGCAGTCATGGAAGTGGCACCAATGAAGGTCCTCAACCCAGACCAGGTGGAACAGTTCGAGCGACATGGATACCTGTTGCTCGAGAGTGCCCTAACCGCTAGTCAACTGGTACGCCTCCAGACCGTGCTAGAAGGTTGGGTCGAGGAGAGCCGGTCCCAGGAAGGTCCATACGGCAAGACGTTCGACGGCCGGCCCCGCTTCGATGTCGAGCCGGGTCATTCCGCCAGTGCCCCGGCACTGCGACGGGTGGCGTCACCAATTGAGGTGTCCAACGCCTACCTAGAGGTGATGCGAAACAACCACGCGCTGCATGCCGTGGCCCAATTGATTGGACCGAACCTGCGCTTTCGCGAGTCGAAGGTCAACTCGAAGCTTCCAGGCACGGCCACTCACCTGAAGTTTCACCAGGACCTTCCCTTCGGTCCTCTATCCAACGACGACCTCATCACGGTGCTGTTTCACCTCGACGACGTCGGCCCCGAAAACGGACCGTTGGAGGTGGTACCGGGCAGCCACAAGGGCCCGTTATATGAGCACTGGCATGACGGGGTATTCACTGGGGCGGTCAGCGCCGAAGTTGCCGCATGGGCTCGCGACCAGGTGGTTACGTGCAGCGCACCAGCCGGCTCGGCATGGCTGATGGACGCCCGCCTGTTGCATGGCTCAGCACCTAACCTTTCGGACCGACCCCGTTCGTTGTTCATCGTCCAGTACTACGCCGAAGACGCTGTGCCGCTAACACCAAACCACCTCCCCAATCGGTTTGATGGCGAGTTGGTAGCCGGAGCAGCAACAGGCCGGGTGCGCTGTTCGGATTACGAGGTGTCTGAACCTGAGATGCCAACCGTGGCGTCGTTTTTCGCCGTACAGGCCGTCGGTGACTGAGACTGAATCACGATCTGTAGAGACCGTTAGCCTCGTGGGAGTGTTCGGTCTACAGATCGTGCCCCTTGGTCTCGCCCGGGTAGCTCAGTTGGTCAGAGCAGGCGCCTTGTAAGCGTCAGGTCGTCGGTTCGAATCCGACCCCGGGCTCAAATTTCCGCAGCCCAGTCAGGTCCGTGCAATGCTTACGGCCCCGGCGGGGAGAAAGGTCTCCGCCACTGGCTGGAGGAGTCCCCTTGCAACGCTTCATAGAACGCTTCGGTGCCCTTTTTGGTGCCGCTTCGATCATCGGCATCATCATCACATTTGCCATTGAAGGCGATCCACCGGATGTGTCCGATAAGACTGTCGAGCAGATCGTCGCTCACTGGGTAGACCTGGGTGACGGAGCCTGGTTCGCCATGTGGTTGGGGATCCTCGTGGGGATTCTGATGCTGCTCTGGGGACTGTGGACCAGTAACGCCCTCCGGCAACGGGGGGTAACCATCCTGACCCCCGCCGTTGCAGTGGGCAGCGTTTTGATCGCCATCGGCATCGCCATGGACTCCGCCTCCCGGCTGGCTCTCCTCGACGCCGCCGAACACATGCCCACCGCTGCAGTGGTCGCGGTCAGCGCCATGCTCCAGTACCTGTGGCTGCCATTCCTTTTTGGCATGTTCCTTATCACGATCGGCGTGAGCGCCTCGGCGAAGCAGACGGGCCTCATCCCCTCGTGGCTCGCCTGGGTCGGCTATGCGACGGCGCTCATCCTCGTGATCCCCCACCCCATATCCTTCATCGGCTTCCCGGTATTCGCCATCTGGGTGCTGCTCTCCAGCGTCATCATGTTCCGTAGGACGGGCGCAACAACCTAACTCCCGGCACCGGACGCGGGCTCGCGGGCTCGCGGGCACCACCGCTCGCGGGTCCGCTCTGTCCGGCGGATACTGGCAGATCCCCCCCAATTCGCGAAAACTGCGCGATGCTGCTAGTTCAGGCGGGGAAGCAGGTATCCGCCACTGGCTGGAGGAGTCTCCACATGCAACGTTTCATCGAACGCTTTGGTGCTCTTTTTGGGGCCTTCTCCATGCTCGTCGGCATGATCGGATGGCTGGTCATCGGAGATGAGCCGCCGTCGATTGCCGATACCTCTGCCGCTGAGGTTGTCGCCCACCAAGTGGACTCGTCGGACTCGCTGTTCTTCGGCGGGTGGCTACTGCTTGTTCTGGGTGTCGTGACCCTCTTTTTCGGGGTATGGCTCAGCGCCGCCATGCGCGACCGAGGGGCGACTTTGCTGGCCTCTGGTGCCGCCCTGGGTGCTGTAATGATCGCCGTCGGCCAAGCGATCGACGGCACCATGAATATCATCCTCGGCGACGCCGCCGAGACCCTCCCCGAGGCCACAGTCGTGACGCTCAGCGGCATCACCGAGTACCTGGCCTGGCCCTACGTTATGGGGGGCATCATGATCATGGTTTGCGTGGGGGCCAGCGCGAAGCAGACCGGACTAATCCCATCGTGGTTGGTTTGGATCGGCTACGCGGCGGCCGTCGTGATCCTCATTCCCGCCGAGGTCGCGTTCATCGGATTCTTAGTCATGCTGCTCTGGATGGTGGTCGGCGGTATCGCCATGTTCCGTAAAGCGGGCGCAGCGGCCTGACCCTCATTGCCGTAGGAGTAGATCCGCGGGCGCTGGCGCCCGCGGATCTACTCCGCCCGGCTCGGACAGGTCCAGTCCACGGCTGGAATCAGGTGCGATGACGGGCAACTTCGAAAAGGGCGACAGCGGCGGCGGCTGACACGTTGAGCGAGCCGAGTACGCCGACGAGCGGGATGTGGGCCATGGCGTCGCAGCGCTCCCGCACCAACCGCGAGAGGCCGGCCCCCTCGGCTCCCATGACCAATGCAACCGGCTGGTCGGCCACCGTCAGACGGTGGATGGCTGTCTCGCCGCCGGCATCCAGGCCCACCGACCACACGCCTGCCGACGAGAGGCGCCCTAGTGCCTTGGGTAGGCCGGCCACCCGAGTCATCCGCAGGTGCTCGATAGCTCCGGCTGCCGACTTGGCCACCGTGGCCGTGACCCCGACGGCCCGGTGGCGTGGCAGGACAACGCCGGTCACCCCGGCGCACTCCGCGGAGCGAAGGATGGCCCCGAGGTTGCCGGGGTCAGTTACCCCATCGAGTAGAAGCAAGAACGGGTCACGTCCCGCAGCATCGGGGACAAGCAGGTCCTCGAATTCGAATTCCTTAAGCGGCTGAGCAAGAGCGATTACGCCCTGAGGAGCATCGGTGCGGGCCAGATTCTCGAACCGATTACGAGACACCTCCCGCAGGGTCACCTTGGCTTCGTCAGCTAGGTCAATGATGTCGTCAAGGATGGGTGCCGGGTCGAGGTCACCGGCTAGCACTACCTCGCGGGTCCGTCGTGTCCCTGCCAGCAGTAGCTCGCGGACTGCTTGGCGGCCTTCCACCTGGTCGCCACCCAATCCCTTCTGCGAGCCCGAGGCGTTACCCCGGTTGCCGCGCGGCGTCGTGCCCCGCTGGCTCTCTCGGTTACC
Organism: Candidatus Neomicrothrix sp. UBA2974; assembly: GCA_002348705.1. Lineage (GTDB taxonomy): Bacteria > Actinomycetota > Acidimicrobiia > Acidimicrobiales > MedAcidi-G1 > UBA9410. The sequence goes on from DEAU01000019.1 coordinate 62,952, forward strand.
CGACCGGCCACCGGAGCCTCGTCGGGACGGGCCACCTCGCCCCCCTTTGCCGACACCCTGTCTGGCTTGAGTGGGCTGGCCCTGACCACGACCGCCACCTTTGCTACCTGGACTGCGGACACCCTTCGGGGGACTCACACTTCACCACCATTTGAACGGACGAGCAGGGCCACGGCGAAGCAGGCCAGGCCCTCGTGGCGACCGAGGGCTCCTAGCCCCTCGGCCCGCTTTCCCTTGACGGTGACCGGACCGCCCACCGCTTCCGAAAGCGTGGTTTGCATCTCGGCGCGCTTCGAAGCTAGTTGTGGGGCCTCGAGCACCACGGTGCTGTCGACATTGGCCACTGTCCAACCTGCAGCACGCACGGCAGCCGCCGCGTCAGCCAGAAGTGCAATTGAGTTGACCCCGCCGAGGGCTGAATCGGTGTCGGGATAGCGTTGGCCAATATCGGCCAGGCCGGCGGCCCCCAGCAGAGCGTCGGCCACGGCATGCGCTACAGCGTCGGCGTCACTGTGCCCGGCTAGGCCTGGCCCCTCAAGAGTCACCCCTCCCAGTACCAGAATACGGTCGGGATCGTCGCTGAACGGGTGGATATCAAATCCCTGACCGACCCGCAGTTCCGGCCAATCAGCCATGGTCACCACCTCCTCTATCCACAACACCGAGCGCCCCGCCAGCCAAGACCAGGTCGATCGGTCGGGTGATCTTCAAGTTTGCCGCCTCGCCGTCCACGATCACCACCGTGCCACCGGCCGCCTCGACCAGCGTTGCGTCGTCGCTGGCGTCATCACATCCAACGTGGGCGGACCGTAGACGGTCAGCTCGAAATCCTTGGGGAGTCTGCACGGCGATCAGGCCGCCACGATCGACTACCGAACCGTCAGTTGCTCTAAGTGAGTCGGCTACCGGCACCCCAGGAACCACCGCATCAGCCCCTGCCCGCACGGCAGCAACTACTCGGGCAAACAGAGCAGCGGACGCCAGAGGTCTTGCACCATCATGGATCAGGACAATTTCAGCATCGTGTGGGACCGCTGCCAGACCGGACCGAACCGACGCCGACCGGGTCGCGCCTCCGTTGACCACGGCAGCCACACCGTCAAGACCCTCTAGCAGGATTAGGGCTTCGGTCCGTTTATTGGCAGCGACAACTACCACCACACCATCTGATGCCTGCGCTGCCGCAGACACGCTATGAGCGACCACAGGACGACCACCTAGGTCGGCCACCTGTTTGTCACCGCCAAATCTTTCGCCCCGGCCGGCTGCCACCACGACCGTCCAAACACTCATTGCACACCTCCTAGCCAGGTTGGAAAACCGCTCGTCACCCGGGCTTCGCCAAGACGAGTCACAGTTGCCGATACCGGTGGGTCCTGTCGCACCTCACTAGCATGGCCAATCGGCATGCCGGACTCCACGCTCTTTCACGAAACGACGCTTTTTGCGAGCCTTGACAACCAGGCCTTGGAGGCAATCGTCTCGGCCGGTCAGGACCTCCAACTGAACCGTGGCGACGTCCTTTTCCGTGAAGGCGAAACACCAGACGAGCTTTTCGTGGTGGTGTCAGGACGAATCGCTATCGCCAACAAATCGATCGACGGACGCGAGTCGATGGTGGCGCTCATGGAAGAAGGCGATCTGTTTGGCGAGATGGGCTTGTTTGACGGACGTGGACGTTCGGCGGAAGCCAGGGCGCTTGAGACCTCGGTAGTCACCGCAGTGCCGTACGGGCCAGTGCGGGCCGTCTACGAGAACGACCCCTCCCTCCTCTGGAAAGTTGTCGACATGCTGGCCGGACGGCTACGGACCATGGACGCCGCCCTTGCTGACTCGGTCTTCCTAGACGTGACCGGACGCACCGCCAAGCGCCTCCTCGAACTGGCTGGCGTGGACGATGAATTCTCATTACCTATCACACAGGAGGAGTTGGCCGGTATGGTCGGGGCCTCACGCGAGCGGGTCAATAAGGCCATCGCCTCGTTCATCCGGTTAGGTTGGATCGAGCAGATCGACCGCACTTACCGCATCACCAACCGCGAACAACTCACGATCCGATCCCGCTAGTCCTTACCCCTTAATCAAGGGGTAAGCCAGGCCAGCGCCCGCGACCAAGCATCGGCCGCGTCGTCAGCCCTGTGGGCCGGCCGCGAAGAATCATGCACGAATCCGTGGTCGGCACCTTCGTAACTGACAACGGTGGCACCGGTAGCCTCTAAAGCGCTGACCTCATCGGGCGGTGTCCACTTGTCGTCACACCCCACGATGGCCAGAACCGATGAAGCCTCACCGGTAGTCAACGCATCCAAGGGCTCACCCTGCACGGGGCTCTGCCAGGCCTCGGGTACTCGGATCATTCCGTAGAACGAGCAGTGTCGGTCAAATCTCCCCGTGCCAACAGCTTTGAGGGTGTACATACCTCCCATGCAAAAACCGAGGACGCCGACAGTCCCTCCGCCGGTCAAATCGGCGGCGGCCATGGCATCACCAAGCACTCGGTCGTCGTCCAGCTCAGACGCTGTAGCAAGCCGATCAGCTACTTCTAGGTGCTCACGACCCGGGTAAAGCTCGAAGGCGGCTACCGACCAGTTGTTCTCAGCGGCTAGGCGAGCAACCAATCGGTCAAACAGGGGTCGCATCCCCATGACGTCAGGTATAACAACAAGTCCCCTTACTGATGGTCCAGATGGCGGGTGGACGAGTTCGACAGCAGTCCCAGAAGAGAGTTCAGTGCGCATGGGTTCGATTCCTAGCAGGCATCACCGTCCCGGAAAACGGCGGGGCGATCAGTTAGCCGAAAGCAAGCCGACGGCTGCGGCAGCTTCAGCCAGGTTTCCGACACGGATCAACTCAACTCCTTCGACTGCAGTGACGGTTCCAGCAGGAACGACTGCTCGGCTGTACCCAAGACGAACCGCCTCGCGCAACCGTCGCTCGGTCCCGACTACCTGTCGCAGTTCGCCACCCAGGCCTACCTCACCGAGGGCCACGGTGTCGTCGACTCGGGGATTGGAAACGCCCCCTCCCACCGGTCGTCCAGTCACCCCGGACACCACGGCGAGAGCCAAGGGCAGGTCGGCAGCCGGTTCAGTCGCCGACGCCCCGCCGACAACCGTGGCATAGACGTCGAGCGCCCCGAGGCTGATCCCGACCCGGCGGTCCAACACTGCAAGCAACAAGGCCAAACGCCGTCCATCGAGACCCTGCGGCGAACGACGGGGATGCGGCATGGTGGCCCGCACCACCAGCGCCTGAATCTCAACCAGCAGAGGTCGATGGCCTTCCAACGTGGGTAGAACAACTGAACCAGCCACGTCTGCCGCGCGGTCATCTAGGAACAACCGGCTTGGGTCATCGACCGACCGGAGACCATCCTCCGCCATCTCGAACAGGCCAATCTCGTCGGTTGGTCCGAATCGGTGCTTGACCACGCGCAGCACACGCAGGGCTTGGTGGCGATCGCCGGTCAGTTCAACCACCGTGTCGACAAGGTGCTCCAATGCTTTGGGCCCAGCCAGAGAACCTTCCTTGGTGAGGTGACCTACTAGCACTGTGGCCAAAGACCGGGCCTTTGCCTCAGTCACCAAACGCTGCGCAGCAGCCCGCACCTGACCGATCGAACCCGGCAAACCTCTTTCGTCATTTACCTGCACCGTCTGGATCGAGTCGACAACAACTAGGTCCGGCTTAAGGTCTTCGACCCGATCAATGACGGCATCAACCGAGCCAGAGTCGACCAGCCAAAGGTCTTTGTAGACAGCCTTCAGACGCTCGGCCCGCAACCGGACCTGGGCGGCTGACTCCTCGGCACTGACCAGCAAGACCCGACCGCCAGATCGAACCCGCTCGGCGGCCAGTTGCAGTGTGAGCGTCGACTTCCCGATACCCGGTTCACCACTAATCAGGGTGACCGAACCCGGAACTAGGCCCCCGCCAAGCGCTCTGTCAGCCTCGGTCAGGCCGGTCGGCTCTGCGACCCAGTTAGTGGACTCGATATCGGTCAGCGACCGCAGATGGACAACCTCGTCAAACGCTGTCCTGATGGATGCTTCGGGCCCGACAACCGGGACCTCTTCGAGGACGTTCCACTCGCCGCAGGTCCCACATCGCCCTACCCACGCAGGGTGGGGGGTCCCGCAGGAGGTGCATTCGAAGACTGTCCGGGAACGGGACACCGACCGGGTAGTGGGTCGTCTAGTCACGCTTGTCATGAAGAGGAACCTAGGGATCTCCTGTGACAGAGTTCTCCCATGCGGGTGGCTGGACTGTCGCAGTCCCTCAGATCTCGTCCGGTCGCCGGGGCCGAAACAAGGCTGCAAACCCGTCGATGATCGGATGCGAGAAGCCTTCCGGCACCAAAGCCGATCCGCGTAACAGCACGGTTGACATTCCAAGCCCACGGGCCGCCTCCAGAGTGGCTGGTTCGGAGTCCACGAGCAACATGTCGGTGAAATCCACCCCCGACATCCGGCGCAGTGCCTCAAACATGGTCTGGCTGGGCTTTCGAGCCCCGATCTCTCCAGACGCAACCCAAGGGTCGACCCGATCATCGAGGCCGAACCGCTGCCGCAACTGAAGCGACCACGAAAGTACGGAGTTCGTCAGACAGGCGACTGGCAAGCCGCGCTCATCCATCTTGTCGAGGAAAGGCAACACGTCAGCTCGCATCCGCACTCGCGACAGATAATCAGCGTCTAAAGCAACCGGGTCGCCCGACACGCCCACCGACGACCAGAACTCAGCACTGGACAACTGTCCCAAACTGGCAGCCCGGTACCGGTCCGCTACCTCGCTGGGATCAACTACGCCGCCTAGGCCCCGAACGTAAGGAACTAGGAGGCCTTCAGGATCGTTACCTGAATCCCACACCACACCTATCCCGCCCAATACGACAAGGCGCAACTCGCGCCCCGATGTCGTAGCCACCGGGGGCCGCCCCTCTTGGATTGTTTCTGGAACTCCTACCTTGGAATCCGACGCTCCTCCTACGGACTCACCTAGTTTGCGTCGGCGCGATAGCAGCACCCGCAGGCCATGGAAGGCAAGAGTCGCGACCAAAAGGCCACCGGCGATCGTTGCCACAGTGCGCCAGATCTTCGGTGCCGAATCCTCAAGCACTGACTCGGCGGAGAACCGCAACGGTGCCGGATCTCCCAGAACCACCGTCCACCGCCTCTCAGTTGGACCTACTGCGCGACCGTCCAGAGTCGACTCGTCAGATCCAATCGGCATGACCGCCACTAACGTCAGAGAGAACGAACGTGCTGGATCACAAGACCCGTCTGGGCATCCAGCCAACTCGGCCAACTCGCCATCCGATCGGGCAAACGGCAAACCGTCCAAGGCGGCTGCCAGGTCGTCGTCGGTAAGCAGCCCTAGCCCTTCGGACAGGTCAATCTTGCCCGATAGGCGCCAAGTTGTTTGGGCGAATTTCCGATATCGGTCCAGGTACACATCGCTGATGACGGACGGCCCGATCACCTCGGCCAGCACGGTTGCTAGACGGTCCGGGTGGTCAAAGGCCTTGGTAGCAGTAATGCGAACGGAACCGGAGGCATCTGTGGTTGGCCCATCGATACGCCAGCCGGCAACTACGAGGTCGTCAACGCGAACTCGTTCATTGAACGAACCGATGGCCATGACGGCTTTCGCATCCAACTCCACAGCGACGCCAACAGTGCCGGAGCCGTCAGTAGCAACCTCCACGGTAACCGTGGCGTCCGCCCGACAGCCGGTCAGAACCAGTAGGACGGCCAGAAGCAGGCCTGAAACGGCCGCGAGGCGAGGCATCGTGCCGGCGAGGCCGCCGGAAATAGGCTACTCGGCGCCCTCGACCGCCATCTCGACGGTCGGCGGCTCGAATCCAGCGGTGGCCCGGAAAACGACTCGCTTGCCATTTCGGGCGTCCGGATCGTCCGGCGCCTCCTCGACGTCAACCACAATGATCTCACCGGCCGAGAACTCCTTGTGGAGCAAACGCTCCGACATCGGGTCCTCAACAAGGCGCTGGATGGCTCGACGCAGCGGTCGGGCTCCCATCGACGGGTCGTAGCCCTCCTCGGCCAAGTGATGCTTGGCCGCCTCGGTCAACTCAAGACCCATTCCCTGACCAGCCAGTTGGGCGGCCAGTCTGGTGATCATCAGGTCGACGATGCGGGCCACCTCATTCAACGACAACTCGTGGAAGACAATCGTGTCGTCAATGCGGTTCAGGAATTCAGGCCGGAAGTGTGCCTTGAGGGCGTCGTTAACCTTGGCCTTCATCCGCTCGTAGGTGACCGCCTCATCGGCCTTGGTGAAGCCCAGATTCGCCTTTCGCAAGTCAGCCGTGCCGAGGTTCGAGGTCATGATGAGAACGGTGTTTCGAAAATCGACGCTTCGCCCCTGCGAGTCCGTGAGGCGACCCTCCTCCAGAATCTGCAACAGGGTGTTGAACACATCAGGATGGGCCTTCTCAACTTCGTCAAAAAGCACCACCGAGAACGGGCGCCGGCGCACTGCCTCGGTCAGTTGGCCACCCTCCTCGTAGCCGACGTAGCCGGGAGGCGAGCCGACAAGTCGGCTAACCGTGTGTTTCTCCATGTACTCGGACATGTCGAGGGAAATCAAAGCTTGCTCGTCGCCGAACAAGAACTCGGCAAGTGTCTTGGCCAACTCGGTCTTCCCAACGCCAGATGGACCAAGGAAGATGAACGAACCAGAGGGGCGCTTTGGGTCTTTGAGGCCAGCCCGCGTGCGTCGGATGGCCTGACTAACGGCATGAATAGCGTCTTCCTGACCGATGACACGCTTGTGGAGTTCATCTTCCATCGTGAGGAGCTTTTGGGTCTCCTCCTCGGTGAGTTTGTAGACAGGAATACCGGTCCATACTGAGAGCACTTCTGCAATGGCCTCTTCATCGACCTCGTCGAACAGGTCTTGACCGTCAGACCGCAGATCAGCCTCGCGCTCCTCTTTGCGGGCCTGCAGTTCCTTCTCGCTATCGCGCAGACGGCCCGCCTCCTCGAAGTCCTGAGCTTCTACGGCGGCCTTCTTGCGCTGAACCACTTCAGCTAGGTCAGCCTCAATCTCGCGGAGATCATCCGGCGTGTGCATCCGCTTGATGCGCAACCGAGAGCCGGCCTCGTCAATCAGGTCGATGGCCTTGTCGGGTAGGTGCCGGTCAGAGATATAGCGGTCGGCCAAATTGGCCGCAGCAACCAGCGCCTGGTCAGTGATAGTGACCCGATGGTGGCTCTCATAACGCTCCCGAAGTCCCTTGAGAATCTCGATGGTGTGAGGCACAGTCGGCTCATCGACGGTGATGGGCTGGAAACGGCGCTCGAGGGCAGCGTCTTTCTCGAGGTGCTTGCGGTACTCGTCGAGCGTGGTCGCACCGATGGTCTGTAACTCGCCTCGCGCGAGCATCGGCTTGAGAATAGAAGCAGCGTCAATGGCACCCTCGGCGGCACCGGCACCAACCAGTGTGTGGATCTCGTCGATGAACAGGACGATGTCGCCTCTAGTACGTATCTCCTTGAGAACCTTCTTGAGCCGCTCCTCAAAGTCACCGCGGTAACGGGATCCAGCAACTAGGGCACCAAGGTCCAGCGTGTACAACTGTTTGTCGCAGATGGTCTCTGGGACGTCGTCGTTAGCGATCATCTGAGCGAGACCCTCGACGATTGCCGTCTTGCCCACACCGGGCTCGCCAATCAGCACGGGGTTGTTCTTGGTACGTCGGGACAGAACCTGCATCACCCGTTCTGACTCGCGGTGTCGGCCGATGACCGGATCAAGCTTCTTCTCGCGAGCAGCCTGTGTGAGGTTGCGACCAAACTGGTCGAGAACCAGCGAGCCAGACGGCGAGTCACCACCGCTACCTCCCGAGGTTGCGCCGGCCTTTTCACGCGACTCCGACGGCCCTTGGCCGGACCCGGAGTATCCAGAAAGCAGTTGAATGATCTGCTGACGGACTCTGGATAGGTCCGCTCCCAACTTCACGAGAACCTGGGCGGCGACGCCCTCGCCCTCGCGGATCAGTCCGAGCAAAATATGTTCAGTACCGATGTAGTTGTGTCCCAACTGCAGGGCCTCGCGCAACGAGAGCTCCAAGACCTTCTTAGCTCGCGGCGTGAAGGGGATGTGACCACTCGGAGAACTGGCGCCTTGACCGATGAGCTCCTCAACCTGACCGCGCACCGCCTCCAGCGATATCCCAAGGGATTCAAGACCCTTCGCGGCCACGCCTTCGCCCTCATGGATCAGTCCGAGCAAAATATGTTCAGTGCCGATGTAGTTGTGGTTCAGCAGGCGCGCTTCTTCCTGGGCGAGCACCACAACCCTTCGAGCCCTGTCGGTGAACCGTTCGAACAACGGGATGCCTCCTAACTCTGACCGTTTCCCGTCACTAGCGAGTGTATCCACGACCCGTGGCGCTGCTTCCCGCAGTTCCGCGACCTGTGAAATGACCATTTCGGGCTTTGCTCGCAAGCCCGTATCCTCAACATGTGGTAGATCTCGTCCCTATCTCTGTCCCACAGGCGAACAGCCTGCTCGACCTACCCGGCATGTCCGATGGCTTGGCGCGGACCGAAGACGAGATACGCAAGGTCGTCGAGTCCAAAGATCCTTTCCTCACTGAAGTGGCCCGCCACTTGATCGATGCCGGCGGCAAGCGCGTCCGTCCCGCGCTATGCATAACCAGCTCGCAGGTATTGGAAATCAACCCTGGCCTGGCCTCCTATGAAGTGGTGCGGGGCGGCGTAGCCGTCGAGTTGGTCCATCAGGGCTCGCTTTACCACGACGACGTAATGGACGGCGCCGAGACTCGCCGCACCGTCCAGAGCGTCAACGCTCGCTGGGGCAACCTGGAGGCCATTCTGGCTGGCGACTACCTACTGGCCCGAGCCTCCGAGATCGCTGCCGATCTGGGTACAGAGGTAGCTGGCCTGCTGGCTTCGACTATCGCCGAGTTGTGCGAGGGTCAGGTCCACGAATTGCGGTATGCCTTCGCCTTGGATCGCAGCGAAGGTGACTACTTAGCGTCCATCGCCGGAAAGACCGCCTCGCTACTTGCCACAGCGGCCCGCATTGGTGCTCTGGTGGCCGGCTACCCGCGCGATGTCATCGAAGCTGTAACCGCTTTCGGCCACAATTATGGGATGGCTTTCCAGGTGGTCGATGACCTTCTCGACGTGGTCGCGACGGACGAGCAATTGGGCAAGCCGGCCGGCAACGATCTGGTCGAAGGCACCTACACGCTGCCGGTAATCCGGGCTCTGGCTGGATCGGCCGGTGAAGAGCTACGAGAGTTGCTGGGCGGCCCGATCAACGACGCAACCCGAGACCGGGTGAAGGACCTATTGAAATCCGACGATTCCATTGCCGCTACGAGGACCACCGCCACCGAATTTCTAGATCAAGCAACTGCTGCGCTGGATTCCCTTGGTAACGAACCAGCGGTCGGCACGCTGCGAACCACTTGTAGCTTGCTGCTCGATCGCCTTGACTCGGCTGGATAAAGGTCGACAGGGACACGGGACCTACTGCTCGGGTCGTAGCGTTGGAAAGAGAATCACGTCACGGATAGACGTGGAACCGGTCAGGAGCATGACGAGGCGATCCATTCCAATCCCTAGCCCGCCGGTAGGCGGCAACCCGTACTCCAGTGCCCGCAGATAATCCTCGTCGACGATCATTGCCTCCTCGTCACCAGCCTCCTTGGCGACTACCTGGGCGTTGAACCGGAACCGCTGCTCATCGGGGTCGACCAATTCGGTGAAGGCGTTACAGACTTCGCGCCCAGCAACGATTCCCTCGAACCGCTCTACCCAACCGGGATAGTCACGGTGGTCGCGGGAGAGCGGTGAAACCTCCTTCGGATAGTCCATGACAAACACCGGGTCCCAAAGTTCAGGTTCAGTGGTTTTCTCATAGAGCTCTTGGATCAACTTCCCTGGGCCGTCACCGTCCTTTACGGAGATGTCGCGCTCCTCACACAACTGCACAAGTTCTGAGCGGGGGGTATCGAGGTCGACCTCAATGCCACCGTGCTCGGCTAGCAGTTCCAGAAGAGTGCGGCGGCGCCAAGGCGCCGAAAGTTCCAAATCCCGCCCGTCATAGGTGAGAGACGTGGTCCCACACACCTCGATAGCTAGGTGTTCAACCAACTGCTCGACCAGTTCCATCACATCGTGGTAATCCGCATATGCCTGGTAGAGCTCAAGCATCGTGAACTCGGGGTTGTGACGGGTAGACAGCCCCTCGTTGCGAAACACCCGGGCGATCTCGAAGACCCTTTCCATACCACCCACAGTTAGCCGCTTCAGATAGAGCTCAGGGGCAATCCGCAAGTAGAGGTCAAGGTCTAGAGCATTGTGGTGCGTGGTAAACGGCCGGGCTAGAGCCCCACCGGGAATGGGATGAAAGACCGGTGTCTCAACTTCGAGAAAACCGCGGTCCTCCAGCCACCGGCGGGTGGCTGACATGATCCGACTGCGGGTAGTAAACGCTTCCCGGACCTCGTCGTTAACCCATAGGTCGACATACCGCTGCCGGAACCGGGTATCGACGTCGCTGATCCCGTGCCATTTATCCGGAAAGCTCCGGCGGGCCTCGGCAAGCCGCACCCACTCGTCAACCCGGATGCTCAGTTCGCCACGACGGGTTCGCAGAACCTCGCCGGTTACGCCTATCCAGTCCCCAAGATGAAGACCCGTGAAACCATCGAAATCGGGTGTGGAGCGCTCCAATGCGAACAGTTGGACCCTGCCAGTTGCGTCCTGCAGGTCGCCGAAGGCCAGTTTGCCCTGATCGCGGCGGAGCATCAGCCGTCCAGCCAGGGACACGGCGTGTCCGGATTCTTCGCCGTCAGCTAGGCCTGACCAGGTCTCCTCCACAGCTGCGGCCGTAGACGTCGGCTCAAACCGGTAGGGAATCTCCCTTGTCATCTCGCCGGGGTTCTCGTCGGTCACTGGTTCCTCTCGTAGACAAGACGCAAGCCATGCAGGGTCAAGAAAGGCTCGACGTGCTCAATAGTCGATGTTGACGGAGAAATCAGGTGGGCAAGACCGCCAGTAGCCACCACGGTACAGCCCCCCAACTCCGCCCGGAAGCGCTCAACCATGCCGTCAATCTGGCCAGCGAAACCATAGACGGCGCCCGACTGCAACGACTCCACGGTGCTCTTGCCAATCACACTGGGGGGTTCGACCAATTCGACTGCCCGCAACGCTGAGGCCCGGCCGAACAGGGCGTCAAGGCTGACCTCAATGCCCGGGGCGATAGCTCCACCGACGAACTCACCATTTTCTGAGATGACGTCGAAATTATTGCCAGTACCAAAATCAACAACCACCGTCGGACCCCCGTAAAGGTCGTAAGCGCCCACCGCGTTGGCAATCCGATCGGCACCCACCTCCTTCGGATTATCGTAAAGAATCGGCATGCCGGTCTTTACGCCCGGTTCGATAACAACCGGGTCAAAGTCGACATAGCGATTGACCATGTCACGAAGGCTGGCCAGGACACGGGGGACCCCGGCGCACACGGCCACCCCCTTAATCGTCCCTTCTAGGTCACGACCCGACTGGCGCAAAAGGTTACGGACCAACACGGCATGCTCATCGGAGGTTCGGTCCTGGTCCGTACCGATTCGCCAGTAGTCGACAAGTCCAGCGTCAGCGGACGACACCGATGATGTCGGCTCGTAGAGTCCGAGCACGGTCTGGGTGTTCCCAATGTCGATAGCCAGCAGCATCAGCGGCCTCCGGATTGCGAGCCTGGATCCCTGCTCTGTTCGGAATCCAGATCGAGTCCAATGTCGAGAGGGCTCGCGCCGCTTGTCAGGGCACTCGTCGATATGTAGTCCACTCCGATCGATGCATACGTGGCGACCCGGTCGAGTGTGATACCACCCGACGCCTCAATCAGGGGACGCCAACCGTGGTACTCGGCATGATCACGGACGGCAGCAACGCACATGGTGATGGATTCTGGGCTCATATTGTCGAGCAGTAGCGCATCCGCTTCGGCCTCCAGTGACTCGCGGACCTGTTCCAGAGTCTCACACTCAACATGAACGGTACGCCCCGGCCAGAGCAAACGGGACGCTGCCACCGCCTCGGAAACAGAAGCACCGATCAGGTGGTTGTCTTTAAGCATGACCCAGTGACTCAGGTTGGTCCGATGATTCCACCCGCCACCGGCACGAACCGCGGCACGTTCGAGCGCGCGATGGCCGGGAGTTGTCTTTCGGGTATCCCAGATCCGAACATCGGTCTCGGCCACAGCCTCGACCCATTGGGCCGTCGTCGTCGCCACTCCTGACAACCGACTTAGGAAATTGAGTGCCGTCCGCTCGGCAGTCAGAATCGACGCCAGCGGACCCTGAACAGTTGCTATCACGTCTCCGGCAGTAATCCGGTCGGCATCATTTCGCAGCCAAACAACCTCCACCGCCGGATCGATCTGGGCAAAGGCCTCCGTGGCACACGCCGACCCAGCCAGCACCCCGGTTGACCGACTAGATAGAACGCCTTCGGCGAAGATAAGGCTCGGGATCAGCGCAGCACTGAGATCACCGTTAGGGGTGAGGTCCTCATGCAGAGCCAGTGAGACTGCGTTCGCCACGGCTTCGGTAGACGGTTCAACAGGGCTCTCTTGGCCGTCCAGATGGGCGAGGAGGTCCGCTCCAAGCCGCGCCGGAACTGCCGCCCCCAGACAATGTTCTCGTTCCACGGATCAAGCCTGCCGGAAACCAACATCGAACCGGGACACCAATCGGACTATGAGCGTCACCGGTTCCTCAGATCTCCTCGGCTCACTGGTCCGGAGAGATGACATAGCCAGTCCCTCAGTCCTCTGCCACCAAGGGGCCCTGATCACAGATCTCACCCTGGTCGCCGGGAACTAGCCGCTCTAGATCAGGCACCAAATCGGGAGCTACATCCCTCAGCGGCACGAGGACAAACGCTCGCTTGAACATCCGAGGATGAGGTACCTCTAGGTCGGGCTCGTCGACCTGCTCGCCATCCACCCAAAGCACATCCACGTCGAGCGTACGTGGACCCCAGCGCACTTCGCGTCGCCGCCCGGCGGCCTCTTCGAGCCGCTGGGCCTCTTCCAACAGGGCACGAGCCCCTAGGCGTGTTTGAAGACGAACCACGCAGTTCAGATAAGGGCCTTGCTCAGGTCCTCCCACCGGAGGCGTCTCGTATACCGATGAGACAGCAACCACGTCCGGCAGGGCCGCCACGGCAACCCGCAGGTATTTCCATCGGTCACCGAGGTTCGAGCCCAAGGCCAACAGGGCCCTGCGGGTCATGTCGTGCGGTGGATCCGCACCCCACTGGTGGCGAGGTGTTCGGGAACTGGGGGCCGCAGTTTGCGAACTAGGACGGTAACGGCCTCAACCCCATCCTCGGCAAGCACTACCTCTGCTATCCGACCGGCAAACCGCTCCATCAGGTCGAAGCGTTCATTGATGGCGACTGCAGCCACAGAAGCTGTCAATAATCCATAGTCGACAGTCTCGCTGAGGTTGTCGCTAACTGACGAGGCAGTTAGATCGGCATGGATATCTAGGTCAACATCGAAAGGCTGACGTCGGGCCTTTTCCTCAGGCAAAACGCCACAGAATGCCGAGACTTGGAGCCCTCGTAGTTCGATTCGGTCACTCAAGAGTCTTGGGTTCCGTGAGCGGTTGCGCCATTGTCTTCTACGTCAGCGGACTCCCGAGGGGCCATCATGCCGACAATGGCTCGACCTGGACGGCCCAATGGACGTGATGTCAACTGCTCGGCGAACGAGATAGCCCGAGGCCCGGAGTCGACCAGCCCAGCATGGATCAGCCAGGCTCCAGCCAAGCCACAAACAACGTCGTTCAACTCCTCCCGGTGGAGGAGCAATCGTCGACCACCACCACTGTGCTCGTCAATAGCCCGACACACCGCCAACAGTCGGTCAACACCATCGTCTGGTCCGGCAAATGGCAAGTGCACCCACGGCTGGCCAAGTTCGTCATAGGCGTGGAGGTTGTTGTCACCGGAAAGCAGGGAGAGCACGGTGTCAAAACCGGCTTCCCGGATCCAGATGATCTCCTCCTGGCGACGTACCCGACGGTGCGACTGTCCACACCCGCCGGGTCGCTCGGACACGGCGATCCGGTCCTTAACGATCCAGGTGAACCCGCGGGGGATAATCCCCTGTGCCCACTTGCCTCGCATGACTCCTCCTACCAGGCCTGCTGTGAGACCTGTAACAATTCCATACTCTCATGGTGCCCGAGATCAGCGGCCAACGGCCAACCTTGCCGCACGAACTGTGGCCCGCACGTCATGGGCCCTTACCACTGCCACCCCCTGCTGATAGCTCCACGTGGCCAACGCAACAGATGCCTCACGCCTGTCGTCTACTTTCGCCGGCTCTTCGTCAATGGCCCTATGGGTTGCCGATGAGTCGCTCCGTCCGGTGATCTCGCCAAGGAAGCGCTTACGACTGACCCCCACCAACACTGAAAACCCTGTACACACCAGCCGATCCAGATTCCGCATCAGAAGCAGGTTATGAGTAGTGGTCTTCCCAAATCCGATCCCCGGATCGATCCAGACCTCCGGTACCCCCGCAGTTGTGGCCTGCTTCGCCCTCTCAACCAGAAAGTGGTGGACTTCTGCCACTACGTCGTCGTATGCGGGCTGATCCTGCATGGTCTGAGGTATGCCCCGCATGTGCATGGCCACCCATCCCACACCCAACTCGGCGGCTACTCCAGCCAGCCCAGCACCCACGTCGTTGATAATGGTCGCCCCAGCAGCCACCGCAGCGCGGGCCACCGTGGAACGCCGAGTGTCAATAGAGATGCGCGCCTGACCCGAGGCCACCGCCGGTTCGGCCGCCAATTCCTCAATTACCGAAACCACCCGGGCGACTTCCTCTTCTTCTTCGGTAGGAACTGCTCCCGGGCGGGTCGATTCGCCTCCGACATCAATGATGGCCGCCCCCTCGCTGAGCATCCGACGCCCGTGACCGACTGCCGCAGCGCGGTCGACAAAAAGGCCGCCGTCGGAAAAAGAGTCGGGCGTGACATTCAGAACGCCCATCACCATGCCCATCCCCAAAGCCTCAGCGATCACAGCACTCACGCACCGGTAGGACCCGCGCCTAGGGTCAACGCCAAACGTTCTGGTCGCCAAACTGCATGTTCTTCACTTGGATCAGGTTCTCTCTGTTGAAGGCGCTATGGAGATCACTGGATGATCACCCACCCCGACTCGCAGACGCCAGCAATAAACTATGCAGGTAACCGGCCTCGACGAAGCGGACCATACCGACTTAATGGCTCAAGTGGTCGCCTCGTCGCCAACCCCGACATCGGAACGACCAGCGATACGGATGTCAGGAAGGTTTCGGAACTTCTCGTCAACGTCGAGGCCGTAGCCAACTAGGAAATCGCCCGGAACCCGGAAGCCCTCATAACGAAGGATGGCCTCGTCAACCGCGTGGTTCTCGCGAACAAGCAAGGCACACACCTCGAGACTGGCTGGGTTCCGAGCCAGCAGGTTGCGGCGCAAGTAATTGAGAGTCAGCCCGCTGTCAATGATGTCCTCAACGAGGATGACGTCACGGCCAGTTAGGTCTATGTCAAGGTCTTTTACTATTCGGACGACACCAGAAGACCGAGTGGAGTGTCCGTATGAAGACACGGCCATGAAATCAAATTCAACCGGCAAGTCGATGGCCCGGGCGAGGTCACTCATGAACATGAAGGCTCCCTTGAGCACGCCGACGAGCAGCGGTTGGCGCCCGACATAATCCGCGGCAATTTCCGCGCCAATTGCCAAGATGCGATCTTGCAAGTCTTCCGACGACACCAGCACGTCGCCGGCAACGTACCCGCCGACGGTCAACTGCTCCGGTGCTACGGACGAGTTGCTGCTCACTGACCGGACCCTAGCGGCGCTCATAGGACAGCCGCCCCCTTGATCGGCAAACTCTGTGGCCACCAACCACCTCGGTGGCCACGGAGCGACAACGCACCACGTCGAGCACACGGTCTACTGAAGCGGAATCTGGCGGGAGGCCATCAGCACACTCGGTCAACCATCTTCGGATAGCGAGACGCAGAAGGTCATCGCCAATGTCCACCATCGACGCCGCGTCAGTCGGATCGACTTGGGCTGCTAGCACGTCAAGAAGACCAGCGGCCTGGCCGGCCAGCTCGGCGTGACGAGATAGCAGCGGGACCGGGTCACGACCAGCCACATCAGCCAACAGCGGCATCACCTCATTGCGAATCCGACTGCGAGTGAACCGGGTCTCCGCGTTGTGCGGATCGTCGACTACCTCGAGGCTGAGGCTCATGCACAACGCCCGGGTTTCGGACCTCCGCAGGGCCAGTAGTGGACGACGGTGCGGCTCTCCTATGCCAGCTGCACCTGCTAAGCCTGATCCTCTTAGAAGGTTCCATAACACAGTCTCAGCCTGGTCGTCTGCCGTGTGACCAGTTAGAACGCCAGGCGGCAGTGCAGCCCGACGAGCATCGCGGGCGCGCTCCTCCAGACTTGGCCCATCCTCTACTGGAGCCTCCACGGCAATCGCTCTGGCCCCCAACGAAGCTGCGTTACGAGCCACCAAACGACCCTCGTCGGCAGAAGTGGGGCGTAGACCATGGTCAACATGCCATGCGGTGACCTCAAGTCCAGCAGCGACCGCAAGCACCAGTAGAGCTGTCGAGTCGGGTCCGCCCGACACCGCACAGTCCACCGCTGTGCCTGACGGAGGAAAGCGACAGCGTTCAGGTAACGACCCGACTGATTCCGAGACGAACTCAGCGATTGGGCCGTCCGGTGGCGACTCGGGCATCAAATTGGTCAGGCGGCCATCCGGGCAATCCACCGGTTGGGCTCGCGGATCTCGCCTAGGTCGGGCAAGTGCTGGGCGTCCTCCCATACACGGTTCAGGAGTGCCCCGCCTCCGTGGGCCTCAACTGCAGCAATGAAAGCTTCCCCCTGCGCATACTGGACCAACTTGGCCTCAAGCCCTACTAGACGCTGGAAAAGGCGTGTGACTCCCGAGGCATTGCGACGCCGGTCGGCCATAACCCAGGCCATGCGGTCGGCCCCGTGGACGATTCCCTCACCGGCACGGCTCATAGTCACGTCGCCGTGGCCTTCCAACAAGCTCATGAGCCCGGCAATTTGGTCCAATGCCTCTTGCTGTTCGGGCGATGAAATTGCTCCAAGCACACCAGAGCCAGCAGCGGCACCATCGTCGACTACTCCCGCTCGTTGGCGCTCTATGAAGTCTCGGAAAGTGGCTAAAAGGTCAAAGGCCTCGGGTTCGGCACCTTGGAGCAGCCTGGCCACCAGTCCGAGATAGTGATCACGCATCCACGGGACACCCATGAACTGGGCCCGGTGGGTCACTTCATGGAGCGCCAACCAAAGGCGGAAGTCATGTCGGGGGAAGGCATATCGACGTTCCAGCGCCACGAGATTTGGACCAACGTAGTAGACGAGATCTTGGTCCTCCGAGGATTCGTCCTCAAGGACGAGCAAGTCGTACTGGCCGAGAACCCGGGTGGACATCCAACCCAAGACGAAACCGAGCTCAAGCGCTCCGACACGGGCGGTGATAGCCGAGGGGCTGCGATCAGGTTGGTCGACCAGGCGCTCAAACAGTGGCCGGAGTAAGCGACGCAAAGAGGCCAGGTTGGCCCGGATCCAGTCGGATCGTCCAACTACCCGGGCCCGGGCATTACCGGACAGGGAGCGGAGGCCGGTAGTTTCGGCAACCAGGTCCTCAGCACGTTCTGTATGTTCGTCAAACTCGGCGGTCAGACCCTCAAGGTGATGCGCGCCTCCAAATGGTGCGCGCTCTGCAACCCGCACCGCAACCTTTTCGGCCAAGTCCCAGTCGACAAGCAAGGAGGCCGCCGGAGCAGACTGAACGTTCAGCGTTTGGGGTATCGGGTCGAGGAGACCTTCTGAAAGTAGCCAACAAGGGTTGCCACGGTTAGGGCAACGCCACCACCGACCAGCGGCACGGCGAGCCAGTAGTGCCAGATCACACCAGCGAACAGGTTCATGGGTTGAATCCTAGGGGTTCATGAGCCCGGTACCGGCACAGTAAAGTTTCCGGCAGACGGAGGTGGTTTCTTGTCGAGCCCGCGCGGGGAATCGAACCCCGGACCTATTCATTACGAGTGAATCGCTCTTCCGACTGAGCTACACGGGCACCGGCCGACGCCGTCGACCGAGGGGGAAGCGTAACGGGTCGGTCAGGTCTCGGGCCGGGAGAGGGGCGCCCAGGCGAGCAGGAGGCGCTTCTCGCCCTTAGCAGCAAACTGCACCACCGCCTCAGCCCTATCGCCTTCGCCGCTAACCGAAACAACAACACCAGCGCCCCACGCCCGGTGCACAACGTCGTCGCCCGGCTGGAGGCCCATGGTGTGGGCACCGTGACCGACCTCACCATCCGAGTCGGTATCACGCTGGTAGGACCGACCGCCGACCCCAAAAACCCGGCCGGCCGGCTCGCCATCATCGTGCACATCGGTCCGGTCGCTCTTTGACGGACCGTCCAACCAGTCGGTGGAGCCGCCTCGTCGAGGGGGAGTCGGGGTGAACCACGAATCGTCTCGGCGACGATTGGTGTGGCGGCTGTCCTCGGCATCCACAACCAACTCCGACGGGATCTCGTCGAGGAAGCGGCTCGGTGGGTTGTACTGGGTCTGACCGTGGAGCAGCCTGCTCCAAGCATGGCTCAGTAGCAGGCGTTCTCGGGCCCGGGTCAGGCCAACGTAGGCAAGTCGTCGCTCCTCCTCAAGTTCGACGGGGTCTCCGAGAGCCCGGACGTGGGGGAACACTCCGTCCTCCAGGCCGACGATGCACACCACCGGGTACTCGAGGCCCTTGGCGGCATGGATGGTCATCAGCACCACCTGGCTTCGGTCGATCGGCCCCCCCGCCGTCTCGTCCGACGTCTGGTCAGGGAGGTCGTCGGTGTCGGCGACGAGGCCGACCCGTTCAAGGAAGTCGTCGACGTCGTCGAACTCGCCGGCCACGCCAATCAGTTCGTGGAGGTTCTCGAGACGCCCTTCGGCCAAGTGGTCGCTGTCAGCCCGTACTTCGTCGAAATATCCAGACCGCTCGAGCGCCATCTCAAGCACCGTGGCCGGACCGTCGTCCATCCCGGCGGCTAGGTCGTCAATCAGTTCCAGGAACGTTCTGATGCCGGTGGTGGCCCGGCCCGACACCCCGGCCTCCTCGGTCCTCCGCAGGGCGTCAACAAAAGCCAGACCCTCGGCGGCAGCGAAGGCATCGAGTTTCGCCACCGAGGTGTCTCCCACGCCCCGTTTGGGCACGTTCAGTACACGCTTGGCCGCCACCTCGTCGGCCGGATTGGCGGCCAGCTTCAGGTAGGCCATGGCGTCACGGACCTCGCGGCGGTCGTAGAACCGCAAACCGCCGACCACCCGATAAGGCACACCGAGGGAGACCAGCTGCTCCTCGATGGCCCGGCTCTGAGCGTTGGTCCGGTAGAAGACGGCCAGATCGGCCCACGGTCGGCCCTCACCGTGCATGGCCTTCAGGCGACCAACCACCCAACGAGCCTCGTCCTGTTCGTCATCAGCCCGGAAGCGGGTAATGGGCTCGCCCTGTCCGGCGGAGGTCCACAGTTCCTTGGGCTTGCGACCCTCGTTACGGGTAATGACCGCGTTGGCGGCGTCAAGGATGGTCTGGGTCGACCGGTAGTTCTGGTCGAGCACGACGACGGTGGGCTCAAGTTCAGGGCGACCGAGGCGAACAGCCTGGCCGACAAACGTCTTCTCGAAGGTCTCGATGTTGCGGAGGTCGGCACCGCGGAACCGGTAGATGGACTGGTCTCCGTCGCCGACCACGCAGACGTTGCCGTGCTCCTCGGTGAGCATGAGCACCAGCTGGTTCTGGACGATGTTGGTGTCCTGGTACTCATCAACGAGCACATGGTCGAACCGGTTCCGGTAGTGGTCGAGCACCTCGGGCTGGGTCCGCAGCAGGCGAACGGTGTTGCCAAGTAGGTCGTCGAAGTCCATGGCGTCGGCTCTGACCAGGCGTTTTTGATACTCGGTGAAAACCTCTCCGATGCGACGCTCGAACGGTCCGATCGCCTTCCCGACGTAGTCCTCGGCCAATAAACCCTCGTTCTTGGCCTTCGAGATGAAAGCGTGGACCGACCGGTCGGGAAACCGTTTGGCATCTAGATTCAAGTCGCGAATGACGTACCGAATGAGGCGCGCGGCGTCGCCTTGGTCGTAGATGCTGAACCGGGACGTAAAGCGGCGGTCTTTGTCTCCCGTGTCAAGCTGACGAACATCGCGGCGCAGGATCCGCACGCACGCCGAATGGAAGGTCGACACCCACATCGTGTGGGCAACCGGGCCAACTAGGTCGGCCACACGATGCTTCATCTCATCGGCAGCCTTGTTGGTGAAGGTGATGGCCAGAATGGCAAACGGCGAGACACCGCGTTCACCAATTAGGTGAGAAATTCGGCGGGTCAGGACCCGGGTCTTACCAGAGCCGGCACCAGCCACGACCAGCAGGGGGCCGCCGACATGAGTGACCGCGTCAACCTGCGCTGGGTTGAGATCCAAAGCCGAATCGGCGGCGTCTGACCCGGTCGACGGAAACACACCAGCGTTGGAGTCCGGCTCAAACTGGCTCATCGGCGGCACCCTACTGTTGGCTTGTGGCGGCACACCGGGGTACCTGATGCAGCCAGCTCACGTTCTCAGGTGCACTAGGACAGGCTGTCGTAAAGTAACGATCCATGGTTCGCCCATTCCGTTTCAGCGTCCAAGCCTCGGCACCCCGACCAGCGGCCGAATGGCGCGAACTCGGGAGACGCTGTGAAGACCTCGGCTACTCGGCTCTATCGGTATCAGACCATCTCGACGCCGAGATGGCGCCCCTGATCGCCCTAGCCGTCACAGCCGAATCCACACGCGAACTGCGACTCACCACGCTGGTTCTGGGAAACGACTTCCGCCACCCGCTTTTTCTGGCCAAACAGGCTGCCACCTTGGACCTGCTCTCAGACGGCCGCCTTGAACTCGGCTTGGGCGCCGGGTGGAAGACGACCGACTACGACCAATCTGGCATTGCCCTGGACTCTCCCGGAGTGCGCATCGCGCGTCTTGCCGAGTCGGTACAGATCCTAAAAAAGTGCTTCGCCGATGGCCCGTTCGACTTCGATGGAGAACATTACGGAGTCCGAGATCACGACGGGCAGCCGACCTGCATCCAATCCCCCCACCCGCCGATCCTGCTGGCCGGCGGCGGACGCAGGATGCTCTCGTTGGCCGCCGCCGAGGCCGACATAGTGGGTTTGAATGCCAACATGGCCGCCGGCGTTATCGACGAAAGAGCCGGCGCGTCAGCCACCGTGGAGGCCACCGACGAGAAGTTGGGCTGGATTCGCGAGGTAGCAGGCAGTCGCATAGGCGACATCGAACTCCAAACCAGAGTCCACATGGCACAGATCACTGACGACCCAATCGGTCTGGCTGAATTGATGGCCCCAGCCCTGGGCTTGGATGCTGAGGCGGCGCTTGCCTCGCCTCACGTGCTAGTGGGATCCGCAGGACAGTGCGTGGAGACCCTGCTGGCCTGGCGCGAACGATGGGGCCTGACCTATATCGGGCTCAATGAGGATGCCATGGTCGAGTTCGGCCCCGTGGTGGAAGCCCTAGCTGGCGTCTAAGGCTGTCTCAAGCAACTACCAGAGTTCGTCCGTATAGCGATCAGTTCCAACAACGGTTCGCAGGAACGGCGCCGCTGAGGTGACGCGACCCACTCCCGAAGCTTCAAGGTTTCTGGCGTAATCCAAGAAGCGTTGCCAGCACCCACGGGGGTCATCCTCGAGAAAGAACAGTTGCATTGTTGCCTCCGGATCGATGGGCGGCGAGCCAAGATCCATCGGAGCGTTGCTGGTCATGTCGTCCCGGGGTACCGCAGTCCACTGAGCACAGGAAGCCACCGGCCCACCGGCGAACAAGCTTGGCAAGCCGTCGGAATCTATCCAGGCAGCCAAGTCGCTTTTGGTTCTGCCACCAGAAGGCTCTACGACCACGGAGACCAGTGCCGCATATCCGTGGTCAAGGGAAACGTCGACCGGCACCGGATCCGTGTCGCGGTAGCGATTCGACTGATGAAGGTAGAGGGCGGTGTGAGCGTGGCGGCGCTCTTGGAATCCCCGGCCGGCCAGGTAGAGCTTCCGCACCTGGTCGGCTCCCCAGGCGAAATGGTTGTCATGGTGGCCGCTCTCCACCCAGTAGACGGCCAAGTAAGAGCCACTTTCGACCGGATCGTTGACCGAATTGTTCTCGATGGGGAATCGCAGATCCTTGAGCGGCCGCGTAGCCACCCAGCGGCTACCCGCAAAGCACCACGGGCCGGTCATGCAACCGCCGTAGTAGTGGTCGCGTTCATACCACCGGTTATAAGCGACCTCGTGGCCTCGGTCGGGGTCGACAAGCGTGTAGAGCATGCTGCCAACCAAGACGGGGTGTGTGGGGCCGGCACCTGGCTCGGTTACGAGGGATTGGTCAGTGGTCACCTTTGAAGCTCCTGTGCTCGCTGGAAGATTGGCGGGGCTCAATGAGGATCGAGGCGGTAGCCCGTCCAACCCGACCGCCTAGGTCGTAGAGCACCGCCTCGGACAAGCCAATCCCGTCGCCGTCGTTCTTGTGTAAACCACGCACGCCTATCCAGTCGCCGACGGGATCGCGGAAGGCCGTAACAGTCAGGTCGGCATTTATGGTCGTCCACTCGTCTGGCACGAGGTACTGGGCGGCCATGGATGCCATGTCGGACACTGTGGCCAACCTCGTGAAGGCACTGGTTTGACGGCCCGCGACCATCTCGTTGTGCATTCGCAACCAAACCAAACCGGGCGCACCGCCGCGATGATCTCCGGTGCGACGGAACTCGACGCTATGCAGGAAGGCGGGAACGCCGATGCCCATCATGGTAAGGAGTACGGGTTTGTCTGGCACGGGGTGTGGGTCGTCCTCCGGGTGCGCTGTTTTCTCTCCATCAACTGGGTTGGGGTCATCGGCAACCCGCATGCGCAGCGACGTGGCGCGGGCCACCTCAACGCCGCCCGATTGAGCCGTGAGGTCGTCCCCGGCGAATAGCGAGGCCCTAACCACCTGTATCCGACGGCCCGACCGCAATACCTCTACCTCGGGGCGTAGCGGGGTCAGCGGCACGCCGCGCATCATGTCAACGGTGTGGCGCACCGTTCGCATGGCTGCTGACGTCGGTGGCTTCTCGACCAAGTGAGCGAGAATCCCGGATACAGGCCCACCGTGCTGGAGATTCGGGTCCCAAGGTCCACCAGTCAACGACCCAGGAACAAGTAGTCCATCGGCCTCGGAGTAGAAAGGCTCGCTCGAGTACCCATCGGGTGACGACGCAGGGGTGGAAATCACCGACCGATCATGCCGCCCTCCCAAGTAGGGCGAGCAGTCGGACGCCGGCCGATGCGCCACCGGGCGGAACGATTGGACGTCCAAACGACGACTCGGCACCAGCGATCTTGCCATCAGCACCTACCAGTGGGTACCAGAAATCGAGGCAACGGGCAGCCAAGGTTTCGGGCAGGTCGATACCAATCCCGCACGCTGTGGCCAGATCCCAGCCATGGACAAGGTTCTCGGTAACCCGGAAGCCGAGGATCACTGCTCCGGGCAGCTCGCCGCCCGCGTGCGGATAAGACGCATCCAGAAGTCCATCTACCGACACTGCCTCGAGAGCGGCTAGCGCCGTTCCCCGCCAAGCGGCCACCGGATTGACACCGAGCACCGACTGATCGACCGTCCCCTCCCAGGTATCTCCATCGCGAAACACACGGGTAACTAACGACTCGCCAGAAACCACATGGGCGACGAGTGTTCCTACGTCCCATCCTTCGCAGGGAGTGCACCGTTCCCAATCGAAATCAGCGACATCAACCAGTCGCTCACCAAAGAAGGCGCATGCCGAGGTATAGGCGGCAAGCGTATCGACCCTGTCCCCGTCGGATAGCGACCAGTCGGCGGCGTCACCTATTCCCATTCGATGGTGCCGGGTGGCTTAGACGTGATGTCATAGACCACCCGGTTCACGCCTTCCACCTCGTTGATGATTCGGTTCGACATGCGCTCCAGAAGGTCGTAGGGCAGCCGTGCCCAGTCCGCGGTCATGGCATCCTCACTGGTAACGGCTCTAATGATGACAGGACGGGCATAGGTGCGCTCGTCGCCCATCACGCCAACTGAACGAATGTCGGCAAGTACAGCGAATGCCTGCCATATCTCCTTTTCGAGTTTGGCGGCAACAACCTCCTCGCGGACTATCCGGTCGGCAGCCTGCAAAATGTCCGTGGCCTCTGGAGTCACCTCGCCGATAATTCTCACGCCGAGGCCGGGACCGGGAAACGGCTGCCGCCAGACGATCTCGTCAGGCAAGCCCAACTCGGCGCCGACTGCTCGCACCTCGTCCTTGAAGAGGTTGCGAAGAGGTTCAACAAGTTCGAAATCCATATCCGCGGGCAAACCGCCAACGTTGTGGTGACTCTTGATCTTGGCTGCATTGGCAGTACCTGACTCAATGACATCCGGATAGAGCGTCCCTTGGACGAGGAATCTGGCTTCAGTGATACCGCTAGCCGCCTCCTCAAAGATACGGATGAACAATTCGCCGATTGCCTTGCGCTTTTCTTCCGGGTCGGTGACGCCTTCCAGACGTCCAAAAAATCGCTCGGCGGCACGCACATGAACCAATTCGATGCCCTGAGTCTTCTGGAAGGTCTCGACGACCTGATCACCTTCACCCGCCCGCATGAGACCAGTGTCGACAAACACGCACGTGAGTTGATGACCGATAGCTCGATGAACCAGTGCTGCGGCGACTGCCGAGTCGACACCACCTGACAGACCACAGATGGCATGGTCTTCGCCGACTTGTGCCCGGATGGCGGATACGGAGGAGTCGATGACTGACGCCATAGTCCATTGGCCGTTACAGCCACAAATATCGCGGACAAAGCGAATAATCAGGTCCTGGCCACACGCCGTGTGGTGGACCTCAGGGTGGAACTGGACGGCGTAGAGGCCGGCATCAGGCGCCTCGAACGCGGCGACCGGCGCATCTGGTGACGAAGCGGTGGCTATAGCGCCATCAGGCGGCAAGGTGATGGCGTCAAAGTGGCTCATCCACACCGAGTGGGTACCAATTCCCGCGTCGGCCAATAGAGCGCCGGGCTCGTTAATGGTCATCCTGGTACGGCCGTATTCGCCGCTCTCATTGTGGCTAACGAGGCCTCCCCGCTGGTGAGCAATGAGTTGGGCGCCATAGCAGATGCCGAGGATAGGTACACCGAGCTCGTATATGCCTAGATCGATACGTGGTGCCCCATCGACAAGAACCGAGGTAGGACCACCGCTGAAAATGATCCCCGATGGGGCCTTGGCCGCGAACTCTTCAGCTGTCAGTTCGTGGGAGACGATCTCGCTGTAGACGTTGGCCTCGCGCACACGACGGGCGATCAACTGCGCGTATTGAGCTCCAAAGTCGACGACCAGGATCCGTTCGGTGGCATGTGCGCTCCCGCCGGACGTCCGTATCACGGGCATATCAGACGGTCGGCCATCAGATTCTTCCATCAGGCGACCTAGTGACCCATTCCCACGCCTTGGGACTTCTGCAAAAACTTCCCCTCAGTCTGAAGGGCTGGCGCCACCATGACCTCGGCCTTCTGGAACTCCTTTAGATCCACATAACCACAGGTGGCCATAGAAGTACGTAGGCCACCAAAAAGGTTCGACCTCCCATCGTTCTCGCCGGCCGGACCCAGCAGGATCTCCTCAAGCGTGCCGCGGGTGACGGTCTCGACCCGGGCTCCACGGGGCAAGGTTGGGTGGAAGGTGGCCATTCCCCAATGAAAGCCCCGGCCAGGTGCCTCAATAGCAGCAGCCAGCGGTGAACCGATCATCACGGCGTCAGCGCCGCACACAATTGCCTTGGAGATGTCACCGCCAGTAGCCATGCCGCCATCGGCGATGACATGGCAATAGACCCCGGACTCGTCTAGATGGCGCATCCGGGCGGCCCTCACATCTGAAATAGCGGTGGCCTGAGGGACGCCAAGACCGAGGACGCCGCGGGTGGTACAGGCGTGGCCCGGGCCAACACCGACCAGCACGCCAGCGGCTCCAGTACGCATTAGGTGAAGCGCCGCCTTGTAGGTGGCACAACCACCGACGATGACCGGGATGTCGAGTTGGCGAATAAACGTCTTAAGGTTCAGTGGCTCGACGGTCGTCGACACGTGCTCGGCGGACACAACGGTCCCCTGAATGACCAGAATGTCCAGTTCACCGGCCGTTACGTGGTCTATCAGGTCGGCGGTGCGCTGCGGAGTGACCGAGGCGCAAGACACGACGCCAGCTTCTTTGATCTCACGGATCCGCCGGGTAACCAGTTCAGGAATGATCGGTTGTTGGTATAGCTCTTGCATCCGCTGGGTGGCCTTCTCGACAGGCTGGCCAGAGATCTCGGCCAGAATGGCCTCAGCATCCTCGTAACGAGTCCAAAGGCCCTCGAGGTTGAGCACTCCAAGGCCACCGAGACGACCAATCTCAACAGCCGTGGCAGGATTTACCACGCCATCCATAGCTGCTGCCATTAGCGGTAATTCGAAGTGGTAGGCATCAATCTGCCAAGAGATGTCGACATCTTCGGGGTCACGGGTCCGACGGCTCGGGACTATCGCGATGTCATCGAACCCGTATGCGCGACGTCCGCTCTTGCCCAGCCCGATCTCAATCTCGGCCATGGCTACTCCCTATAGGCGTTGCGCCAGCACGACGCCCTGCTTTCCCCCGTGCAGCCCCTCGAAATGGCGGGGACGAACTCCGGAAAGAACCGATTCTAGGCACGATCGAAGAGATCGTTCGCGTAGCCCAATAGCTTGACAGGACGACCGTACGAACATCCCGGTAGACGGTGGGCTCTACCTCCTGTGAATCTCGTCCGAAAGGCCTCAAGCTAGATCGTCGAGGAGATCGGCGAGGTCGGTGGTGTGATTGGAAGTCGTCCAAGTACCACCAACAGCCACCCTCATCACGAATCTTTCGGCCAACCTCGTGTGGGTGCAGAAAGCCCGCCCAGAAGAGTTGACGGAAGCCAGTAATGCCTCGGTGGCGTCGTCGCCATCAAGGTGACGAAGACATACCAAACCGAGCGACAAAGGCGCTGCCAGTTCAAGTTTGGGATTGGCTTCCACTCTGGCAGCCAGGTCGGCTGCGGCCGCCACGTGGGTCCGAATGTGTGCTCGAAGCCCCTCGACCCCATAGGACCGCATCACAAACCAAAGCTTCATGGCCCGGAACCTACGCCCGAGCGGTACTTGCCAATCGCGGTAGTCAACGACTGCACCTGCTTCGCTGGCCGTATTGCGCAGGTACTCGGGAACGATCGACAGGGAATCGATGAGCGGCTGGACGTCGGCCAAGTAAAAGGCCGAGAGGTCGAAGTTGGTCAGCAGCCACTTGTGCGGGTTAAAGCAGTAACTGTCGACCCGATCAATCCCGTCGAGTAGGTCTCGGTGTTCAGGGCACACGGTGGCCGCACCGGCCCACGCCGAGTCGACGTGCACCCACGCCCCAACGGGTCCGGCCACGTCGCAGATTGACGACACCGGATCGATCGCGCCGGACGAGGTTGTACCGACCGTGGCCACTACCAAACAGGGCACGTGGCCTTCAGCAACGTCGGCGTCCACCAGGGAAGCCAGGGCATTTGCGTCCATGGCGAAGTCGTCGTCGGTTTTCACGACCCGTAATTGGTGGCGTGCGAACCCGGCGACCAGTACGTCCTTTTCTATCGACGAGTGGGCCTGCTCGGAGGTGTAGATCCGCAGAGTCGGCAGCGACTCCGCTCCACCCGCCCGGTCACGGGCAGCGAGGATGGCGCACAGCGAGGACGACGACGCCGAGTCCTGAATGACACCTCCGCCCGGTCCGTCGGACCGGAACCGGTCGGGCAGGCCGACCGCCTCAGCTAGCCAGTCGAGGACCAGAGTTTCCAGTTCGGTACATGCCGGACTGGTCGACCAGAGCATTCCCTGCTGGCCAAGTCCAGCCGACACCAATTCGCCGAGAACCGATGGGGGCGACGAGTCGGCGGGAAAGAACCCGTAGAAGCCGGGGTGCTGCCAGTTGGTCAGGCCGGGGACGATGAGCCGTTCAACGTCAGCCAGTATCGCCTCAAATGGCTCTCCCTTCATGGGGGGCGAAGAGGGCAACGATGCATACACATCGCCAGGGGCTAGGTCCGACGTCAAAGGCAGGTCGGGCGAGTCGGTTCGGAAGCCGTCGATGAAATTAACCAGAAAGTCGACGGCGTCGTGGCCAGCCGAACGGAACTCCTCGGCCGACATATGAGGCACAGCAATTTCGCTCGTGCCGTTACTTTGCGAGTTCTCTTTAGGCATCGTCGGGACGATAGTTGCGGTGATCATCAAGGCCCAGGCTGAGGACCAGGAGTTGTCGGAGCATGGCTGCAGTGGCCCCCCAGACGGTGTCGCCCACTAACTCAAAGAAAGTGAGGATCCATGGGTCGCCATGGCGGGTCCATTCTTCCTCCCGGTAGACGTCATCGCGCAACAACTCGTCGAGAGCGACAAGTCGCACAGCCTCCACCTCCTCGGGATTGGCAACCAGGTCCGGCGGGCTAGGCAGAACGGCAACAAACGGGTGAATGAGGTTCCGGCTACCTACGGTGACCAACGGATCTAGGCATCCCACTAAGTGTGGCAGCGTCGGGTCGAGATGGACCTCCTCGTTGGCCTCGCGCACGGCAGTGGCCCATAGGTCGACATCGTCGGGCTCGTGGCGGCCGCCGGGAAACGACACCTCATGAGTGTGGGAGGCCAACTGCGAAGACCGTCGCGTCAGGACCACGTGTGCGCCCTTCCCTGGCTGATCGTATAGAGCAACCAGCACACCTGACCTATGTTCGTCGCCACGCGGTCGGCCTCGAATGCCAGATGGCTCGCGCCCCTCGAGGGCCGAAACGACAAGATCAAGCGGGAGTGAGCGGTCGTCGAGACTGGCCCAAGGGGCTGCTTGTCCGGGCCGCCAATCGTCAGGACGGGGGATTAACTGTGGGCCACCACGCCCCTCGGGAACACTCGGCGCCGGGTAACTCACCCGTCGGCGCCGGCGGCAGAAGAGGCGAGGTCGGCCAGCAGGGCCTCAAGACCGTCGTCACGCAGGCCCTCTGCCACGACCAGCGGCACGACGGTTCCCTGCTCCCAGCCCTGCCAGTGCGCGGAGACTGTGGCCACAGCGTCGGAATGCGGACCGTCGGCGGCATCGGACAGCAGGTCAGGTAGGCGGCCGGTCTTCAGGTTGGACAGCATTCGCCCGACCAGCGTTTCTCCGGCGGTCCACTCGGCGAACTGGGCGGCTAGCTTCGCCGCGTCGGGAGCCGGCCAGGCGGCGGAGTAATCGGTCACGACACCAACCTATCGGCGGGTCTGAAAATGCCGGGAGCCGGGCCCCTAAGGCCCGGCTCCCGAAGCGTCTCCGACCAAAGCCGGAGTGACACCCTGAGGGTCCCTACATCATGCCGCCCATACCGCCCATGGGATCCATTCCACCGCCCGGTGGCATCGCCGGCTCCGGTTCGGGCTTGTCGGCCACAAGTGCCTCGGTGGTGAGCAGGAGAGCCGCTATCGACGCCGCGTTCTGAAGTGCCGCACGAGTTACCTTGGCCGGATCGATTACGCCAGCGCCGACAAGGTCCTCCAGCTCGCCAGTGGCAGCGTTGAGGCCGGTCGACCCGGAGGCTGCCTCAACCTCGCGGACCATGACTGCACCCTCAAGGCCGGCGTTGTCAGCGATGAGACGGGCAGGTGCCTCGAGTGCCGAGTAGACGATACGGGCACCGGTCTCGTGGTCACCATCAAGACCGTCGATGGCGCCAGAAACAGCGGCGCGAGAGCGCAGCAATGCGGTACCCCCACCGGCGACTACGCCCTCTTCAATGGCTGCACGGGTCGCCGATAGGGCGTCCTCGATGCGGTGCTTCTTCTCCTTGAGCTCCACTTCGGTAGCAGCGCCGACCTGAACGACGGCCACGCCGCCAGCCAACTTGGCGAGGCGTTCTTGCAATTTCTCGCGGTCCCAATCGGAATCGGTTTCTTCGACCTCACGCTTGATCTGGCCAATCCGGCCCTCGACCTCGGCCGAGTCACCTGCACCCTCCACGATCGTGGTGTCATCCTTAGTGACCACGACCTTGCGGGCCGAACCCATCATGTCAAGGCTCACCCCATCTAGCTTGAGGCCAACTTCCTCGGCTACAACCTGGCCACCGGTGAGAATGGCCATGTCCTGCAGCATCGCCTTACGGCGTTCTCCAAAGCCCGGAGCCTTGACGGCTACCGAGTTGAAGGTGCCGCGGATCCTGTTGACGACCAGAGTGGCCAGAGCCTCACCCTCGACATCCTCAGCAATGATAAGAAGAGGACGACCCGACTGCATGACCTTCTCGAGGACTGGCAGCATGTCCTGAACCGAGCTGATCTTGCCTTGGTTGAAGAGGATGTAAGGCTCGTCGAGGACGGCCTCCTGACGCTCTGGATCGGTGACGAAGTAGGGCGACAGGTAGCCCTTGTCGAACTGCATGCCCTCGACAAAATCAAGATCCATACCGAAGGTATTGGACTCCTCGACGGTTACTACGCCGTCCTTGCCTACCTTGTCGATGGCATCGGCAATAACCTCGCCGATCGTGGCATCGGCCGCCGAGATAGCAGCAACGTTCGCAATCTGTTCCTTCGAGTCATCGACCCGGACCGCCTGATCGGCGATTGAGTCGACGGCTGCGGCCACTGCAGCCTCGATGCCTCTCTTAAGGCCCATGGGGTTGGCCCCAGCAGCTACGTTCCGGAGGCCCTCACGGACCAACGCTTGGGCCAGCACTGTGGCGGTGGTAGTGCCATCGCCTGCAATGTCATTGGTCTTGGTCGCCACCTCCTTGACCAGCTGGGCTCCCATGTTTTCGAAGCTGTCCTCCAACTCGACCTCGCGAGCAATGGAGACTCCATCATTTGTGATAGTCGGGGCACCGAACTTCTTGTCGAGCACCACGTTGCGGCCCTTAGGGCCAAGCGTGACCTTCACTGCGTCGGCCAACTTGTTTACTCCGGCCTCGAGGCCTCGACGGGCCTCCTCGTCAAACTTCAGGATCTTTGACATGGCCGGGCTACTTAAGAATGCCGAGCACGTCGCGGGCATTGAGGATCAACAAGTCCTCTCCACCAACGGTGATCTCGGTCCCGCCGTATTTGCTATAGACAACGGTGTCGCCCTCGGCGACGTCCATCGGGACCAGTTCACCGGTTTGCTCGGAACGACGGCCGGGGCCGACGGCCAGGACATCACCCTGCTGGGGCTTTTCCTTGGCGGTGTCCGGGATAACCAGACCAGAGGCTGTGGTGGACTCGAAGTCGCTTGGACGGACGACGATGCGGTCCTCTAGGGGCTGCAGATTCATCGAATGATTCCCTTTCGACACGACGCCGGGGCCACGTAGCCGCCGACATCCTGATGGCTTTGCCGCAGCGACACCGCCTCGATTGGCAGTCTCGCTGGACGAGTGCCAACGATACGGGGAGGCTGAGCAGTTGACACCCCTTCTCGACCCTGTTTTCCGCAATACCCGAATGGGTTCGCTGGGCCCTCTGCGGATACGAGGTAGCTCTAGCTCACCACAGAAATGTGGTGAGCGGGCATGAACCAGCCCAACCGCTACCTATCCACCCTTCAGAACCTTGCCGTATTTGTCTGTCACTCACTAGAAGCCGGATGGCAGATCCCCGGAAATATCGGGCCGAAACCGTTCGTAATACTTCTACAGACCTCTGTCGTGCTCTTCGGGTATGTGGCACCCACTCCGAGATCGTCATTCGTCACGCGATGGACACTCAAGGCACAAGGTTGATCCATCTAGCAACGGACCGAGCAGTCACGTTGCTGGGAATCCCGACGGAGCAGCCAGCGCTGCTCAGTTCAATAACGGCAGAGGCAGGTTTGGATCAGCCCCGGTGTCCAGCGGGCTGGGGCCATCAGACTTCAGACGCCACCAACCTGCCGCGGCCACCATCGCCGCGTTGTCGGTACACATAGCTCGTGAGGGGACAAACGCCCGCACGCCGGATTCCTCGCAAAGGATGGCGAACCGCTCCCGCAGTAACGAGTTGGCAGCCACCCCGCCTCCCAGACACGCCCCTACAGCACCAGTTGCCTCTATGGCCCATCCGGTCTTGGTGATCAGGGCGTCTACCACTGCCGCCTGAAACGAGGCGGCCACATCCGCAGTCGAGACATCGGGCTCGGCACGGACGTGGTTGACTACAGCCGTCTTCAGACCACTGAAAGAAAAGGCAAAGCGGCGGTCGTCTGGCAACGTGTCAGGGTTCTCCTGAACGAGAGCCCTCGGATAGTCGAAAGCTTCCGGGTCGCCATCAGCCGACAAGGCATCGATGGCGGGACCACCTGGATAACCAAGGCCGAGGTATCTGGCCACTTTGTCGTAGGCCTCGCCAGCGGCATCATCTAGCGTCGATCCCAACATTCGGTATCGGCCATGGCCGTCCATCAAAACCAACATCGTGTGGCCACCCGAAACCAGAAGAACAACCAGCGGCATCTTGAGGTCGGGCTCCTCGAGAAACGAAGCATACAAATGGGCCTCAAGGTGGTTAACCGACACGAAGGGCACCCCCCAAGCCAGCGATAAGGCCTTCGCTGCGCTTACACCCACCAGTAGGGAACCGACTAAGCCCGGTCCGGTAGTAGCGGCTACGGCCTCCACCTCCGAGCCTTCGATACCTGCAGTGGCCAAGGCTTCGGCGAGCACCGGCACCAGCTCCTGGACGTGGGCCCGCCCGGCAACCTCTGGAACCACCCCGCCGAACTGGGCATGTTGATCAATCTGGCTTGACACCACCGAAGACCGCACCACGGTTGCACGCTCGACTACAGCCACCGCTGTCTCGTCACACGACGTCTCAATACCAAGAACTAGATCGCCCATCAGAAACTTCTCCTAGTCCGATCAGCAAATCCACCGTCTGCCTCCACACCAGCTGTCTCCACTGCCAAAAGGAACACCGGGTCGCTCATGTCGTGGATCCACAGCACTAATGCGTCTTCAGTCAATCCGTCCGGATCGACGTAATAGCGGGGTCGTACCCCTGCCGGGGCAAAACCGAATTGTCGATACAAACCTATGGCCGCTGAGTTAGACGCCCGTACCTCGAGTGTCAGCGCTGAAAGACCCCGGGCGAGAGCATCACGGCACAAAGCAGCCAGTATTCGGCTTCCGATCCCAGAGCGTTGATGGGCCGGATCCACAGCGATCGAAGTGACGTGTCCCTCGTCGGCCAGCACAACGAGGGCGGCATGGCCAACCTGCGAGCCGTCAGGACCCTCAGCCACCAGCAAGGTGCGGGAGGCTGTATCAACGAGTTGCTCACGAAGGAACTCCTCCGACCACGGAGAAGGCTGCACCAAGGCGTCTAAAGCCCGCACAGCAGGCACGTCGGCGGCGGACATAGCCCGAATGAGTACCTGCGCAGCAACCACCTTGATCACCCTCCACCAGCCCGAGAAGACCAGTTGATTTGGGCATCCGGCTGGCGCAAATAGATCGGTTCTAGCTCCCAGGGCTGAACAAACTCCTCGCGCATAGCTCGGGCATGAGCCAACTGAACAAGTGCCCGGGCACTCGGGCTGGCTAAACCCTGCTCAGCCATCTCAATACCACGCAACCCGGTGAAAGCCTCAGCGTGACGCAGAGCCCCGTCACCAAGCAGCAGTGCCGGCTCGTCGAGTGCCTCCAGTTCAGCCGATAACTCTTCGGGAGTACATACATTGGCCTCACGCACCCGCTGGATTCCTCCGGGCACCTTGCGGAACAATGCAGAGAACAACTCATCCCTGCGGGCATCCAGTGCCGGAACAATCAAGCGGGTCGTCCATCTGGCAGGGAAGGCCATGAGGTCAAGGCTGGGAACTGGAATCACCGGCACACCGAGAGCCTGCGCAAGGACTACCGCCGTGGCGATCCCCACCCGCAGACCGGTGAAAAGACCCGGCCCCACATCGATGGCGACCGCACCCACCTCGGAAAGCTCGATACCAGCTTGATGGCACACAAAGTCGATCTGGGGCGCCAGTGCCTCAGCATGCCGCCTACCCCGTCCGGCGTGAGCTGAGGCCAGCACGCCTTCGTGTCCGCCCACTGCACAGCCCACCTGGGCGCCGGCGCTCTCGATGCCGAGAATCAGCATTCTGCTGCTCCAAAGTCGCCCTGCGCAGCAGACATGTTGCCGACTGCTGCCTCGATTGCCAGGAGAGCAACCTCCCGGTCGGACCACTCCGGGCCCACCACTCGCATCTCGAGCAACCGGTCGTCAGGGCCGTCGCCTAGCACTAGCCGAACCTCTAGGTAGCCACTCGGCAGCGCGCCAGCGATTGCGTCCCCCCACTCGATCAGAGTTACCGACTCGTCGTCAACCAACTCATGAAGGCCAAGGTCGCGAACCTCATCAATATGCGCCAACCGATAAACGTCGAGGTGGTGGACTGTCAGTTCAGTCCCGATATATCGGTTAGCCAATGTGAAAGTCGGCGAAGTGACCGGCGCGGACACACCAAGGGCGGCTGCGTAGCCCTGGGTGAAAGCTGTCTTCCCGGCACCTAGGTCACCGCAAAGCACCAAGAGGTCGCCAGCGCGGGCTAAATCAGCTATTGCTGCGGCAACCCGCTTCGTCGCGTCGGCCGATGACGTGAGTACCGAGCAGAGTGCTCGCTCTTTCACGATTCCACCAGCATCTTGGCTCGCACCAAGTCAGATCGCATCTTGGCAAGCACCTCAGCACCACCCCGCAGGGCGGCTGCAGGATGAAAGGTAGGCACCAAGTGTCGCTGCGATTTTCCATAGACGTAGCTTTGGCCCCGTAACTTCGTAATCCCAATGTCAGTTTTCAGCAGCAACTTCGAAGCGAAGTTGCCCAGCGTCACAATCACCACCGGGTCCACAAGAGCCACCTGCTTTTCCAAAAACGGACGACACGCCTCGATTTCATTGGGACGTGGATCACGGTTCTCAGGTGGACGGCACTTGACCACATTCGTGATGTAGACAGCGGACCGTTCCACACCCATCTCCTCGGCCAGTAGCCGCTCCAGCAACTTGCCGGAACGACCGACAAAAGGGAGACCTAGATCATCCTCGCGCGCGCCCGGTCCTTCACCCACGAACATCACCTTTGCGTCTGTCGAACCGCCGCCAAAGACCACGCTGGATCGACCCTCAGCCAGCACGCAGGCTGTGCAGATCGAAGCCTCTGCGGCAAGGATGTTGAGGGTGGTTGACACCCCGGCAGGCTACCGAGCCCACCCCTACGGGCTGGGTCTGATTGTCGCTACATGGAATCACCCAGAGGTGTTTCCCCTGGACAGCCTCTAGACCGATCAACAGGCACTCACGACTGCCCGCTGGACAGCAGCCGTAGCCAACACTCGCAACATGTCGAGATCTCCGTCACCAACTACCACCGCATTGGTGGCCGCAGCGACCAAAGCATCACCATCGGAACGGGTGTGTGCCGGAAACACTGCCCTAGCTAGGCCATCGTGGGCGGAGATGGCCAGAAGGCGGCATTCTGCCTTGGTGAGCGCTGCATCGGTTACCACGGCGCCAATTGTGGTGTTGCCCCGCAGGTCGCCGGAGACGGTCCCGAAACCAGGCGCACTGCGCGGCCATCCGGTGAAGGTGCCATCAGCAACCGCTTCGGCCGCCGCCGGGTCTCCCACGTCACCTGAAGCATTAACCGCTACCAGTGCGGCCACAGTGCAGTTTTGGTAGCGAACCACCGCCACCCCAAAGCCGCCCTGCCTTGCGTGCTCTCGACCTCGCCAGGTTCCCACAGTTGCTCCTGTCCCGGCTCCCACCGGACCGGTGGCCACCGGCGAATCGGTCGTCGCTGCCGCAGCTGCTGCCGCAGCACGGCCATCAGCTGGACCCGGACGTACCGAGCTATCGCCTTCCAGCAGGTCGAAAAGGGAAAGGCCCACCACTATTGGCACCGGACCAGCTCCGGTGGCGAACCCACAACCTTTTCGAGCCAGGTGGTCAACAACCCCATCGACCGCGGCAAGGCCAAACGCCGAACCACCGGCCAGCACCAACGCATCGAGTCGGTCAACAGTAGAGACCGGGTCCAACAGATCGAACTCACGGGTGGCCGGGGCACCGCCTCTCACCTCGCCGGAGGCCACCGTTCCCTCCGGGAACAGAATCACTGTCATACCAGTGCGGGCATGCTCGTTTGTCCAGTGACCTACCTGCAAACCTTCAATCGGAAGTTCCACAACAACTGACGCTAGACGCGAGCATGCACCTTCGGACCTGACGCGGCCAACGCC
Organism: Candidatus Neomicrothrix sp. UBA2974; assembly: GCA_002348705.1. Lineage (GTDB taxonomy): Bacteria > Actinomycetota > Acidimicrobiia > Acidimicrobiales > MedAcidi-G1 > UBA9410. Next base: position 99,466 of record DEAU01000019.1, read on the forward strand.
TCAAGACGATCGTCGTAGTCGTCAACCACTTTTCGCCAGTCGAACCGGCGAATCGTTAAGGCCAACCCATCAACACGTCGGCGCCAAGATCCCAGATCATTCAATACATCCCGCAAGCGGTAGGTGAGCCCGCCTTTCGGGTAGAGGGCGACGTCAGCCATGTCGCCGAGCAACCACGGATAACTCTGTTGATCGGGCAGTACCGGGACGCAGCCTGCAGCTAACGCCTCAACCACAGCAATGCCGAAGAACTCATGGTGGGCAGCGCCAACCAATATGTCAGACCGACCCAGCAGGTCCACGTAGGCGTCCCGCTCCTGAAACCCCCAGACCACAACACGGTCGCCGAGACGAGTGCGTGCCTCGGTGAACTCTCTGGGATCGACTCGGAAGTTCTCACCCACCACCGCCACTCTGAAGGGCACACCCTCATCAGCCAACTGACCAAGAGCGTGGAATACCGCCACCGGATTCTTGTCGTGGTCCCATCGCTGGTTCCAAAGCACTAGTGGACCTTCACCACCATCAGCCGGAGTATCACCGATGTGCACAGGGAATGGCACGTCAGATAGTTCTACGCCGACAGGAACCACATGGCATCGCCCGGCCACCGCCGACAGTCGGTCGGCGTGAGACCTGTCTGGCGCCCGGTTCAACAGATTGGGCAACGCTGCCAAGAGGGCATCGAGATGGAAGCCCGAATTGCACCAAACCTCGTCGGCGGCAACCATCGAGATCCAGTCGACGAGTGGGAACTCATCACCTGGTGACCCCTTCTGGTTCGGGCTAGCCGGGTAAAGCAGTTGGCTCTCGTGAAGGTAGCGAACTACTGGTGGGTCCCCGAGGAACCGGCGAGACAGGCCGAGAAAACCAGCTAGATCAACCAGACTGGACACGAGCAACACGTCGGGCAAGCCATGAGCAACTACTGCGGCCATAGCTTCGTCCGCCATTGTTAGTGCGCCACCGCGCATTCGCCACCGCCATGCAGTTGGCTCATGTGCTACAACGACGACCTCGTGCCGGCTGTGGCGGGTCAGGCCATTAGTCCATGCGGCATGAGATCCACCTAGATACGGCTCGACGAGCAAAACCCTGGCCAATGGTCGTCACCCCCGCGATGATGACTTAGACGAGTACCGCCGGGGTGGCCGGTGGCTCAGCGAACACAGCACTTCCCAGGGAATGAGGCCAACGGCCTTGGCCACCTCCGACGCACTAATTTCATCATTGTCCTGCGAGCCCAGGAGCACTACCTCGTCGCCAAGCTCCATCTCGTCATCGACCTCGACCACCAGGGCATCCATCGACACCGCACCTCGCAGCGGACACCGTCGACCCCGGACCAACGCTTCACCCCCGAGACCCCAAATCCGGGCCAAACCGTCGGCATAACCCATGGGCACTGTTCCCAGCCGAGTAGTCCGCTCGCTCACCCAGTGCTGGCCGTACCCAACGCCCTCACCAGGACCAACAACCTGCAGGTGGGTGATCTCACTACGGACGGTCATGGCCTGACGAAGGCCCATGTCCCGACAAATAGCGTCGACGGCTGGCCCAGGCGACACACCGTAGACACCGATGCCAACTCGGACCAACGACCGATAGGTATCGGGTCGGGTCAGCGTGGCCGCTGTATTGGCCAAGTGGACCAAACGAGGCTGAATACCGGCTGAGGCCAAATCGGACAAAACATTGTCAAACCGCTCGACTTGAATGTCGGTAAATGGGTCTTCAGGAACATCGGCATTAGAACAGTGCGAGAACACCCCTTCGAGGCTTAGCCCGACCTTGAGGATTCGTCGGGCGGCAGTAACCGCCTTGTCACAATGCACCCCTACCCGGTGCATGCCAGTATCGACCTTTAGGTGAACTGGGAAGTCAATAGCACCGTCGGTAACCACCGCAGCCGCACAGGCTTCAATCCCGGCTTCGGTGTACAACGTCGGTCGAACTCCACCGAGGGCTACCACATCGGCCATCTCGTCTGGACGTGGCTCCGAAAGCACTAGCACCGGCTCGCTAATCCCCTCAGCCCGAAGCTCGGAAGCCTCCTCAACGAGGGCCACAGCGAGCCAAGTAGCGCCAGCCTCGATCGCAGCAGCGGCCACCGCCGGCGCACCATGCCCATACCCGTCGGCCTTCACCACGGCGCACACCTCAGCGTCTCCTACTAGGCGACGGAACGCAGACACGTTGTGGTCCACGGCCGCCAAATCGACCGACACCCAGGTGGGGCGCATCAGCAAACACCTCCCGATTGCCGGCGAGAGTTGGGCTCTGCGTCGACACCGAGGTTCACCAGTACAGCTACCAGCCTCGCCGCCAGATCACCTGCCACCACCCCGGTTGTTGGTGCTCCGTCATTGGTGTCCTGAGTAACTAACCGGCCGTGGACATGAGCGGCGGCTGCCGCAGCCGATAGCGGATCCGAACCCCGCGCAAGAAAGGCTCCGAGGATGCCAGCCAGCACGTCACCACTACCAGCAGTGGCCAGACGCGTGTCACCTGCAGCAGCCAATAGCACCTGGCCGTCCGGCGCGGCCACCACGGTAGTCGGACCCTTCAGGAGCACGGTCGCACCAGTATCTGCCGCCAGCGTCCGGGCAACAGACAAGCGATCGGGGCCCGGTGGCCCACCGGCCAAGCGGGCAAACTCGCCGTCGTGGGGAGTCAAAACCGCACCGGCTGCTGGCCAGACTCGAACTTCAGGGTTGGCGGCCAAAGCCGTCAGACCATCGCCGTCGACCACTACCGGTCGGTTGGCGGCAGTGGCCGCAGCCAACACGGCATCAACCACTGTGGAGGTAGTTGGCCCGGTTCCAAGGCCCGGACCGACGACGAGAGAAGCGAAGCGGGCCGCTTCGTCCGCATCGGCAGGAATGACAGTGCTGCGAACAACCTCGGTGGGCACTGCGGCTGCGTCGGCACCTGGGTCTCCTCCCGGCATAGTCAGGCGGACATAGCCCGCACCGGCCCGCTGTGCGGCAGTAGTTGCTAGGGCGGCCGCACCCTCCATCCCCGACGAACCAGCCACCACCCAACAGGCACTCCGCCATTTGTGGGCATCGGCAGGACGGGCCGGCACAAGACCAGCCACGTCGGCGTCCTCCAACAGGTGGGTAGACGCGCCTGACACATCGAGACCCAAATCGACGACCTCGACCCGCCCCGCAAGAGTTGGACCGTGGCCGAACAACAGGCCGGGCTTCAGCGCGGCAAAGGTAACGGTTCTCACCGCAGACATAGGTCGACCCTGTGTCTCTCCTGTCAGGCCATCGAGGCCCGATGGGACATCTACGGCGAGCACCGGAGCGTCAACCGCTGGTGCCTCATACGGGCGGCCCAAACCAGTCCCGTAGGCGGCGTCGACCACCATGTCAACGGCGTGATCGCCGGGTCGAGGCAGGCTGTCAGGAGATGAGGCAGCGTCAAACACCGAACAGCGGACTCCCCGTCGGGTCAAACGCTCTGCGGCCGCCCGACCATCGGCTCCGTTGGTTCCCTTGCCAGCTAGGACCGCCACCCGTCGTCCATATCCACCGCCCAATTCGTCCAAGACAGCTCTGGCTACTGCGGCTCCAGCCCGGTCGACCAGAACCTCGAGTGGCTCAGACGCCGCAGCGTCCACGGCAGCCATCTCCTGGGGAGTGCAGACCGGGATCATCGATGCACCTTCAGAGAGCTACCACGGTCGCCTGGGCCAGATGGTCGGTATGGCTCAGTGTGACCAACCAACGCTCCACCCCGGCTGCCAAAGCAACCTCGGAAGCGGACCCGTGCAACTCGAGAGATGGCGGCCCGAGGCCGTGGCGCACCACCTCAATGTCATACAGGGCGACACCCCCCAGTCCTAGGCCAAGTGCCTTAAGAGTCGCCTCCTTGGCGGCAAACCGCACGGCGTAACGAACTGCCGGATCTAGGTGCGCATCAGCGTAAGCCTGTTCGTCAGGACGAAAAAGGCGGTCACGTAGAGATGGAGTTCGCTCCAGGGAGCGACGAAACCGGGATACATCAACGAGGTCGACCCCGATACCGATCATTGAAAGGTCATCCAGATCCGGTGCGGAGACGATCAGCAATTTCCGGCACCGGATCGATCAGCAAGTCGACTACCGGCAATCCGGCCAGCAGGTCGTCGTTCAGGTCTGGCTCGGTTTCACAGACGGCGTCACGTACTGCGCGATAGCGGTTCCCGTAGCCTTGAAGTACACCCCTCAGAACATCGGGGGACAGGAGGTCACGCAGTTCCACATGCAGGAGGGTCAAACCCACTGTCTCACGGTCTTTCACCTCGGGGACCAACACAATTGTGCGATCGTCACGAGCACCGCGTGTAACCAGCACCTCACGGTCTACCGCCACCTGATGCTTGGTGCCCTTTAGAGTCGGATCTTGGTCCGTGCGGGACTGAATCCCTGCCGACATGCCACCTCGGTCCACGATGGTCGTCGTTGGCGACGAGCCGTCTAGACCATCTACCCGGTAACGGGTAAATCCGATCACACCAGACACTGCTGGGTCGAGGGCCACAAGCGCCCGCAGGGTGCGATAACTGAGCGAGTCACGGGGTGCTCCGGCTTCAATCACTTCACGGGCCAGGCGCGCCTCGAGCAACGTCTCATCGGTGCGGGAAATCCCTACGGTGACCGTCTTGGCCTGGTGTTTGATGGCGTCTATGGGCCGAGTCAACTCCTCAACGGCCGCGTTCAACGCTGCTGCCAGGTCATCAAGGACTACGGCCGGCGTGCCAACCCGTCCGAACTCCAACTGATAAGACTCAAGCGGCACAATTCCTAGGGCAAAGCGGAACAACGTAGACAGCCGCACCGCTGTGGACGCTTCGAGGTGGCCATTGAGACGACCGTTTCGCAGCTCATCGAAAAAAGCAGCCGCCGCTGACCGCAACTCGTCACGAAGGTCATCTGCTAGGACCGGGCCAGCTGCCGACCCCTCCACTGGCATACCGTCCGCCATTCGGCGCTCCGCCTCAGCCTCAATCGCTGCGTGGGCGGCCCGCAGCGGAAGAGCCTGTGCGTCGATGGCTCGGGCCGCCTCATAACCGAACAAATGACCAACCATGGTCGAAAGCAAAAACGCAAGACGAGGATGCACAGGCGGCACAGCAACCAGATCATGGGTTCCCAGAAATCGAGACGACCCAGCGTCAGCCACCACGATCGGCGCTGCCTTGTGGGCCTTGTAAATGGCCACCTCTTTGGCTACGTCGTCCGCAGTCGAGCCAACCAGGCCAGTAGCACACACGAGAACCATCGGCTCAGACGACAGATCAATGTGTTTCTTATCCTCAGTGGCGTCAGCAGCTATCGATTTGTAGCAAAGTTCTGAAAGCTTGATCCGAATCTCACGGGCCGCCACCAAATTTGGGCCACTACCTACCACTGCCCAATACCTGCGGCCCGGGGCGTGGTGGGCTGCGATCGTCGCCACATGATCTCGCAGGCCCAACACCTCAATCATGGCTATAGGCAAATCCCGTAAGCCAGCCAGCACCTCTTGACGGCCGGGATCGCCGGGCGCCCCACAGGCATCAGCTACGGCTGCGGCTAGCAGGATGCCAGCTACAGCCTGCGCATAAAAGGCCTTAGTGGAGGCCACGCTCATCTCGACGTCTCGACCGTCAGAGGTGTAAATCACCCCATCAGCCCGACCTACCAGATCACTGTTCCGCCGGTTAACAATGGCTACGACCTGTGCGCCACGGGCCCGCACCAAGTCGACGGTCCGGTTCGTATCGGTGGTCGTACCTGACTGGCTAATTGCCACCACGAGGGTGTCAGTCATGTCTTCGGCCAGTCCGAAACCGGACAATTCGGTAGCCGGCATGGCCTCAACTAGGACTCCGGTCCCAGCCAATTCGGCATTGAGCGACTCGACGACCGCCTCTCCGGCCACCGCAGCAGTGCCCTGCCCAATAACTAGGACGCGGCAGATCGTTCCGTCAGCCAAACGGACCCTTAGTTCAGGACCCAACGACGAGTCACCTAGGCGTACCCTCCAGCCTTCGCCTGGCCCTATCTCTCCCGATGTCGGACCCACCAAGCGACCACGGAGGGTGGCCCGAACCGAAGCGGGTGACTCGCTGATCTCCTTGAGCAGGAAGTGCGCATAGTCACCCCGATCAATATCGCGGGTGGTGATCTCAGCCCGTGCCACATCTTTGTCCCCTACCGGGAGATCCCGTCCGTCGTAGGACCGACGAGAGATGCCTTGCAACGTTCCGGCCAGCGCCCCATCCAACTCCACGATCTGGCCCCGGCTGGCCCCTGGATCATCCGGGTCGGCGGGAGTCTCGCCATCCATACGCACGAAGTCAGCAGTCAACTCCACCACCCCGTATGGTTCGCTGGCTACCACGAAGGCATCCTCAGCAAGGCCGACGTATAAGCCCTGACCACTACCACGCAGCGCCAGCAGCAGACGGTCCGGGGCATCACCAGTAACGGCGCCAATTGCCAATGAACCCTCGAAGGCACTGACCGTGCGTCGAAACGCCTCCAAACGTTCGTGACCGGCTGCCAGTTGGGCAGCACACAAAGCCGGAACCACCTTGGCGTCAGTGGTGATCTCTGGAGCCACGCTCAGGTCCTCGGTCACCACCAAATCGGTGTGGTTGTCAACGTCACCATTCTGCACAGCAGTCACTAGAGGCTCAGCTAGTCCGTCGGCCCGCATGGAATCAACTGGATGTGCGTTGGGCTCGGAGATCAGACCCACGCTGGCCCAACGGGTATGCCCAAGCACAGATCCCTCAACAGTTGGAGCAGATAGAGCCCGGAGTAGCAGATCGTCATCGGCAAGAGCGGAACGCAGGGCAGCCGTGTTGTCACCCAGCTCACCGATCTCGGCAGCCTCCTTCACTACGAATGCCAGAGCCCCACCAGTAACGCCATCGAAGTCGAGAAGACGCACGCTGCCCGAGCGGTGAAGCGGATCATGGAGCCGAGCATTCAGACTTGGGTCGTCGGAGTCGATTCCATGGTTCCAAACCGTGACCTGTAGGCCGGCCGAATCACGGCCCCGAACCTCCAACCGGTCGATCGCTGACAGTGCCTGCTGAACGGACAACAACACGACTAAACCAGCATCGCTTGGCGTGCCGGAGGTAGATAGCGAAGCCACACCGTCGCGTGTATCTAGGCGATCGCGCTTCACCGCCCAGACGGCGTCACGCAGGCGTACCAGTGCCGCATTGGCCTCCTCCATATCGGCCGCAGTCCCATCCTGATCCTCAAGTGCCGACTCAATCCGGCAAACCAGCGGAGAAACGTCGGCCAGGATCGCCTCGATTCGACCGGCCAGATCAGGATCGCGCATTAAAGCCAAGAGGCCGGGCGCGCCACTCAGCAGAAGGTCAGCGTCCTCAAACGAAGCAGCAGCATCCAAAAGTGTGGTATCAGACAGGGTTACCGGGCTATTTCCAAGGACGTCATGTAGCCGATCAACCCCAGTGGCGACGACCGCCAGCACCTCGTCGGAAGAGGGAACGATCCGGGTTGCCGGACGGCGAAGAATCGCAATGATGCCGCACACGACGCGGAATCCTACGAAACCATGGTGGCATCGACCTGTCGCACCGCCTCAATGAGGCGGTCTGCCACAGCAGCGGCTTCCGCGGCGTCGAATGCCTCGACCATAACTCGCACCACTGGCTCAGTCCCTGAAGGTCGGACTAACACCCGTCCGGCTGAACCTAGCTGGGCAGATGCTTCGGCGATCTCGTCGGTCAGTTGATCCACAACAACATCTCCATCAGACGACACCGGCACAGCCTGCAGAACCTGCGGGGCACGAACCACCAACTCAGCTACTCGCCCGCCAAGCGTGCGGCCTGATCGCATGGCAGCCAACAACGTCCGGATACCAGTCAGGAGGCCGTCCCCCGTGGAGGCAAAATCGCGAAATACGACGTGTCCCGACTGTTCACCACCCAGCACCCAGCCGTTCATATCAAGCGCCTCAAGCACGTGCCGGTCGCCGACTGGAGTCTCGTAGACGGCAATTCCGTGATCAGTTAGCGCCCGGTGCAAGCCCAAGTTCGACATGACTGTGACTACCGCGGTAGCGCCGACCAGCAGGCCTCGACTTTGAAGGTCAACTGCACACACGGCCATCAGATCATCGCCATCCAATAGAGCGCCATCATCACCGACAGCCACCACTCGGTCGCCGTCCCCGTCGAATGCCAAGCCTGCGTCAGCCCCGGCACGGAGCACCGCTTCCCGCAGGTCATCGGGGAATGTTGAACCACACTTGTCGTTGATGTTCCGGCCGTCTGGAGTTGCGTGGATCGCCTCGACCTCGGCGCCGAGTCGGCGCAGCACGTCTGCAGCGAATGGCGCCATCGCCCCATTAGCGCAGTCAACGACCAGCGAAAGGTCTTCCAAAGGGCGACTAGACCCGCCGTCAGTAACACCAGCCTCAACTAAGCCGTTGACCCAGTCACGACAAGCAGCGACTGGATCAACCGGGTCGGCCCACGCCGGAATAGCAATCGGCCGGTCAAGACGAGGTCTTGCATCCCAAGCCAACTCAATGGCGGTCTGAGCAACATCGTCCAACTTGCGTCCGCCAGCCGTGAAGAACTTGATGCCGTTGTCGTACCAAGGGTTGTGCGAAGCGGTAACCACCGCCCCGGCCACCCTGCGGATGCGGCAGATATAGGCCAACGCGGGGGTCGGGACAACACCAAGCGACGCCGACTCGAGGCCCCCGTCAATAAGGCCCTCAGCAAGGGCACGGGCCAAGCCGGGACCCGACTCGCGGGTGTCGCGACCGATAAGGACGCTGCGGCTGCCGAGATGGGCAGCCGCTGCACGGCCAAGGGCGCGCACCGAAGGCTCATCTAGCACGGTGCCAGCCAAAGCGCGAACACCATCTGTGCCAAATCGTAAAGTCGACGCTCCACCGCCGTTCATAGCCGTGAGCGTAGGAGGCAGCGCGTGGCCACCGGTGGCGGCAAGGAGGCGCGGCGTTTCAGCGCTTGGAGTACTGCGGAGCCTTACGAGCCTTGTGAAGCCCGTACTTCTTGGACTCCTTCTTTCGATCATCCCGCGTTAAGAGACCAGCCTGTTTAAGGGCCGACCTACGCTCTGGATCAAGGGCCTCAAGTGCTCGGGCAATACCAAGGCGCATGGCGCCGGCCTGGCCGCTCACACCGCCACCATGCAACGTGGCGTCAATGTCGTAGGCACCCTCGGTCGCCGTCACCCGCAGCGGCTCCGTGAAGACCAAGCGATGGCTCTCCGACGGGAAGTAGTCCTCGGCGGTCCGGCCGTTGACCATAACCGTTCCGTTGCCAGGACGAAGACGCACACGAGCCACAGACTGCTTACGACGACCGGTGGTCTGGACAAGGGGACTAGGCATCGGATACTCCTCTGGAATCCGTTCACTTAAGCCGTGCGGGCCTGTGCGTGTTCTATAGACAGTGGCTGCGGCTTTTGCGCTTCGTGCGGATGGTCAGCGCCTCGGTACACCTTTAACTTCGAAAGTTGCTGACGACCAAGACGATTCTTCGGAAGCATTCCTCGGATGGTCCGCCGGATGGCCTCCTCAGGCTTATCCGCGAGAAAGGCTCCGTAGGTCCGGGTCTTAAGCCCACCGGGATAGCCCGAATGATCGTAAACGTTCTTGTCTGTCGCCTTAGCCCCGGTCAGTACGACCTTGTCTGCGTTGACAATCACTACGTGGTCGCCAGTGTCGATATGGGGAGTGAACGTGGGCTTGTGCTTACCACGCAATATTGCAGCGACCTCTGACGCCATACGACCCAAGATCAGGCCCTCGGCATCAACGACATGCCAAGCCCGTTCGATCTCGCTGGCCTTGGGGGTGTATGTGGACACGATGATCGCCCTAACACAAAAATCTGTTGCAGTGGATTAAGAACTTCACAGGGGACATTCGGACGTCCCACAGTTGGTGGCCGCACGCGACCCGAGGGTCAAGGCTACGGCGGGCGCTACACCCCAGCAACCCACCCACTCTCCTCTCCAACGTGCACACCGCTTCAGCCCATTCGGGACCCACCGGGGCAATCAGGCGTATTCCACCGACCAAAATGTCAAACCCTGGGGCGGAGCCGGTTCACCTGCGACCTGACGATCGCAGGCGGCTAGCACATTGGGTATCGCGGATGCCGGAATGCGTCCCCGCCCGACGGCAACCAGGGTACCAACGATAGAACGAACCATCTGGTGACAGAAAGCGGTCGCCGATACCTCGAACTCCAACAACTCGACACATGACAGACCGTCAACCACCCGACGAAACGATGCGCTAGTTACCCGGCGCACCAAACTGACCTTGGAACCATCAGATATCGGTGATGGCCGCCGGCAGAACGATGAGAAGTCGTGTTCGCCAACAAGATAGGCGGCAGCAGTCTCCATGGCCTCTAGGTCCAGGGCTTCTGGAACGTGCCAAGCTCTGGAAGTAATAAAGGGGTCAGAGTCAGGACGGTCCAAGATCCGATAGCGGTAAGTGCGCCCAATAGCGCTGAAACGGGCATCAAAGTCGTCGTCAGCCACAGCCAGAGAAGTAACAACCACCGAAGGACCGACCTGACGGTTCAATGAATGGCGGATCGACTCAAGTCGCCCAGTGACTTCACCAGAGTCGGATCTCCAGTCGACGGTCAAGTTGTCGGGGAGGTCGAAACTGATCACCTGGCCAGCAGCATGTACTCCGCGGTCGGTCCTACCGGCACAACTAACCGTCACTTTGACCTGCAAGACACGCGACAGCCCGTCATTAAGCAGACCGGCGACGGTCGGGACGCCATCGTTGGCGGCAAACCCGTGGAAAGGGGACCCGTCGTATGAAACGTCGCCCCGGACCCGCATGGGAGAAAGGGTCAGTCAGTTCAGACCAATTCGATGCGCGCCATAGGAGCATTGTCCCCGTGGCGGGGACCGACCTTCAGGATGCGGGTGTATCCCCCAGGTCGATCGGCATAGCGCGGAGCGATCTCGTCGAACAACTTGGTAGCCATTTCTCGGTCCCGGATGAAGGACACCACCTGACGGTGGTTATGAAGACCACCTTTGCGCGCCTTGGTAATCATTTTCTCAGCGACCGGCCGCAAGGCCTTAGCCTTCGCTTCTGTGGTTGTAATTGCCTCGGCGGCAATCAGTGACGCGACCAAGTTGGCCATCATCGATTTCTGGTGAGCAGAGCTGCCGCCGAAACGACGTCCCTTCTTCGGAGTTGCGGGCACCGCGTCAGCCCCTAACCCGAAGCGACAGGCCACGCTCGTCAAGCTTCTCAATGACCTCGTCCAGAGATTTCTGTCCAAAATTAGTAACAGCGAGCAGGTCGTCCTCAGTCTTCTCGAGCAGTTGGGCGAGCGTGTCGACCTGTGCCCGCTTGAGACAATTCCGGGGCCGCTCCGAAAGATCTAGGTCCTCGATAGGCAGGTCAATATCCAGAGACCCACTGCCCACCTCTTCCTGTTCACCCAACTCGAGACCACGGGCCTCACTGCTCATATCCTCCACCAACTGGAAAAGTGTGGACAAAGTGGCTCCGGCCGAGGCCATGGCTTCGGCCGGGGTGATGGAACCATCGGTGGTGACGTCCAGCACCAAACGATCCATGTCTTGGGCCTGACCAACCGATACCGGCTCGACCTCAATGGAGACCCGACGCACCGGCGAAAATAATGCGTCAACCAAGATCACACCGATCGTGGTCTCACCAGACGTGCGGTCAGAACCGAGGTAACCGCGGCCGACCTCAACAGTCAACTCAAGTGCCAAACGGCCCTTGGCCTCCAGCGATGCCAGGTGCAGACCGGGGTTAAGAACCTCAACCTGTTCATTAGTCTCCAGTGCGGCCGCCGTGACTTCGACGGCACCGCTTACGTCGATCCGCAACGTGACCGGCTCGTCGCTGTGAGAACGCAACTCAACGTCCTTCAGGGCAAGGACAATGTCTGTCACATCCTCACGAACACCATTAATGGTGCCGAACTCATGGAGAGCCTCATCAAACTTGACTTGGGTAATCGCCGCTCCGGGAATAGAGGACAGCAAAGTTCGCCGAAGAGAGTTACCCAGAGTGTGGCCAAAGCCGGGCTCTAAGGGCTCGATAGAAAACTGTTGACGGTTGCCGTCGGCGTCGGCCACCGCGTTAACGGTCGGTCGCTGAATGACCAGCATGAGATGTCCTTCTCGCGTTTCGGGAAAGTTATGGGGTCGTGGCGTAAAACGCCGGGGTAAGTACCTACTTGGAATAGAGCTCAACGATCAATTGTTCACGAACGGGAACATCGATCTGCTCTCGGACTGGGAGTTCGCGAACAGTGGCTTCATGACCGCCGTCGTCAACGTCCATCCATGCTGGCGGCTGGCGGTCCAGCACGTCGATGTTCCACTGGACAACGACCATTTTGCGAGCCTTGTCGCGCAGAGTAACTACGTCACCCTTGCGACAGCGGTAGCTCGGGATATCAACGCGACGGCCATTCACGTTGACATGGCCGTGGTTAACCAACTGACGGGCCTGCGGCCGAGTGGCAGCCATACCGGCCCGATATAGAACGTTGTCCAAGCGCAGCTCCAGATACTGGAGCATGTTCTCTCCAGTCACGCCCTGACGGCGACTGGCCTCGTCATACACCCGACGGAACTGCTTCTCTGACAGACCGTAAGACAAGCGAGCCTTCTGCTTCTCCTGCATTTGGAGCAGATACTCGGATGGATTGCCTCGACGACGAGTCCGCCCATGCTCACCTGGTGGGTATGGGCGCTTGTCAAGCGCCACGGTCTCACCCTTGGTACCAAAGATGTTGGTACCCAAGCGTCGAGAGACACGAGCCCGGGGCCCGGTGTACCGAGACATTGTCAGACCCTCCGTCGCTTAGGCGGCCGGCAACCGTTATGAGGGATGGGGGTGACATCTTTGATGCCCGTCACCTCTATACCGGTGTTCTGGATAGTTCGGATGGCGGTCTCCCGGCCAGAACCCGGGCCACGGACCACCACATCGACCTTCCGCACACCATGCTCCATAGCTCGACGAGCGCACTGCTCAGCGGCCATTTGGGCGGCGAATGGGGTGGACTTCCTAGAGCCTTTGAAACCGACGTTGCCAGCCGAAGACCAGGCAAGCGTGTTGCCACCTTGATCGGTGATGGTAATGATCGTGTTGTTGAAAGAACTCTTGATGTGCGCCACGCCGTGGGGGACGTTCTTTCGCTCCTTTTTGCGGGGGCGTCGACCCCCGGCTGCCGGCTTTGCCATTACTTCGTAACCTGCTTCTTGTTAGCGACCGTCTTACGCGGACCCTTGCGAGTTCGAGCATTTGTGTGAGTCCGCTGGCCGCGCACTGGGAGACCGCGACGGTGGCGTAGGCCCTGATAGCAGCCGATATCCATCTTGCGCTTGATGTTTTGCGACACCTCACGACGAAGGTCGCCCTCAACCTTCAGTTGCTGATCAACGAAGGTTCTTATGGCGGTGACCTCGTCATCGGCCAGATCGCGGACACGGGTAGTCGGGTCAACGCCCGTGGCCTCACAAATGTTCAAGGCTGACGAACGGCCGATGCCGTGGATATATGTCAAGGAGATCAGGACCCGCTTCTCACGGGGAATGTCTACGCCGGATATTCGTGCCATAGGTATCTTCCTCTAGCCCTGACGCTGCTTATGCCGCGGATTACTGCAGATGACCTGCACGCGCCCATGGCGCCGGATAACCCGACACTTCTCACAGATGCGTTTTACACTCGCTCGGACCTTCATAGTCTTCTCTCGCTTGGCCCGCTACTTGTAGCGGTATGTAATCCGACCTCTCTGGAGGTCATAGGGGGTGAGCTCCACCTGGACCTTGTCTCCCGGAAGTATTCGGATGTAGTGCATCCGCATCTTCCCGGAGATATGGGCCAGCACGCTGTGCCCATTTTCCAACTCGACGCGGAACATGGCGTTGGGCAACGGCTCGAGCACCGTGCCCTCCATCACGATCGCGTCTTCCTTGGGCTTCGGCAGTGTGATACTCCTGGTCGTACTGAGGACTGGTTCGGTAAGTTTCTGCTCGGCTGATCTTCTTGGCAAGGTCGGTCGAACGTTCCCACCAGACCCGGATCCGGAGGTCGCTCCCGTGGGCACACACCCGGCACAGGCCAATAGACAACGCTACCGGAGGCCCTTCAACAGGCCAACCCCGGTTGTTGGGTATGGCGAGAGGAACAGTTGGTCATCGGGCATCACCAACGGCAAGGCGGCCGTCGACCGCATCCGCCAGACGGGCAAATACGGCCTCCTCGTCACCTTGACCGTTCACCTTCTCTAGCAGTTCGCGCTCATCAAACCAGGCCAGCAGCGGGGCGGTCTCTGACTCGTAAAGGTCCAAGCGACGGCGAATGGCCTCAACGGTGTCGTCGGCACGGCCCCTTGCCAACATCCGGGCCGTAACCTCGTCGACCGGCACCTCCAGGCTCAAAGCAACGTCAAGGGCCTCACCGGTCAAGTTTAGGATTCTCTCCAGCGCCGACGCTTGGTCAGGAGTCCGGGGGTAACCGTCCAACAGGAAGCCCTGTTCGGCCACGTCAGCCTCTGAGAGGCGCTCGGCCACGATGCCATTGATGAGGTCGTCACCCACCAAGTCGCCAGTATCCATTAGTGCCTTGGCCTGCAAACCCAGTTCTGTGCCAGCCTCTACTGCAGCACGCAGCATTTCGCCGGTCGATACGTGAATCGAGCCGTAGGCCTCGGCTAATCGCACCGCTTGGGTGCCCTTGCCGGAGCCCTGCCGACCGAGAATGACAAGACGGACCGCCACGACTACTTCAGAAATCCCTCGTAGTTGCGCATAGTCAACTGGGAATCAACCTGCTTCATGGTCTCTAGCGAAACCCCAGCGGCAATCAATATCGAGATGCCGATGAAACCGAAGCCTGCGGCACCGCCTGAACCAACGCCGGCGCTGGTATCCAGAAAGACATTGATCAGGATGGATGGCACAAGTGCCACTGCAGCAATAAATAGGGCGCCAGGCAGCGTGATGCGAGACAGGATGCGTGCCAGATACCGCTCGGTCTGGTGACCGGGACGGATGCCAGGCACAAAGCCGCCCTGCTTACGGATGGTGTCAGCCTGCTTGACCGGATCAAAAGTGATCGCCGTATAGAAGTAGGCGAAGCCCACAATCAGCAGACCGGTAATGAAGAAGTAAAAGACGTTGTCCGGCTGAGCCAGATTGTCGTCAATCCACCCTCGTAAGCCGTCCCAAGGCAGGGCCGCTGCCACCAACACCGGGAGATAGAGAACGGACGAGGCGAAGATGATCGGGATAACACCGGATTGGTTGACCTTCAGCGGAATGTAGGTGTTCTGGCCGCCGTACATTCGGCGTCCCACGACCCGCTTAGCAAACTGAACCGGGATACGGCGTTGGCCCTGCTCGACGAACACGATGGCTGCAACCATCAGCATCAGGACGGCCAAAACGATTATTGAGACCACAGTGCCATTCTCTGCCTGGATTAGCGATCCTTGGGCGGGGAAACCACTCACGATGGAGATCATGATCAAAAGCGACATGCCGTTTCCGATCCCCTTCTGGGTAATCAGTTCCCCCATCCACATGAGCAGCGCAGTGCCAGCGGTAAGGGTTAACACAACAACACTCACCGTCCCGATGTGGAAGTCCGGAAGCAGGTTGGCGCCCGTCGACCCCGAAATTGAGTTGCCCTGATCATTGAAAAGGAAGGCAAAGCTCGTGGACTGGATGATGGCAATGCCTACCGTCAGGTAGCGAGTCCATTGGGTGATCTTCCGCTGACCTACCGCTCCCTGCTGCTGCCACTGCTCAATTCGCGGTACCACCACGCCAAGCACCTGCATAATGATCGACGCCGTGATGTAAGGCATCACACCTAAGGCAAAAACAGCGAAGCTGGTAAGCGAACCGCCCGAAAACAACTGGAGGAATGCAAGCACGCCACCTTGGTCGGCCCGATCGCGCAGCAACTGGACTTGTTCGACGTCGATACCCGGGGCGGGCATGAACGCTCCAATCCGGTAAAGCAGGATCATTAAGAGTGTGAAAACGATCCGCTTACGCAGGTCGGCTACCCGGAACATGTTCAGCATGCTGGACAGCACATCGGCTCCTGTCGGCTCTCGAGGGGTAAGAAGGTCGTCTGGTCTGTTTAGGGACCGTCACTTAGCGGTTCATCAGAGCATTGCCGCTGGCGGCCGGACGGACGGCGAAGGGCTTCGGTAGTTTCTCGATAGTTCCACCAGCGGCAGTAATGGCTTCCTCGGCCGACGCCGAGAAGGCATGGGCACTCACGGTCATGGCACGCGAAACCTCACCACGACCCAGCACCTTGACCAACGAATTCTTGCCAACCAAGCCTTGGGCGCGGAGCGACTCGGGCGTCACCTCGTCAAGACCACTCTGTTCGATCGTGTCCAAGTTCACAGCCTGATACTCCACACGAAAGGGATTCTTGAATCCTTTGAGCTTTGGCACCCGCTGGTGCAACGGAATCTGACCGCCCTCAAAGCCGACACGAACGGTGTTGCGGGCCCGCTGGCCCTTCATGCCTCGGCCTGCGGTCTTGCCGCCCTTGCCGCCGATACCTCGGGCCACACGCTTGGCGCGCTTACGCGAGCCGGGGGCCGGCTTCAGATCGTGAACCTTCATCTCATGCCTCCCCGTTCTCAAGTTCCTCAACCTGGACCAGATGCGGTACCCGGGCGATCATTCCCCGAATCTCGCTGCGGTCGGGCAGCGTATTGCTGCGTCCGATACGACCTAAGCCCAAAGCACGGAGCGTTCCCCGTTGCTTCGGCTTAGCACCGATAGCGCTCCGGACCTGAGTAACCATCAACTGGACCACGTCACTCTCCATCTCCCGAAACACCCGCTCCCACACCAGCTTCGGTGCGGCGGTAGGCCTCCAGCAGGGCTCCCGGTACAAACTCCTCCGGGTCGAGGCCCCGTAGACGAGCTACCTCGTCAGGCCGTCGCAATGCCTGCAGACCTGCAACGGTCGCGCGAGCCACGTTTATGTGGTTCGGTGAGCCCTGTGACTTACAAAGAACATCGTGAATCCCGGCCTCCTCGAGGATGGCCCGAGCCGCGCCACCTGCGATGACGCCCGTACCGGGGGCAGCCGGTTGCAGCAAAACGCGGCCAGCACCCATTATGCCTATCACCGGATGGACGATGGTCGAACCAGCCAGAGGAACGCTGAACAGGTTGCGCTTAGCCTCCTCAGTCCCTTTTTGAATAGCAAGCGGGACCTCCTTAGCCTTGCCGTATCCGAGGCCGACCCGGCCGGAGCCATCGCCAATCACCACTAGGGCAGTGAACGAGAATCGGCGGCCACCCTTAACCACCTTGGCCACGCGGTTGATGTGGATGACGCGTGACTCCCTAAGGGCGGCGTCGTCGTTGGTGTGCTGTGCCACTAGAACTCCAGTCCGGCGTCACGGGCGGCGTCGGCTAGCGCCGCCACCCTTCCGTGATACTTGTAACCACCTCGATCGAAGACCACGGTGGCTATCCCAGCCTCGCGGGCGCGCTCAGCGACCACACGGCCAACCTCAGTCGCGGCGGCGATCCCAGTCACGCCGTCGGCGACACCACTCTGTTCGGTCGACGCTGCAACGACGGTGCGACCGAGCTGATCGTCGATGATCTGGGCGGAAATGTGCTTCGCCGAGCGGAAGACAGCCAAACGAGGCCGAGCTTCCGTACCGGTAACCGACTTGCGAACTCGACGGTGCCTGCGGCGGCGAGCTTTGGAACGGTCGACAGTGCTCACTTCGCCGCCTTTCCAGCCTTGCGGGACACATACTCACCGACGTAGCGCACTCCCTTACCCTTGTAGGGCTCCGGCTTGCGGTATGACCGAATATCAGCCGCCACCTGGCCGACGGCCTGCTTGTCTGCACCCGACACGATGATCCGTGTCGGCTCCGGCACATCGAACTTAATGCCGTCAGGAGCCTTCACGATGACCGGATGGCTAAAACCCAGTTGCAACTCTATGTCAGTGCCCTTTGGAGCAGCTCGGTAGCCGACACCAACTATCTGGAGTTCCTTTGTAAAGCCCTCAGATACACCGACCACCATATTGTTGACTAATGAGCGTGTCAGCCCGTGCATCGCACGGTTCTGACGTTCGTCGTTCGGGCGCTCAACGACAATCTCCTCGCCATCCTGACGGACGCTGATATCGCCGGGAATCTGTAGGTCCAACTCGCCCTTTGGGCCCTTGACAGCTACTTGACGACCACTGATGCTCACCTCAACGCCGGAGGGCACGGGAATAGGGGCTTTACCGATGCGGGACATGTCGTCGCCTCCACTACCAGACGTAACAGAGAACCTCGCCGCCGATCCTTCGGCGGCGAGCCTCACGGTCACTCATAAGTCCGCGACTGGTGGAAATCACGGCGACGCCAAGACCTCCTAGTACGCGAGGGATCTTGTTGGAGGCGCTGTACACACGCAGGCCGGGTTTGGAAACCCGTTGTACACCACTTATAACGCGCTCTCGCTCCGGGGAGTACTTCATCTCAATACTAAGCACCTTCCCCGGCCCTGCTGTCGAGTCGGCGACGTCGTAATCGCGGATATACCCCTCTGCCTTTAGGACGTCAGCCAAAGCCACCTTCTGCTTGGAGGAAGGCATCTGAACGCCCTCATGCATCGCCTGATTGGCATTGCGGATGCGAGTCAGCATGTCAGCGACGGGATCAGTCATAGTCATGTCAGATCCTCCTCACCAACTCGACTTCGTCAACCCGGGGATCTCCCCGGCGTGCGCCATGTTTCGCAAACAAACCCTGCACAAGTTGAAGGCCCGATAGACCGACCGCGGCCGACCACAACGCCGACAGCGCGTGTAGGCCCGGACCTTGAACTTCGGAGTCTTTTGCTGCTTATTGACCAGTGCTTTCTTGGCCATTACTACTGCCCATCCTTTCGGAACGGGAAACCGAACGCGGCGAGCAGGGCCCGCCCACCGGCGTCGTCGGACGCAGACGTCACGATGGTGATGTCCATCCCCCGAGTGCGATCGATCTTGTCATAGTCAATCTCCGGGAAGATCAATTGTTCGGTCACACCGAACGTGTAATTCCCGCTCCCGTCGAACGACTTTGGGTTAAGACCGCGGAAGTCGCGGATACGGGGTATCGCCAAGGTGATCAAGCGGTCCAGAAACTCGTACATGCGATCGCCACGCAGGGTCACTTTGGCACCGATGGCCTGCCCTTCACGGAGCTTGAAGTTCGAGACCGACTGACGGGCCCGGGTTACTAGCGGCTTCTGACCAGTAATCACCGTCAAATCGGCAACCGCACCATCCAAAAGCTTGGCCTGCTGGGCAGCGTCACCAACGCCTACGTTGACCACAATCTTGACGAGTTTGGGAACCTGCATGACGTTGGTCAAGCCGAGTTCTGTCTTCAAAGCGTCTCTGATCCCAGTGTCGTAGAGCTGGCGCATACGTACTGGAACGGCCGTCATAGTGTCAACCATCGAGATCAACCCCCGTCCGCTTACAGATTCGAACCTTCTCACCGGCCTCGGTAAACCGGTACCCGACACGGGTGGGCTTATTGTCCCCAGGACTGACGATGGCCACGTTAGAGACGTGAACCGGCATGGCCTTGTCGATGATGCCACCCTGCATAGTGGCGTTGGTCGGCTTCTGGTGGCGCTTGGCCATGTTGACGCCATCCACGATGACCTTGCCCTCAGCAGGCAAAGCCGTGATGACCTCACCGACCTTGCCTCGGCTCTTACCAGCCAAGACCTGCACCTTGTCGCCCTTGCGGATCTTCATCTCAGAGCACCTCCGGTGCCAAAGAAACAATCCGCATGAACTTGCGATCACGAAGCTCACGTCCGACAGGACCAAAGATGCGGGTACCTCTGGGCTGGTTCTGATCGTTGATAAGCACTGCTGCGTTCTCGTCAAAACGGATGTAGCTACCGTCTATACGACGCCGCTCCTTCTTTGTCCGGACGACTACGCACCTAACGACCTCGCCCTTCTTGACAGCTGCACCAGGATTGGCGTCCTTCACCGTCGCGGTAAAGACGTCACCAATCGATGCATAGCGCCTCTTCGAACCACCCAACACCTTGATACAGAGCACCTCACGGGCTCCCGAGTTATCCGCAACCCGGAGTCGGGTCTCCTGCTGGATCATTACTTCGCCCTCTCAAGAATCTCTACTAATCGCCAGCGCTTCATCTTGGATAGAGGGCGGGTCTCCTGAACCCGAACCCGGTCACCTACGTTCAGTTGGTTCTCCTCGTCGTGGACGTGCAGCCGCTTAGTGCGCTGGACGGTCTTGTCGTAACGGCGGTGCCTAACTCGGTCAACCGTTTCCACAATCGCGGTCTTGTCCTGAACATCTGAAACCACAAAGCCCTCGCGTACCTTGCGACGGTTCGGACGGGACGTGACTTCGGTCGTCTCAGCCATCAGCCAGCCACCTCCTCGCCAAAGGCCTCGGCCTCGGCGTCAATCTCGCGAGCCCGCAATTCGGTCAGCACACGGGCCACCTCCCTTTTAACCTCCCGGACCCGGGCATGATTCTCCAGTTGACCGGTAACCAGTTGAAATCGAAGGTTAAAAAGCTCTTCCTTAGATTCCGAAAGGCGCTCAATGAGGTCGGTGTCACCCAGGTCGGCCAAGGACTTGTTCTTCGCCATGGCTAAAAACCCTCCTCGCGCTCGACGAACCGAGCCTTGATCGGCAATTTCTGGATTGCGCGGTCCAGGGCTGCACGGGCCACCGCCGAATCGTGGTAGGACAGCTCAAACAGCACACGACCAGGCTTGACCACTGCTACCCATTTTTCAGGGTTGCCCTTACCCGAACCCATTCGGGTTTCAGCCGGCTTCTCCGTAATGGGTTTGTCAGGGAATACATTTATCCACACCTTGCCGCCGCGCTTAATGTGTCGAGTCATGGCGACACGAGCCGCCTCAATCTGACGTGCGGTAATCCATCCGGGCTCAAGAGCCTGGATCCCAAACTCGCCGAAGGTGACCTCGGTCTGACCCTTGGAGGCGCCCTTCATCCGGCCACGGTGATGTTTTCTATGTCGGACTTTCTTCGGCATCAGCACGGCTCAATCACCGTCCCCACCGCGAAAATGCGGCGTCTCGCGGGACTCGCGAGTCGAAGCCTCGATGGCCTCTTCCTCGGCAAGCAACTTCTCGAACTCGGCATCGCCCTCTTTTACGAGTGGCGCCGGCTCAGCCTCGATGGCCTCCTCAGTAACCTCAGGCGCCTCAAGCGACTCAGTCCGACGGCGACCCGCCGCCGAGGACACAACGGAACGAGGCTTTGTCTGGCCTGAAGTCTCACCAGCAGCCATCGCTGCCTCCTTGGCGATCTTGTCTTCAAGCAGACTCTTGTAGGGGAGGATGTCGCCTTTGTAGATCCAGACTTTCACGCCAATCCGACCGTATGTGGTGCGAGCCTCGCGAAAGCCATAGTCGATGTCTGCCCGCAGGGTGTGCAAAGGGACCCGGCCCTCTCGATACCACTCGGTGCGAGACATCTCAGCACCACCCAAACGGCCCGAGCACTGGACTCGAATGCCAAGAGCCCCCGCCTTCTGAGCGTTCTGCACCGCACGCTTCATAGCTCTGCGAAAGGCAACTCGACCAGCCAATTGGTCGGCTACGCCTTGGGCAATCAGAGCGGCGTCAAGCTCCGGTTCCTTGATTTCTTGGATATTCAAAGTGACGGTGTGATTGCCGGTGATCTTGCCTAAACCAGTCCGGAGGCGATCGGCCTCAGAACCCTTGCGACCGATGACAATTCCCGGTCGAGCAGTGTGGACGTCAATCCGCAGCTTGTTGCTGGTGCGCTCAACCTCGACCCGACTGATCGCGGCATGCGGCAACTCAGTCATGAGGTAGTCACGGACCTCCCAGTCCTCAACCAGATTGTCGGCGTATTCCTGCCTGCTCGCAAACCACCGAGACTTCCAGTCGGTGGTGACCCCCAAGCGGAAGCCGTACGGATTGACCTTCTGGCCCATCAGTTGGCCTCCTCTTCCTGCTCGTCGGCCGCATTTTTGGCAACCTCTTCCTCGACAACCGTCTCA
>DEAU01000039.1:0-109319 GCA_002348705.1 Candidatus Neomicrothrix sp. UBA2974
GGGGCGGCAGTCGTTGTTGGTGCAACGGCAGTGGTTGGTGCCTGAGTTATTACAGGGACAACCGTTGTTGCTGGTGTCGTGGTGTCTGAACTGCCGCCACACCCAGAGGCGATTGATAGAAGTGTCAACACAACCGCGTATCTCCTCATAGCCCCCATTCTGCCGCTCTATCTACATGAGCCGAGCGGACGCGGCATCACAGCCCGAAGGTGCAGATACGCGCAGGAGGCAGCATTCTTCTTAGTGTCCGAGGCGGTTTTTCACAGTTCGCTAAACATGCTGTGGGACGTGTTCTACGGACTCATGCCTTCGACCTCCCACGCATAGCTCGGTGGTTGGAGCAGGTGACTCATAATTTCTCGGTTATGGGTTCGATCCCCGCCCGGCCCACGCGGAGTTCTTGAGGAAGTGCCGGTTGAACGACCGATGATCGTGGGAGGCTGGCGGGGCAGATTCTGGAGGTGCCGTGAGCCTGATTCTTCTGGTGGCCCTGATATTGGTCATCGTGCTGTATCGCAGGTGGTCTCCGCCTGGGGTGGACATCGGCGCCATGGCGAGGCGTCTCCTCGAATATGGGTTTCTTGCTGGGCTAGTTCTGGCTGTATCGCTTGGGGCGACTGGACTGCTTGCCCGGTTGTTCGAGGGGCTTCGTGGCGGACGTGCGGGTGATCCGGAGGAACTAGCCCTCTGGCTTAGTCTCGTTGTAGTGGCCGGGGGGGCGTTGGCCGGCCTTGCTGCATGGCTGCGTCGTCGGTTTCGGGCAGACCCGACCGAGGTGAAAGCAGCGGCCTGGACCTTCTACATCGGGGTGGTGGATCTCACCGCTGCTGGCTTTGTGGTGGTTGGTGCTACTCAGATCGTCGGCTGGGTTTTCGACGACTGGTCTTTCGACTCCTGGATGACGGCCGCAGCCCTTGTCTGGACATTGATCGCCACGATCCATCACCGTCTACCGGGTCGACGACCACCGATCTTTAATCTGGCCGGTTCCGCGGTCTCTCTTGCCGGGGTAGGAATCAGCCTCGCGGTGGTGCTTGAACATCTCCTCGATTGGGCCTATGACGGCGTCACGCCTACACCACTATCGGGTATAGGCCTAGGCGGTGGTGACGAGTGGGCGCAGACAATCGACGGCATTGCCGGTGCAGCGTCTCCGCTTGTGGCCTTTGCTGGTGCCTGGCTCCGATACTGGTGGTGGAACGCCCGCCGGGCCCCGCGTAGCCAGGAGCGAGACGGCTATGTCCTAGTTTGCGGGGTCCTTGGTGGCTTGGCGGCCACCTTGGTAGCCGCAGGTGGCCTGATTCACACTGCGCTGTCGTGGCTCCTTGTTGAGACAGCACGGGATGTTGGGGCTGCGGCCCACTTCGATGTGCTTTCCGTATTTGGTGCACTGCTGCTACTAGGCTTAGGTCTTTGGGCCTATCACCGGAGAGAGGTCCCGCATGCTGTTGAACGCCAGATTGGTGGACGAGATGAAGTGGTCCGTCTCTATGACCACCTGGAGGCTGGAGCAGGTCTCAGTGCAGTAACACTTGGCATCGGGCTGCTCCTCGGCACCGTGCTTCACAGGTTCTGGCCGGCACCAGAAGACTGGAATCGCGATATCGGCGAGGTGCTGGCCGTAGCCCTGACTGCTTTACTCATCGGCGTTCCAGTCTGGGCTCGGGCATGGCGTCGGATACAGGGTCACGCTGGGACGGTCGCCGAAGAATCGTCCGCTGTTCGACGCGTCTACCTCTTTGTTGTGTTCGGTGTTACGGCGTTGTGCGGTCTTGTGAGCGTTGGCGCGATGGTCTATCTCCTTCTCTTCGGCCTGCTGGATGGAAGCCTTGACGTGGAGAGGGTGGCCATTTTCCGGGTTCCACTCGCTGCGATCGGAGCCACAGTCGGGGTCGCGGCCTATCACGGCCGTGTACTGCAGGTCGGACTCCGGACCGTGCCGCAGTCAATTCGACCTGTCCAGCGCACAGTCACCCTGATTGGTGGCGATCTGGCTGATTTAGAGGAGCGTCTCGAGAAGATCGCAGGGGTTCGGGTGGTGAGCCGACTGCGTCTCGAAGCTCCTGATGCGGTTCCAGCAGACCTCGACTCGGTTGTGATGGCTGTCGAGGCAACCTGCGAGGATCTCGTTGTGGTGGTGGCTGACGATGGGTCGGCCGATGTGATTCCAGTAGCCCCATGACCAAGAGCGCTGACATGATCAAGACCATGGATGACGGCGAGATGGTGAGCGTGAGCCGAAAGATCGCTGCACCGGTAGACGTGGTGTGGCAGATGGTTAGCGACCTATCCCGAATGGGGGACTGGTCGCCGGAAAATGATGGGGGTTCCTGGCGGGGTGCTGATCCGACCTGGCCGGGTGGACCGTCGGTGGGGTCGGTATTCCGAGGAGACAACCACCGTGGACGTCGGACATGGAAGACGAAAGTCACAGTGATTGATTCCGATCCACCTCGGCGCTTCGCCTTTCGATTGAAGATCGGAGCGCTGGGCGGTTGCGACTGGATCTACGACATCGAACCGACGGATGCCGGCTGCTGCGTAACCGAGTCGTGGATCGATGAACGGACGCGAGCCTTGAAGTTTGTGGGGTGGCTTTTCACTGGTGTTTCGGATCGAGCCTCGCACAACCGGGCGAATATGGAGGCCACACTGGAACACCTCGCCATGGCCGCTGAGGGCGTCAGCAGAAGTGATTGAACTTCTCGGCGGCTTTAATCCCAGCCGTTCCAGGAGGTGATGGCAGCCGCGCCGCCATCGCGTCGAGCCGGACGAAAGTCGTCGCCGAGAGTATGTCCGACAGTGATCAGCGCTACTTGGCTGTATTCGTCGTAGGGGATGCCGAGTAACTCTGCTGCCTCCTTCTCGAACATGAGATGGATGCTCGTCCAGCAGGTCCCAAGTCCGCGTTCTCTTGCGCCGAGCATGAAACTCCACGCACTGGGAACAATCGAAGCCATCATCGACGCTGCTCCCATAGGGCGGTGGTCGGCTCGACCCTCAATGCAGGGAATCACCATGGCCGGAACCCGGTGCATGTTCTCCGCCAAGTAGGCGGCCGACTCCATGACTCGCATCTGCTGGGCAGCCCGATCCGGTGCCGCCCCTTCGGCGATCGCGCCGGCACTCGCCGCGAGCGTCATGTATCGCTCCCAACCACGCCGATACAGGTCGGCGAGAGCCATTCGCTTTTCGGAGTCAGTTACGACAATGAACCGCCAGCCCTGCCGGTTGGAGCCGGTCGGAGCCTGAACAGCATATTCAAGGCATTCCTCGAG
Organism: Candidatus Neomicrothrix sp. UBA2974; assembly: GCA_002348705.1. Classification (GTDB taxonomy): domain Bacteria; phylum Actinomycetota; class Acidimicrobiia; order Acidimicrobiales; family MedAcidi-G1; genus UBA9410. The sequence continues at coordinate 3,279 of DEAU01000039.1, forward strand.
GAGGGCGGGATCAACCGGACGGTCGAAATCGAGGCGCCGGCGGACTGAGCGGGTAGTGGTCAATAGGTCGTGAACCGATAGCCCGAGTGTGGTCATGCGAGGTCTCCGTTCCCTTTTTCTCCGGTGGTGCTTTCCGCGAGTGCCTTAATCCCTTCAACACAGCGACGCATGTTGGCGGTCTGTCCCTTTTGTCTATTCGCGATGATCTTGGCTTCCTTGTCGGGCATGGCAGCTATGGCCGCGGTAAGCCCCGATGGGCCAGGCCCAAGCACCATTGTGAACCGCAACCGGGTAGCACCGGCCAGAGGAACCAGATCGAATCGCCACTGGGCTGCCGGGTCTTCCAGATCGGCAGAGTTCCAAGCAAACGTTCGATTTTCTTCATAGGCGGTGATGTGGCAAGTCACTTCCCAATTGCCCATCCGCTCGTTGTGGTTGCGACCGAGAAAGGTGGCCCCGATTCCCGGTTCGGGTGAGATCCACTCAGCTCCTTGAAACTCGTCGCTGAACTGTGCTGGTAGGTCTATATCGGAGACGTAAGGCCAGATGTCCTCCGGAGGCGCATTAACGTCGACCTCAACGGTGACTCCGGCCCCGTCCTCATGGGCAGGAGCTTCGTCTGTCGGGTGCTGAAGAGTCCGTCCCCACCGTTCGAACCAGGTGATTTCCTCGGCTGGTTGTCGAACGGCCGGGGAGAAGTCCTCTCCGATGGTCCATGCCACGGGAAGGAGAACAACTTGGCTGACGTCTGCGGGGATATCTAGGAGATTGGCCACGTCGTCGGCTTTATTGAGGTGCAGCGTGGTCCAGGCACTTCCTAGACCGCGGGACCGCAGCGCCAAACAGAGACTCCATGCCGCTTGAATGACGGAGTCGAACAGGCCGGGTCGACCGCTGCCGTCGTGTATGCCGTAGATGGTGGCTAGCACGATTACTGGGACGTGTTCAAGGTTGCGGGCCAGATAGTCGGCGGACCGCATCGCGTTTTCGTTGTGGTGCCCGGTCCCCTTGACCTTGGCGTAGGTATTGGTGATCCAGTCCCCGCCTGCCGACCGGTAGAGGTCGGCGAGCGCAGCCTTGGTCTCGGGGTCGCGAATCACAAGCCAGCGGCGGCTGGACTGATTACCACCGGTTGGAGCCTGTTCGGCCACGTCGATGCACTCGAGGAGCACTTCTGCCGGGACTGGACGATCGAGATCGAGCCGACGACGTACTGCTCTGGTAGTGGTTAGCAAGCGATCGGTCTCATCGACTGGAAATGGCACAGGGTCCTCTGAAGAATCGGAGATAGGTCACTGCCGAGTCCACCACAGGCGCTTCGCCCGACTGTCGTCGGGCAGGATCGGTTTGGGGAGTCGATTACAGGTTCTCGCCCAACCAAGCGGGCGCCCGGTCGACTAGGTACTCGCTGACACTTCGGGCCCGCTCTAGAGCGTCGCAGAGCCAGTCAGCCTCGCCGCCCCGCAATAGAGCTGCCAGAGGGGTCTCTAGACGGGCGATCACGCCGAGCGATCGCAGCGGTGCGTCGGTGACGGCCTCGAAAGAGTCCACGGCCGACACCTGTGTAGGTAGATCTGGTCCGCCCACCCCGGCAAGTTCGGTAGCCAGCACCAGAAGGTCGGGACCGGACCCCAGTGGCGGCAGTGCCCAACTGAAGACCAATTCAATGGTCAGGTCCTCGCTGGGCTCGACATCCTCCGGGATCGACATGACTTCGTCCTCGAAGGCGAGCAGAGTACGAACCTCAATGTCAAGAGATAGCCGAAGGTCAAGTGGGCCCCCACAGTGGGCCTCGGGGTGGAGGTCGATCTCGAAGGCCTGATGCATCGAGTAGGTCTCCACGAAGTGCCGCTCATCATGTACGTGAAAGCCGTGGTCGGCTGCATGGTCTTTGAGGTCGGCGACGAAGCCTGCGATGTCGACGACGGCCACGTGGGTGTCCTTTGATGATCGGTCGGATACAGAGTGCGCATGCGCTGCGTTCGGGTTAGACACAGCGTAGATCCCGCCCTCGTCCTGGACCACGTCGGTTTGGCACACTGGATTCATGCCTGATTCGTCCGTTGCGCCGCCGTTATCTGATGCGGCGACAGTGTTGAGCGACTTTCATGACGCAGTCGACGCGGTAGTCGAGGCGCTCGCCCACCACGACGACTGGGGTCCGTCCAGTGGTCAGACTGGCCAGTACGTCAGTGATTTGGTCGCCGACGAGGCAGTGCACCGGGTGCTCGACCCGGCCGGCTATGGGGTACTCAGCGAGGAATCTGGCCTAATGGAAGCGACCTTGGAGGGCGCCCCTGTAGTGGTTGTGGACCCTCTAGATGGTTCCACCAATGCATCGCGTGACCTTCCCTGGTTCGCTACCAGCCTGTGTGCGGTGGATGGTGATGGCCCTTGGGTTGCCGTGGTGGTCGATCTGGTAACTGGCACCCGGTATGACGCTGTGCGGGGTTGGGGTGCACGTCGGGACGGCGAGACGGTCAGACGTGGGTCGGTTCCGTCGATGGAACAGGCTGTAATCGGCCTCTCGGGTTTGCCGCCTCGCCATCTTGGCTGGGGTCAGTTCCGGGCGTTGGGGGCTGCTGCCCTTGACCTGTGTGCGGTGGCAGACGGTCGACTCGACGGTTATATGGATTGTTCGGAGAATGCCCACGGCGTCTGGGACTACCTAGGGGCGATGTTGGTATGCGGCGAGGCCGGAGTCGAAGTAGTCGACGCCGGGGGTCGGGATCTGTGTGTGTTGGATCCCGGGGCGCGTCGTACCCCGGTGGCTGGTGCGGGGCCGGCTCTCACCGAGGCGCTAGTGGCGGCACGCCGCAGCTTCTGACTGGACGATACCCGTAGGTCACAGAATCGGACCGCCGGTAGGGTCTCGCATCTCGGGCGCGTAGCTCAGTTGGCTAGAGCACCTCCCTTACAAGGAGGGGGTCGGGGGTTCAAGTCCCTCCGCGCCCACCGAAAACGCTTAAAAATCAAAACGTTTCGCTACTTTGGAAACTGTGGAGGCGTGTCAAACGATTCCTTAGGAAGTCGTTGTGACTCCGTCTGGGTTCGCTTCGCGTTCGCCTGGGGCCATCCGCTTCTCCATCTAAGTAGGACCACAGTGATTAGTAGCGCGATCCCGGCACAGGTCATCGCGAAGTTTGGCCAAGCAATCAATACCCCAATAATTGTGATGATTGGTTGTTCCCATCGCTCGAGTGTCCGGCCAAACCAGCCACCAAGTCCCATCGCGGTTATACATAGTCCTGCAGCTACACAGAAGAAAAGAACGGCAAGAGAACCAAAAGACCCCTGGTTCAACAACAGCTCCGGGTGAGTAACAAAGATAAATGGGACAAGCAATGCAGGAAATAGCAGCCTCATTCCTATCAGTCCCGCTTGAGCTGCATTGGCCTTAGCGATTGCAGAAGCGGCGTATGTGGCCGGCATTACTGGTGGTGTCACATTCGCATATACCGTGAAATAGAGGATAAACAAATGCCCGGGTAGCGGATGAATTCCTAGAGCACTAAAGATTGGGGTCGAAAATGACGCTGCGATCACGTATGCAGCAGCAGTCGGAACGCCGAATCCGAGAATGATTACGACGAGCGCTAAAAATACCAATCCCAAGCCAACCGGGAGGGACCCCATTGCCAAGAAGTTCGCCAAGCGCGATGCAATGGCGGACATTCCCAGGATAGAAACCAGCAACTGAGCGGCTATAACGATCGCGCCTATTCGTGCTATCTCAATACCCGCTGTGCGACCACCCTCGCAAATTACTCGAAGGCGGTCAATGAATGACTTCCCGGGTCGAATTAATACGAATGCAATTATTGTTGTAGTAGCAGCCCAACTTGAAAATGTAAGGCTGCGGTTGTAAACGTAAATAGACACCAGTAATACAGTCATGGGTAACAAGAAAGAACCAATAAACGTCGAGTTGAACAGATGTGACGCCGGGGGTATTTCTTCTTGTGGTATGCCGCCGAGGCCGCCTTTGACCGCCTGTATGTGGATAGAAACAAATACGGCCAGGTAGTAGAGAACTATTGGTGTGATGGCTGCGATCGCAATATCTCGGTACGGAATATTTGTAAATTCAGCCATTATGAAGGCCGCTGCACCCATTACTGGGGGCACAAGTTGTCCCCCTGCCGAAGTGGTTGCCTCGACAGCGGCTGCGAACTCCGGTTTGAATCCGGTGCGTTTCATTAGGGGTATGTTGAAAACGCCGTCGACTACAACGTTTGCGACTGCGGATCCGGAGACAGTTCCAAAGAAAGCACTGGTTACTACTGAGATCTTTCCCGGACCCCCTTTAAATCTTCCGACCAAAAGGCGGGCGAGGTCCATGAGTGAGTCGGATCCACCGGAGGCGCTCAGCATGCCACCAAAGATCAGAAAGCTTGCTACTACTCCGGCAGAGACACCGGTGATGCTTCCGAATATTCCCTGAGTAGTGAAGAGTGCTGTGTTGGCCATGTCGCGTGCAGTAACGGACGCCATCCAGCTGGACCAAGGAATGAAATCGATATGGGCTAGAAGGACAATTGCAGTCAGTCCTATGACGATTCCCGAGAGCATCCAACCGAGAACCCTCCTGCAGAGTTCTAGTCCCAATAGGAGGACGCCTATTCCCCAGAAAAGCAAGGCTAAAGAGGCTGGATCTTGTCGCCGGACAAAGGTGATGTCCCTGGTGAAAGAGAATATGAAAAAGGCCGACGAGGCGACGGCGAGCGCCGCTACTAGCGGTACCTGACCTTTTTTGGCTTTTGTCCTGCCAGTCGCCTGCAGCCATGAGAGGAGCAGAATGATGTAGACCCCCCCGAGGTGAACACTGCGATGTTGAATGAATGGCAGTGAGCCCCGGTAAGAGGTCCAGTAGTGGTACGCCGCTAATGCAACTGCAGCCCCAGTAAGGGCGGGCTTCAGCCAGCGAAGGTCGCCGGACCGAGAGGAATCAGACATAACGTCACAGTTCTTTCGCCGAAAGCCCTGTCAAGATCTCTGTAACTCCTGCGGTCCGACAACCCTTGCTTGCATGAAACTCTGAGGACTTCCCCTTAGTCGAGGACCCCAATCTCGCGCCAATACCGCTCTGCACCTGGGTGCAAGGGCACAAGTCGACTGGCTTCCACGGTCTGCTCTGCGACAATTCCGGAAGATGCTGCGTAGCCACTCTCGTCTGCTGAAGACTGGAGTGTTGTCCAAAGCGCCTTGGTGAGTCGATAAGCATCGTCTTCGGACATTGAGGCGTCGGTGAAATAGACGGCATCAATAGTCGATTGCTTGACTGCGGGACTGTCCATAAGGGCCCCAGCCGGCACTTCGGTGAAGTTGAAGTTGGGATGAACGGCTTGGATCGTAGCTATGTCTCCGTCGCTAAAGCCGATGAGAGTCACCGGGACAGCACTTGCAGCATCGAGCATGCTCGCGTCAGCAGCTTTACCAGCTCCTGCCTTTCCGAACCCAACGATTCGGTTGTCCTTCATCGCGCTCACTACGTCTTCAAGGGCTCCATCAAAAACGTCCACGGTGATTCCGAGTGCGTCAAACATTTCAAGAACCTTGGTGTAGACGGGCGAGCCCTGCATGCTTGGGGCAAACGACATACCTTCCAGATCTTGCACTCTCGTGATGCCCTTGTCTGAGCGTACAACAATCATTTCTGCAACTGTCAGGTAAGTCATGAGTAGCCGGGAGTCAGGACTTTGGTTTCCTTCGTACTGGCCTGTCCCCGTGTAGGACCGAGCTAGCGCGTTCAGACCTGCGATTGCATAATCAACCGAGCCTTGACCTACGAGACCGGGGTTGTCCGACGTCGAACTCTCCCGCACATTGATGGTTATTGCTCCGTCTTCTTGGCCCGCTAGGCGAGCATGAGTTAACAAGAAGCCGTAGACAGACGATGAAGTGGAACTACCCGCGAGGGTGAGGTCCATTTGTTTGTCATCGTCGGACCCGCAGGCTGGTGCGATTAAAAGAACGCTGAGGAGCAACACAACCCATCTTCGACAGGCAGATCGCTCCCTCACCGGCTTGCTATGTGACCGCCATGCACGAAAATCGGAAAATTCTTGTCTGGGCATAGGACTCCCCCTAGTCATGTCCGTACCTAGATGGCAAAGGAACGTTTAGTTGTTTTCATTCCGTGTCATGAATCTCATCGCTGCGTGTATCCCCTTCGCAGCGAATTAATTCCATATTCAATTCAGCGCTAACTATTGCAGTTAGGCCGTTTCTGTTCAAGAGATTGCTTTACGGGATTGCTTATGACGTCCGCTGATATTGTCCGCTCGATAGCAACGGAACAGGAAACGCCGGTCGGCGAAAGTCAGCTCTTCTCACCTGCCCGCTACGCCGGCACTCGCGCACCGATCGAGGAGGCCGAGCCCCTGCCTCCCGACGTCTACTTTTCTCAAGAGTGGTACGACCGCGAGGTCGAGACGATCTTCCGCAAGTGCTGGCTATTGGCTACCCGCGAGGAAGAGATTCCGAACTCAGGCGACTACGTGCGGTTGGACATAGTGGGTGAGCCACTGGTGATTGTCCGTGATGAAGAAGGAAAGGTTCGGGCCCTCTCGGCTTCCTGTCGCCATCGCGGTTCGGAGTTGATGAGCGGCCAAGGGAACTACAAGAAGATCGTATGTCCCTACCACGCATGGACCTACTCGCTGGAAGGAGAGTTGCTAGCGGCACCGTCGATGAAGGAGGCGATGGGTTTCGACAAATCAGACCACTCTCTTCCCAGCGTGCGTGCCGAGACATGGGGCGGCTTCGTGTTCGTGAACTTTGACCATGATTCAGTCTCGCTGTTGGAGTCGCTCGGAGGGCTTGTCGATCGCTTAGCCAGTTATCGACTCGAAGAGATGAAGGTCACAAAGAAGTGGGAGAACCGCTTCAACGCGAACTGGAAGATCTGGGTGGAGAACTCTCGGGAGGGCTACCACGTACCGACTGTGCACAGAGGGTCACTTGACACCTTCTATCCCGGTTCGCGTCGAACCGTCTTTCAGGCTGACGGCGAGCCAATGGTGTACGCGATCAACAGCAGCGACAACGAAAACGGCCTCTACGTTCCGCGCAACCACACGCTTCCCTTTGTCGAAGGGCTCTCAGCGCAGGACAACGAGAGCACCCACTTCATTATCGGTTATCCGCATCTCCTTCTGAATGTTCCTCCCGACCGGATCACGTTCCACCAGTACTTTCCGGAGGGGCCCGAGTGGACACGGATCGTGTCGTGGTGCTGCTTCCCGCAGTCCACGATCGATCTTCCAGAGTTCGAAACCGAGGTAGAGGACAAGTACTACCCGTCGATGGACATGTTTTTGGCTGAGGACAAAGGTGTCTGCGAACTCGTCCACCGAGGCATCCGCGGCCAACTTGCCAAGTTGTCGCGGTACTCGCCGACGGAGGAACGCACCGTTCACGAGTTTTCCAACTATGTGCTTGATCGTGTCCTCGGCCCGGTGAACGGTCAGTGAAGAGGTGATGAGATGACAACCCGAGAGAACATTTCCATTCCTAACGTTGCTGAACCGGCAGATCCACGGGTGGGTTCACAGTGCATCCGTAAGGGCGATCTGTTGTTTATTTCTGGTCAGATTGCCATGGATGATGGAGAACTGGTCGGTCCGAACGACCCGTTAGAGCAGTGTCGCCAGTGCCTGCGACACATCGAAACCTATGTCAGCAGAGCAGGCGGGACGCTCGATGATGTGGTGTCGCTCGACATCTTCCTCACGGACATCCGCTATCGACCGGCCGCAGGCCAAGCCCGGGCAGAGTTCTTCAACGAACCCGGCCCGAGTGCCACGGTCGTGGGCGGAGTTGATCTCGCGTTCGAAGGGCTTCTGGTGGAGATAAGCGCTCGAGCGGTCCTGTCCTGACAGCCATGAAGGCCGGGTGGGCACAGACTGTTCTGGGACCGGTAGACGCTGCGGAGCTCGGCGTCACTCTGGCTCACGACCATGTCCTCATGGACGGATCGTTCATGTATGTCGACCCACCGTTGACTGCTGACCGCTATCTCGCTGACGAGCAGATCACCCTCGAGAACCGGGGTTGGGTTGCCTACCACTGGACTTCGAGCCATCACAATGTGCACCTTGATTCAGAGGACATGGCGATCACAGAGTTGCAGCGGTTTGTTGCTGCCGGTGGACGCACTGTCGTGGACCCCACTAATAACGGCTTGGGTCGTGACCCGGAACCACTTGTCCGTATTGCCCGGGCGACCGGAAGTCACCTCATCGTGGGTTCTGGCTACTACCTGGGAGGCACACACCCCCCTGGCATGGACGATCGGGCTTTGGAATCGATTACCGATGAGATCGTTGCTGATATTCAGGTCGGAATCGCTGGAACCGAGGTGAGGGCTGGACTTATTGGCGAGATCGGTTGCACTTACCCCTGGCTGCCTAACGAGAAGAAGAGTCTCCGGGCAGCAGTGGCTGCTCAAGTTGAGACCGGGGCACCACTCATGGTTCATCCTGGCCGGGACCCGATGTCGCCAGTGGAGATCGTGGAGATCGTGGAGCAGGAGGGGGGCGACCTCGACCGCACGATCATTTGTCACATCGACCGCACCTGCACTGACCGGTTGTGGCTCAGCGACATGGCGGCCACCGGTGTGTATCTGGAGTACGACCTGTTCGGCAACGAGAGTTCCTGGTACCCGCCAAATCCGAAGGTGGACATGCCCTCTGATGCCGAGCGAATGGAGGTCGTGCTTTGGCACTTCGAAAAGGGTCTGGAGGACAAGGTGCTTCTGTCGCATGACATCGCGACTAAGCATCGACTCCACGCGTACGGCGGTCTCGGGTACGACCATCTGCTCACGAATGTGGTCCCTCGCTTGCGCCAACGAGGGTTATCTGAGGGAGATGTGAACAGACTGCTCATCGACAACCCAGCTCGGGTGCTGGGTTTTACTTCAACAGCAGGCCCGTGAGCTCCAGCTGCTGAAAAGCAGCGAAAGTCCTTCTTTCATCCGATCCATATGTGTTTTCGTTTCGTCGGACCGTATACCCGCCCGCCCAGCTTTGGCTTCGATTACGGCTCCTAACCGTGGGAGCTTCGATTCGAGGGTTTCATCATGACTCCACCGAGGCTGGCAGGCTGCCGGCTCCTTTTAGGACTTGCTCGTTCCCGTGGTTGCTTCCAGCCCGCAATCACTCCTCAGATGCTGCTAGACCCGGTGGTAGCAGAGTTGACCAGAGACGAGTTGAGGCCAGAGATTGCAGGCAAGCGGCCAACTTCAGAATCGTTCGTCGATGGGCAGGCTGTCGGCTGTCGGTGCAATTGTGCTTTGGTCCATAGGGACCGTGATAATCGCCTACTTCGACATGCCCGGAATACAGGCTGCTTTTTGGCGGCTGACCCTAGGAGGCGTGGCTTATCCGGTCGTCCTCTACGTCAGCGGCCGTCGCTTGAGTTGGCGACAGTTTCGCCTTGCCGCTCCAGCGGCAGTCCTGTTTGCAGTCCAACTGGGAGTTGCTTTCACGGCCATAAAGGCCACCTCAGTGGCAAACATGACCACCATTGCCGCTCTCCTCCCGGCAGTTCTAATGGTCATCTCGGCCATCCGATATCGAGAACCGATTGGAATGAAAACAGTCCTTATGGGCGGGATTGCCTTGGTCGGTGTGGTGGTGATCATCCGTGGAGCCCCCGGAGGAGATGGATCATCAAGTCTGCGCGGTGATCTGCTGGCAGTTCTCGGGATGCTCCTGTTCGCCACTTACTTTGTTGTCGTTAAAGAGGTCAGACAACATCTCGATACTTTCAGCCTGCAGACTCTCACGATGCCTATCGGCGCAGCGGTCCTGTATCCAATGGCAGCCATCGAAGCCGACCAACTTTTCCCGCCACTTCCCTCGTTCAGTGATTGGATCTGGGTGGCGTTGATTCTGTTGATCCCTGGCTCGGGACATTTCCTGATGAACTGGGCTCATCTCCACGTGAGCCTGACCGTGTCAGGGATTCTGACCCTCGGAATCCCAGTGCTTTCGGCGATCGGAGCATGGTTAGTCCTCGACCAGAGCATGGGGGCAATTCAGATAGGAGGGATGGTGGTGGTACTCGCAGCGCTGGTGGCAATCGTTTTAAACCATCCAGAAGACCCGGTCCGATAGCCGCAAGTCCTATAGAAAGTGCTCGACTGCGGTTCCGTTTAATCGTCGTAGCAAACTGAGGGGTGTCAGGTCCATCTCATGGCAATGGAGTAGCCCGAGGAGCCGGGCTCCTTATAGATCCTTGGAGGATTTTTTCCTGCCAGGCATCTGGGACGTCGGGCGACTTCAGCAGTGCCACTACCTAGAAGGATGGGATCGGAGTCAGATGACTAGGTTTAACAACCGATCAGTTAGAAGGTTCTTAAACAAACAGATGCAGTTGAACTAGCCGTGAATACGTAGATGGCGACAAAAAGACCGGGACTGGGAAAAAGCGCAGCTGTTAGTTCGGTAGCGCTTCTGTCATTTGGTCCTGTAATCGTCAAGCAGGTCGAATTGGTAGCGACCGGATTTGTGTTCTGGCGTCTCCTAATAGCCGCAGTCCCATTGGCTGTGTTCTTTGCCGTGTCTCGACGCCGGGTGACGCTTAAAGATCTTCGCCGCTCAGCGCCTGGTGGATTCGTCTTCGGAATAAATCTGATTATTGGTGTTCTTGCGTTGCGCAGAACGAGTGCTTTGAACCACATGATCATCATGTCTTTCCAGCCGCTTGCCGTCCTGATGGTCGGCGTCAAATATTTCGGAGAACGACCGAGAACGTCGATCTATTTCTTTTCGTTAACGGCAATTGGTGGAGTGGTACTGACACTTTTCACCAAGGACGCCAGCGGTGTGGCGGGCTTGTCGGGGAACCTTTTGTCGCTTTGCGGCATGGCGCTGTTCACCCTCTATTTCGCCTTGAGTAAAACCGCACGGCAGAGTCTGGACTCGCCCACCTACCAACTTCTCTTGATTCTGGTTGCCTGGATCACGATCCTCCCATTTCTCCTAATTGTCGAAGCGGGTATACCCGTACCATCTGGCAACGACTGGTGGTTGATAACCGCCATGGCTCTTATTCCCGGAACTGGACATTTCCTGACCAATGTCGCCCACGGCCACGCCTCGTTGACTTTGGTTGGCCTCATGAACCTCGGCATGACGTCACTAGCCCCCCTGTATGCCTGGTGGATCCTTGGAGAAGCCATCGGAGGGATGCAAGCAATAGGGACCGGAATCGTGATTATTTCCCTGGCTCTGATTGTGACCACAGCACCTCAAGAGCACCCCCCTGAATCCGTGAATCCAAATACAGTCGACGGGACTTAGTGTCGAGTTTTTCTGAGCGTGAGCGGAACTCTGACCAAACCTGCTTTCGAGCCTGCAAGTATTGAATGACAAGTTCGAGCAGACCTCGCCTCTAATCGAAGGGGACCGGAATTTGTTTTGGTTTGGCGATCCGCAATCGGCTGCAAAGTTCGTCTATCTGATAAATATTGGGCACAGCTGGTGGGCTGATATGGGCCAACCCACCGCTCGCTGACTAAGAAAGGACCTCGATGTCAAGTAGTCCGGATCCGGTGATATGGGACCTCTGGCATCCTGTGGCGAGTCTGCGGGACTTGCAAAGAAATGGACGAGAACAGACTCTGCTCCTAGACCAGAAGATCGTTGTAGGAGTTGGTCAAGACGGTGCACCTGAGGCATATCGAACCAACAGGGAAATGCCAATAAATGAGCCCTGGGTGGGCGAGGAACCCCTGCCAGTCAAGCAACACCTCGGTTTCTTATGGACAAGCTTGGGTAGTCCAACCGATGAGATCTTCTCCATTCCGGAGGCCGAAGAAACAGACCGGACAAACGTACATGCGGCGACCGTCGGTGTTGCTTGTTCCGCACCTCGAGCGATCGAAAACTTTCTAGACATCGCCCACTTCCCATATGTGCACACCGACATCCTTGGAGTAGAGCCACACACCGAGGTAGTTGACTATGACGTCGACTACGAGAACGGGGAAATCTGGACCAGAAATGTCTTCTACTACCAGCCGCAGGCAGCGGTTCAGCAATCTGGTGGGGTCCTAGCCCACTATTGGTATCGCGTTCCGCACCCGTACGTGGCAGTCCTTTACAAGGCTTCTGGCGCCGAATCTGAGCGAATGGACATTGTCATCGCTCTTCTTGTGCAGGCAATGACTGAAACCTCCAGCCGAGTAAGGATGTTCAACAGCAATCTGGATGACCAGAGTTCGACCACCCAGATTCGACATTGGAACAATGAAATATTTGGGCAAGACAAGCCCATTATCGAAAATCAGCATCCCAAGCGCTTACCCCTAGATCCACGTGTTGAGACGCCGATTAGGGCTGACAAGTTGGCGATCGCTTATCGACGCTGGCTCAGCGATCTTGGAGTCACCTACGGCGTTATCCCTTCTCAACACTCGTCATTCGGAGCCGCATAAGCGGCAAAGTCCTCGTTGCCGACGTCCGTTTTAGACCTACACGATCCAGAGCGGAGCATCTGCTTTGAAGTTCCCTGAGGAGTCGGAGGTCTGCTCAGACAGCGCGATTCTCAACCTTTGGCACCCACTGGTTCCTGAGGCCGAGGTGCCGGTTGGCTCCGTCAGCGAATTGGTGCTGCTTGGAAGAACAGTTTTCTTTACGACTGGAGTCTCGGATGAGTATCTGGTCTGGTCGGAAAAGTCGAAAGCCCCAGTATCAGGCGGCAGTGAGCCCTTTCCTGAAGACAAGCAACTACCGGTGCTTGTGCGCTACGGCTACCTCTGGACGAGCCTCGGGTCTCCGCCCAACGGACTTTTCGAAATTCCGGAGTTCGAGGAACCGGATCGGCGAAACATCCACGCCGCCACAATCGGAGTGCATTGTTCGGCTCCCCGGGCAATAGAGAACTTCTTGGACATGGGCCACTTCCCATATGTGCACCCTGGAATTCTCGGAGCGGAGCCACACACGGAAGTCGTCGAATATGACGTACGAGTCGATACAGATAGCAACGAAATCTGGGCTACAGAGTGCCTCTTCTACCAGCCTCAGGCCGCGGCTACTTCTGTTGGAGGACAACTCGTTGGCTACACCTACCGAGTCCCGCACCCTTATTGCGTGATGCTCTACAAGACCAATCCCGTGGACCAAGAACGAATGGACGTCATAGGACTCTTCGTCCGGTCGGTGACCTCAGAACATATAGAGGCCAGCATGTTCCTCAGTCTGCTAGATGGTGTGAACACTGATTCAACTATTCGGAAGTTCCAACAGGAGGTCTTTGCCCAAGACAAACCAATTCTTGAGAATCAGCACCCGAAACGCTTGCCTCTCAATCCACGAGCGGAGACACCCGTACGAGCAGACAAGTCAGCGATTGTCTACAGGCGGTGGCTTTCTGACCTAGGGATCACCTACGGGGTGATTCCGGAAGCATGAGGATGGGACATGAGTCAGAACTCCATTAAGGGTACTCCTTTCCATAAAAGCACCGCAGCGAGAATGAACTCGCCGTGGTGGTTTGGTTGGGGTGGCTACGCGGTACCCGATGTCTACACGGACCTCCATGTGGAGTTGGGGGCAATCCGAAACGGTGTTTCGATGAACGAGATGTCTCCCGTTCCCAAGACCGAAATAATGGGCCCGGACGCGGAGAGGTTTGTCGAACATCTTTTGCCTCGAAATATTTCTGCCATGAAGGTTGACTGCGCCTGGTATGCGCCGTGTTGCAACGAGGAGGGCAAAGTCGTAGCAGATGGCATCATCTTCCGATTTGGCGAGAACCACTTTGTCTTCTCAGCCGATAACTGCACCAAGTACATCAAAGATCTGGCCGAGACCTACGACGTGACAGTTGCGAACGTAACTGACGAATACGGAATCCTGGCATTGCAGGGACCCGGGTCGCCGGCCGTCTTAGCCGACTCGACGAGTGGGGACTGTTCGGATCTCCGATTCGGGGAAGTTAGAAAAACTGAGATCGCTGGTGTCGGCGTGAAGGTCGCCCGACAGGGATTTACCGGCGAGCTCGGTTTTGAGATCTGGGTAGAACGCCCGGATGGCGAAAAGGTCTGGGAGGCGGTAGCCGCTTCTGGTGGGAGTTTCGGCATTCAGCCGGCTGGGGAGTATGCAATTGACGTAGCGCGAGTAGAGGCAGGACTACTCCTGATCTCGGCTGAATACACAGGCGCTGAAATTGAAGAACCAAGTGCCGACTCGCCACCAAATCCGATAGACCACGTCACTCCCTATGAGCTGAATCTTGGTCATTGCGTGAAACTCGGTAAGGAAGCCGACTTCATCGGTCGGGCTGCGCTTACTGCTGAACTAGAGACGGGACCTAGGCGCCGTCTTGTCGGACTCGAGTTTGACGCTGAGAGCATCGTCGGGCTGTCTCTCAAGAACGGGTGGTCTGCAGACATATCACCCCGGGTTCGTTGGGACCACCTGAATCTCCGACATGCCGGTGAGATTGTTGGCCGAGCCAGCAGTGTCACCTGGAGCCCGACAACGTCTAAGTTGATCGGGTTCGGTCTTGTGCCTGCAGAGTTAGCCAATCCAGGAACTGAACTCTGCGTCGATTGGGCTGACTATTGGGGAAGCCCTCTGGGAGCAGCTCCGGCTTCAACATGCGCGTACCCATTCATAAAGACGAATAAACGGTAGCCGAGTGACGGATATTGCTGCCCCTAGCGATCAAGATGCAATCCTTGTCCCAAGAAGGGCACATATGGCGAGATCTTCGTCTCTCGGCAGTGTCCAAAATGGAGAACATCGGAAAACACGAATGGTGTTGCGGTGGAATTGATTGAGCCTGTCTGCTCAGATCCGGTAATCGCCAATCTCTGGCATCCGGTTTCCGCAATCGATGAGATCCATCGCGGCCTATTAAATAAAACCCTGTTGCTAGATGAGGAGATTGGTTTCACCGTGACCCCCGGAGGTGAATACCGGTCCTGGCGGTTGCCGCCCTCGTCGGCCTCAGGTCAGGCAGTGGATCCAGAAGAGATAAGTGATCCACTTCCGGTCAAAAGCGAGTACGGGTACTTATGGGTGTGTCTCGGCGAGCCGCCTGAGCGGCTGTTCGACATGCCGGAGTTCGACGATCCAGATCGGCGAAGCATGAACGCCGGCACCGTCACAGTGGCTACCTCGGCACCCCGCGGAGTGGAGAACTTTCTAGACCTAGGCCATTTTCCATATGTCCACGAGGGCAATCTCGGCATCGAGCCCTTCACCGAGGTCGTCGAATATGAGGTCGAAATAGTTGATGGCGAAATCATCGCCAGCAAGTGTGATTTCTTCGTCCCGAAAGCAGGCACGAACTTCGACAAACCGGCTTTGACCCGCTACCGATATCGAGTTCCTAGTCCGTTCTGCGTGATGCTCTATTACGACAGCGGTCCTGATCCAGAACGCGAAGACATTGTTGGTGTCTGGTTCCAGCCAATGACCCGAGAGTTGGTTCGAGCACACAACTACATGGGGGTTATCGATACGACCAGCAGCGATACTGAGATCAAGCGCTATCAACTGGAGATATTCAGCGAAGATAAGCCGATACTCGAGAACCAACATCCGAAGTTGCTGCCTCTTGATCCGAGAGCTGAAACTCCAATTCGAGCCGACAAATCGGCCATCGTCTACAGGCGCTGGCTCTCGGAATTAGGGGTCTCTTACGGCGTCATCCCGGAAGGAGTCGCTGGTCGATGATCGCAGACCCTGTGCTGGTCGACGACTGGCACGCAGTGGCTCGTACTTCTGATGTCAACGAGGCGCAGGTTGTTCCGGTTCGATTGCTGGGAGAGGATCTTGTGCTGTGGCGGCTGGATGGGAAGGCGATGTGTTGGAGGGATCTCTGTCCGCATCGAGGAACCCGGCTCTCACTCGGAGGGGTTGAAAAGGGCTGTCTGGTCTGCCCCTATCACGGTTGGGCATACGACTCCTCGGGCGCATGTGCCCGGGTGCCCTCACGGCCTAATTCCAAACCTCCCTCACAAGTCAGAGCTGAGGCCTATCGGATAACAGAGTTCTATGGACTTATTTGGGTGTCACTTGGAAATCCCAAGCAAGAAGTTCCCCGGTTCGCCGAGTGGGAAGACCCAACCTTTCGTCATGTACTAGGCGGCCCGTACCCAATAGCGGCTAGCGGACCGCGGGTAATTGAGAATTTTCTTGACATTTCCCATCTCCCATTCGTGCACGAAGGGATACTGGGTGAGCGCGAGCGTTCAGAGGTGATGGACTACGAGGTCGAGACCGCTCCAGATGGCATTACCGCACGGGATATCTGCACTTGGACACCTGATCCAGATGGCTCAGGAGAGGCGCGGATTGCAAAGTGGCTCTACCGAGCCCTCCGGCCCCTCACCGCCTACATAGAACTTTCTGACCCGGACTCCGATCGGGAGCGCTACGCGATGTTCTTCACCGTGACTCCTGTCGGTGAAACCGAGAGCATCGGATGGATGTGGAATTCGATGAACTACAACCACGACATCTCGGATGAAGAACTTCTTTCCTACGTTGACGAAATCGTGCTTCAGGACATCCCGATCATCGAGTCTCAGCGTCCTGAACTCCTACCGATTGACCTTCGGCTCGAGGCCCACGCAAAGTCCGATGCGACCAGCATCGCTTATAGGCGTTGGCTGAAAGAGTTGGGTGTCGTCACAGGTGTGACTTCACCTTGACCCAACCTGTTCGGCCAAGCGGTCAGTGACTGTTCCCGAGGATGCGCTCGGGCTTAACCAAGACAACTACTCGACCCTCGTTGGCCATTGCCCGGTCAAATTCTTCGTAGTCCTCATGTGTCCCTCCGGCTGCCTGGAAGATTTCGCGAAATAGGAGCCGCAGGCGTTCGGCGTCGATCCCATCTGGTAGGTCGTCGGTTCCGATCAGGTCAACTGGTCCAGTTGCAGAGATCCAACTCCAGCCACGACGGATGGCGACCGTGACCTCTGAGCCACGCCGTATGTGCACTAGCCGCGCTGCCCGCTTCGCTGAGACGAAGGCCACACACGGTGTGCCTTCAATAGGATGGTTGATTACCCCGCAATTGACGACGCTGGATAACACGCGACCGTCTGATTGAGTGGTGCTAACAACCGTGAGACCGCTTTCCTTGCTGAGATAGGCCTTGATTTCTGCAATATCCATATAGCGAACGTAGTGGGAACTGTATTCGCGGCCAGCGGATGGCTATGAGCGGCCTAGGGGGAGGATTCACAGGAACTTCGATTTCCTCCCTGAAGATGTGGGGAGTTCAACCGGATCGACTTTCTCTTGGTGGCAGAAAACGGCTATTCACCGTCGCGGCGAAGGATCACTGACCCTCTGCGCGCGCTAGAGGTAATGCAACTCTGCACGACGGCCAGACCGCCCTAGTATCAGTGCTTGATCAGTCTCAGCCGGAGAGAGACAGTTGCTGCCAATGGCCGATTTCTACCTTGACGTAGACGGTTGTCGCACCCATGTGACTGATATTGGAGTCGGCCCTCCCATTGTGCTGCTCCACGGCGCAGCAGTTGGCGTTGACTCGGCCTTGACTTGGTTCCGCACCATCGGTGAACTCGCTCAGGAGTGTCGAGTAATTGCTTTCGACCAAGTTGGGTTCGGTCGAACAGACATGCCGCTGGGCGGCGTCTATAGGAACCGACTCGAACGCACAGATCACGCACGATCTGTTTTGCGTGAACTCGAAGTTGGCGAGGCCTGCCTCGTAGGGCATTCGGAAGGGGCCTTTGTCGCTACCCGCCTAGCTATCACGGACCCAGATCTGGCCAACTCTCTTGTGATTGTCACTTCAGGTGGGACCGCCCCCTACCTGGACGACTCTAGAGACTCCGAATGGATCTCAGCGTGTGAGCAGGCATACAACGACGCGAACCGGTTAGAGAGCGAAGTCGCCTTCGTGTCCTCGGATCCGCACCTGAGCCGCGGTCCGGACCCGCGTTACGAGAAAGTCTTGAGAGAAAACTTTCGTCGAGCGGTCAGTTGTGGACAGTTGGAGCTTTTTCGAAAGTTGCCTGATTCGGAAGTTGACTACCGGAGATATCGCGAACTTCAAGAGACCTATATCTTCCCCTACCTGTCCCAGTTGGAGCTACCGAGTCTCCTCGTGTGGGCTGGTGAGGACCCCACCGTTCCCGTATCGCGAGGTCTAGCCCTCCTGGAACTAATGACGAACGCAGATTTTCAGATCATCCAAGACTCAGGCCATTACGTCATGCATGACCAGATGGACGCCTTTAATGAACTTCTCCGGTCATTCGCCGGTACTCGTCGATGATCGTCCGAAGCGTCACTGAATACCAGGCTCTGGGACGAACAGTTGAGCTCGCAGATGGACGGGCGACCTCAACCAGGCTCATCACTGCCCGCGACGGGATCGGCTTTTCTCTGGCTTTTGTGACGCTCGAAGAAGGACTCATTTTTGATCTCTGGTACAAGCACCACTGGGAGACGAACGTGATGCTTACGGGGTCAGCACGGCTATCAGACCTAGGCCGTGGCAAATCTTGGGATCTGGATCAAGACGCTGTATATCTCGTTGGGCCTACTGACAGGCACCGCCTAGAAGTACAGAGGCCGATTGAGGTCCTCAGTGTCTTCTGTCCAGCCGTCAACGGAGACGAAGTACATGATGCTGATGGCTCTTATCCGCCCACAGGACCAACTCCGTCACGCCAGAAACCAATGATGGTCAGGAACCAGAGGAGCGCGTCGGTGACCGCAGACGATGATGTGGGTCTGACGGTGGTGGTAAACGAGATGACGGGAGCCGTGCGGTTCCCCGGCAGCGCAGCACCATCCGCCCACTACCTGTCTGGCGGAAGCGCCGTCGTCTCCGGGTCGGAGTGTCGGGACGTGGTCAGTGCCCAATCAGTTGTCCTAGTTGAGGCCGGTGAAGAAGTCCACTTTGACGTTGACGAACCAAGCCGAGTCGTCACCTTTGTGGCTGACCAGTGACCCGGATACACCCGTCCAGGAAGACGATTGGGACCTTTTCGGGGCGGTGACAAGTATGGAATTTCTCCAGATGCGCACAGGCGATGAGTTGATGGATATTGACCAACTGGCGTGCACCAAGCCGTACCGATTGAGCTTCGCAAGAACGCTGGTCCAGCGGATGACGGCCGAGCAGTGGGTAATCGAACCCAAGATCCTCGAAGTGGATGCGGATGGTATCGGTACCGCTATATACGACATTGCGGCTGCTGGACATCAGCTGACCTTCGTCGCGTTCTCGGACGACGTTCCCGAAGAGAGACGGACCGGTCGGTTGTCGGAAAAACGCTTTGACGGAATGGGTTTTCTCTGTCATGGCGAGGTGACAACAGAACGGCTGAAGGCGGAACGCGAGTCCCTCATGTTGCGCTCCAGAGGGCGAACCGATTGGGAGACGCTTGGGTGGACTCTCGCCACGCGCAGCAAGAGGTCATTTATGGGATTGGTGGATCTATTGGCCTCAGGGGGTCAACCGGGACAGGACGCCGTTGCTTCCAGTGGTGGATACCTGTTCCGAAACAACGGGTACTACGGAAATGGTCGACATGGAACGCGCATGTGGCAGTCGCTGCCCGACGACCATCCCCTCAGCCACCCCTATCACCCAGAAATGTTTGCTCTGTACCTCTGGCGGCAATTCGGCTTCGACCTAGCAGAAGAAATGGCGCGCATCCGGTCCCCTGAAGCAGCCCAACTTCAACCCGACTACAAGCGAACCATAGGGATTGGAAACTCAACTGGTCAGGGAATATCGACGTTCCTGACCAAGTGGCCAGGTTGGATGCATGCATGGATCGGTTTGCGTGAGGAGGCAATTGTTCGCGCTTCGAACGCTCTAGCGAACAAGGCTGATATCGAAAGGGCTCGGGAACTTCTCCGTCGGGCGATCTCTTACTTGGCTCTCAGAGATGGTCGAGAGGACTTGTATTCCTGTCCGGACTCTGAGCTCATTGGCAATCTCACTGATATTGAGGCCAAACTCGACGCACTTGTGTCAGTCGGCGGATCCTGGAGTCCCATCGTGAACTGGGCTCGATCGCACTGCCACCTGGAGGCGGCAGATGTCCTGCACTCGATCCTGACCGAAACGTATTCAGACCTAGTGGATGACTTGGATGAGGAGTTCGCGACCCGAATGAACCGAGTGGCAGACGTCAATCCATGTCAGACGGTCGCTGAACTTAGAGAACTCGTTTCGGAAAGGTACGACTGGACGAAGGAGTGGCACATATTCCCGAATTTCTTCTATCGCTCTGAGGAGCACGGAGAGCAAAGAGTCGGAATTCGTGAGTTCGATGATGGAGAAAATGTGGAAACCTTCACGGCCCTCTGTCGAGACGTGGCGAACCTGAGGTCTGATCTTGCATACTTCGGCGACAACAAATCGGTCGGACTCTTCCTACTCAGCCACCCGAACCACCGATTTCTCGTCGAGAGAATCCAAACGTTTGGCGACGATGACTATGCCGAGATCCGTGCCAATCTTGTCGACGATTCATGGATACCAGCGAAAGCAGGGCGTTTCGTCCTCAGCAACTTTGGTATGGAGTTGTCCACTGCACATAATCACCGCTATGTCCAGGGAATCTTCTTTCAGGGGGCACCTCTTCCTGAGGACCTGAAAGTGGGACGAGAGATCGATTGGATCTACCCGAGTGTCTGAACCAGATTGCAAAATCACTCGCCTTAGCGAATGGGAGGTGCGAGTTCACGGCTCGGGTGCTCTTCGAGTCATGGGGGTCCCATTCGGTGTCGCTGAGTCGGCTGTCCGGGTGCTCTGGTGGAACCAGGCGATGCAAGTGCCCGCTATCGAATGGCTTATGGCCAACGAAGAGGCAGTCCGTTTGGCGACAGCATCTACTCTCAGGCTCGTCGACAATGCCGACCAGTCCATAACAGTGGATGCTGGTGGTCAGCCCATCCTGACAGCAGGATTCGCCGCGTTTGATGTGGCGTGCGCGGAAGCCAGAACCGGACTGCCCTCTACCGTTCATCTTGTCAACACGACAGGGGCTGAATTGGCGAACTATTTCCCGGCTCTGGGGCGTCAGCGGGAGATCGATTCCGCCGTCCGTATCGAACCAGCGACTGTGACCTTCAGCGTCGGAGGCGGCTCAGCATCGTCGACAGAAGAGGCAGCTTTTCTGGAAGACGCTTTCAGACGCGGCGTGGAGGTTGAGTCGACAGCAGCAGCCAAATTCCTGGATAGGGGACACCAACTCTGGGTCCCCACCTCGGAGCGCTCACGTTCTCAGGGTTCTTCCATAACCGACCTGTCACCCCAGCACGCAATGGAGCAACGATGAAGATCTATGGCGACTATGACCAAGAAGCACTAGATGCCCAATACAACCTCCGGCCACTCGTGTCGAATCATCAAGAGATCTTCGACCGATACGTAAGAGACGGTGAATCGACAACCGATAGATACCAAGTGGTCGCAGAGATTGCCTATGGATCAAATCCGAAGCAGACGCTCGACCTGTTCCCCTCAACTGGGAGCGAAGGCCTGGCACCAGTGGTCTGCTTCATCCATGGCGGCTACTGGCGAAACAAGGACAAATCAGACTTCCACTACCTGGCGCCAGCATTCACTCACGCAGGTGCCCATTTCGTCGCCATCAACTACACGCTTGCTCCTGAGGCATCGATGGACCAGATTGTTCAGGAGAACCGGGAGGCCTTGATCTGGTTGGCCAATCACGCTGTTGCACACGGCGGGGACCCGGAGCGGATTCACGTTGTAGGACATTCCGCAGGTGGCCATCTGGTGGCGATGCTCATGGCTACGGATTGGTCGCTCCTGCCGACAGGCATGGCAGAAAACGACCTGATTGCAGGAGCCACCGCGATCAGCGGCCTTTTCGATCTCGAACCGCTTCGACTCAGCTACCTCAACGACAGCCTCCGACTGGATAAGGAACAGGCAATGAGGAACAGTCCAATTGGCCTCGAGCCGACCACCAGGTCTCCCCTAATCCTCGCTCTTGGTGCCAACGAAACCCCCGAGTACCACCGCCAACAGGCTGGCTTGCGGGATGCGTGGAGTACGTACGACCTCCCGTTGTCAGTAGTGGAAATGCCTGGACTGAACCACTATGACGTGATTGACCATCTTGGTCACCCCGGAAGTGCGCTACATCACGCTGTGATGGACCAGGTTCGACTAGGCGGGAGCAGATCTTGACCTCTCAATACCCCATGCTGATTGACGGTGAATGGGTCTCAGCAACTGACAACTGTTGGTTCGACTCTTACGAGCCCGGAACAGGAGAGGTCTGGGCTCGTGTGGCCGCAGCCACCGAGGTCGATGTTGATCGTGCCGTAAGAGCTGCTGACCGAGCCATGCACTCCGGTCCTTGGTCCAAGATGACGGCGAGCGAGCGCGGAGAGGCCCTGGGCCGCCTAGGTGAATTGGTTGGTCGACACGCGACGGTGTTGGCCGAGGCGGAAACCAGAGACACCGGAAAGCTGATTCGCGAGACAGCCGGTTCCGTCGCTTACGTGCCCGCGTTCTACAGGTACTACGGAGGTCTTGCCGACAAGATCCAAGGTCACACTCTCCCGAGCGACAAACCGGGCATAGAGATCTTCACCTATCGGGAGCCCATAGGTGTAGTAGCCGCGATTGTTCCCTGGAACTCACCGCAGATGCTCCTAGCAGTAAAGCTTGCCCCTGCTCTCGCAGCAGGAAATGCAGTCGTGATCAAGCCATCGGAGCACGGTTCAGTTCCGATCCTTGAACTCGGCAAGCTCGTCGAACAAGCAGGCATACCGCCGGGAGTCGTCAACATCGTTACTGGTCATGGGCACCCAGTTGGACATGAACTCACAAAACATCCGCTAGTGCGTCGAGTCGCCTTCACCGGTGGGCCGGAAACTGCAAGAACAATTGTGCGAAACAGCGCAGAGAACTTTGCTTCACTGAGTCTCGAACTGGGTGGAAAATCACCTCAGATTGTTTTTCCCGATGCCGACCTAGACAGCGCCGTCAACGGCATCATCGGCGGCATCTTCGGTGCCTCGGGCCAGTCCTGTGTGGCCGGCTCCCGGCTCTATGCACAACGGGAGATATATGACGACCTGATCGAGCGCCTTGTAGATCGGACAAAGTCCATACGGCTTGGCTCGCCATTGGACCCGGACTCGGAGATGGGCCCATTAGCGACAACGGAGCAACTTCAAAGATTTGATTCCTTCGTCTCGGCAACGCCGGCTGAAGGCGGCCGCGTATTAGTGGGTGGCCAGAGACCAACCAAACCCTCAGAAGGCTGGTTTGTTGAACCGACAATCCTTGAGACACACGCGGAAGGTATTCGTGCACAGAGCGACGAGATATTTGGTCCAGTTCTCGCCGTCACGACTTTCGATAACGAGGCTGAAGCGATCAAGAAAGCCAACGCCAGCCAGTATGGACTGGCGGCCGGCGTGTGGACATCGGCGGCAGACAGAGCGCATAGGTTGATCCGGTCGCTATCTGCGGGGATCGTCTGGGTCAACACGTATCGAGCGACTTCACCGGTGGCCCCTTTTGGAGGACTACGCGATAGCGGCGGTGGTCGAGAGAGCGGAGCAGACGCCGTCTACGACTACACCTCCGTTAAGACAGCATGGATCAACTCTTCAAACCAAGCGGTTTCAGACCCCTTCAAGGTCCAATGATTGGTCTTAGTTCAGGTCATTATTCGTGTTCAGTCGTGAAGAACATCATCCCGTCCAGCGACAACCAACCGGGGTCGTAGTTTTTGGCTATGACCTCTCCGTCGGGGCGGACGATCAGGATTGCCGGTACTGCCTTTTCGTCTTCGCCGGTTGGGGATGAACTAGCCACTGAGACGTGGGTCGCGTAGAGCGGCCTGAAGCCTTCAGGGAGATAGCCGATGGTCGATCTCGGCAAGGCGTCGTGACTAGGACTTCCGCCGGTCACCGTGCCGCTGAGGTACACGCGATCCTGATCATCTAGTAGGAATTTGGGATATCGGCTAATACTTCCGAAGTGGCTCCAATCGTTCAATAGTGGTTCGAGTCGATGCCAACGATTTCTCATAGTTGATGCACTCATTGGATAGGCGAATTGATAGGAGAGAGGTTGATGGAGGAGAGCACCCTAGAACCGAACGCAGTTGAAAGGGGACTGAAGATACGGAGAGAGGTGCTTGGAGACGAGTACGTCGACCGGGCTACAGAGCCGAGTACGGAGGTTGGTCAGGCCGTTCAGGAACTGATCACGGGCTACTGCTGGGGGTCGGTCTGGAGCCGCAGTCAACTTTCGAGAAGGGAGAGGAGCCTGATGACCCTGAGCATATTGGCAGCACTGAACCGCCCTCATGAAATAGCCCTTCATGTCTCGGGTGCACTCAATAATGGGCTCTCTCCGGAGGAGATCGAGGAGGTGTTTCTTCATGTTGCTCCTTACGCGGGGATTCCGGCCGCTATCGATGGTGCAAATGCCGCTCGGCCAATTCTGGATTCGCGGCGCAGCGGTTAACTGGTTTGTTTTTCCTCAGGACTCCGGCTTCTATGAGGAAGCAGGTCGCGGACGACGCTGAAATTTGAAATCGGTGAAGTTTATAAAGTCCGATCTGGCGCTATCTTCATGGTCATGACTGAAGGCGGAGGCAGAGCCGACTGGCGTTTGCATCTACCTGAGCTGGAAGGCAGGACAGTCCTCGTTACGGGCGGAGCGAGTGGTCTCGGTCTGTCCATCGCCGAGGGTCTGCTGGGAGTTGGTGCCTCGGTTGTGTTGGTTGACCGTGATGAGGAACAGCTGCAAGCGGCCCTCACAAACCTCGGAGGCGATTCCAGGGGCTCCGCAGTTGACGTATCTGATGAAACGGCAGTAACGCAGACGGTGGCCGAGATCGAAGATGTCGCCCCGATAGAGGTTCTTGTCAACTCGGCGGGCATCGGGGGCCGCGGGTCAGCCGACTCCTACCCGTCAGAACTCTGGAGCCAGGTGCTGAGTGTCAACTTGACGGGGACCTTCAATTTTTGCCGAGCGGTTGGTGGTCGAATGGTTGAGCGGAAGCGTGGGTCAATCATCAATATCGCCTCAATCGGTGGTCTCGTTGGATGGGCGGGGAGTCTCGGATATCAGGCAAGCAAAGGTGGGGTTGTGCAACTCACGAGAAGCCTTGCTGTGGAATGGGCGCCTTCTGGCGTGCGAGTGAACGCTCTCGCTCCATCCCAGTTCGACACGCCCGTGGTGCGCCGGCAGTGGGAGAGGGAGCCCGACATGAAAAGCAATTTCGCATCTAGGACGCCGCTGGGCAGAATCGGCGAAAGCTCAGAAATCATAGGTCCAGCCCTCTTCCTTGCGTCGTCGATGTCATCAATGGTCACGGGACATGTGCTGGCAGTTGACGGTGGATACCTCGCTCAGTGACACCAGAGTTGAAGGAACAGGGAATTTGGAGCAGGACGTATGACCTTCGACGTTGAGAACAGAAATGACAACCTTGAGGCTTATCGAAAGCTTCTTTTGATTCGCTGTTTCGAAGAGACACTCGAGGCACTGTTTGCGGAGGGAAAGATCCCTGGTTTCGTTCACACCTACATTGGGGAAGAAGCGATAGCTGTTGGGGTCTGCTCCAATCTGAGAACGGATGACTACATAACTTCGACACATCGCGGTCACGGGCACGCCATAGCAAAGGGAATCGACTTAAACGGTTTGATGGCAGAGGTGTTCGGCAAAGCCACCGGTATTTGCAAAGGGCGTGGAGGCTCTATGCATGTCGCCGACTTTTCCAAGGGAATTCTTGGAGCGAACGGAATCGTGGCTGCAGGGACGGTGATTGCAGCCGGGGCAGGACTGTCAATTCGCAGAAGACAAACAGATCAGGTCGTGACCTGCTTCTTTGGGGATGGAGGAATCAACAAGGGGACGGTTCACGAAGCAATGAACTTCTGCTCCGTGAAGAAGCTTCCAGTGGTCTTCGTTTGCGAAAACAACCAGTACGCGCAGTTCACTTCCCGAGAGCGAACCACTTCTGTTTCCGACCTGTCCGCGAGGGGAGTTGCTCATGGGATTCCGGCAGTGACTGTCGACGGCAACAACCTGATAGAGGTCATTGGTGAAACAGGAAATGCCATCGACAAGGCCCGGGCAGGACTGGGACCCACTCTTGTCGTAGCCGAAACCTACCGATTTGGCGGGCATTACGTCGGAGACCCGCAGGCCTATCGTTCTCCTGAAGAAGTAGGAGACCGGCGTCTCAAAGATCCGATTCCAATGTATGAGGCCTATCTTGAATCGCAAGGCCTAGTGGATAGCGGCTACTTCGAAAAAGAGAAGGAAGCCGTCCAGGAACTCGTTGCCGCAGCGGTCTCCTACGCCGAGACGAGCGAGTATCCGAACCCAGAGTCAGCTACCGACTACGTATTTGCAGACAGCATGCAGGACCACCAGTGAGATCGATCAGCTTTGGCCAAGCCACCGTAGAAGCCACTGCTTCAGCCATGCGCGGCGATGAAGCTGTCATTGTGACCGGGGAAGACATTGGCTGGGGTGGAAACTTCGGACAGTTCAAGGGTCTTCTGGAGGAGTTTGGTCCCGAACGTGTCGTAGACATGCCGATTTCTGAAGCGCTCATCCTCGGCTCAGCGGTGGGAGCTGCGGTCACCGGTCTTCGGCCAGTAGCGTCTTTGAGTTTCGTGGAATTCACGATGGGTGCCATGGACGAGATCATCAATCAGGCAGCCAAATTTCGGTACATGTTCGGTGGGCAAGTCAGTGTCCCAATGGTGATCAGGGCCTCCGACGGAGTCCTTCGTTCGTCCGGCGCCCAACATTCAGAGAGTTTTGAAGCGTTCTTTTCTCACATGCCGGGCCTGAAGGTGGTCGCTCCTTCCAATCCGGCTGATGCCAAGGGACTCCTTCGATCGGCAATCGACGATGATGACCCAGTCATCTACCTAGAAAACAAGAAGATCACCTTCCGCCGTGGGCCAGTCGCTGAAGAGGACTATTGGACTCCACTAGGGAAGGCCTCGGTAGCACGAACTGGTGGAGACATCAGTCTGATCACCTACTCCGTTATGACTCAGCACGCCTTGGAAGCAGCCAAAATCCTGTCCGAGGAACACGAAATCGACGCAGAGGTAATTGATCTGAGGAGCCTCGTTCCGCTTGACATGGCGACCGTTCTCGATTCTGTGGCTAAGACCCGACGAGTTGTGGTCTGTCATGAGGCCTGGACCTTTGGCGGTTTTGGCGCAGAGATCTCAAGTCAGATTAATGAGTGTCTCTTCGGCGAACTAGACGCACCAGTCCTCCGAGTAGGAGCAAAATCTTCCCCGATTCCGTTCAGCCCGCCTCTGGAAAGAGCTGTGGTGCCGGAAGTCTCGGAGGTCGTCCAAGCGGCTCTCAAGACGTTGAGCCGACATCCTGGATAGGAGCTTCTGGATCAGTCGGAGCCGATGTTTCCGAGGGTTTGCGATACCTGAACTGGTTCTGGCCCTGCCGGAATCAGGATCTCGAGTCTGCCGGATGCTGGCGATTCGACCTCAACCTCGGCCTTCTCTGTCTCAATGGTTGCCAGTACCTGCCCCTCGGTTACCGACGAGCCGTCATCGACATGCCACTCCAAGACAACGAACTCCTCTACGACACCCATCTGAGGGACTACCACAGGAATCGTTTCCACATCTACACCTTCTTGCCTAGTAGTGGCCGAGCGGCTTGAAGCACTCTCGGGAACTGCTCATTCATATGTGTCCGTGCCGATTGAAGCTCTCCAGAGGCGTCGAGCCACCCTGGACCTCTGAGCGCACCAAAGATTCAGCTTGGGTGATCTCTTCAGCCTTTTCGAGAACCTCAACGATGCGGTCCTGAGGAACTACTAGAACTCCCTCGAATTCAGCGAAAATCAGGTCACCCGGATTGATGACCACATCGCCGATCTCCACGGGCACCTGGTGTCCCACCATCTCCCACCTGCCGATTGCGTTAAGCGGGCTCAGGTCTCTGAAGAACACTTGAAAACCGATCTCCTTGAGACCTTCTACATCTCTCAGGTTTCCGTCTAACAGGACACCTGAACATCCTCGGGCTTTCGCCGCGTTTGCAGTTAGCTCGCCGAAGTGTCCGACAGTTGAACCCCGATTTACAGAGACGAGAATCGAATCAGGTTCGAGTTCCTCAAAGACATTGAGGTAGGAGGTGATTCTCCCTACACCTTCGTCCCAAGAAATCTTTGGCTGAATCGGCGCACCCAGAACCGTATGAGCGATGCCGATCATCCGTTGATCGGGAAATAGGGGCCTTAGGTAACTCGGCAGCACTGGCTCCTCTAGTCCGAGTTCGTACATCGCGTCGCAGACAACAGCGACATAGAGGCGGTGGTACCGCTCGCAGATTTCATTCAGGGACGTCATGAAACTAGCGAGATTCTGAGTCCAAGAAGCGAGCAGCAGCGTGGGCGTAGATCCGCATGGACTTGGCCACACTGGCAACCTCCAGATACTCGTTAGGAGAGTGGGCCAGTGGGAGAAGACCGGGACCGTAAGCCGCAACGGTTGGAATGCCGGCAGTGATCTGAAAGTGCGGAGCATCGGTAGCCCCTGGGAATGCGTCCAGCCTCGGAGCGGATCCCAAAACCTCTTCCGATGCCGCTAACAGGGCGCCGACAACGGGCTCGTCGGGAGAGATCTCAGTAGCCCCAACCCAAGTATCGAAGACGAGCTCTGCATTGAGTTCCGGATCCTCGCTCATAGCCAAGTCAAGGAACGCTTGGAGATCGGCTTCCATGACCTCCTGGGTCATTCCCGGAAGGGTGCGAATATCGCAGGCGAATTCGGCAAGCCCCGGGCAGACCCCATAGAACACACCCCCTTCAACCATCACTCCAACGTTCACAGTTGGCCCCAAAGGACTCAGCGGGTGTTCGTCGTAGGTGAGGGCCCCCTTCAGATCTTTGTTCATCCGAGTCATCAACTCGGCCATCTTGACGCTTGCGTTAACGGCCGGGAGGCGATCGGTGATGCTGCTATGCATCTGAGTTCCACGGACGATCACCTTGAACAGCGCTGCACCGCGAGAAACCAAATGCAGTGCCTCCCATTCCTCGTGTACTCCACTCGGCTCTCCGATAATGGCTGCGTCTGCTTCTAACAGTTCTTGTTCAGCGAGCCATTTGGATCCCTTGACAGAACCGGCCTCCTCGTCAGCTGTGAAGACGAGGTGCAGCGTTCCGGTCGAGAGGCCAGCCCTTTTGAGTCCCGCTGCCGCGTACGTCATTGCAGCCACAGCGGCCTTCATATCCCCGGAACCCAGACCGTAGAGCTTTCCATCCGCGGTAACCGGATCCCAGGGGTCGGTATGCCATTCCGTAAGGTCGCCAGCGGGCTTGGTGTCGATGTGACCGGAGAGGATCAAGGACGCTCCGGGGACCTCACCCTCGATCTTGGCAAGAACACTCGGACGTTCCTCTTCTGGACCTGCGGCAGTCACGTCATCGATGCCGAGTTGTTGAAGTCGGTCCATTACGAGCTGAGCGATAGCGCGTTCATCGCCGGGAGGATTTGCGCTATCCGTAGCAATGAGTTCCTTAGTGAATTCGAGCACTTCATCCTCGTAGGCGTCGAGGATTTCTGAGAGTCCTTCCATGGCGTCGACCTTTCTCCTTGGTACCGCTCGCGTTTGTTTCCTAATTCAGTTCGCTGATGAACTTTGCTATGGCCTCGATGCCATGCCCGATTTTCTCCTTGTCATTAGCCAAAGAGATCCTGACAACGGTTTTTCCTGCTGGCCCAAAGACCTCACCCGGGGCGACGGCCACAGAGTGCTCTTCAAGTAATCGCAGAGAGAACTCAATGGGGGCAAGTCCTGATTCGGAGACCTCAATGAGCATGTAGAAAGTTCCCTGCGTTCGGTAGCCGCTCAAGCCAAGATCCGTCAGCCTGGTCCAGGCAAAGTCGCGATTTGCGACGTATGCAGAGCGCATGGCTTCAATTGGTTCTCGGGGGCCGGTTAACGCTGCTTCGGCTGCCTTTTGTGAAATCGTGCTGGTGCAAGAGACCTGAGGCTCCTGCAGCTTTCTCAATATGTCAGCAAGAGGCGGCGGCGCGACCAGATAGCCCACACGCCAGCCTGTCATCGAGTAAACCTTCGAGAAGCTATAGACGGAGATGACCGGTAGCGATTCATCGACAGAGCCAGGCGACAAATAGGGAAGGTCGTCGTCCAGGATCAACTGGTCGTAGACCTCGTCGCTGATGACCCACACTCCCTGAGCTGCTGTGACTGACAGGATCGCTTCAATACGGTCGGGCGGAATGACTGTTCCAGTCGGGTTGGATGGAGTATTGAGGAAAAGGACCTTTGTTCTAGGAGATACCAGAGACGCGATTTCTTCTGGGTCAGGTAGATAATCATCTGACTTGTCGAGTCCGTAGAAGACCGGCTTGCCACCGAGGAGACGAACGGTTTCGTCCATGTTGGGGAAACCGGGCGTCGGAAGTAGCACCTCGTCTCCGGGGTTCAGCAACGCGGCGTAGATGGAGTAAAGCCCGTTCATTGCCCCAGGGGTAACTACCACCTGTTCGATCGAAGGCGTGAATCCGTTGACGGACCGAATCTTCTCGACGAGCAACTCGCGCAAGGACGTCAGGCCCCCATTTGGCCCGTACCGGGTAAAGCCAGAAGCGGCCGCGTCTGCGGCTGCTTCGATGATGTGAGCGGGCGTAGTGAACGAGGGCTCACCTACTTCGAGCCGTATGGCATCAGGGTTCTTGTCGGCAGCGTCAAAAAGAACTCTGATGGTCGAACGCTTTAGATCCCGGGCCCGGTCCGAGACGTCAGTTGCTTCTTGAGAATCAGATCTCAGGGTCACTTGCAAAGTCCTTCAGTTGGGGGGCGCCGGGTCTACCCCTCGGCCAAGTTAGTTATCTCTATTCTCAAGGTCTGGCCGTTGACCGGGTTCGAAGTATCGAGCTGCCCAGTCGGCGCCCTGCCAGGTGGTCAGCTGACCTTCTCGAGGAACTAGACGGACCAGATAGCGCTCCCAATCGTGTGACGGTGAAAGTTGTTCTGCACCATCGGGTCCTATATAGCGGCGAGCCATCTCTTCAGCTACTGGAAGCCAGGCTGATCCTTCGGCGATTGCAGGGCCCTCGACAATTTCACCGGTGCACTGGGCTAGGACCTTCCGGATTCGAGGATGAGCCAGTTCCTCTATGCAGATGGAGCAACGTGGTTCTCGCTTGAGGTCCTCAACCCACAGGTTGTATTTTCGCCCGACTACCCAGAAAGCTCCATCCGACCACTGGTACCAGAGCGGGACAGTCATGGGCCAGCCATCTTCTTTTATGGTTGTGAGTTTGATGAGCCATGTACTATCAGGTGAAGCTAGGAAGGTTTCAACCTCTGAGGAGTGCATCCCGCCCGCAGCGCCCTCCTCGTAGAGGTGCTCCTGACTGAAGTCCTGGGGGGTCTCGCTATGAGGCTCAGACATTTACTGTTCCTTGTTCGGTGAGATGAGGAAGAGGAAGGCCAGCCGGCCTAGAACATTCTGGCGCGATGCTATAAAGTTTGCAATAGAGGCGGTCTAGCGTGTCCATCCCGTCTGGCCGCCTGCTGCCTGCCCCTGAACGAGCATTGCCGTCGGGGACTGATTCAGATGTGCGACAGGGCTTGGTGGAAAGGACCGAAGAGATGAAGTTCGGAGCTATTCAAGGACGCTCGAGCCTCATAGAAGGTGGACATTGCTTGGACGTCAACGCTGTGTCCGGAGGCGAGTTCAGTGATCAGCCCATGGATGCGCTTAATAGGTGGCCGTCGTTTAGGGAATGGGCGACGAAACAGAACCCCCTGGGTGGCTCCACGTTTGATGAAGACGAGCTCACCTGCCCGGTCCCAGCGCCTTCGCAGATATTTGCTATTGGACTGAACTACCGGGACCATGCCACGGAGTCCTCAATGGAGGTTCCCGAAAGGCCGATGGTCTTCACGAAGTTTGCATCGTCATTGTCGGGGCCCCGAGATGACATTCCGTTAGTCCCTGGAAGCTGCGACTGGGAGGTGGAACTAGTCGCAGTTCTTGGGCGGACTATTCGAAATGTTGATGAAGACGAGGCCATCCAAGCCATTGCTGGACTAACGATCGGCCAAGACATCAGCGAGCGAGACCTGCAACTTGATGGCGCTAATCCACAGTTCAACCTAGGAAAATCCCATAAGGGTTTTGCGCCACTGGGTCCGTACATCGTTTCATTGGACGAATTCAGCAATCCCTGGGATCTCGAAATTAGTTGCACTCGAAATGGAGAGACCGTTCAGGAGGCGAGGACGTCTCTACTTCTGAACGGTGTGCCAAAGCTGATCAGTTATCTCTCGCGGACTTGCGAGCTAAGGGCCGGAGATCTCGTATTCACCGGCACTCCTTCGGGCGTGGGGTTAGGTCGTCGACCTCCTGAGTACCTGAAGGCAGGAGACGTTCTTGTTTCAAGGATCAGTGGAATTGGACACATGAAGAACCTCTGCATATGAGTGATGAGACCTACCTAGTGACCGGCGCCATGGGTTGCTTGGGGTCTTGGGTCCTCAAACTGTTGTTGGAAGATGGTTGCCGGGTCGTGGCCTTTGACATCAGCGACAACGACAATCGCCATCAGCTAATCATCGATCCGTCATACAGGGACTCGATCAAGTATGTGAAGGGCGACCTGACGGATCTGGATCAGGTTGTTTCGGCCACTGTTGGCATATCTCATGTCATCCATCTTGGAGCCCTTCAGGTGCCGTTCTGTCGGGCGGATAGCTCTATGGGTGCTGAAGTCAACGTTGTTGGCACAGTCAACGTGTTCGAGGCAGCGCGCAGAAATTCAATTGAACATCTCGTCTACGCCAGCAGTGTCGCGGTATTTGGGAGTGCCGAGGATTACAGCAGTCCAACTATTGGGCCTGACGAGGAGCGTCTCCCGACAACGCTCTACGGCGTCTGGAAATGTGCCAACGAGTCGACAGCGCGAATCTATGGAGCGGATTACTCGCTTCCCAGCGTTGGCTTGATTCCTCACACGATTTATGGACCCGGTCGGGATCAGGGCCTGACTTCTCAACCCACCTCGGCGATCTTGGCGGCAGTCAGGGGTGCTCCCTACCACATTGAGTACGGCGGGGGGCTAGGGCTTCAGTTTGCGCCCGACGCTGCTCGAGCCTTCATTGAAGCAGCCCGGCTCGCAAGCGAAGGTTCAGAGATTCATGGACTTGGAGGGACTGTCGCCTCAATAGCTGATTTCGTGGACTCGGTCAAAGAGGTGACTGGTTTCGATGAAATAACGCATGGTGAAGAACCCCTGCCATTTCCGGAGGCAGTTAGTAGCGATTCACTTGAAGCGCGTCTCGTCTCTCTTGCCTATACCCCCCTCAACGAGAGTATTGATCTCTCGGCCAAATGGTTCAGGGACGCGGAAGCGGCTGGTCTACCACTGCCTTCGTGAACCACTGCATACAGCGAGGACACTAGGAGAAGAATGATGGACAAAGGTATCCGTTCAGCGCTTGTAACAGGAGCAGCTCAGGGGATCGGCCTTGAGTGTGCATTGCGACTTCGAGCAGATGGACTGAGGGTGGTTGCTGCTGACATCAGTGCCGTGAAGAAGGATTCAGGTTCCGCAGCGCCCGGAGATCTTGAATTCAGGCAACTCGATGTGACAGACATGTCGGCGGTCACTGCCCTGGTGGAAGAAGACGGGCCGTTCGACGTCCTGGTCAATAGCGCAGGAGTTGTGGGTCCGAATACCTTTGTCTGGGAAGTGGAGACGTCTGACTGGCAGCGGACGCTGGATGTCAACCTCACAGGTACTTTCAACACAATCCGGGCAGTCGTTCCCAACATGCGCAAGAACGGTTGGGGTCGCATAGTGAATATCGCGAGCATTGCGGGCAAGGAAGGGAATCCGAAATTGTCGGCCTACTCAGCCTCTAAGGCGGCAGTAATCGGACTCACGAAATCTGTCGGTAAGGAACTTGCTACCGAGGACGTCCTCGTTAATGCGATCGCCCCGGCAGTGATTTCCACGCCAATGAACGACAACACTGCTCCCGAAGTCCTGGATTACATGCTGTCAAAGATACCGATGGGACGTATAGGGCAGTCGACAGAGGTCGCCGAGTTGGTGTCCTGGCTCTCTTCAGAGCGTTGCAGCTTTTCGACGGCTGCTGTTTATGACATATCTGGTGGCCGAGCTACCTACTAGTTGAGGTGAGCCAGAAAGAACGCAATCGGCAACAACGCCTGGATCGTCTATGCGTTAGTCGGGTTGCAGTTTTCTATCGGCAAGTGATTGGGGCGAGTCTCTCCTCATGAACTCTTCTAGGACGTTGGCACTTATTCTGGCGACGTTGTTGTCATAGCCATTATGTGAGAGCGAACCAGTCCAAGTTATGGACCCAACGCTAAAGACCGACCCTGGGCCTCGATCGAGGTAGACCATGTCGGCCCGAACGAGTGGATCGGATGGGCCGCGGCCAACTCCGTGTTCCATAGCCCTATAAAAGGACGAGGGAACTTCGACAGTAGAGGCCAACAGAAGCGTTGAGGATGGAGTTCCTTCCATTCTGTCGACACGATCGAATTCGAATCCGCCAGCACCACCGAGGTTTAGTCCGAAGTTGCCGATCCGTTCTTCGTACTGGATTCCTTCGAATATGAATCGGACTCGAGGATCCAGTGATTCCGGCAATCTCTGGAATCCAGGTGCTCTGCCAAATCCCTGTCCGGCCATCCCGATTCCGACGAGCCTGTGTGAGGAGCGTCCGTGGAGACTCCAAGTTCCCCCAAGTATTCCTGTACTGCTGTGCTGCAGTTCGCCGACTTCTGCTTGGTTGGTGGCGGTGCCGCCCCGCCTGCGCACCTCGATCAAGTGAGGGTGTTCCGGATGAATCGATGTGGGCCAGTAAAGCCCGTTACCAGCCATGTACTGGAGGTTGCCACCAGCTTCAAGGTAGGCCTCCAAGGCATCAAGCATCTGAGGAGTCCAGTATTCATGGTGACCTGCGCAGATGATTGTCGAGTAGGAGTTGAGGGCATCGGCGCCGAGATAGTGAAGATCCTCGTCACCCATAACCTCGTATCGAACCGCAAGATGCTCGAGCCAATGGATGACGTACAAGTCCGCCATGACAAGGTGTGTCGCGCGTTCGGTCATCCCAGGAATTGAAGGGTCTTCTTGAGGGACGGAGCCACCACCGGTCTTGTCTGGTTCGAAGTAGGCATCCGGACGGGTTGAAAATGTCGGCTTCCTTTGCGACGCGTAGTAGTTCGGCGAGCCGTCCGAGTGACTGTCGTAGAGGGATAGCCCTACGTCATGTTTGTTGCCTGCATCGAAGTTGGCATATGCCAGCCACGTGAGAGTGGGAACGAGGAAAAGCACCGGAGCCTGCGACCGTTGTTTAGGTCCGACAACCAGCGACAGTGCGATTTCCTCCTCGCCTGTCGTCAGTTGTACGGCATAGATCCCGCTCCTGGAATCTGGCGGGACTGAAAAGGTAAAGGTTGGAAGCCAGTTGGCGTCAGCAAGATCGTCTTGGTGCAGGTGCATTGCGTCGTACAGGCGAGGAGCGGATCCAATAGTTGTCTCTATTCCGTCCCAGAGCGGTCCTGTGACCGCTCTGGCGGCACCATTGTGGACTCGTCCGTGCCTTCCGTGGCCCGAGATGTCAATGACCTTGGTGGTGTCAGTCTGGCGACCGAGGTCCCAGGCCCCTTCGCACCGACCGTTGATCGGTTCGGCACCCTGCTTTAGGTCACTGAGGTCGATGTCGTCGAGACGCCCGTCGTAGATCCGGATTCCACCTATCTTCCCGTTGTAGGAGTTTTGGACAACGCCGTTCTCGAGGGATGCGCCCATTAGCAGCAATTCGGGGTCCTCGGGGACTCCATGCCACGTGACCTGGGCGCGCTCGATTGAGAACACCGAGGTTCCGCGCTCTGCACAAAAAATTCCCAACTGGTCGGTCGACGAGTCAGCGCTGACACCCACGAAATACCAGCGCCTCTTGTGGAGAGGCGTTGGAGCGCTCAAACGAGCTACTTCTCCATCCTGTTCAACGGCGACTTCGAGACAGGAGTCGGGGCGGATAGTCAGACAAAGAACCTCGGATCCCTGGTGACGGATAGAAGCCAAGGTCTGCGGGTCTGAACCAACTCCCGTCCAATAGATCCAAAAGGCCAGAGTGGGGGAGTGGAGGCCACCGGAATTCAGAGGCAGTTCTGCCCAAGAGCCAGTCCTCAACTGCTGAAGTTGGCCCTGTTGCTTCCCTACGCCTGGCCAGAAGAGCTCCTCTTCGACAACTCCTGGGCCCTCTGGGTTGGGGTCTCCGTGGATCAAGCGAACAACACGGGCAGTCACATGCGGAGAGTCGGTGCTGACCATAGCTTCGAACGTTGTGCCAGGAGAAGCACACGATGTGCCCAGATATGCGGCCAGCATCTCAATGGCCCCCAGAACTCAAGAGTTGCCGCCCGGAGGCAGTGGCATACCAGGATCGACTTCGTTGATCGAAGTTCAATCGTAGGGAATCTCGTAGACGTCGGCTGTATGACCACCGTCTACGACGAGGTCGTGGCCTGTGATGTATGACGCTTCGTCGGAAGCCAAGAACAAAAAGGCGTTAGCGATGTCGTCGGTTGATGCAAGACGGTTGAGTGGCACCTCAGGAAAACCATGTTCACGCCACTTGGCCATCAGCTCTTCGCCGACTATGTCAGTGCTCTGCTGCGTATCTGCTGGCCCTGGGCTCACAGAGTTCACTCGGACCCCAGAGCGGGCCAACTCAACTGCCATCGATTTCATTAGCGCCCGGTCACCTGCCTTGGTGACGCAATATGAGGTAAAGCCCAGCGAGTGCCCTTGAGCATCTATCGAAGCGTTGAAGAGGATGACGCCCGACCTGCGCTCCACCATGGATCGCGCGGCCCCTTGGGCAAGAAGGAAATAGGCGGTGAGATTGACTGCCAAATGTCGGGACCATGATTCTGGACTGATTTCCAGAACGTGTTCTTCTGCCCAGTGTGCTGCATTGCAAACAAGAACGTCGAGATGCTGGTCACCATCGAGAGCCTGAGCCATGGCGTCAGTGCACGCCTTGCCGTCAGCCAGATCGAAGCACATGGGGACGGCTTCTGCGCCCCGTGAACTGACAGCTTCGGCAGATAGTTCGAGCCGGTCCTTCAACCGGTCCACCATGTAGACGGCTGAAGCCCCTTCCTCAGCGAATCTTTCAGCCGTTCGGCGTCCAAAACCACTTCCTGCACCAGTGACGAATACTCGTTTCCCGTCGAATCTGCCCATGTCGGTTGGTCTCCTGCTCGCCGGTCGTGTCACGTGTTAGCAAATTTGATAATAAAGAGCAAGAGCGATGTCCGGTCAGAGCGAAACGGAGCCAGAAGGAAACAGGTGAAACCAAGTAGCGGTCTGGTGCCGTCTTCGTCTATTTCGCGTCGTCCAGGGATCGGATGCATTCCTGCATCCGTGAGCGGAGGACCTGATATTAGTCGCGCTGAAATCGCCAAGACCGCTGTCGCTGCCTCGCCTCCGGCAAGGCTCGAGACATCTACCACGGAGGAGTTCTAATAATGAACTCTCAGGAGGGTGTTGACCTTGGGCGCAGACGACTCCTGACGGGAAGTTTTCTGACTGATCGCGTCGAAACTTCGTCTGAGTTCGGCGTGTCGATTTTGGAGTGCGGGTCAAGAGATAGTGATGACGATGGTGTGTTGTGGATCGACTACGTGTTGAAGAACGTCGGAACTGAGAGAACGAACGTCTTTGTTCACTTGCTGAAGAAGCAACCGAGGCGGTCTGTGAAAGTCCTTCATCTGGACCCAGATGAGGTCTTTAGGGGTTCATACAGGGAACAGGGAAAGAAGTTGGCGGAAGAGCTGTTTCTTGAGGTCGAAGCCAGTTCGGGAACAGAAAGTCAAAGGGAAGTGCTGAAGGTGAACAAGTCGACCCCGGTGACAAAAGAGACAAAGGAAGAGACATGAGGTATGAAGTCCTGACCGGAATGGATGGGGTATCGGTTGAGCGTGACGTCGCTGCGACGATGCGTGATGGAACCGTTCTTTTGGCGGACGTTTACCGTCCCAAACAGGAGGGTCCTCATCCTGTTCTCTTGAGTCGTCATCCCTATGACAAGCAGGCAGCGCTATCCAATTTCGGCTATGCCCACCCCGCGTGGTATGCCGAAAAGGGCTATTTGGTGGTCGTGCAGGACTGCCGAGGTCGCTATCTCTCTGAAGGGGATTTCACTCCGTTTCTAAACGAAGCGGACGATGGTTATGACAGTGTCGAGTGGGCTGCCCGCCTGCCCGGTTCCGATGGACGGGTGGCCATGTATGGATTCTCATACGGTGGCGCCACGACAATGCTCGCGGCCAAGGAATCACCGCCAAGTCTCGCAACGATCTGTTCTGGGTTCACCGGGTCCCAGTACTACGACGGGTGGACCTACCAATCGGGGGCACTCAACTTGGCATTTGTCGTTTACTGGTCGACCCTGCTTGGGCTCGAGTCCGCCAAGAGAGCCGGTGACGAAGCCGGCTACGGGCAACTCGGAGCGGCGCTCGGCTCGGCACCCGACTGGTTCAACTTCTTGCCAATCGTGGATTACCCCGTCATTGCAGAACACGCTTCCTATTTTCGGGACTGGGTGCAGCACTCCACTTACGATGACTATTGGAGCAGGTGGAGCATCGACGAGGCATACGACCGGATAACCGTTCCAGCCATGCACGTTGGAGGCCTCTACGACATCTTCCTGGGCGGCACGGTGAAGAACTTCGTCGGCCTTTCTTCCGAAAATGGGATTGATTCTTCCGAAAATGGGATTGATCAAGCCCCGACCCAGAAACTCCTCCTAGGTCCGTGGACTCACATGCCATGGAGCCCCGTTGACGTTGTAGGAGGCCAAGTCAGCACCAACGAGGTCGATGACTGGCAGGTGCGTTGGCTGGACCACCACCTCAAGGGTGCTGATAACGGAGTAATGGATCACCCGGTGACTGTGTATCTGCTGGGTGAGGGGATCCGAAACTTCAGTGAGTGGCCGCCCCCGGAGGCTCACTTTTGTGAGTATTTCCTCCACTCGGGAGGCAGGGCAAACTCGAAGTTTGGCGATGGCTGGCTGGATCGAGAAGTTCCATCGGATGAACCGGCGGATGTCTTTATCTATGACCCGGCCACGCCTACCCCCAGTCTTGGAGGGCACTCGTGCTGCTTCGATTCGGTAACCCCGATGGGTCCGGCAGACCAGTGCGTCGCCGAGGGTTCTCGGATGGTTCTCGTCTATACGACAGAGCCAATGGGAGAAGATGTGCTTGTAGTGGGCGATGCGTTTGTGACTCTTTTCGCCGCTTCGTCAGCAGTAGATACTGACTTCACGGCCCGTTTTTGCGTCGTTGGTCCAGACGGAAGGTCGGTCAATGTCCAAGAAGGAATTGTCAGAGCTCGTTATCGCGATTCGCTGACTGAACCATCACCCATTGCCCCTGGGGAGATCTACCGGTACCGCATAGACCTTGGACCGCTGGCGGTCAAGGTGCCCGCAGGCTCGGCGATCAGGCTGGATATATCCAGTTCCGATTTTCCACAGTGGGATCGAAACCTGAACACGGGAGGCCCTATCGGTTGCGAGGGTCCTTTGGCTGCAGTCACGGCAACTCAGACGGTGCTTCACAGCGGTTCTTACCCGTCGAGTCTCTCTCTGCCAGTGGTTAGAAACTAGTTCTCGTCGGCGAATTACTGACCTAGCCCAGAAGGAGACGTCGGCTGGATCAGTTGTTGGTGACCGGAACAGCTACCTCGTCTAGTTCGCCTCGCAGCATTTCGACGGTGTCGAGAAGATCGGCTGACAGTGACTGTGCAGCGCCTTCTGCATCTCCTGCCATAAGACGATCGATGATGGCATGGTGGTTGTCGTCCACTGTGCAGACGAACCTGCTCTGTCCGGAGGCCAGTTGGATATAGCGCTCGGAATGCGCCCATAGATTATCGATCATGTGGCACAGCCAGTCTGAGCCAGATAACGCGTATATCCGGTGGTGGAAGTCCTGATGGAGGGCCAGGCCTTTTTCAGTTTCGCCCGTCTGCAGGCTCCCTATCGCCTCGCTTATGGTCGACTCCAGCGATTCGATGAAACTCTCGTCCATCTTGCGGCTCGCCAGTTTCAGAGCCTCGGTTTCAAGAAGCACTCGGACTCTGTAGAGGTCTTCTAGCGACTGCATCGACAGCGGGGCTACACGCGCTCCCTTGTTGACCTCTGAGACGACGAATCGTTCGCTCTCCAACAGCCGCAGTGCCTCTCGCACCGGTATGAGGCTGACCTGATTGTCTTTAGCCAATTTTCCGAGCCGGAGTGGGGCTCCAGGAGGGTAGGTGCCATCAAGGATTTGGGCCCGGGTGGCTTCGTAGACCCGCTCGACGAGGTGGCCGAATTTCCGTGCGGTGGATTCCATTTAGATCGGAGTTTTTACATCAGGCCTTATTCGAGTGAATAACGACCCTAGTAGTGTCGGACTATATGTGCACCACCGGCGCGCTTCGAATACACGATGGAAGCTACCTCCTTTTCAAAAACAAGGATTTCGGCCGCCCAAGTTTCGAGGACAAACTTTTTGTTAGCCGAGATTGTTTTGGGGTCTGCGGAACTTCTTCATGGGCTGAGGCAGATTCCTCTGGAGACGAATTCTCTGGTTTTTCGATCGGAGCAAATAGCCACGGGCTGTTTTGTGCAGACTCGAACGTGAGGGAGGAACCTTTGGAGGGGCGCAACTACGACGAACTCACTGAGATAGCCCTCACGGAGGGCACCGATGTTGAGTCAGCGATCGAAGCAGTTCAGCGAGCGCAGGAACGCGACAGTTACTGGTGCGCAAACCTGGTGCTGGCCGACCCGTCTTGTGTGGCGACAATTGAGATCCGCGGGACCGATCTTCACTACTCCATTGCGTCGGATCGTGTGACCCGCACCAATCATCACGTCCATTTCGGAGCGGAGGCCACCGACCATGATCGGGTCACGACTGAAAACCGTCTTGCCTGGTCGACCGAGCGACTCTCAGCGGCCGCTGGCCTGCCTGACATTCTCGAACTGCAGCAAAGCCACGATGGCGGAGCGAGCGGGATCTGCAATCACACCGCCTACCAGACCGTCTATTCATACATCTTGATCGGATCTAGCGATGGCACGCGTCTGATCGTGAAACAAGGACATCCCTGTGAAGAAGGGACTGCTGCAGATCTCCTTCTACCGCTTGGAACCCACTGGTCTCCTGATGCGGCTGCAACTTTCCAGAACTCGTTCCCTTCATCACAGGCGAGTCCTATTGCCACTGAAGACCCGTAGAAGAGAAGCACTTTCCTAAAATCAGCAGAAGATATAAGATTGTCTCGATCAGAGCGGCTATGTTGCTGCAAACAAGAGTGGACAGCCCTTAGGAACGGGGGAGCTAGCAATGAATGATCAGACCGGAAACGGCGAACTAGAACAACTCATAGACGAGTACCGGGATGGCAAAGTCTCCCGAAGGCAGTTCGTCAAGGTAGCTGGAGGGCTAGGAGTGAGCGTGGCTGCGGCCGGCTCAATTCTTGCTGCTTGTGGGTCTGACGAGGCAGCCGCTCCGGCTACGACTGCTGCCCCGGCTACAACAGCCGCTCCGGCTACAACAGCTGCCCCGACCACTACTGCTGCCCCGACCACTACTGCCGGTCCAACCTCTGGTGGGACGCTCAAAGAGGGCTATGACCTGGACTTTTCGAAGCACGATCCGATCACGACCAACTGGTATGACCCGGCGTTCTTCGCAATCTATGAGGCGCTGCTCACCAATGATCCCGACGGTAACGACAATCACCAATTGGCCACGAGTTTCACGAAGTCGGCTGATGGCATGGAGTACCGGTTCGACATCGATCCAAGCGGAACCTTCCATTCTGGCAAGC
Source organism: Candidatus Neomicrothrix sp. UBA2974 (assembly GCA_002348705.1). Taxonomy (GTDB): domain Bacteria; phylum Actinomycetota; class Acidimicrobiia; order Acidimicrobiales; family MedAcidi-G1; genus UBA9410. Next base: position 45,227 of record DEAU01000039.1, read on the forward strand.
CGGCCAACGCTGCGGCAGTTGCAGACTTCCTAGCGTTCTTCAAGGCGACCTCATTCATCGCTACCTTGGCGGCGCCGGTTGCTAGCTATGAAGCTGAAGGCGACCAACTGGTAGTCAAGATGGCGAATCCGTGGGTCGGCACTCTTGGTCCGCACAAGACTGGTTATTTCCGGGTCCTCTGCATGGATACCTGGAATGCAGAGGGTGGCATGGAATCCACCACATACGGCACTGAACTTGCCGACGGCACGGGACCCTTCACCCACGAGGAGTTTGTGCCTGGAAGCCATGTCCTCGTAAAGCGTTGGGAGGATTACCCGGGTTCGAATACCGAATTCTTTGAGAACAAGGGCAAGGCGTATCTCGACGCAATCCGCTGGTCCTTCATTCCTGAGGCCAGCCAGCGTGCTGTTCAGTTGGAAAACGGCGATATCCACACCCTGAAAGGCCCAGCGCCGCAGGATGTGAGTCGGCTGGAGAGCAACTCGGACATAACCGTTTACAGGTTCCCAGAGTGGTCTGGCTACATCCTGACCCTCAACCAGGATTGGGACGAGTACTTCTCTGACGTACGAGTTCGCAAAGCCATCGCTCACCTGATTGACCGCGAAGCAATGCGTGACGCCGTGTTCTTCGGCGATGCAGTTGCCGATTTCGGTCCGCTTCCTCCAACTGACAAGTTCTACGATCCAGTGGTCGAAGAGATGATCAGCTACAACCCGGATGCGGCCGCTGCACTCATGACTGAAGCGGGATGGGCCCTAAACGGCGACGGGATCTGGGAGAAGGATGGAACGGTTCTCTCGTTCGAATTTGCCGTTCAGGCAGAGTCGATCAACGAGGCAGTAGCCACGACGGCTTCAGCGATGATGCGTGAGGGCGGTGTCGATGCTCAGGTCAACGTTGTTGACAGGGCGGTTATGTTCGAGAAGCAGGCCACAGAGGGTAAGGGCGCTGCTCCGATGACGCTCTTCTACTGGCTCTGGCCGATCCCGATCGACGTGCTCAACCTCTTCGTGAACAGCGCGACGATCCCATTCCCGAACATGTCCCGGGCCAACGTTCCTGCTATCGACGAATCGATGGCAGCATGGACAAGCGCCGGGACGTTGGAAGAAGGACAGGCTGCTCAGTCGGCTTTCCAGGTGGCTTACTGCGAAAATGTTCCTTACGTTCCGATGGTTACTAGAAATGCTGTGTTCGCAAAGCGGAACAACGTGCATGGATGGCAGCCAACTCTCTGGAACCTCTATCCGTACTACAACGACGTCTGGATCGAGGGCTAGAGGTTTTCCTCATAAGGCTCCTCCGCTCTTTGCTGGATGGCCAGTTTTGAAGACACTCGTTCTTCCCACGCGAAAGCGTGGGAAGAACGAGTGTCTGCTCATGAGATCGAAGCTCGGTCTAACCCTTGGCGAAAAAGGCTCAAGGAGTTCAGCAGGAACAAGCTGCTTTTTACGGGTTCGATTCTCGGGGTCTTCATTGTCGGCCTCGGGCTTATCGGACCGTTGTTTATCGGCAGCGACTACGGGCAGCAGGCGCTGCGAGACGCTCATCTCACTCCGTTTAGCGAGGGCTATCTTCTAGGGACAGATCAGTACGGTCGCGATCTGCTCGTCCGACTTTGCATCGGGATTCGCGTCTCTCTCTTTGTTGCTGCAGCAGTCACCTCAATGGCGCTGGTGGTAGGCATGGCTTTGGGAATGTGTGGCGGATTCCTGGGTGGTTCCATAGATCGAGTGATTCGCTCGGTGACTGACTTCGTATGGGGGTTTCCACTTATCCTGGTTGCGGTGCTTCTGGCCGGTGGACTGGGGCAAGGATTGTTTCCAGTGATCTTGGCTGTTGGGATAGTTAACGTCGCAGCTATTACTCGCGTAGTCCGGGGCGAAGTCGTTGTTCTTCGCAGCAAGGAATTTGTTGAAGCGGCGCGGGCCTGTGGAGTTCCGAACTTTCGGATCATGTGGCGTCATCTCATGCCGAATGTGATGGCGCCTGCATTGGTGCTGGCGTCCTATTACGTGGCAGTGGCAATCATCGCAGAAGCCGGCTTGTCCTTCATTGGATTGGGGGCGCAACCCCCGCTCCCTAGTTTGGGGAAGATGGTGGCTGATGGCCGCGGCTTCTTGCGAATCAATCACTGGGAGAGCACAGTTCCTGGTATCGCTATTGCCTTGCTAGTGCTATCGGTTAGCCTGATTGGTGATGGCCTAAGGGACGTTTTCGATCCTCAACTCCGGCACGAAGCCAAGGGGGTCGAGAAGGAATGAAACGATCTGCCAGCAGGCTCGTCTACACGATAATTGTTCTTTTTGTGAGTTCGGTCGCTGTGTTTTATGCGATACGTCTCTCAGGCGGCGACGCCACAGCTGCAGCTCTGCCAGGGTCCGCTACTGAGGAGTTTCGGGAGGAGTTTCGGGACCGTCTCGGGCTAAACGAACCGATCTACCAGCAGTACTTCACCTACATGGGACGGATCCTTAGCGGAGACCCTGGGAATTCGCTGACCAACAACAAAGCACTGACTGACATGCTGACCGAGCATGGTCTGAATAGCTTGATCTTGGGCGGAACTGCCTTTGCGCTCGTATTCCTCGTCGGCGTCCCTCTCGGGATCTTGGCCTCACTTCGAAGAAATAGCTGGGCGGATCAAGGCATCATGTCACTTTCGACATTCGCAATGGCTGTCCCCAACTTCTGGCTTGCGCTGCTTGCCGTCTGGTTATTCGCGTCGACGCTCGGATGGCTGCCGTCAGCGGGTTGCTGTGGCACGAAGCAGCTCATCCTGCCGGCGACCGTTCTTGCGTTCGAGGGAATAGCTCTTACTGTCCGTATGACGCGGTCCTCCATGATTGAAAGCCAGAACAGCGATTATGTCCGAACACTTCGTGCCGGAGGCCTATCAGAATGGCGAATTACCTGTAAGCACGTCCTCCGTAATGCCCTTATTCCGATCATCTCGTTGGCAGGTCTGCGAATAGGTCAAATTGTGGGCTATGCGCTCATCGTTGAGACCATTTTCGGATGGCCTGGACTTGGTCAGGTTCTGGTAAACGCCGTATTGAGGCGCGACTACCCCGTAGCTCAGTTCTTCTCCCTAGTTCTGGTTGCGCTGGTAGTCCTGGGGAACTGGTTGGCTGATACTGGCTATACGATCGCAAACCCGCGTCTTCGGAAGTCAGCATGAACTTGACCGAAGAGAAGACAGTGTCGGTCAATAGCGACTCGTACCGACCAAGGCAAGAACTCCTACAAATCAAGGATCTGAGGATCTCGATAAGTAGCGAGGGATTCAACTTCGAGGTTGTCAAGGGTCTCTCTCTGTCGGTCAATGAGAACGAGATCGTGTGTCTGGTCGGAGAGAGTGGTTGCGGCAAGTCCATGACTGCACTTTCCGTGATGGGCTTGCTCCCTAGGGGTATAGCCGAAGTGACTGATGGAGCAATCAACCTTGAAGGGAAGAACCTCCTCGGGTTATCGGGACGAGAGTTGAGGAGTCTCCGGGCCGATTCGATTTCGATGATCTTTCAAGATCCGATCACTTCGCTCGATCCAGTTTTCACCATCGGCAGCGTTCTCGAAGAGATAGTTCGAGCCCATAGAGACGTCAGTCGGTCCGAGGCCAAGGAAATTGCGGTCCAAGCACTGGTCGAGGCAGAACTTCCAGATGCAGCGAAGCGCATGGACAGTTATCCGCACCAACTCTCAGGTGGGATGCGACAGCGGGTGATGATTGCCTTGGCGATAGCTCTAGACCCAAAGGTCCTAATAGCCGATGAGCCGACTACCGCTCTTGATGTGACTGTTCAAGCCCAAATCCTAGAGAACTTGCGAGACCGACAACGCGAACGAGAGATGGGAATGCTCCTGATTACACACGACCTGGCGGTTGTGGCATCGGTAGCAGACAGGGTGGCGGTCATGTACGCGGGTGAGATAGTCGAAGAAGCACCTGTGGACGAATTGTTCGAAGACCCGCAGCATCCCTATACGCAGGGGCTAATCCGGGCTCTGCCAGACATTTCAGCATCTAGGGGAAGCTTGCACAGCATCCCGGGCCGTGTGCCCCCTCCACAGGTACCGCCGCCTGGCTGCCAATTCACGCCTCGCTGCGACTATGCCAAAGATGCATGCTGGGAAGAACTTCCGATCCTCAGCGCTAAGGGAACCCATAGTCTGCGTTGCATCAATCCTCAACAATTCAAGGCCCTCTGATGGAACCGTTGGCCATTGAGGTGAAGACCGATGGAGGATTGACAGTCCGAGGACAAGAATGGACGGTTCAAGGACCGCCGATCGTCATGGTTCATGACCATGGAGACGATCTCGATAGTTGGAGAGGGATCGATCACTTGTTGGCGGATCAGGGCTTTCGAGTAATTAACTTGGATCTTCCCAATCACGGCCTTTCCGACGAACTAGACCACGATCGACCGATTGTCGAATCCGTAACCGAGATCCTCAAGAGCGTCTCGGGAGTATGGGGCCCAGTTGGGCTCTGTTCCTATGGGTCTATATCAACTGATCTAGCCCAACTACGTGGACAGGACGGGCCTGTCACCCACGTGATGGTTTCCCCTCGCGGAACAGTGGATAGCGGTTGTTCGCAGCCCAATGCAGGGCAAGAAGTTCCACAACTTGTGATTGCAGCCACAAACGATGGGGAGAGGTCGGATGAGGCGAGAGCTGTGTTTGATGGCCTGGGTACGCGAAAGCTCTGGGCGTCAGTGGCTGCAACCGATCACGGCCCAGCGCTGATCAGAAGCCGTACGCACCTTTTGGATGACATAGCAATCTTCTTTCGCCGCACGCTGGTGTCAGCACACCTAGCCTGGACTGCTTCAACCCACGAAGAGGCTGCCGCTGAATTTCGGAATACCGAATTAGAAGGAGAATAGGGAGGCAGCAGTTCCCCCTCGAATGAAGTCGCGAGCGTCACTATCGATGTCCGGTAGCAGGTGGTCGACTAAAGCTAGTTGTTCGGGATAGCCAGGTTCATTCAGAATCCAAGGGAAATCTGAGGCCCACAGCATCCGTTCGGGTCCAAAAGCGCGTAAGAGGGTCTCTGCGACAGGTGCCATGTCGGCATATGGATATGGATCATGACTGAAGGCGTATTGCCCAGAGAAGTGAACGAAGGTATTGGGTCTCTCGGCGACGCGACTTAGAAGGTCTAGCGTCGGTGGAGGAACTTCGGTGGTGAAGTGGGGTCTGCGATGCTCGTCGATTGCCAGGTTGTCGACAGTGACCATGAATCCGGAATGGTTGAATACGGTGGTGAGATCGGGCAGGAGGTCAAGAACCTTCTCATATAACTGCACCTGATCGGGTTCGGCGTAGAACCAGACCTTCAGGCCCCTTTCGGCCATCGCTGCGAAAAGTGGGAAGAGTTCATATGTTTCTGGGTCGTCGCCCGGTGAGGCGATGGGATCGACCCCACTGACCCGGATTCCTTGGATGCCGCTGGTCTCAATTCTCTGGTCCAGGTCTTGGCTGATCATGGTCGAGTCCGGGTCGTAATTTCCGATTCCTACGAATCGGCCAGGGAAATAGTTGCGAAGATCAGTCAGGTAATGGTCCTGTGGTCCTAGAGGTACCACGATGGCTTTGTCGACGCCAGCCGCCTGCATGATTTCAAGAAAGTCTTCGGCTAGGACTTCCATCTCGGCGTCCGCCATCCCCGGGTAGACGGTTCGAGGGTAGGCGGGAGATACGGCCTTGTATAGGTGAAGGTGGGCATCGATTACTTCCATTGGAAACCTCCTGTTAGCTCTTTATCTCCTCAACCAAGCGACTTACTCCTTCGTAGAGATCTGTCGTCGCAGTTGCTAATGAAATTCGAATGCGTCCTTCATTTCCGGGACCAAAGGTGGAGCCAGGGACGACAGTAACCTGGCGTTTATCGATCAGGTCCATGGCGAAGTCCATGTCCGACCTACCAGAATCTGTGATGTCAACCCAGATGTAGAAGGCGCCGCCTGGCTTGTGGGCATCGATGCCAGAAGATGAAAGCAAACGAAGAACTTCGTCCCGTCGCGCTCTGTAGGCGTCACGCATTTGGAGGACAACATCCTGAGGACCGTCAAGCGCGGCGATAGCACCGTATTGCGCTGGAGCATTGACGCAACTCACTGTGGGTTCCTGACAGTTGATTATGAGCTGAGCGATTTCTGGTGGAGCGACGGCATAGCCCACCCTCCAACCAGTCATTGCGTAGGTCTTGGAGAAACTATGAATGCAGACAACGCGGCCATCAGTGTCGTGGGAGGCGGCAGACACGTGAGGATTCTCGAAAGTCATCCTGTCATAGACCTCATCTGAGACGACGTAGATATCGGCTTGCCGCGCGAAGTCGACGATCTCGGCCATCGTCGTGTTGCTAATTACCGCACCAGTTGGGTTACTAGGGGTATTGAGGAGGATGGCCTTGGTTTTCCCGGAGATAGCGGATTCGAGTTGGCTAATGCTGGGGGCATAGTCGGTTTCCGCAGTAGTGGGAATCGCAACTGGACGAATTCCCAGCAACTTCATTTGCATCAGATAGTTCGGCCAAGCAGGACTCGTCAGGATTACCTCATCTCCCGGATTGGTTATGGACATGAGGGCTGTATAAAGGGCTGCTACTGCACCGGTAGTAATAGTCACTTGGCTGGCATCAGTGGGACGCCCCGTGTCTCTGGTGAAATGCTCCGCTATTCGCGTCCGCAATTCTGGAATACCCGGATTTTCGGTATACCTAGTCCGACCGTCCCGGGCCGCCTGCGTAGCCGCGTCCACTACGTGTGGTGGCGTAGGGAAGTTCGGTTCTCCAACCTCGAGGCGAATGCAATCGGGCATGCGAAATGCACGATCCATGATCACGCGGATGCCTGAGCGGGGCATTGAGGAAACTGCGTCGGAAAGTGGTTTCACGGGAGCTAGATGACGGACTTGACTTCGGGAAAGTGACACGCAACTAGGTGACCGTCTCCGTTGTCGGCAAGGGGCGGCTCAGCTTCATGACACAGATCCTTGGAACGGCCGATCTCACAGCGGGATTGGAAGCGGCACCCCAAGGGTGGGTCAATTGGGCTAGGGGCATCCCCCTCCAGCAACAAACGAGTGCGTCCTCGTTGCTTCTTTGGGTTGGCAACCGGAGCCGCAGATAACAGGGCATGGGTATAAGGGTGGTTCGGTTCGGCAAAGAGTTTCTCTACTGGCGCCTGCTCGACGATCTTCCCCAGGTACATCACAGCTACGTCATCACAGACTTGTCGCACCACTGCGAGATCGTGACTTATGAACAGGTAAGTGAGTCCGAGTTCTTGTTGAAGCTCGAGCAGCAGGTTCAACACTTGAGCCTGAATGGACACGTCCAGCGCAGAGACCGGCTCGTCGCAAATGATGAAACTCGGGTGCAGGGCCAGAGCGCGTGCCACGCCGATACGTTGGCGCTGACCTCCCGAGAATTCGTGGGGGTAGCGCTGAGAATGGCCGCTGTCGAGTCCTACGAGGGTAAGTAACTCTTGGGTGCGGTCTTCACGTTCCGGACGGGGCATGTCCGTGTTGACAACCAGAATTTCGCTAATTGATGCCCCGACGGTCATCCGGGGATTGAATGAGGCGACTGGGTCTTGAAAGACTATTTGAAGGTCGGATCGAAGGTGTCGTAGTTCAGAGTCGGAGATTTCGCGGATGTCGATCTCGTCAATGGCGCCATTGGTTGGACTCAATTTGCGGTAGATGATCTCTCCGGAAGTTGGTTCCACGAGCCGAAGGATGCACCGTGCCGTAGTCGATTTTCCGCAGCCTGATTCTCCGACTATTCCCAGAGTTCGACCCCGCTCGACGTCGAAGGAGACGTCGGCCACAGCCGAAACCAGTTGCTTTTGACTTCCGGAAAACAGCCCAGATCCCAGCTGGAACTCTTTGACCAGATGGCGGATAGAGACAACTGGGTCACTCCCATTGGATTCATAAGAGTCGGGAGTGACAGCCACACTGCACACTATATAAGATCCTGTTGACCGGGTATCGAGCGTAGTTGACCGACAAATCGGAAACGATTACTTATAGGAAGGTAGAGGAAATGGCTGAGGACCAAAGTTGGCGCGGAAATGTTGGCGGCATGGAGTGGGAGAGGGCCGAAAGGTTCTTGACCGGCAACGCCTTTGCCCGGGTTGCCTGCCTCGACGATGACGGCAAGCCTTATGTAGTCCCACTTTGGTACACGTGGGATGGCGAAGGCTTTCTTCTGGTCATCCGGGAGAGGGCTCGAATTGCTCGGTACATGAAGAACAATCCAGATGTGAGTCTGGTGGTTGATGAAATGGAAGTAGATGACGAGCGTGGCCAGTACACCCTGCCTAAGGTTTTCTGTCAGGGTCGAGCTGAGATCGTTGAAGAGGCAAATATCGGCGGCAAATGGGTCCAGGTGGCCGAGGAGATGTCCGTTCGGTACCTTGGCCCAGACGGACCGACCTATCTGGTTCCTACCTTGGTGCAGCCGCGGTGGCTGATCAAAATCGTTCCCGAGTACATCAAGACTTGGGAAGGCGTAGGTTGGGGCAAGCAGTACTGGGTTGAAGCAGAAGGAAAACCGACCTACGAGGAAGTCCACGGGTTGGAGGGCGACTCCTAACCTTTAGTCGACTGTCCCTCCAGCCATTCAAGGGTAAACCGGTTCCACTCGTCGACCATTTCATAGAAGGCAATGTGGCTCGAAGATGGGCCTTCGAACGTGTGGAATTGGGCCCCTTGGATGTTCTGGGCCACTTCCCGGCCATATCTAGCCGGAACCTGCCAGTCCATCTCTCCGGTCGTGACGATTGTCGGAGCCGTTATCTGGCTAAGTCTGCCCAGAGCGTCATGCGTCCTGTCGGCGTGGAAGTGACCCAGAAGTCCGTTCTTGGAAGGCGGATGTGGATTGTCCCTGATGAAGTTGTTCTCAAAAGCGTTGACATCATCAGGCCTATTCGCAAGGAAGTCGGGGCTTGAGACCCAGAGAAGAGCGCAACGGATATAGGCGTCCAGATCGTCATGCTCCACCATGAACGACATTGAGTCGATCATCCTGATGAACCACTCATCCGACCTGCCCCAGGTGTTGTGTAGCTGAAGGCTCGCAACGCGGTCAGGATGATTGATGGCGAGCTCCTGTGCTGTTGCGCTGCCCAGCGAGAGTCCAGAAACATGAGCAGAATCAATTCCGATGGCGTCCATCAGCGCCGCAGCATCATCAGCGAGTATTCGCATGCTGTATTCATCGGGGCCTGCTGGGTGTGTTGATTGCCCAGTTCCTCTGTTGTCGTAACTAACGACCGTGTAATGGTCGCGGTAGAATTCCACCTGGGCGTCCCAAGTCGAGTGATCGGCACCAGTTCCCATGATGAGGAAGAGGTATTCTCCTGAGCCTTCAATCTGGTAATAGGTGTTGATCCCAGTTGATAGTTCTACAAAAGGCATGGAAGTCCTCCCACGCGCCGCGGTCAGTTATCGGATCATATATCGAACGTTGCTTTCTGGAATAATGAGCAAGTATGAGTGATAGTGGTCAAACAGATTGCCGCGAAGTGATACAACCGCCGGAACTATGCCCGCCTCCGGAGCCATATTCCTATGCAATCAAGACTGGCAAGACGATCTATCTTGCTGGTCAAGTAGCGCTTGATTCTTCGGGAATAATTGTTGGCAATACAGTCACCGAACAGGCCGAACAAGTCTGGTCAAATGTCCTCGCGGTGTTGCGCGAAGCGGGCGCGACAGCAGCAAATATCGTCAAAGTTGTCTACTACATGGCAGACATAAGAGAGCTTGACCAAGAGATGGTGGTGCGGCGCCGTATCTTTGATGGCCTCGCGTTGCCGGCGGTGACTGCAGTTCAGGTGGCCTCACTGGGGCTACCGGGGCTAGTCATGGAAGTGGATGTGACAGCGGAGCTCACTGAATGACTGGACGCAGGAACGAATCGTCGCTGCGAGCACTCCTTGATTGGGCTGACTTGGGCGAAGGGGAGCGCCTGAGCGACCTCATGGATGACTTTGAACAACGAGCAATAGTCACCGATGAACTTGTGGCACTGGTGCCGCAGGAGATCTCGCCCTGTTTGATCTTTGACGCATCATGGGACTAAACGACCCTTCGGCAAATTCGATACTCGAGCAGATTGTTCGCGTCGACCAGAAACTGGGTTCGATGGTGACTCTGGACCCTCCCGGCCTGCGCCAGCAGTGGGAGAACCGTGACCAGGGCCTTGCTCTAGGCGGAATGAAGATAGCGATCAAGGACATCATCGAAGTCCGGGGTCTACCCAATGGTTGTGGATCGGCGCTCTACGGAGATCCACCCGAGCCAGCATCCTCAGATGCGGTGGTTGTGGCTAGGATCCGAGAAGCCGGCGGTGTGATCATTGGGAAGACTGCAGCTCACGAACTCGCTTGCGGTGTGCAAACGCCAGGAACATGCAACCCCTGGGATATCAATCGTTCAGCTGGAGGTTCGAGCGGCGGATCCGGTGCAGCGGTCGCGGCTGGCCTCTCTGACGGAGCATTGGGGAGCGATACCGGTGGTTCCATACGCATTCCCGCAGCACTCTGTGGCATAGCCGGACTAAAACCAACATATGGTCTTGTTCCGAAGTGCGGCGTAGAACCGCTCAGTTGGTCCCTGGATCATGTTGGTCCCATGGCAAAAACTGTTAAGGACTGTGCACGTCTGTTGCAAGTCATAGCAGGACCACACCCGGCAGACCCAACGACGAGAAGAAAAGTGTCATGCGACTACGGGGCAAAATTGGATTCCGGAGTTGCAGGGCTTCGTCTAGCAGTTCCCGAAGGTTTCTTCATGGAACCGATAGATCAGCGAGTCCAAGAGGCTTTCTTCAATGCGGTTGAAACAATGCGCGAGATAGGCGCAGAAATCGTAACCGTGGACGTTTCATTCCTGAGTCGGTGCCTTGATGTTGAATTCGCGATCGTGTCTCCTGAGGCCGCCAACTACCACCACAGCAGTATTCAAAAACGTCCGGATTTAATCGATCCTTCGATCAGGGCGATGCTGGTAGCGGGTGCAGCATTGCCGGCTGGCTACTACTTGAGGGCCCTGCGGTGGCGGAGTGTTATTGCGGACCGGATGAAGGCAATATTTGACGAGAAGCAAATCGACGTTCTCCTGACGCCGACAGTTCCAGCGCCTGCTCAACTGCATGACCAGGAGTACTTTGATTTTTCGGGTATTGAAGAACCGGTGATTTCAAGTTTCGTCCGGACGACCGCTCCGTTCAATCTGACTGGGCAACCAGCCTTGTCGGTGCCATGCGGCATGACAGCAGATGGACTTCCCATTGGTCTGCAAATCGCGGGTCGACCGTTTGCTGACGACCAGGTGCTGCGAGTCGGCTCCGCCTATGAACAAGCTACAGAATGGGTTTCCCGCCTTCCTCCTGTCCACGTTTCAGTCGAAGCTGGTTGAGTCGTTCCATGAACCCTGCCGAAGAGAGCCGAGGAGTTAACGGGTATCGGCCCGAACAACCAATCGGCCTTCCACCTATCTTCTCCTGGCCGTTGAAGCCCATAAGGTCAATTCAGTGGCTTCTGACGGAATTCCTCTTCCCATGGGGGTTCGTCTTCATAGGGCTGGCAGCAATCTCTTGGAACTATCTGACACCAAATATCGGTGAAACAGGTGGACTATCGATTGGTTTCGTCGGCCTGATCTTTCTACGGAATTGTTGCTTACTGGTTGTCGTCGCAGGTGGTCTGCACTGGTGGCTTTACAGAAAGGCCCGCCAAGGCAGCGACTACAAGTTCTCAAAGAGATGGATGTCTCGGACTTCTCCAAGGTTTCTTTGGCGTAACCAAGTTTACGACAATGTGTTTTGGAGTCTTGCAAGTGGTGTATCCGTGTGGTCCGCATTCGAGGCATTGACACTATGGGCTTGGATAAAAGGTGTTATTCCTCAGGCCCATTGGACAGGTGATTTCCTGTATCTGACTTGCTCGACGGTGGTGTTCTTTTTTGCATCGTCATCGCATTTCTATTTGATACACAGGATGCTTCATTGGAGTCCGTTGTATCGAAGTGTTCACGAGTTGCATCACCGCAACGTGAACACGGGGCCGTGGACGGGGATATCGATGCATCCCGTTGAGCATCTGATGTTCTTCTCCATGTTTTTTGTCTGGTGGCTAATTCCCACTCATCCAACGATCATTATTCTCACGGGATTTTTCAAAGGTCTGGGGCCAGCTGTTTCGCATTCAGGTTTTTGCAAGATTCGCATGGGGCGGCGATCGTTGGCCGCTGGAGATTGGTTTCATGACCTTCATCACCGTCATTTTGAGGTGAATTACGGGAACGTCGAAGCGCCCTTCGATTGGGCACGAGGCACTTGGCACGACGGTAGCGAAGTAGCCAAGAAGGAGATGGTGCGGCGGCGTATAGCTCAGAACTCGACCGGGATTGATGGACACGCCGAATAATTGATTTGATAGAGCTAGTCGTCCTCGCGTCTTGCTTCGATTAATTCCTTAAGTCGTCCGCTCCGCGCCTAGAGGCGGTAGACGCGTGCGGCGGTGCCGGAAAACATGGCGTCTTGTTCGGCGTCGGTGAAATCGGCGACAATCTTCTTGAAAGCGTTGTAGAGCACGCCGTAAGACAGGGAGAGTCGATCGACAGGGAAGTTGCTCTCAAACATGCAACGGTCCGGGCCGAAATGATCAATGGCGTGCAGATAGTGATCGCGGTGTGCAGCAACGATTTCATCTGATGTTGGCGGCCGCTCAGCCTTGTGCCACCCGAAACCGTTGTCGGGCATAGCCAGTCCACCGAGCTTGGCCACAACATTCGGACAAAGCGCCAATTCGGCTAGGTCCTTCCGCCAGGCCGCGTGAATCTCTTCACGTCTCGAGGCGTATGGACCAACACCGAGGGGTGTGCCGAAATGGTCGAGCACGATCGAGGTTTCCGGCGCGGCACGGCAGAGATCTGCGAACTCCTGCAGTTGGTAGTGGTAGTGCCAACTTTCGTAGGTCAGGCCCAACTGGCCAAGAAATCGGACACCGTTCCGGAAGTGCTTGTCTGCTGCTAGGCCGACCGGTGCGCGACCTGGAATGCTTAGTGCCTCGGGATGAAGGGAGTGGGAGATCGCGTGACGAATGCCACGAAACAGTCCTCTGCCTGCCTTCTGATGGGCTTCAATCACCTCATTGAGTTCGTTGCCGAGTCGCAGGTCCGCATGGGCGACGATTCCGGCGATCTGCGGTCCGGGGCCTGCAGCGGAGGCCTGAGCAATATCGGCGACGAATTCGGTCTCCCCAACCGGTCTTAGATGCCGTGGTCCGTCAGCCCGGTATGAGGCATGACATTCTACGAATACCGTCTCGGTAACCCGGTGACCGGTGCTGGTATCGGCCCAGAGTTCTTTCAGCATGTAGTCGGCACTGAAGCGGTCGTGACTTCGCCACAGGTGGTGGTGTGGGTCGATGATGCGTCTGTCTGGATCGATGGCCTCCTCGGAGACCAGAGAGCGCCACTCGGATGATTCGTCTCTCATCTGAGATTGCCTAACATTCGATTCCGGCAATTACGCAACCGGCAAAGCTCAGGATGGCGGCTAATACGGTGCCAACATTCGATTCCCCGTCAGGTCGGGGAGCCTGACATAACGGCAATGCCCGTCGTCAGTCAATTGGATGGCTCAAGGAAAACGATGGGAATCACCCGATCTGTACGTTTCTGGTAGTTGGCGTAGTTGTTCGAGATGATTGGCCAGATGCGATTCCGCTCTGAATCAGTAGCAGCCCGAGCGGTCATCGGCTTGTCGTTGGTGTCCTTGCTGGTAACGAGGACCTCGGGGTTTGCCTGCAGGTTCAAATACCAGTCTGGATGAGTGTCCTCCCCACCCTTGGAGGCGACGACCACCTGGATGTCGCCTTCCCGGTAGGGAGAAGTCAGCATGACCGATCGGGGTTTGGCAGATATTCGACCGATTGTTGTGAGTTCAAGGACGGGCATCTTCGAGATCGTCCATCCACACCTTCCAAAACTCAACTTAAGGACAGAGCGGTGGAACAAGTTCATATTCTTGAGCAGGCGCTGGCTTGGCACGTCCTGCAACCTACAGAACGAGTGTTGCTGACGGTTGGCTACTCGTTGTGCAGGTCGAGTAACAAATATGAAACCCTTTAACCATGACCGGCGAGCAGTAGGGAAGGGGCCGTGATGTCCGTGGATGATCAGGACGTGCCAGAGGAAGAGCCTTCTGCGTCGGATTCGAACAGCAGGCAACCGCCTCCGCTGACGACGGAATGGTTCGAACTCCAGCGACAGGCGGCGTCGGAAGCCACGCGAGCTAGAAGAGCGGAACGCAAACAGGCTCGATCCGGCTCAGGTCTGGCAAACAGCCGCGCAACTGGATTCCTCCGTCGGTTGTTTCGTCTCTCTAGGTAGGAATGCAGCGAGCTTCGAGCAAGCTGGAAGTTCGTCCGGCTGTGTTCATCTGCGGACGGCTTCAAATGGTGCCGATCGCGGCCGGCCTCGCCTCGCCGCACGCCAACAATAAGAGTTTCCGCCGCCTTGACGAATAGCTGCACCCTGTAGCTAGGAGAAATGAAGGTTGTTGGGACTGACGGTGCGCGGCTAGTTGCCTACATCAATCAAACTACTTCCACTCCCACAATTCCCAGGAAGCCTCGCCACTGGCTTCAACATCCCACTCATATGCGATTGCCACACCGTTCAGTGAGGAAAGCGAGGCAGCGGACGTTTCAAAATAGACAACGCCTCTGAAGGAGAATCCGCCGTCAGCCGTGGGGGACCCTATGCCAGTAGCACGGAACGTGGCGGCCCCGTCTGCTGCCATTACGACGCCAGAGTTGGGGCACTCACCGTAGAACGAGCCATCAGACCGCAGTGTCGCTGAATACGTAGCGAAACTGGTCACCTCGGCCCCGGCCAGTGTGCCGGTCAAACCGCTGGCAGTTGTTTCGAACGAGGGGCTTCCATTTACTGCCGGTAGGGCCTTCATCGCGGTGGGTCCCGAGATAGAGCCGACTTTTTCACCCAACATGACCTGTCTCCTTGATTGAATCTGTTGACAAAAGCTCAACCACAGTATGGGCCTAGAAGCGATCAGATAGCTAGAGGTTCCTTCGGGCGTAATTGAGTCAGTGACGTCAGGAGTCTGTCGAACTGGCTGTCCCGGATTGACCCCCGCTCGCACCGTCGAGGAAGCGATTTCGGACGTGCGCCCATCTCTCACCGCTGTCGACGGTGATGCACTCTCCTGTAATGGAATCGGATTCGATCAGGAAACGGACTGCAGACGCAACTTGACTGGGATCCCCCCAAGCCCCCGTGAGGGTCCGCCGGGCAAGATGGTCCACTTGTTCTTGCGTAAAGCGGGCTGCTGGAATCGTCGGCCCCAGGGCTATCGCATTAGCGCGAACTTGGGGCGCCAACTCGACTGATAGTTGTCGGGTGAGGGCTAACAGGGCCGCCTTGGCAACTGAGTGGGCGCCGCGGTTGGGCCAAGGATTCCAAGCAGAGAGATCAAGCAAATTTATGATTGAACCACCCCCTCTTTGAACCATTCCGGGAGATGTCAAATTTGATAGGTGGTAGGGGCCGTGCAGCACGACATCGAAGGACTCGTACCAGCCCTGATGGTCCGCAGTCGGGAACGGGGTAGGAGTGAATGACGAAGCATTATTGACCAACACGTCAACAGGTCCCAGACCTCGCTCGACCTGTTCCACGACTTGGATGCAATTCGCCGGTTCGGTCAGGTCCAGCTCAAAGGCGGAGGCGTTGACACCCCTGCTCCGAAGATCGTCCACGGTGTCTAAGGCCGCATCGCGGGAATTTCGATAGGTGATGGCAACATTTACGCCGGCGTCGGCTAGACCCTGAGCTATGTGTTGCCCTATGCGTGTGGCTGCGCCTGTAACTAAAGCAGTGGCCCCCTCCAGATTCATAACCGAAGTGTATGAGTCCTCGAGGTCAAGGGAGAAGGGAGGTTGCTTCGGCAGGAGCGGCTGCAACCGAGAAGCTGCAATCGACGCTAAGAGACCGACCGGGCTCGCTGTGAGGACACCAAGATGTTTGGCATTCGGCAAAACTCCAGCCTTCAGAAACTGAGGTTCTCCGATGACTCTGCCACTGAGCATCAACCTGATGCCGAAAAGCCCGGCGTCTGATCTAGCCGACTTGGCCGTTCTAGCTGAACGACTGGGCTACCGCCGATGCTGGGTCTACGACGAGGGGCTAGTGACCCGCGATCTCTATGTGACTCTGGCCGCAGTGGCACTAGCCACTGATCGAATACTTCTTGGCCCAGGAATCACTAACCCTTACGTGCGTCATCCCGGGGTGACTGCAGCGGCCGTGGCCACAATCGATGAACTATCCGATGGACGGGCATTCGTGGGAATAGGAACCGGTGGAGGACTGACTCTCGGCCCCCTAGGCATCGACCGCCGAAAGCCCGTGGACACCGTTGGCCAGATGGTCTCATCGTTACGAGGCCTATTCGCTGGGGAGACAGTGGATACCGACGGTGAAGTGTTCTCGCTTAGATCGGCATCTTTGGCCTATGGAAGGCCCGACATCGAGGTCATTCTGGCTGGTCGAGGACCGAAAATCCTCTCCCTTGGTGGTGAGGTGGCTGACGGCTTCAATTTGAGTTATATCCACAAGGATCTGATCGGTGAACACGTATCCGCCCTGCGTTCCGCCACGCGCCAAAAAGATCGCCGATTCACGATCACCTACTCGACGATGCTGGTCACCTCGGAAGAAGAGTTTCAGAAAGCCCGCTCAACTCTGAGCTTTCGACTGGTCGACTCACCAACAGCTGTTCGCAGGCTCATAGGCATGACCGAAGAAGAGGTCGTCGGAATTCGTGAGGCCCTCGCCGAAGGAGGAACAACCGTCGCCGCTGATCTGGTTCGTGAAGAATGGGTGTCCCAATTTACGATTGTTGGCTCCCCCCGAGAAGCCGGTGCTGAACTTCGCAACCTCCTGACCCGGCAAGGCGTCGACGAGTTCCAACTTCCAGTGCAGGAGGTGCAGGGGGCGGCTGCGTTAATCGAACGGACGGCGGACATGGTGGCTACTGGCTGAAAGCCTCTCGGCTTGGAGAAACCGGTCTGGCGCTCGGCAACAGCACCGGTTCACAGGTCGGCCCCACGCTCAATCGGACGACTTGGACTGGCTGCAGTCGCAACGAGGGCATGCCAGGCACCAAGATGGCCTCTCGTTAGGCGAATTGGAAAAGGTGGATTTTGATGGCTCGCATTCAGATTTTTGGAAAGTACAGCCCGGAGGCATGGGAGGGAGTCAATGCCGAGGGCGCAGTCTCGCGGGAGGCGAACATGCACTCAATGTTCGAATCCCTGGGTGCTGAAGTCGAGTGCTATTACATGCTCCCACGTTCCAACTACGACTTCACGATGATCCTGAATGATGCCAACGCAACAGTTCTGGCAGCGATCAAGAAGATGGTGGGTCCTACCGGCGCTGTAGTCGACACCACGGCTGATGTCCTCATGACGGCCGAGGAATGGGACGCGATCGACGCCCAGAGCTATAGGCCTCCCGGACAGTAGCTGCCGCCAGAAGGCCATCGGAGTGCGACTCCAGATTCTCCCAACTGAGGCTTCGCTCACCTTGCGCTGGAGATGAATGCCAGAATGTCCCAATGCGCCGTATCCATGTGGGCATGAAGGTTGACGACATAAGAGCGGCAGTGGATTTCTATAGTCGGTTGTTCGGCGCTGAGCCGACCTTTGAGCGAACCGACTATGCAAAATGGATGCTTGACGAGCCTCTGCTCAACTTCTCGGTTGACCTCCACGGAGACGGGCCGAGCGGTTCGGCCCACTTTGGCATTCAAGTGACGAACCGAGAGGAGTTGGAGACGTTTCGGGGTTCGCTCGATTCAATTGGCCTTTCGCGATCGGATCAAAATGACCTTGTGTGCGGTTACCAACTCCAGCACAAGTCATGGGTTACCGATCCGGATGGAGCGATGTGGGAGGTCTTCTTCACCGAGGGCATTGCCGAAGGAGCGGGCTACGGCAATGACCAGGTACCAGACCCGGCCTGTTAGTTCTTCGCCCAGACGCGGCAAAGCCCCCCGAAGGGGGCCTCACCCGGAGCAACTTGTAAGCAACCTTTCGGCGCTTGAACCAGTTTCCCCGTAGGGACTCTGGAGTAGTCGTCCCGAAGGACTTCTACTTTTTTGTCACCCCGAGCGAGCCTTGCCCGAAGGCTCAACTCGCTATTCGGATTTCTAATCGCGTCTAGCTCCAAGCGCAAGTGTTTTTTGAAAATCTTCCTGAAGGCCTAAGAGGCAAGTTCTGCAGTGTTTGGGCTTACTCACTAGAGGCAGGCTGATAGGGGACTGGAGATCTTGCTTTCCTTCTGGATGAACTCTGATCGAGGGACCTTGCAGTGCGGTGACTGAGTGGATAGAACCGCAGTTCAACTGGTTCGAAGCGAGAGCGTTGTGCAGATATGTAGGGACAGTCCAGTCTGGGGATTACTCTCGCGGCTCAATGAAAGCCGCATGTCTTCATTCGTTTACTGACTCGGATATAGCAGATGTCGTCAAGATCGAGGACGTCGACGCTCCTGTGATCGAGGCTCCCAATGACATCATCGTGCGAATAGCGGGAGCAGGCGTGTGTCGTACTGACCTCCATATTGTTGAAGGTCAGCCGATTGGCGATGGCCCGGTTCCGCTCCCGCATGTCCTAGGGCATGAGAACGCCGGATTCGTTGAGGAGGTGGGAGCGAATGTCTCGACCGTCAGAGTTGGTGATCCGGTTCTTTGCTATCCCTTCCTGACATCGGGTCTTGCGCCAGTTGAACGCAGGGGATTGGAGAATTTCGTGGGCGGGCGCGCGACTCCAGGGATCAATGCTGCAGGAGGTTTCGCAGAGTTCCTTCGAACTGCGGAACGGTCTGTAGTCCCACTGCCAAGTAACTGCGATCCGGTTGATTTCGCGCCATTGGCTGATGCCGGATTGGCCGCTTTCCGGGCGTGTAGCCAGGCAGCTGCGGTCCTTCGACCGAGCGACACCGCCTATGTGATTGGTGTAGGCGGTCTCGGGCATCTCGGAGTGCAGATCCTGAAAGTTCTATCTCCGGCGACAGTGGTGGCAATTGATACTCGTGCTGATGCGCGAGAGCTTGCGATTCGCCTGGGTTCGGACACCTCGTTTGCGACGGTGGGGGAGGCAGTTGCGGCATTCAATGGGCGTCCACAGGCGATCGTCGACTTTGTTGGTTCAAACGCGACGGTGGAGGCAGCAGTAAACGCATTGGAAGTCGGTGGAAGGCTTGAACTTGTAGGAGTGGATGGGAGGATTGATCTGCCAACCCGGTTGATTGTTGAGAGCGAGTTGACCGTGGCCGGCAGCCTCGTCGGAACATTTGCTGAACTGCTAGAACTCACGGAGTTGGTAGTGGCCGACCGAATCAAGGTCATTGTCGACAGGTATCCACTTGATGAGGCTGCAAGAGCGCTGACTGATCTGCGCTCTGGTTCTGTCCTAGGGCGTGCCGTTCTCCTTCCCTGACCACCGCGGAGGGGCAGGAGAATGTCAGTTGGACCTAGGGCAGCGTTTTGTTCGGCAAGATCGTCACGAGTGAGAAGCACAAGCGGGGGCAACCATCCTGACAACGAGATGGCCACCATCTACTTTGACGGCCAGCGAGCTATGTCAAGTAGGCACAGAGCGAGTCTCGGATCTGCCCCAAGGAAGCGCATAGTTTCCCCGGTTGAAGGGGTGAGGTCTGACGGCCTTGCGGGTTCGGCCGCCGTCCCTTGGTGAGGCTGTCCTACTTTCGCCTCACTAAAATTGTCCCACAAGACGTGTCAAAACGAGGACAAACCCTGCTAGCCCGAGAATTCTCCGGAATAGGTTGACGCCGTCCACGGCTTCCAAATAGCTCCAGATGCTGAGGCCCACAACGAATACGGAGTCAGCGACCCGGTCAACTCCTGAACCGGCTTCAGCTATCCGGCCTACTAGCGCAGCCAAGACCACGATAATTAGTGGCAGGTTTGGTAATTGGCCGACCGTATAGCCAAGGATTTTGAAGTCGCGAATCTGCCTACCGCCTTCTCAACGGAAAATAAGAGCCGGCTGCGACTGCCGAAACAACAGGCATGGCGAGAGTCTGCCTGACTAGCCCCAAAAGAGTTCAGGCAAATAGCCGATTCAAAAGGGATCTGTGAAGGCTTGGACACGGGTAACTGCTAACTGCATGTTGAATTCCTGAGTGGCCTCATGCCTAGCTGAGTGTTCATTCGATGGACTTAGCGCCAATCGGTGCGTTTACCCTGTCCGACTGCGCCGTTGTAACTGGTCTCTTCATGCATGGCCATGGCATGTCGAGCCTTCTCCATGTCCCCGTCGGCCATCATCGTTATAGGCGAATCCAGCAACTGAAAGTGCCCATAGCGGTCATTTCCGGCAACCAAATGAGCGAAAGGGCGTTGGCCTGAAACCTGAAACATCGACGGACTGACGTAGCGAATTGCAAGCCCGATCCGGCGCTCTGGAGAGGCGTTTGGCTTAGACGAATGAAACATGTGGCCGTGGTGTAGTGACATTTCCCCGGGTCGAAGCGTTACGGCTACGGCATCGGCTTCGTCCACGTGAACGTTGGCCCTCTGACCTCTGGACAGCATGTTGGTCTTTTCGAATGTGTCGTGATGATCGACGAGTTTCTGCTTCTGGCTCCCTGGTAGAAACCACATGCAACCGTTCTGTCTGCTGGCTTCGGTCAGCGCCAACCATGCCGTCACCTCGGATACACCCTTGTAGCCCCAGTACGTCAGATCTTGATGCCAGCTAACGAACGCCGGCGACTTGGGTTCCTTGATAAAGAAGCTTGCCGCCATAGACAGCACGTCTTCTCCGAGAATTTCCTTGACCGGATTGAGTATCGAAGGCAGGCGAACGATCTCGTCGACAAAGGGAAGCACAATGCCCGCTGTCCACGTCAAGAGCCCAGTAGCGACCGGGTCGTTCTCGTATGTCTTCTGAATGGCCTCAAGTGCCCGCCTGTATTCATTGGCACGTTCGGCGCTCATCACTCGGAGCGGAGACACATACCCTTCGCGTTCGTAGTGCTCCCGGATCGGCCGAAGGTTGTTTGCTGCCATGCGATATTCCAACGTCGACAGGTGACATCTAGCAACCTACTTGGACCTACGAAAACTCGTGGCGGTAGACGGTGACGAACTGGGCGCCGTGGGGGTTGAGGACCGAAGAGCTGATGTTGTCAGCTGAGCACATGGGCGAGTTCAAATATTAATGGCCCGTAATCATGGCTTTCCCGGCGGAGAGTGGTTCATCTTGCCATGACCTCGCGATCAAGAAGTGGAGAAGCTCGAATCCCACCTTGAGCAATTTGTTGTTTACAAACAGTCATTAAGTAGTCGATGAGGAGACGGAGACCTGGTAGCCGGTCGACAACCAAGCTTTTAAGAAGTGGCTCCAGAAGGTGACGGTCAATCCAAGAACCTGCACAGGGATGATTTGCTAAGAACCTTCACTCAGTAACTCCGAGCAACTACTTGGACAGGGATTTCCAGAGGGGGGTGGCGATGCCAGACGAAGGACTACGCCTTAAGGAGCCGTTAGTTGATTGACCGTATAAGCAGAGTGATTGCGCCTGCCACGGAAACTGCACGGACAATCTGGGTGGTGCCGCGGCGATCAACGACATGGCGAATGGGCCCGCTGATAAAGAAGCCTGTGATTGCCGCAACGACGAAGACAGATGCCGCTACTAAATGGAAGCCGTGAATCTGACCTGCCGTCGCAAGAACGATGGCTGAGACCAGAGTCATCAAAACCACGCACGAGTTCAACGTGGATCGAAAGACAGGCCCCTCAAAGCGGCTCAACGAGACTGCTAGAGCTACCCCGGGCATACCTGTGGTGTTGGCCATGAAACCGGCCAATGCACCAGACCCAAGAAGCGTTGCTCGGGTTTGTCGTGGCTCTGTGGTGAACATTTGCAGGCCAGTTCCCGTCAGGAGTAGCAAACTGATGAAGATTCCAAGAGCTTCCTGACTCAGACTGGCAAGAGTGGCAGCGCCAGCAGCGATCCCTGGTGCCAAACCGACTGCTGTCCATTTCACTGAGCTCAGGTCTATGGACTTTCTTTCCCTCCAGGCGATCAAACCAGATATGACAGGGGAGACCAGCACCATCGGCACCGGAATGAAGTCTGGATTGAGCATTACAAGGAACGGAATGACAACCAGCCCGCCGCCAAAACCGATAACCCCTGCGATACCAGCTGCGGCCACTAAGAGACCGAAGGCCCCTATCAGTTCCCAGGCTTCCACAAATCCACCTTTTCACCCTCTCGGCGATTTCGAGTTCCAGTCGTGGCCGGGAATTGAGTCGCCGAGTTCCGTCCTGTCGAGGCGGAGCGCCCAGTGAAGATGCCGGCGCTGTCCAGTGAGGTTTCCATCCTTCACGAATGGCACTGACTGGCAGCTTCTTCGGCTGGAGCGCTCATCTGGAACCGAGAAGAAAATGACGACGGTATGGCACCGCTATGGCAGCCACTACCAGTGGGGCAAATGTGAATGCGGTGCTGGTGCTTCGATAGTCGCCGAATACTTCACTGCCGAGCGAAAAGGCGAGTGCCCCAATGGAGGAGCCAAGAACACTCAAGAAGCCGAGGAAGCCAGTAATTGAACCGAGATATCCGACTCCGAAAAGTGCTGGCAGTAAGGAAGCATTCAACGCGGAGACAGCACCCATGCTCAGCCCGAGCATCAGGACATAACAAAGAACTGCTTTGAACGAGATCGTGGAACCTCCGAGAAATGTTGTCATTGCGACCAGTGCGGAAGAACAAGCTGGAAGCCACGGGCGGATCACACGGTCCGCCAACCAGCCCACGCTTAGGCCCCCAACTATTGTTCCAACGGCTGTAGGTAGAAACATGGCGGCGGCTTCGGAGTTTGAATAGCCGATTTCACCCAGAATGTTGCTTTGGTGAAATATCAGGCCGGTTCCGAGAAGCGAACTGCTAACTGTCACCGCGGCGAGGATCCAAAAAGAGCCTGTTCGCATAGCTTCCGAACGGGGTACTGATGTTGCATTGCCACTTGAGAAGACTTGAGTGCCGGAGTTGTCACCGTCCGTCATCTGACCGAGATCGTCGGGCCGGTTTATAAAGCCGAATAAGGCGATTGGAACCACGGTCAGGAGAATCACGATCGCTGCGGCCAACCAGGCGTGCCGCCAACCCCAGGCTTCGATAGCGAGCGCTAGTAGTACTGGAACGACGCTCATGCCGCCAAAGGTCACTGATGTTTTCACACCCATAGCGAATCCTCGACGCAGATTGAACCAGTGCGCCACAGCCACGTTTGAAGTCAGGCTTAGGGCGCCCTGGCCGAGGAATCGGATCCCGAAAAAACCTATTGTCAGCCAGACAACGCCGTGAAGCATTGACATGTGGGCGAGGGCGACGGCGAAGATCACGCCGAGTGTCGCAGTGGCTCGTCTAATGCCGACACGGTCGACCCAAGCGCCGAGCTTTGGCTGCAAGCCAGAAGCGATCAAGGTGCCAACTAGGTATGCGCTGGCAATTGCCGAATCCGAAAGACCGAGGCCCGATGACAGGTGTTCGCGGAAGACTGAGACGCCTATGGACTGGCCGGGTCCGGTGAGGATGCCAATGACGGAGGCAAGTCCGACCATGTACCAGCCATAAAATCCGCTAGGCGAGCGAGCGCGGTTGCGGTCCGAGCCTTTCCTGGACATTAGGAAACGCTAGTGCCTTGATGTAGTCCCCATACCCTCTAGAAGTCCCTGTCCCGGGGTTCTATCTCCGATTAGCTGAGGCTCTGGTAAAGCTTCTAGTGGTTCACAAAGGCGTCGCGGAGCGGAGAGTCCTCAAAGCCGTTGGGGATGGTGCCCGTGGTGGCGTAGAGGTAGAGAGCGGTCTGGAAAACGGCGCCGAGGGCGACGAGAACGACAGCGGCTAAGGCCACCCACGGAACGGCGACGACCAAGCCGAGCGGGCCGGCGACTACCACTATGAGGATTGCTGGGATCATGGCGGCCAGACCAAGGAGGCCGAAGCCGACCTGCGATGCCAGGTTTTCACCCCAGGTCCGTTTGAGGAGCGAGGCCGAGGCCTTCAGTCCACTGATGGCGCCCTCGTCATCGATGACGATGGACGGGATGACAAGGAACGAGGCGGCTTCCCAGGCCATGCCGATCAGGCTGACGGCGAACTGGCCGAGCCGCCCGGCTCGGTTTCGGAGAGCCGAGAGCACCAACCCGACGGTGGCGGTGAGCAGTGCCCACGGGATTAGTCCACCCAGATGGGTAGTGGCTCGGGCGATGGCCGAACGAACGGTCGGGTCACCGCCAGACATCCGCTCATGTGCACCCGCTACCAGTGATGCCTTGAAGAAGACGCCGACAACGCTGAGCAGCAGGGCGCTGGCTAGGCCGGCAAGCGCCACTACAGCGTCTATGCCACCTTCCTCGGAAGCGACTCCAGATAGGTCGGTGACGGCCATGGTCGGGAGCCAGATGGCCAATAGCACGCCGATCGAGACCAAAAAGGAGAGGATCGGCAGGACGAGGAGTTCCCGGTCTTGTCGAAGCACGCTCCATGACACCTTGGCCAACGCGATTGTTCTTGAAATTCTTCCCATCCAGTGACCTTAACGTCCAAGCTTTGGCTTTGATGGCGGCCTCCTGCGGCAAGGGACACTTCCAACACGCCATCTCTTCATAAAACGGATTCCGATCCATCGCTTGAGAGAAGCCTTCGGGCACTGGTGTCACTCCACCCTCCAAGGAGCGGGGTGGCAGACTCAGACTGTGAAGAAGTCCGCGGCTGTGGTAGCAGCGCTGGTCGTGGCCTCAGCATGTAGTAGTTCCGAAACCTCCACTACAGCGTCTCCCTCTACAAAGATCGTGTTGCCTGTGAAACAGGCGTTGACAACCACCACCACTGTGTCGACGAACACTGCTCCCTCCACAACCATTCCTCACGCAGTCGAGACTGTTGCCCCTGCAGATGCGCCGACTTTGTTGCCTACGACGATTGTTCCCGTCCATACGACATCAGCGTCAACGACCACAACTAGTAGGCCGGTGAGCTTTGGGCTTGAACGAGTTCTGACCAGAGGACCTTGGGCCGTGGGGGTGAGGACTCTTCAGTTGGCTGACAGGCCGGTGGAGGTTTGGTACCCAGTTGAGCCAACTGCTGTTGAAGGCCAGTCGACTGAGATTGTCGACAGCATCAACTTAATCTCTGAGGTTCTCCGGCCAGTCATTTCCGGAAGTTTGGGTGGTGGAGTCGATACAGGCGCTTACCGAGACGCCCCCGCGGCCGTCGGAGACGGGCCGTTCCCAATCGTCGCATACAGTCATGGCGGTCCCGGCTATCGACAGGCTGCCACATTTTTGACCGGCCACCTAGCAAGTCATGGTGTCATCACGATCGCTGTAGAGCACCTTGGTCGAAGTCTCTCTACGCTCTTGACCCCGCTTGCGGGATTCGACACACCCGAAGATGATGTAGCGGATCTTCTACACGCTCTCGATCTGGTTGCCAGTGATCCGGGACTCAGTTCGGTCGCGGACACCTCGCGTATGGTGGTCATCGGCCATTCGGCCGGTGCGAGAACTGCGGCTCTAGCTACCGCAGATGACCGGGTAGTCGGAGTTGTTCTTCTCGCAGGAGTCCAACAGGAACTTGTATCAAACCGGCCGGCTTTGATGGTGGCCTTCGAAAACGATGCGCTGATTGACCCGGTCGGCATCTGGAGACTCCATGAGTCCCTGGATAACTCCGTCTTTTTGAATATTGCCAGAACTGGCCATGCAGCACCTCTTGATGCCTGCCCTTTGATTCAGGACCGAGGAGGGCTGACTGAATTACGTGAAGCGCTTGGAGAGGAGTTGGTCCGCTCCGCTGAGAATGGCTGTCTACCCACGGACACCGACGCCCGAGCGGTCCAGGATCTATTACGTATCTACATCACGGGTTTCGTCTATGGAGTACTCGGTCTCTCAACAGGGCCAGTCGACCTGACAGCTGAAGCCGCTGATCTTGTAGCAGGTGTTGAGCTTCGAGGTTTCAACGAACCGCCCACCACAACCACGGTGCCGACACCTCCGAGCACGACTGCGGTCGCACCATCAACGACGGTCAGTGCGATGACGACAGTTGCGCCTGAGACTGCCGTAACAGCGAACATCAACTGGATCTCAGAGCTGCTTGCCGCTCTCGTGGTTACTAGTGCCTCCGCACCTATCGGCTACGACCGCGATGACTGGGGCTCAGGGTGGGCAGACGAAGACAGCGACTGCCTCAACACGCGCCACGAAGTCCTGATCAGCGAATCGCTAAATGGGGCAGGCCTCAGTTCTTCAGGATGCTCAGTCGTCAGCGGGCAGTGGTATGCCGCTTTCACTGGTACGTACGTCACTAATCCCAGTTCGTTAGACGTTGACCACTTCGTGCCCCTCGCCAACGCCCATGATTCGGGTGGGTGGGCTTGGTCGTTAGCGACTAAACGTTCCTATTACAACGATCTTGTCGACCCGCAGCACCTGATTGCAGTAACTGCCTCGGCTAACCGGTCAAAAGGGTCGAGAGGCCCGGAGGAGTGGAAGCCATCGGATTCCAGTTATTGGTGTCAATACGCTGACTCATGGGTTGATATCAAGGTGCGTTGGGGTCTCACAGTCACCCCTGCAGAATTTGCCGCTCTTCAAGTGATGCTCGGTACCTGTGATGGTCCGCCGACCAACGTCTATGTCCCGCCTGCGGCCCCATCGATCACGACTACCACCGTTAGAACCGCGACAACGACTAGTACGACTGCAGCTACGGGGGTTGTGCCAAACCCGGGTAACACGAAGAACTGTTCAGACTTTTCTACCTACTCTGCGGCGAAGGCGTGGTTCGACACCTACTTTCCGTACTACGGAGATGTGGCACGTCTAGATGGTGACAATGATGGCGAGCCTTGCGAGTCCCTCCCCGGAGGCCCCTGAACCGTCTTTGCGTACCTGCACCGAGGTCTCCTGGCATTTCCCGCCTCTACTCAGGAGGTGAAGGAATTGTGCGTACCACGAGCCCATGAAGACTTTGTTCTGCTGTTGCTCTCCCCGTCTGAAGCAGGCGAGATCCAGGAAACAAGGCGCTACTGATAGAACGGAATCCGATTCATAAGTTGAGAGAAACCTTCGGGATCCGGTAATGCCTGTCTCCCTCTAGGGCAGGTGACAGCACTTCAAGAATCATCGATGGGCGACGTCTAGGGACCCGATATCGCCTTGCTCGTTGGGGAACCCCCGTTGACGTCATTGGATGACTGGCCACAAGCCTTGAAATGGAACCTGGTCCGGTTGTTGGCCACCCAACGGTATAAGTGATTGCCGAGCCACGAAAGCGGCGGCACGGCTATGACTCGACCTGCGATTCCCCAAACGCCACTAAGTTCCCGCAGCACTCGGGCAACGGCGCGGTGGCCCGACAGTCGCTCTCTGTCGGTCACCCACCAAACGGTTGTTGACACCTCTGGAGGCGTCAAACCCAGCAAGTCGAGGTCTAGGTCGGCAGATGGCGACATCGGCACTTTCCCCCGGGACAACACCCAGTTTGCGCAGCACCGGCAGAACTGACACTCACCATCGTAGATCAACACGTTTGAATGATCTCACGGCGCTTGTCGACCCAACCGTTTCGGAGATATGCCAGGGTTGTTGGTCGGCCCGTAGTGTGATTGTTGTGAAGTTGAAGGGCTAGCTAGTCACGCCTGCCTGGAATAATGTCGAGATGGCCCCAGAGGGAATGGTCGGGGGAGGTGATCGACTTGTTTAACTTCTCAATCTCCTGGTTAAAGCGTCTGGCTTTAGCCGTGTTGGTCCTGACGACCGCTACCGGCTGTCTCCGAATGGACATGGCTATCAGGGTTGAACCTGACGGCACCGGGACTGTGGAAATCGAAGTTTTGCTTTCGGAAACACTTGCTGAATTCGCCGAAGCCTTCTCGGACGGAGACACCGGAGACATTTGTGCGGAGATGCTCGATGAGTCCGGCATCTCTGACCTGCCAGCAGGTGCCGAGGTGCGTGATAGTTCGAAGGATGGTTGGTGTGGTGCCGAAATCTCCTTCCCGTTTACAGATTTTGACCTTTCGGAACTCTCTGCGGATGACGGAGTGCCCATTCGCCTCTGGGTAGAGAATCAGATGGTCTTCTTCGATCTCGATGTTTCCGACTTGATCGGAGATGCTGACGAGGACGATGACATGTCATTTCAACAAATGGCAGCGCTGGCCAAAGTGTTTGATATGGAGCTTGATGAACCGAAGATGCTTTTTGCGGTCACGCTGCCTGGGGCATCAGTCGACCACAATGCCGACTCAGCGCAAGGTTCTACTTTGAACTGGGAACTAGATTTGTTCGGAGACGAGAGTCGAACTTTGTTCTACGCCTCGGCGGACATGTCCCAGTCCGGCAGCTCAGAAAACACATCGTCAAGCGGTCTGTTCGTTGTTGGTGGTCTTGGACTTGCTGCCATTGTCGCCGTAGCCATGAGATTTTGGTCGGCTCGGAGTTCCGATGGCGACCAAGAGACTGATCAGAAGGGACCGATCGGTTAAGGGCGAATAGTGCCAAGATCAGTGCCAAAAAATTCAACCCCTCAATGTCCGGCCTGCCCCCTTCAGGTGAGGGGCGACTGAGTCAAGTTCCTATCTCGGCGAACGGGACCACTTCGGTGCCTAGGGGTTCGATGTCACCCTCTGCCAGGAAGAAACGGAAGAATAGGGTGCCGGAAGACCGACCCTCGGTGTCGATCCAGTTAGGGATGCCGGGGTCGGCGTG
The DNA here is from genome assembly GCA_002348705.1 of Candidatus Neomicrothrix sp. UBA2974. Taxonomy (GTDB): domain Bacteria; phylum Actinomycetota; class Acidimicrobiia; order Acidimicrobiales; family MedAcidi-G1; genus UBA9410. The sequence goes on from DEAU01000039.1 coordinate 74,110, forward strand.
GGCTACGACCATACGAAACGAGCCGTCGGCTTCGAGGGTAGTGGTGGCCCTATTTCTACTGACCGGCCGATTCATGTAGTCAAGGGTCTGTTGGAATCGGTTCCAAGCGCAAACGCTGGCGAAAACACACTTAGGCCATCGGCCGGTGATAACCAGTGCCTCATCTGGCCCAAGTAGCCAGCGACCAAGCGAGTAGTGCGCGTCTGTGGCCGATAAAGCAATATCGCCGGGTTCCTGAGGCGCCGGAAATTCGTTGGGGATCTGGCCCACCCAGTCGGGTGGGGTGGCGCGGCCGGCTCGCTGGGGACCGTCGATGGTCTTACTTCTTACATGGTTACTCACTCGCCTGATCGCAGCAGCCACTAGGTCGTCGTCCCAGGGTGGTGGCGGTCCGTCGGGTGGGTCGAGGTTCGTGATGGTCAGCGGTAAGTGGATATTGGCGCCGGCGGCTGGGGAGGTCCACTCGAAATAGTGGCGACTGGTGAGGCGACCGGCATCGGCCGGCATCCCCAACCAGTTCCGATCCAGGGGCTCCCCTCCGAGGATAATTTCGTAGGAGCCGTCAGCGGCAACGTCGAACTGTGTGTCGTTGAGCATCCCGTCGGTACGGTCCGGATACGAGCCGTCGTTGGCGCCGGCCTCCACCGTGAATGCCGTGTACACCGCTTGGGTCAAGTTGCCAGTGATCCGGTAAGTGCGGTCGCCTCGAATCGGGGCCTCAAAGTAGATGGCGTCGGCATTGTCGCCGCTGAATTTGCGGGTCGGCGTCACGATCCGGCGCCACACCGGGCGTTCCGGATCGAACTCGGCGTGGCTCACCAGTCCCGATTCGAGAATGTGGGCGATGGTGCGGTGGGCTTCGGCGACGTCGCGGTCGTCTACCACCATCCAATCTTGGCCGGCAAACCGCTCACCGGCCTCGGCCAGCACCTCGAGCAACCCTGCCCATGCACCTCGGGTCTCGGACATCGGCTTTCCCTCTCCTTCAAACGCGTTGCTGCCAACATTCCAGCGATGCCGCCGCCAACGATGAGTACGGGGCGTGGGTCTCACTCATGAATGCGCCCCTATTCGAGTTCGACCTGGACCATGACCAGCGTTGGAGCGGCCTTGATGAGGCTCGCTTCGGTCGGCACCTTGTTCTGGTCGAGTTTGATGCCGGCGAACTTGGCGTCGCGGGGTAGAGCGCATAGGTAGCGGCTCACATGTTCGCGAAATTCGTCAGTGTTGCCCTCCCAGAGGCGAGCCGTTCCGTTCACCGTCTTCCTTGCGATCTCGATGGAGACTGGTGCGTCGCCTTCGCGGAAGTTCTTCCACCAGTTCGTGCTGTGGTCTGACAGGAACCACACGGTTTGGTCGTCCCTGAGGTAGCTAAGTGGTGTGACAAACTCGCGGCCGCTCGTGCGGCCGCGAAAATGCAGCAGCGCGGTGGTTCTGCTCGCTATGCGGTGAAGCGGCGAACGAAGAACGGTCTTTATGACGGGGTTGAGAACTCGGTAGAGCCCGTGCTGGATGGTGGTGGCAACGCTCATTTCATGTTCTCCGATGGTCTGCATGTTTGGTGCTGGTCGTTGCCCATAGCTGTGGTCCCAACCGATGATTCGCTTGGCGATTGCAAAGCTAGGGGTAAGAAGACGCCCGGTGGGTACGCGCGGGATCTTACGGTCGATGATCCCGTCGAACGCCGTCAAGTGAGATCTGGATTTTGTCTATATGAGTGCGCCCCTAGGCCAAGTCACAGAAGTTAGAAACCCTCTTTCGGCTGGTTGTGGAACGAATCCACGACTAGCACTGAAGGGGTAGGTATGGACACCTATAGAGATACCGCAGCCATCTACGTTCGGCGCAGAGTTCAGGTGGACTAGGCGGCAAGAGTAATTAAAAGAGTTGCGATTCCGATCCAGCCCAGCGTTACTCCGGCTATGGCCATTCCGCGTCCGCTGATTGAAGAGTCTTTTTGGATTTGAGAAAGAGCGACGTGTCCGAAGATGACTGCAAGAAGTGACCCCAGCCAAAATATCCAAGTAATCCCAAGAACTAAAGAGGCTATTCCAAGGCCGCTTGTTTTTTCGGCTGGTTTGACCAAAGAGCCATCGTACTTTGCGCCGCACTCCGGACAGAAAGGCTTCTCAGTTTCTGATATCGATGAACAACTAGGACAAACTCTCTGTGGCATGGGATCTCCTCAAATAACTTGCAGGCAAGACTTTGAATGTTCTGTGGCCTCGTTGTGCAGTGCGGAAAACTTCGGTGCTTAGTGGCTCTGCTTATTCTCTAGGCAAGAGCGCGGCCCTGAGAATCAGGAACCTTCCTCATAACGATCAGAACGAAATCGATAAGCGCCCAGATGCCGATTCCACCCAAGGTGAGCAACTTCAAGATCCCAAGCCCGGTATACCCGAGATAGAAGCGGTCCACGCCTAGCCCTCCAAGAAAGAAACTCAGCAAGACTGCTGTAGTGAAGTCCTTATCGGACGTTCCACCGTCCACTTGCAAGGCAGAGCGGTCGAAACTGGTGCCGCATTCCGGACAGAAACCCTTTTCGGTATCTGAAACTAGAGAACAACTAGGGCAAATCCGTTGAACCACGCGATCCTCCTGTCAAGAAGATTTCTTTGAAGTGACTATTACCAATGCAAGAAATATGTATCCCGTAAGGGCTGAAAACAGATTTGAAAAATATACAAATGAAAGCGAATCCGGCAGCTGTGTCAGACCCTCAATCCCTGACATGATCTTGAACGTCTCTCCCCAACCAAGCAGACCGTCAAAGAGTTCTGGCAGCAGCCAACGCAACAAGTAAGCCGCTAGACCAAGTACAGCAAGCACCTGCACTGTCCTGCTCTTAGTCCTCGCTATTTCAGGAGTCGCGGAAGCGGTAGCCGACGAGCGATCGTAATTAGTGCCACATTCGGGACAAAACACTTTGTCCGTTTCTGAGATCGCAGAACAACTGACACATGCACGTTGTGGCATTTCAGAATCTTTCCCAGTTGGCGCTGTTGGCTATACCTTAGTAATCGTTAGGTCTGATGGGGAATCTTTCAGAAAGATTAGCTGAAGTGGAGGCAGAGATCGAGGCCATCAACGCACGCCTCTGAGGCGAAGTGCCTGTTCAGAGGCCCATTTCCATGCCAAACTGGTGCCTGCAACCAGCCGCGAAGACTTTCTAACTTCTGTGGTGCGCCCCCTAGAGCGGGCGACATTGCGAGGAATGTGCAGTGATGAGGGGATGGAACGAATCCATCACCAACACTGAAGGGGGTCCCATGGACACCTTGGGAAACACCGCCGCCATCTACGTCAGGCGGTCAGCCGCCGACGACCGGATCGCCGCCTTCAACGCCAACCGGGACAATGCGTGAGTATGCGTTCAGGCTCGGGATCGCGGGTGAACTGGTCATGAACTGGTCACGGCGGTGTTTTCAGGCCGGACAGCAAAGAAACCGCAGGCCGTCTGACCTGCGGTTTCTTGGTACGCCCCCCGGGACTTGAACCCGGAACCTGCGGATTAAGAGTCCGATGCTCTGCCAATTGAGCTAGAGGCGCTTACTGGCAGGGATTCTACCGGTGCCCCTAGGGGCGGGCACCGGAGTAGCGGAACTGCTTGGGGTGACCGAGGGGATTCGAACCCCCGACATCCTGGACCACAACCAGGTGCTCTAACCAGACTGAGCTACGGCCACCAAGTGGCCGCCATGCTACGGCCTGACTGTCGTGCTCCCGCGTCGCTTCTGAAGTGCCGGCGGGAGTCGTCAGACGCGAGGACGGTGTGCGATCCTGCTCTGATGGTGACCAGAGTGGCTGTCATTGGCGGCGGCATCGCAGGGGTTAGTGCTGCACACCATCTGCTGGAGGTCGATCCCACGCTCGACGTCATCCTCCTTGAGATGGAGTCCACTCTTGCGCACCACACCACTGGCCGCTCGGCAGCCCTGTTGCTTGAGAACCTTGGAACACCTTCGACTCGAATCCTGTGTTCGGCCAGCCTTGATTACCTCCGCAACACACCTGACAACGTGGTCGACGCCCCTCTACTTACCCATCGTCAGGTGCTGCATGTAGGGACTGTGGCGCAGGACGAAGCCATCGATCGGGTACTTGCGGAGGGGATCAATTCAGCCACAACGCCAACTATCGAAGTCGACATCAATGAAGCTCTGCGGCTTTTCCCACTGTTGAAACGTGATCGCGTGCACCGGGCCATCCTCGAACCCGATAGCGCCGACATCGATGTAGGAGGTCTCCATCAATCGTTTGTCCGAGGCCTTCGCCGGGCTGGAGGGCGCATCACAACCACGACTCGGGTCGACGCGGCCATTCCAGATGGCGACGGTTGGAATCTCGACACCACCGATGGGCCACTCGGTGCCGATCTGATCGTGAACTGCGCCGGAGCGTGGGGTGATGTCGTGGCGGCGCGAGCAGACATCGAGTCAGTCGGGCTTCAACCAATGCGCCGAACGGCTTTCATGGTCGACGGTCCTGGCCTCGATACAACAGGGTGGGCATTTACTGCCGACATTGACCACCTTTGGTATCTGCGCGATGACGGTGCTCAGATGTTCTGCTCACTAGCTGAGGAAGCTCCCTCAGAACCGTGTGATCCGAAGCCCGAGGAACTTGACGTCGCACTAGCTATCGAACGTCTGAACGAGGCGACCACACTGGGAATCAGGTCGGTCAATTCGGCTTGGGTTGGCTTGCGAACGTTCGCCCCTGACCGATCCATGGTTATTGGTCTCGAACCCAGCCGACCAAATTTCATTTGGTGTGTTGGTCAGGGAGGCACGGGTATCCAGACCGCTGCGGGAGCAGGTCGCTTGACTGCTGAATTGGCCCTCGGCAATTGTCTGCCCGCAGAATTTGATGACCTTAACCTCGCGGACGTTACTCCTGATCGTTTCCGCTAGATCCGCCGACCGTCGAGCGCGACGGCTCTGAAACCCGATCGACAGTCGATCGTTGAGACTTGACAGGGCCTGACAGTCAGTCAAGTGGGCTCTTTAAATAATAACTTTCCGTGTCTCAGTTCCTTGGCTCATCGATCGCAGTGGATATGTGTAGTTCTGCCCACAGGTGGAGGAGAGTCGTGGAAGTAGCCTCAACCCAGTGCGCCCCCGTAGCTCAGCGGACAGAGCGGTGGCCTTCTAATCCACTGGTCGGAGGTTCGAATCCTCCCGGGGGCACAGAACTCAGATTGATCCGGAGACGGAGTAACACGTTTCTGCTGAGGCAGACACAATTCGTCCGAAGCGACTCTGTGTCAGATCAGGCGGAGCGGTGACGAAGTAAAAAATCCCGGACGGGTCCAATCACCCGGTCAGGCGCTTCGATCAAGATCGAGTGCTTCAAGCCGTTGAGGACCACCAACTCTGAATTAGGTAGTTCTCCGGCAATAAAACGGTTCAGGCGTGGACTGCAGCCACCGTCGAACTCTCCGGTCATGACGAGGCACGGGCAGATCACTTCGTGGAGCCAAGGTGCCATTTCTGTTCCGGCGTAGATATCGAACACACTGAGAAAGACCTCCTCGGGAGTTCCGAGAACTTGTTTGATCCGGTCACTGATGGCAGCTGGCTGCGCTTCGATGAAATCGTCGGTGTACCAACGGTCCAGCAGCGTGCCCAATACGGGTTCGACGCCCTCGGCCCGCATTTTGGCGACTACACCCTTGACTTTTTGGCTGTCATCTTCATTCCGCCCGGCAGCTGTGGATAGCAGGATGACGCTTGCTGCGTACTCGGGATAAGCCCGCGCATAGGCAGGGCCAATCTGACCACCAAGAGAGTGTCCGATCACGTGAATTCGGTCGTGGCCCAACTTCTGCCTGAGCCTCTCAAGGTCTCCGACCAGATCGTCGAGGCTGTATGGAACCGGTGTTACCGGGCTCTCGCCGTGACCGCGAAGGTCATAACGGACGCAGGTGAAGTGCTTCTCGAGTTCAGGGATGATTCCATCCCAGGTGATTCGACGACTACCTATTCCGTGAACCATGTACAACGGTGGCCCGTCGCCGGAGACCGTGTACGACACATCTACGGCACTCATGGCGTTGCTCTGATTCGTTTGCGGTTCCTTGCTGAGTGTTGGTTAGCCGGTCGAACAGTCAGCCAATGGCTCGTCACTGGCGTGGATAAAACCATCGTTTAACTCCAGAATCAGGCTGCGGCTGCAACCCGCTGCAGCTGAGGCAGAACGTCAACAGAAAAGCGTTCCATTGCCTCAAGATGTTCAGGCTGTGGCTGACCCAGATTGGAACTAAGGATGACCTCGTCGATACCGGCTGCGGCGTACTCGGCGAGTCGATCAACCATCTCCTCTGCTTGACAGATGACCAGGTTCGCTTCAAGTTCTTCTATGGACTGTGCCCGCGGAAGTGGCTGGATTTCTCCGCAGTCGACGATGCCGGGACCGGTGAAGACGTTGTCGAAGCGGCTGTAGTACTCATGAGCCATCTCGACCATGCGACGGGTGTGGGCTTCGGATTCGGTGCAGTAGATGACGCGTGACATCATGATTCGCAAGTTTCTTCCAGAGTCGCCCATCCCTTCTTTGGCCTCCTTGTGGGCGGCAATTTGCGCTTGGAACAATTCGGGTCTTCCGGCCAATGGAGTGGTTTGGATGTCGAATCCTCGCTCTGTGTATGCGGCGATACCGCGCGGATTCATGGCGGCCACCATCAGCTTTGGCCTCGGCTGGGTCATGGGTCGAGGCATGATTGTGAGTGACTCGAATTGGTAGTACTCGCCATCCCAGAACACCTCCTCCTCGGTCAGCAGCGCTATAAGTACGTCGAGGCTTTCTTCGAACTTCGCTTTGGACTCTTCGATGGGCGAACCGAGGCGCCCCATCTCGTAAGCGAAGGCACCGTGGCCGACACCTAGCACCAGTCGACCGCTTGTAAGGATGTCAGCCATGACCACCTCGCCTGCAAATACACGCATATCACGCAGAGGTAGCACAGCGACGGAAGTGACCAGCTCCAGATAGTCAGTCACGCTTGCCACCTTGACGGCCATCTGAAGCGGGGACGGCATTAGCAGCAGGTTGACGAGGTGATGCTCGGGCAGGGTGACACCCTTATAGCCGAGTTTTTCAGCGGCGACGGCTTGTTCGACCATGTCGTCATAGAGACGTTTGCCACCGTACGAAACGTCGGGGAGGTAACTCGAGAGGAAGTGGTTGGCCTCCACGGAGTCAAGTCTGGCGCGCGAGTTGCCCGTTGCCACGGGAACCGAATCGAAGTCAGTTGGTCAGGACATAGCTGTCGAGGTCTGGAGTGGACATCCGGCGCTGGAACTCCCGGAAAGACCACGGCCAAGCCATTGGGACTCCGCGATCGTCGAGATACCAACTCTTGCAACCGGTGGCCCAAACCGTCTTTCCTGCCGCCTGAATCCGGGCCTCCTCGTGTGACTCGGTGGCCTCAACGGATGGTGCAACCAGGCGAAAGTCACCGGCAGCGATGTAGTCCACCAGTTGCAGCGAATACTCCACCTGCAACTCGGCCACCTCAATCAACGAGAAGTTTCCGACAGGCCCGTTCGGACCGTTGACCATAAACAGGTTCGGCAGGCCAGGCACGGCCATTGACAGGTAGGCGATCGGTCTTTCAGCCCAGGCCTCCGACAACTTCACGCCGGTCGGGCCCACCACCTCCATCGGCCGAAGAAATTGGTCGACCTGAAAGCCAGTGGCTAACACTAGGACGTCTATTTCGTGCAGCACGCCATCAACGGTCCTAACGCCTCCGGTTTCTATTCGCGCGATGCCCTCACTAACGAGACTCGCGTTGGGGCGCTGAATGGCGTCGTAGAAGCCCTCAGCAACCACCAAGCGTTTACAGGCCGCCCGGTGGTCGGGTGTGAGTCGGGCCCGGAGGTCTGGGTCGGTCACCGTAAGAAGGTTCTCATGACACATCTGGGCGATCTTGGCCAACGCGGGAGATTCGGCATCGACAACGGCGTTAGCGAACCCTTCGGCGAAAAGTTCCGAAACCTCGTCGTGGAGTCGTATCTGTATCGCGGGATCGGAACGAAAGGCTGCCTTTTCCTCGTCTGTGTAGACATTGTTGTTCTGCGGAAGAACCCATTGAGCGGTCCGCTGGAATAAGACCAGAGCGTCGACCTCGTCGACGATGGCGCCGACTGTCTGCACAGCAGATGAGCCCGTACCGACGATGCCCACTCGTCGACCGTCTAGTGACAGAGATTCATTCCAGCTAGCGGTGTGGAAGACATCGCCACTGAAGTCGCCCAATCCATCTAGGGCAGGCATAAAAAGATGATGGAAGATGCCGGTCGCGGCGAGAATAACGTCGGCCTCGTCGTCCCGACCGCTGTCAGTGCGAAGGTGCCAGCGGTGACCGTCGTGAATGGCTTGAATGACCTCTTCGTCGTAGACAATCGATTGCTCGACGTCAAAGTCGGTAGCGACCTTCTCGAGGTACGCCTGAATTTCGGCACCTGAGGAGAAACGGCGGGACCACTCGGGATTTGGAGCAAACGAATAGCTGTACAGAACGGACGGTACGTCGCAGGCCACGCCCGGATAGCGGTTATCGTGCCACGTTCCGCCGAGCCGACTTGCTTTTTCGTAGACGGTCACATTCTGGAAACCGCGTTCGCGTAAACGGATCACAGCCAGAATCCCTGACACCCCGGCACCGATGACCACGAAGCGCAGGTCGCGACGACCGTCGGAGAGTAGATCGGGCATGTGAGCGAGTACATCAGGGACAGTTGCCCAAGCACCAGTCCGGCAGTCGGTTAGACGGCATCCGCGAGTCGCCAACTGTTTCACCCATAGCGTTGAACCGTGTCCAAGAGTGACCGAGTAATCACCGCAGGACCCGGATGCTGCGTTCCGGCCGAAGAAATTCGGTGGAGCTTTGGACCATCCGGTGGTCCCGGCGGTCAGCACGCCAACCGGGCTAATACCCGTGTGGAAGCGGAACTTGATCTCGCGGTGGTCAGAGGCATTGACGAAGATGTCCGTGTTCGACTAGTGACTCGCTTGGGGTCGACCATTCGAGTAACAGTCGACCGTTACCGGTCCCAAGCAAGAAACCGCGAGCGAGCTCTAGGCGAGATTGAGAAAAGAATCAGAGACGCGCTGGTTGAGCCGACCCTCCGGCGGGCGACCCGACCTGCCAGAGGAGCTAATGAACGTCGGCTAGAAACCAAGCGGCGTCGAGGAGCCCGCAAGGCTGAGCGACGCGGCGAGTGGAACTAGTCGGGACCATCACTTGGCACTGTTATCTCAGCCGGAAGGTTGGCTAAAAAGACCAAGAGGGTCGCACCCAACTTCTGGGTTTCGGTCCGATTCAAACCGTAAGCCTCGGCCATTCGCACTAGGACGGCCTGTTCGGCTTGGTCCCACTCGACCGTAACGGCTATTGGTCCGTAGGCATCTGGGCGTTGCTCTGCCTCGAGCGGGGTGATCGGAGCGGCCCCGGGGAGTTCACCGAGAAACTTGAGCGTGTAAACACCGAACTTCAGCAGCCAGTCGACTGATCGGCCCATGTGGTTGGCTGCAGCTGTGAGCGAGGCGAACTCTTCAGCGGTGAAGCCCGTCCTGATATTCGTCGGCTCCGAGTATTTCTGGTCGACGCAGCCACGCGCCGTCCCAGTACCCGTGGTGTGCGGGTCATAGAAGGGGTCCTTGAATCCGGAACCCGGGTCGTCGCTATTGAGGAAACGGTCAATGGCTGCAGCGATTGCATGCCCCTCGACCTGCTGAACTTCGGGAATAGCTATCAACTGAGCTTCGGGAGGATTCGACAAGTACAGGGCCTCAACAATGGCGGCCGGGGTGCCTCGAGTTAGGCGGAGAACTCCGTAGGTGTCAGTTCGAGGTGGTCGAAGGCGAGCCGATGCCCCTTGATGGTAGGTCCGGACCCACGGCACCCAATAGTCCGCAAACGCCGCGTAGACCTCTTCGAACAGTAGGCCGGCGAGTCGGCGAGACTCGGCGTCGTCGACCTGATGAAAAGTCTCAGTGCCTGGTGTGTCAGACCTTCGGACAGCCCCGCCGTTGTGGTGGATGGAGACGAAGGCACGGGGCTGAAGTGCTCGGACGATGTTCGCGCGCTGTCGTATGGGCATGTGGAGGTCGCGTCGACGCGTCAGGACCACGGAATGGCCCATTTCCTCAAGAGCTGTTTCGACCTGAAGTGCGACTAGGAGGTTGACATCCCTTTCAACTAGGCCGTTGGAGCCCACGGAGCCACTTTCAGGACCGCCGTGGCCGGGGTCTAGGACCACGTCGATGGGGCCCTCTAGAGGAATCCCGCCCTCGTAGACGACTTCCTGGCCACAAGTACTACTCACAACTTGGGAACCTGCGAACGTTCCCACCACGGGTAGTAGAGCGCCGTCTGGTCCGCGCACTATTCCTGCCGCTGCCGCCATTTGGCTGCTTCCATTGCTGTCGCCGCCTACCGCCGTGGATGCCGTGGCCGTCGCAGCGAGGACGACAAGGACTGCTGCGACTAGAGCGATGACATGAGGTGGGCGGTAAACGGGCACGGCGTGACGCTAGGGGATTGGCGGGATGAATATGACATGGCAACGGCTGGAATCAGGATCGTGGGCGAATCCTCGCCTGTGAAGGCTCAGGGGATCCAACCAAAGGAAATCAAACTCAGAATTGCTCCTCCTCGGTTGATCCCTCTAGGGCCAGGGTCGAAGCAGTGCCACCCGAAATTACGGTGGCGACATCGTCAAAGTAACCAGCTCCGACCTCGCGCTGGTGTCGGGTCGCTGTATAACCGTCGTCTTCCATGCCGAACTCTGCTTGCTGAAGCGCCACATAGGCAGTCATGTCAGATTCGGTGTAGTTACGGGCTAGTTCAAAGGCCGATGCGTTCAGAGCGTGCCAGCCGGCGAGGGTTATGAATTGGAACTTGTAGCCCATATTTCCGAGTTCGCTCTGGAACTTGGCGATTGTGTCGTCGTCTAGGGCGGCCTTCCAGTTGAAGGAGGGCGAACAGTTGTAGGCGAGCATCTTGCCCGGATATTCAGCATGGACGGCAGTGGCAAAATCCCTGGCTTGCTCCAGGTCCGGCGTGCCGGTCTCGCACCAAACCAGATCGCAATACGGAGCGTAAGCGAGTGCCCTGGAGACGGGCGTGGCCATGCCCGGCCTGGTCTCAAAGAAACCTTCAGCAGTCCTCCCGCCGGTAAGGAATGGCTTGTCGCGGTCGTCGACATCGCTTGTTATGAGATTGGCGGCAAGTGCATCAGTGCGCGCAATCAAAACTGACGGGACACCAAGCACGTCTGCGGCCAGGCGAGCTGCGGTGAGCGTCCGTACATGCTGCTGGGTTGGGACTAGAACCTTGCCTCCCATGTGCCCGCACTTCTTCTCTGATGCCAGTTGGTCTTCGAAGTGCACGCCAGCAGCACCGGCGCGAATCATCCGTTTCATCAACTCGTAGACGTTAAGGGCACCACCGAAACCGGCTTCGGCGTCTGCGACGATCGGCACCATCCAGTCCCGAAGCATTTCGCCTTTGTTCTCGGCCCACTCGATCTGATCGGCCCGACGTAAAGCGTTGTTCAGGCGCTCGACCACTGCTGGCACGGAGTTTGCTGGGTAGAGGCTCTGATCAGGGTAGACCTGGCCAGCAAGATTGGCGTCTCCGGCAACCTGCCAACCCGACAGGTACAAGGCTGGAAGGCCGCCCTTTACGTACTGAATAGCTTGACCTCCGGTCATGGCACCGAGCGCATGGACGTAGTCCATTTCATGCATCTTCTGCCAGAGCACTTCGGCGCCATTGCGGGCAATCGAACACTCAGGCAGAAGCGAGCCCCTTAGTCGGACGACGTCAGATGCGGTGTAGTCCCTGACAGTGTCAGTCCAACGCGGGTTTTCGGCCCAGTCCGTCTCTAGGGCTTCAACCTGCTGGTCGAAGGTTTCGCGCATTTGTGGCTCGCTTTCATAGTGGATTCCTGGCGATTGCCGGGTCCATTGTGATTAGTGCAATATGGCTTGCTTGGTGCTGCAGCAGTGTCGTTCAGTGGAGGAGTTCGTAGGCAGGGAGCGTGAGGAACTCGACAAATTCCGAGGCCAAGGCCACCTGCTCGAAGACCATCCGGGCCTCGTCGAACGGCAGGCTGGCAAAAGTTTCCTTGTCGAGTTCTTCGGCAATGGTGGCCAACTGTGCGTCGATCGTGGATCGGACTAGGTCTGCGGTGACCGGAACTCCGTCTTCGAGGGTGCGACCGTGCTGGACCCATTGCCATATCTGAGCGCGACTGATCTCCGCGGTCGCCGCATCTTCCATGAGGTTGTTAATGGCTGCTGCGCCGCTTCCGGACAGCCAAGAGGCGAGGTAGCGGAGACCTACGTATACGTTCGTTTCCAGCCCAGAGCGGGTAATCCGACCACCAGTATCCTCCACGGACAGGAGGTCATCGGCTGAGACCACCACGTCGGGGCGTAGGCGGCCGACCTGGTTCAGTCCTTGGTCAAGGATGGCGTTGAACTCGACTTCAGCCACGGTGACCAGATCAGGATGAGCGACCCAGGTGCCGTCACATCCATCATTGGCCTCGCGTCGCTTGTCCTCCTTGACTTTAGTTAGGGCCTGAGCGGTGATCTCTGGATCACGCCGGTTGGGTATAAAGGCCGCCATTCCACCGATGGCGTGGGCGCCCCTTTTATGACAGGTGGCGACCATTAGTTCGGTGTAAGCCCGCATAAACGGAACCGTCATAGTGACGTCGGAGCGGTCTGGCAACACGAATGACGGGTCGGCATTGAACTTCTTGGCGACGCTGAAGATGTAGTCCCACCGCCCTGCGTTTAGGCCTGCCGAATGTTCGCGCAGTTCGTACAGGATCTCGTCCATCTCGAAAGCGGCAGTGATGGTCTCGATAAGAACGGTTGCCTTGATCGAGCCACGGGGGATGTTGAGTGCATCTTGGGCGTGACAGAACACCTCGTTCCAGAGACGGGCTTCGCAGTGGTTTTCGAGTTTCGGAAGGTAGAAGTAGGGCGCCGTGCCCCGATCGAGCGCCTCTTTGGCGTTATGGAAGAAGACGAGACCGAAGTCCACAAGCGATGCAGCGGCCGGCTGGCCGTCGATTTGGACATGGCGCTCTGGAAGGTGCCAGCCACGCGGCCGAACCACAAGGGTGGCTACGTTGTCGTTGAGCGTGTAGTTCTTCCCGTCGCGATGCAGCGCCAGTTCTCGGCGGAAGGCGTCGCGCACGTTTACCTGCCCACTCAACATGTTGTCCCAGGTTGGGGTGCTGGAGTCCTCGAAGTCAGCCATGAAAACTCGAGCGCCAGAGTTCAGAGCATTAATCATCATCTTGCGCTCGGGCGGGCCAGTAATCTCAACGCGCCGGTCAAGCAGGTCTTTTGGGGGGGCCGCTACTGCCCATGTGCCGGAGCGAATCTCGGCAGTCTCGGGCAGAAAGTCAGGTCGAAGGCCGGCGTTGAACTGCTCTTGGCGAGTTCGGCGATTGCGGAGCAAATTGAGCCGCTGATCCCTGAAGGCGCGTTCAAGAGCAGCGACGAAATCTGTCGCCTCGGGCGTAAACACCTCATCTCTGAGCGGGTGCTTGGAGATCTCGATGCCGTCGAGACTGGTCATTGAAATTCCTTTTCGACCGGAGATGGTCTGCTGGTGCGCCTTGTTCAGTTCAGTATCCGTGATGTTCTGTACATGAATCGAGCACAATAGGGTGAAATAATTAGTACCCTGCTGGAAAAACCAAAAAAAGAACAGAGTTCTGCCCTGTAGGAGCCAGAACTTATTGGTTTCTAAGTCGAGCAACTGGAAGAAAACGCGAGGACCGCCTTGGTAGTACAAGCTTTTGACCCGGTGGTTCTCGGCCATCGTCTGCGACACCTCCGGCAGGAAGCGGGGCTGACACTTGCTGCTCTGGGCAAGCGGATTGGCCGTCCGGCGTCATACCTGTCCCAGGTGGAGAATGGTCGTCTTGAGCCGAGGCTGGGGGTTCTTGGCGAACTTGCTGGTGCCCTGGATTGCACGACTGCCGATCTGCTGGAACCGACACCGCCGACCCGACGGGCCGAGCTCGAAATCGAACTAGACCGACACCAGCGAGGTCCGTGGCCAACCACCCTTGAACTTCCGCTGGTCCGGCCAGGGGCTCGAACTGATGACGACGTATTGGAGGCCTTAGTGGGCCTTTATCAGGCTCTTCCTGAGATTGAGGTCAGCCGTTCGGGGCTAGAAAGCCTCGAGGCAGGGGATCGGGCCCGAATGGCCAATATCGGCCTGCGTTCGGAGATGCGCGAGCGCGACAATTACTTCGCTGAGATCGAGGACCTGGCCGCAGCAGATCTGGCTGCTGCCGGTTATGGCGGCGAGGGTCCACCCACAGAGCGTGACATGGAGGGACTCGCCGGACACCACGGCTTTACCGTTGAACGGGTAAAGGGAATGCCACGGACGGCGCGATCGGTGACTGATACGCGGCGTCGCATCATTTACATCCCGCAACGCGACGATCTGAGCGTTCGGGCCGCTCGATCCGTTGTGCTCCAGACACTGGGGCACTTCGCTCTGGCACATGCCGAAACCACTGACTTTGAGGGGTACTTGCGCCAGCGAATTCAGTCGAACTACTACGCAGCAGCCGTGTTGATTCCAGAGGAGGCCGCAGTGGGTTTCCTTGGTTCCGCAAAGGATGATGGAGATCTATCGATCGAGGACCTCAAGGAGCGGTACTACGTCTCCTATGAGATGGCTGCCCACCGGTTCACCAATCTGGCTACCCGACATTTGGGCATCCCGGTCCATTTCATTCGTACCGACCCTGAGGGCACGATTACCAAGGCCTACGAGAATGACGGAATCCACTTCCCAGCCGATCCAGACGGTGGCCTAGAGGGAGCTCGACTCGGTCGCAATTGGGGAGCCCGACAGGCTTGGGATGGTTCCGACCTTTTGCACTACCAGCGCACGGTGATGGATGGCGGTGACTACTGGTGCGTGACCTATATCGAAAATGCAACTGAGCGGACTCCATATGCGGTGACTTTGGGGTGCCGGGTTGCTGATGCAGCAATGTTCAGAGGTGGTGACACCCTGCGGAGGTTTGATGCTCGAGATGGTGATGAACACGTCGACGATGACTTGCACCGGCGATGGGAAGGGGTGGCCTGGCCCTCGGCCTCAGAAAGAAGCTTTGTACTTACAGCATTGCCCTCATCTTCTCGGGAGTTTTCTCCCTTTCCGGGTATCGACCTGATGGATGTCTATCGGTTCCTCGACCGACAAGGAGGAGGGGCTGGATGAGCGCGGGGGAAAGCCGCCAAAGGTCGATTTAGTTTCCCAGAGGAGCCTTAGTGTGCGCTTCGCCGGCTTCGTGGCGTCGTCGTACTTCAGTGGCGTAGTCAGACAGGTCGACGGTCCGGACCGAGTCCGGGTTGCGGACTACGCCGGTGTGGGTTACGAATCGACCTCCGTCCCACCAGTGGAGTTGATAGGCGGGCGGTTCGTTTACGGCGTCAGCGCGTTCGGAGTGGAGGGCCAGATTCAGCTGATTTCCAGTTGAGGGGCAGGTGGTGACCAGAGCGGTGCCGATGATGGTCTGGATAGGACGGTGCAGGTGGCCGCAACTCAGAAGTTTGACCTGCGGGTGATTTTCGATGACTGCTCTGAGGCGGCCAGCTTCGATCAATCCGGCCCGATCCATGAATCGTAGGCCAGTGTCAAAGGGCGGAAAATGGGTGAACACGACCGTAGGGCGATCGGGCGCGGCATTGAGGGCGGTGTCCAGCCAGGCTTCCCGCAGGTGGTCGAAGTGTCCGTCATGTCGCCCAGGCAGGGTGGTATCCAAGGCGACTATGCGCACGGGATGATCGTCGACGACGTAACTACAGTGATCGTCGGGTAAATCGTCGGGCAGTAGGTCGGAGAACGCCAGACGGAAAGCCGGTTGCTCATCGTGGTTTCCGGGGATCGGGACGATCCGGCCATCGATTGGTGCCAAGATCTCCCGGAGAATGGCGTACTGGGTGGTAGTTCCATCATCGGTGAGGTCGCCTGTGGCGAGAACTACGTCGGGCGCCGGGTCGAGGCCCATTAGGTGCTCGGTGACTAGGTGGAGTGTCTTGGTGGTGTCAACAAGGCGCCCAACAGGAGTTTCTTGGTCGCGAATGTGACAGTCGGAGATCTGGGCGATCAGCACGTGTCAGAGGCTAGAGGGGAGTTTGGCCGACTGGGGCAATCAAGCTTGTTACAAAGCCAGGAACGGCTCGTAATCAGCAGTCTTTGAGCGGGTGAAGGGAATCGAACCCTCATCATCAGCTTGGAAGGCTGAGGTTCTAGCCGTTGAACTACACCCGCGTGTCCGCTTGAGCGGAGCGTTCACGAACCTATCGGCGGTCTGTCACGCTTCGGCAATGCTGAAGGTCCAAGAGGCCACTACTAGAAGAAGAAGAAGTTTCGACTAGGTGTCGGAAGAGAATGCGTTGGAAGGCCAGAGGTGGACTGTCGTTCAGCTCGAGCGTCGTGTTGAAGTGCCTCCAGAGCCTTCTTCTCTGAGAGGGAAAAGGTATTACGCTGCGACGGATGTCTGGCTCAATAGTTCGAACTGGCGCACATCTCATAGGGGGCGACTGGAGTAGCCAAGCACCAGGTGGAATCGCCGTTAGTGGCAATCCAGCCCGTCCGGACGAGCCTGTCGGTGAGTTCCCTCTAGGTGACGCGTCGACAGCAGTCGAAGCAGTGACTGCAGCTATTGAGGCCCAGGAAGCTTGGGCGGCTGCCGGGTTTAGTAGCCGAGCCCGAGTCCTTGAAAAGGCTGCTGTGCTTTTTGATGAGCGGGCCGAAGAGTTGGCCCTTTTGTGCACTCTCGAGGAGGGCAAGACTCTGCCAGAGTCTCGGGGCGAGGCGATGATGTCAGCTGAGACTTGTCGTTATCAGGCCGGCTTGGCCAAGACCTCCACTGAGCGGATCTTCCCATCCAACAATCCGGGTGAGACGATCCGAACCGTTCGGGCGCCCCTCGGAGTCGTCGGCATGATCACTCCATGGAACTTCCCGCTGATGATCCCTGTTTGGAAAATCGCTCCCGCGCTGGCGTCTGGCAACTCGGTGGTATGGAAGCCAGCCAGTAACACACCGTTGAGCGCTGTGGCCATTGCCAGTGTGTTCACCGATGCCGGACTTCCTCCAGGAGTTCTCAATCTGGTCTTAGGTCCCGGCTCAATGGGCGGCGAACTGGTCGCCGACGACCGGGTCGACGGCGTGACATTCACCGGTTCGGTGAGCGTCGGACAAGGGATACGAGACGTGGTTACCGCCAGAAATGGTCGTGTCCAACTCGAATTGGGTGGACACAATCCTTGCATTGTGTTTGGGGACGCTGACTTGGATGTGGCAGTGGCCGGAGTCGTCAATGGCGCTATGGGAGCAACCGGCCAAAAGTGCACGGCCACTCGCCGAATTATCGCCGTTGGCGGCGTTCACGATGAGTTGGTTGATCGTTTAGCCGCCGCTGTGACGTCCCTGCAGGTCGGCGATGGGCAGAATCCGGAGACAGCGATAGGTCCATTGGTGTCGGCTGGAGCCCGAGCGGAGGTGACAGAGGCGGTTCATCAAGCTCAGGCCGAGGGAGCGGAGACCATCGCAGTAACCGAAGGGACTCCCGATGGGCCGTGCTACTTCGCACCGACTTTGCTTGCTGGTGGGGCCGACCTAACCATAACCCGCGAGGAAGTCTTTGGACCGGTCAGCACGGTAATGAGAGTCGACGACGTGGACGAGGCATTTACCTTGGCCAATGACACGGAGTTTGGCCTCTCGGCATCGGTCTATACCGACGACCCGTGGATTGTGAACCGAGCCCTTCACGAGCTTCGGGCGGGTCTAATCAAAGTGAATGGTCCCACCACTGGATCGGAGATCCACGCACCTTTCGGTGGCGAGAAGCACTCATCCGGGCACGCTGCTCGCGAACAGGGTGATACCGCTCAGGAGTTCTTTACACGCACCCGCACCGCATACATCAAGCCAGGGCGAGCCCGATAAGTCTATGAGTCTTCGCCTGCGAAAGGTGGTCGTCCACACAGAGGAGACTCATCTCGAAGGCGGTCGGGAGGCCAGCCCTCCTTTGGTGATGCACGGGGTGGCAGCTGTGATTGCAAATCCGTGGGTTGAGCAGGGCTTCGTTGAGGATCTACGACCGATGATTCTAGAGATTGCGCCGAAGCTGGGCGAGTTGCTGGTGCCGCGACTGGTTGGCCTCTGCGGGAGTCCTGACGCCGTCGAGGCCTACGGCAAGGCGGCCATGGTCGGTACATCGGGTGAGGTGGAGCACGCCTCAGCCTTTATTCACACCCTCCGTTTCGGCAACGTCTTTCGTAGCGCCGTTGCTGGGACGGCCTACCTGGCATTTACCAACACTCGGGGTGGCCCCGGTACGACACTTTCCATACCGATGATGCACAAGGTGGACGCTGGTTGGCGCTCCCATTACCTGACGCTGGAGATGCAGGTCCAAGACGCTCCGGCACCGGAGGAGATCTTGGTGGCGATCGGCGCTTCTACCGGCGGACGGCCACATCACCGGATCGGCAATCGTTACTCCGACATGGAGGAGATGGGGCTGACCGAAGGGTGAGCCCTGATCCGACCAGCACGCACGTCCAGATAGATGGTCCGGCAAGTTCGTTAAGCGTTTTGCATCCGCCTTTGGTCCTCGTCCACGGGGTCGGTCTAGACCTCTCGATGTGGGACCTGGTTGCAAGCGACCTCGCTTCGGACAGAGTGGTCGTCCGCTATGACCTATGGGGACACGGAGGTTCGCTCAATCCTGTTGGCGACCTGACGGTCAGTGACTTAGTAGCCCAATGCAGGTGGGTGCTCCACGAGGCATTCTCGGTCTCGGGAACGACCCCCGACCTTGTTGGTCTTTCACTTGGCGGGTTAGTCGGGCTGGCGACTGCTGCTCGCCATTCAGCGGCGGTGGGCCGCCTGGTTGTCATGAACACAACCTTCAATCGGACTGAGGAAGAACTGCGGGGAAGCCGAGATCGCTTGGCCCTAGCCGAGACCGAAGGACTTGAGCCAGTCGCCTCTTTGGCTATCGACCGATGGTTTGCCCCTGAGTGGCAGGACGCACATCCCGGCCGGGTGGCCATGGTCCGCGACAGGCTGGCGTCCAACGACCTTGACGCTTACCTAAAGGCTTACCGCCTATTTGTAGATGGCGACCCTGATATGCCGAGTGCAGCGTCGCGTATCACTTCTGCCACGCTCGCCCTTACGGGAGAGTTGGATGCTGGTTCGACACCTTCAATGAGTCGGGCTATTGCAGCCGCGGTCGTTAACGGTCGATCGCTGATACTTTCCGGCCTCCGGCATCTTCCTCCGATCGAGGCACCAGAAGTATGCCTTGCCGCTCTCAGGGAATTTTTGGATGTCGAAGTAACCATAGGGATGGTTGAGGTATGAGTAGACCAGCGGAGGGCCAACGGTGATTGAATACCAACTCTACGTCGACGGCGAATTCTGCGAGGCTTCAGACGGCAACCGTTTCACCTCGACTAATCCGGCTACGGGTGAGAAATGGGCGACGGCACCGGGTGCTACCGAGGTCGACGTCGACCGAGCCGTCCGCGCCGCTAGGCGAGCCTTAATCGAAGGGGACTGGCCGACACTGACCGCTACCGAGCGAGGCCGACTGCTATCGCGACTAGCTGACCTCGTGGCGGAATCAGCGCACCACCTTGGCAGTGTTGAGACTACAGATAGCGGCAAGTTGGCCGCTGAGACCCGTGCGCAATCCGCCTACGTTGCTGACTACTACCGGTACTACGCAGGTTTGGCTGACAAGATTCAGGGTGACACCCTGCCCATTGACAAGCCGGATCTGCACGTCTACACCACCCGAGAACCGGTCGGAGTGGTAGCGGCAATCGTCCCCTGGAACGCCGAGATGTTCCTGACAGCCACGAAGGTAGGTCCGGCGCTTGCAGCCGGAAACACCGTAGTGATCAAGGCGTCTGAGGTCGCCCCGGCTCCACTGTTGGAGTTTGCACGAGTGGTTGACAAGGTGGGTTTCCCGCCGGGTGTCATAAATCTCATCACTGGTTTCGGTGAACCGTGTGGCCGGAGCCTGACGAGCCACCCACTGGTGGACAAGGTGGCTTTTACCGGTGGGGTAGATACGGCAAGAAACGTAGTGGCAAACACAGCGCACAACCTGGCGCCGGTCACACTTGAACTGGGTGGCAAGTCGCCCATACTTGTTTTTGATGACGCAGACTTTGACGGCGCGGTTAACGGCGCGGTGGCAGGGAATTTCGGAGCTTCAGGGCAGAGTTGTGTTGCTGGATCTCGGGTGTTTGTTCAGTCAGGCATCTACGACAAGTTTGTGGCAGAGGTCGTTCATCGAGCCGAGTCGATCTGCATCGGGGATCCGCTAGCAGACGACACTCAGATGGGACCGCTTGCCACACAGGCGCAACGGGACCGTTGCGAGTCGGTGGTGGCCGAGTCTGCCGCTCAGGGAGCGATCGTTCATACCGGTGGTTGCCGGCCTATCGGCCTTGATAATGGCTGGTACTACCGGCCGACCGTCCTAGGTTGCCCTGATCAGAAGATTCTTAGCACGCAGGTTGAAATCTTCGGACCAGTCATGTCGGTTTTGCGTTTTGATGCCGAGGATGAGGCAGTGAACATGGCTAACGACACCGAGTTCGGACTCGGGGCTGGGATCTTCACTAACGATGTGGCTCGAGTTCACCGCGTGTCGAAGGCCATCCGTTCGGGAATTGTCTGGGTGAATACCTATCGGGCCGTCTCGCCCATTGCCCCGTTTGGTGGATTTGGACTTAGTGGATCGGGACGTGAGGCTGGTGTCGACGCCATCCACGAGTTCACGACCACTAAAACAATTTGGATCAACACCTCTGCAGAGCCGATGGTCAATCCATTCACCATGCGATGACCGGATGCCGACCGGCTGCGTAACGCTTGCATAGCACCGGTGGTGCTCGATAGGCCACCGGTACACTCCGGCCACTGTGGAGACGACATTCGAAACCCTGGACAGTGACCGAATTAAGCTAACAGTGGCCGTTGACGAGGCCGAATTCGACGTTGCGGTCGAGTCCGCCTTCAAACGAATTGCTAAAGAAGTCCGCCTTCCTGGTTTTCGGCCGGGCAAGGCCCCGAGGAAGTTGCTCGAAAACCGCATCGGAGTAGCTGCTGGTCGGCAGGAGGCTATGCAGCACGCCCTTCCGGACTACTACGGGCGCGCGTTGGTCGAGAACGAGATCGATGCGATAGACCAACCGGAGATCGAAATCACCGGTGGGACGGAAGAGGGGCCGCTGACCTTTGAGGCAGTTGTCCCAGTACGACCGCGAGCCATGATCTCGGGTCATGGGTCGCTGCGGGTAGAGATTGAAGGTCCCGAGGCCACGGACGAGGATGTGGAGGAGCAGATCGACGTTCTTCGCCGCCAACACGCGGAATTGGAGAGTGTCGACCGTCCTGCTGAGGATGGAGATCAGGTCACCATAGATATTGAGGGCACAGTGGACGGTGCACTCGTTGAGGGTCTAACAACAACCGACTATCTCTACGAGGTGGGTTCAGGCGCCGTCGTCCCTGAGATCGACGAGAATCTTCGAGGGTCTTCGGCAGGCGAGACCCATGAATTCGACGCCGACCATCCTGAGGAGGCGGACGCATCTCTCTCATTCCGGATAAACGTCAAATCTGTTCAGGCCAGGGTGCTTCCCGACGCCGACGATGCTTTCGCCGCTGAAGCATCGGAGTTTGACACTCTGGTTGAGCTTGAAGCTGACCTGAGAGAAAGAATTACCAGTATGCGCCGTCGCCAAGCTGGGGCGATGGCTCGCGACCGTGTTGCTCATGCGGTGGCTGATCTCGTCGAAATAGTTGTACCGGAAGCCCTAATCGAAAGCGAAATCGATGGCCGGATCAACGAGATGGCAATGAGGATGGGCGCCCAGGGAATCGAGTTCTCTGCCTACCTCGAAGCAATGGGCCGCGATCTGGATTCGATGCGTGATGACCTCCGAGATGGTGCCGAGATCGCTGCCCGCGTCGACCTTGGTCTGCGTGCCGTAGCTGACGCCGAAGGACTGGAAGGAGACGGTGAGGCGTTGGACGGGTATCTGGAGTTGCTCGCCAAGCAGACTGGCGGAGACATGGCAGGGATTCAGGAGGCGTTGACCGCTTCGGGTCGGATGCTTCAGGTGCGTGCCGATCTCCGAAAGCAGCTTGCTCTCGAATGGGTGATGGAGCGTGCCGAGATTGTTGATGAGGACGGCAAAGAAGTGGATCGGTCGCTGTTGGAGCCGCCGGAGGAAACGGAAACAACTGCTATCCCTGATACTGAGGACCCGGTGGGGGAGACTATTGGTTCGGCCGATGACGAGGTCGACGGAGGGGACGAGAAGGAGTGAACCCGATGGCCGGGGGACCGAACGCGACCAAAGAGCCTGAAAGTCAACCGGCAGCGGCCGGGCTTTCCGGACTGCGTGTGCAGAATTACCTCGTTCCGACGGTGGTGGAGCAGACCAACCGGGGAGAGCGAGCCTTCGATCTCTATTCCCGGCTCCTTAAGGAGAATATCGTCTTCATTGGCACGCCGATTGATGACACAGTGGCGAACCTGATCTGTGCTCAGTTGTTGCACCTTGAGTCGGAGAACCCTGACCGGGATATCAGCCTTTACATCAATTCTCCGGGTGGCGACATCAACTCGCTTTTCGCCATCTACGACACGATGCAGTACATCAAGCCCGACGTAACGACCATCTGCTTCGGGCAGGCGGCCTCGGCGGCGGCGGTGCTGCTGGCCGCTGGTACGCCCGGCAAGAGACTTGCCCTGCCGCACTCACGGGTCTTGATCCATCAACCGTACGCCGGTGCCCAGGGTCAGGTTTCAGACATCGAGTTGGCCTCAAAAGAAATTCAGCGTCTGAAAGTGCAGTTGGAAGAGATTCTGGCGCGTCATACGGGACAGGATCCCGAGCGGATCCACGCCGATACGGATCGAGATTTCGTCATGACTGCCGAGGAGGCCCGCGAGTACGGCATCATTGACGAAGTGATAGACCAGCGGAATTTGGCCGACAACAGCGGGCCTATCGCTGTTGTCGAGTAGCAGAGTCGATTGAGCATGGCGAAATTCGGCGAAGGCGAACTCCTGAAGTGCTCTTTTTGCGGCAAGACGCAGAAACAGGTCAAGAAACTTATTGCCGGTCCCGGCGTATATATCTGTGACGAATGCATCGACCTGTGCAATGAAATAATTGAGGAGGAGTTGACGGAGCCCGCAGAGACTCCGACTGGGGAGTTGCCTCGACCCCGTGAGATCTTCGCCTTCCTCGATGATTACATCGTTGGGCAGGAGCGCGCCAAGAGGATCCTGTCTGTCGCCGTGTATAACCACTACAAGCGGATTCGCACCGTAGCCACTGCGACAGTGTCCGATGAGGCGGTCGAGTTGGCAAAGTCGAACATTCTCCTGATTGGTCCTACGGGCAGCGGTAAGACGCTGATGGCCCAGACGTTGGCTCGGATGCTGAACGTCCCATTTGCTATCGCCGACGCCACGGCCTTGACCGAGGCCGGCTATGTGGGGGAGGACGTAGAAAACATTCTCCTCAAACTGATACAGGCCGCCGACTATGACATTAAGAAGGCTGAGACCGGAATTATTTACATCGACGAAATCGACAAGGTGGCTCGCAAGAGCGAAAACCCCTCGATCACTCGGGATGTGTCAGGAGAGGGAGTCCAGCAGGCCCTGCTGAAAATCCTCGAGGGCACCTCGGCTGCCGTCCCGCCGCAGGGTGGTCGCAAGCACCCGCACCAGGAGTTCCTGCAGATTGACACGACGAACATTCTTTTCATCTGTGGCGGAGCGTTTGCTGGCCTTGAGCGAGTGATCGAAGCCCGGCAGGGTGGCGCTGGGGTTGGTTTTGGCGCAGATGTTCGGACCCGCAAGGAGAAGGACGTCGGTGTCCTATTTTCCGATGTTAGGCCCGAGGATCTCATGAAGTTTGGCCTAATACCCGAGTTCATTGGACGACTACCTGTGTTGGGCACGGTTTCCGAACTAGAGGTGGATGCGCTGGTCAAGATTCTCGTTGAGCCCCGCAACGCCCTCGTCAAGCAGTACCAGCGCCTTTTCGAATTCGAGGACATCGAACTGGAAGTCTCGGATGACGCCCTAGTGGCGATTGCTGAAAAGGCTCTCGACCGAGGGACCGGAGCGCGAGGCCTCCGGGCCATTCTGGAAGAGGTGCTCCTCGACGTGATGTACGAGTTGCCTGGGGATGACGCTGTTGGTCGTGTCGTCGTTGACCTGGACGCCGTTCAGGGGGGTGGCGCACCTACCGTATTGCCGCGGACCGCTGAGCGGCCCGATCGCGCCGCCTCTTGAGTAGTCCGGGCTGGACGCTTTAGCGGCCCGGACCAGGTAGTTCCTGATGGAACCAATGGTGCACGATCTACGGAGCGCTTTTCGTTTTCTTGATCACTTTGTCAACCACGAGGCGGCAGCAGGGCGAATTCATGGGCTCAGCCTCGAAGCGATGCGCGGCCTTGTTGAGGTGATGGGTGATCCGCAGCGAGACATCCGATCTATCCATGTGACGGGCACGAATGGAAAGGGTTCCGTTTCGGCTATGGCTTCGTCGCTTCTCACCGCGAGCGGGCTCAAAGTAGGCGGTTATAGCAGCCCTCACGTGGGGACAGTCTGTGAGCGCCTCACCCTTGGAGGTGAGATGATCTCTGAAGAATCGTTCATCGCACTCATGGCTGACCTAGAGCGCTACGTGTCGGTAGCTCCGCAGCGCCCGTCCTACTTTGAGTTGTTGACCGCTGCCGCGCTTATCTGGTTTAGCAATGAGGCGGTGGAAGCGGCGGTGGTCGAAGTCGGCCTACTGGGCCGATATGACGCCACGAATGTGATCGACTCAGAGGTCTCGGTGGTCACCAATATCGGTCGTGATCACACCGATGGAACTGGTGACTGGCGCAGGGACATAGCAATGGAGAAGGCAGGGATTATCCGGCCGGGATGCCCGTTGGTGCTCGGAGAGACTTCGATCGATCTTCGGGATGTTTTCGTGGCGGAGTCCCCGGACCCGCTTCTTGAACGGGGTGTGGACTTCGGGGTTCGGGGAATTGAATTGGCGGTCGGCGGCCAACTACTTGATCTTTGGACGCCTGCGGGTGATCACGATGGGATCTTTCTTCCGGTGCATGGAAGTCATCAAGCCGACAATGCGGTGGTTGCACTCACCGCTGTTGAGGCTTTCCTCGATGCAGCTCTGGGGGTCGATGTGGTCGCCGAGGGCTTTGATTCGGTGGCAATTCCAGGACGAATGGAGGTGGTGGCAACAGAGCCGTTAGTGGTGCTGGACGGGGCCCACAACCAACAGGCAGCGAAGGCGCTAGTTGCCACGGTTCCCGAAGTGTTCGGCGCTGTGCGGCGAATCGTAGTTATTGGATTGCTAGGTCCGCGCGAGCCAGAGGAGTTCATCGACGAACTAGTCCCGCTTGCCCCGGACCTCGTCATCACCTGCACTGCGCCTTCGCCTCGGGCCTTGCGAGCGGACGAACTGGCAAGACTTGCCAAGCAGAGGGGAATGGCGACCGAGGCGGTAGCCGATGCCACGGACGCTGTCCGTCTAGCAGTGACTGTTGCTGACGAAGCAGACCTAGTGCTGGTTACTGGCACGTTCTACGTACTGTCGTCAGCCCGGGAAGCCTTGACTGCTCTCGGTGGATCCTCTCCTGTCGGGGACTTTGGTGAACTCGAGACCTGAGTCGGCTCGCATGACGAGGCTCCTGCCGTAACCTGCGGGAATGGACCGAACCCTCGTTATCTGCAAACCCGACGCGGTGGAACGCAGTCTGGTCGGAGAGATCATTGGCCGCCTTGAGCGCAAAGGGCTGAGCATTGTTGCTGCCGAACTGCGCCTGCTTGACGTAGACACGCTGTCTCGCCACTACGAGGAGCATGTGGAAAAAGAATTTTATGGTGATCTGGTGGCATTCATGTCGCGGTCGCCATGCATGGTGCTGGTTGTGGCGGGTCCGGAGAACACGTTCGCAGTAGTGCGCAGCCTCATGGGAACCACGAATCCGCTCGAGGCCAATCCGGGCACTATCCGTGGCGACCTAGGACTAGTCATGACGGAGAACCTCGTCCACGGTTCGGACTCCGTCGAGTCCGCTGAACGGGAGATCAACATATTCTTTCCAGGCCTATAGGCGACAAGGTTTGTTCTCAAAGAGGATAAGCGCACTGGGTGGTCATTTGGATGCGGAGAGTGGCATCTGCTCGTTGAATGCGTTAGCGTTCCACCGAGCCTCGGGCCGACCCGTCCGTGCGACCGCCTGTCAGCGACGAGACCAACGGAGAGATCCCGGGCGATGATCGACCAGAGAAACCGTCTCGGCGAAAATTACCGGTCCCGTCGACTGGTCCTCGGTCCGCGAGACGTAGCTGTCGATTTGGGTACGGCCAACACACTGGTTTATGTACGTGGAGAGGGCATCGTTCTCGACGAACCATCGGTGGTCGCTGTAAACGCGTTGGATGGCAACCTATTGGCCGTTGGCGAGACGGCCAAACGCATGATTGGTCGGACTCCTGGCCACATCCAGGCTGTCCGGCCACTAAAGGATGGGGTAATAGCCGACTTCGAGATCTGCGAGAAGATGTTGCGCTATTTCATCCAGCAGGTTCATTCCCGCAGGTGGGCCAAGCCTCGGATGGTGATCTGTGTTCCCTCCGGGGTCACTGGTGTCGAGCGCCGGGCGGTGCAGGAGGCTGCCGAATACGCGGGTTCCCGTTCACCGGCTTACATCATCGAGGAACCGATGGCGGCTGCTATCGGTGCTGGCCTGCCGGTCGCTGAGCCCACGGGTTCAATGATTGTCGACGTAGGTGGTGGCACGACCGAGGTTGCTGTCATCTCCCTCGGGGGCGTGGTGGCCTCACAGTCCTCCAGGGTGGGCGGCGATGAGATGGATGAAGCAATCAAGCAGTTCCTCAGGAAGGAGCGGGATGTAGACGTTGGCGATCTGATCGCAGAGTCGATCAAGAAGCGACTTGGTTCCGCTCATCCGTTAACTCAGGAGATCCGGGCCGAGGTCAGGGGCCGGAGCATACGGACGGGTCTTCCGGAGGCGGTTGCCTTCACTACGCGGGAGGTTCGTGAGGCCCTTGAAGAACCAGTGTCGGACGTCGTGGATACGGTGAAGGTCACCCTCGACCGGACTCCCCCGGAGTTAGCGGCTGACATTATGGAGCGTGGGGTCACGCTGGCCGGTGGCGGATCTCTTCTTATCGGCTTGGCCGAGAGAATCCGTGCCGAAACTGGAATGCCGGTCTGGATGGCTCCGGACCCGCTAACCGCAGTGGTCGAGGGCGCTGGGCGAGTCCTCGAGGAGTTCTCCCGGTTCGGAGAGATGATCTTCGGCGACGACCGCGAGTAGGCGACGGTGGCGGCCCTCCGTGGCGGTCGGTCCCGACCTACGCTGTTGATTCTGGTGGCAGCGGCTTTAACTTTGCTTACCATGCAGTATCGGGGCGTGGAGCCCCTAGCCGCCTTTCAGCGGGGCGTGCGTGATGTCATTGAACCGCTGAGGGCGGCAACCGACAGTGTGGCAGCACCTGTCCGCTCAGTATGGAATGGGCTGCTCGACTACGACAATCTTCGCGACGAAAACGAACGCCTAGAGACTGAGCTAGCCCGCCTGCGTGGCCGCCGCCTGACAGCGGAGGCTGACACTGAACTCTTGGAGCGCCTTCTCGGAGAAGTGGGAATCGATGTTGGTCACCGACGGTCCGTCGTGGTGCGGATTCTTGGCACACCCCCGGGAAACTTTGCCACCCACACCATCGAGGTAGACAAGGGCTCTGACGATGGACTAGCCGAAGGCATGCCGGTCGTTACTGCAGCGGGTTTGGTTGGTCGATTGGAGACTGTTGACCGCTCACGCTCAACAGTCAGATTGGCAACGCATCCGGAGTTTCGTGTAGGTGTCCGCCTAGTTGGATCGCAGGACGAGGGGTTGGCCAGAGGTGGTGGGCGAACTGGATTTTTAGTCGTGGACGCGGGCATAGGCCTAGATGCCGTGGTGGAGGCAGGCGAGGTGGTAGTCACCTCGGGCGGCCGGAGCCGGTTTCCGGCGGACATCCCCATCGGCAGAGTCCTTGATCCCGACGACGACGCCGAGCTCAACCGGTCCGTAGTCGTGGATCCAGCAGCCTCACTCGAGAACCTGAGTTTCCTCAACGTCCTACTCGTGGTTGACGAGCCATCGGTCGTTGGCGACCCCTCAGGGCTACGGGGCGGGTGATCCCGTGAGTGGTCGTTTTCGTGTTTTGGCCTTACTGCTGACTGCGGCGACGCTACAGGCAACCTTGTTCGACGAAATTCGATTTGATGGTGTGGCTGTGGAGTACCTGCTTCTGGTAGCAATTCTGGCAGGCCACCATGGCGGACCTGAACGCGGCGCTGTCGTCGCCTTCTTCGCGGGACTGCTGTATGACTCGGTTGGCGTCTCTCTACTCGGCCTCCATGCACTTGCCTTCACCCCGGTAGCGGCCACCGTCGGGCACCTGTCCGTGCGACTAGCAGTCGGTGCGCGCGGCTTGAGAATTCTCGGCCTCTTGGTGGCCGTGATGTCTGGTGTCGTTGCCGCCGCGATGATTGGCAGCATCTTCGGTCTGCATCCAATAAGTGGGCCCGCGCTTTTAAGGACTGCTTTTCTTGCTGCGGCGATGACGGCACTGGTCGCTCTGCCGACCAACAGGATCGTCCGGTGGGCGGTGACCAGCGGACTCCCGATTGAGTTAGATGTTGGCCGCGAGGAGTCGCTCAGTGCGCGACGTGGTTCAACGCTGGGAGGTGAAAATCGATGAGTGAGACGACTCGCTTCCGAATGCGGGTCCTTGCAATCATCGGTCTCTCACTGTTTGCCACTCTGGCGGCACGCCTCTGGTATCTCCAGGTGATGGTCAGCGAACGCGCCGTGGCGGTGGCTCAGAGCAACGTCACGCGGGTCATCACGGTTCCGGCTCCCCGAGGCCGGATCCTCGATGTTCAGGGTCGGGTACTAGTGGGGAACCGGACGACGACGGTACTCACTATGAATCGGCATCAGCTTGATGAGGCGGATTTCAACCAAGAGCGAACCAGAGCCATGCTCACGGAGATCGCATTGGAGATCAATCGGAGTGGCCATCTTCTCAAAGTCTCTGACGTGGAGAGGGCGTTGAGGGATCCGTCCTACGGGCGGTACGACGACGTGCCCATTGCCCATGACGTAGAAGCGGACCTGCTCGTCTATTTCGGTGAACGACCTGAAAGATTTCCTGGAGTCCGAGTATCAGAAAGCACTGTGCGGTCTTATCTCTACGGTGATCTTGCTACTCACGTTCTGGGCTGGGTGGGACCGGTCAATGACAAAGAGTTGGGAAATCGGCGCCCACCGCCTGGCAAGGAATACCGGCTGCGAGATCATATCGGGAAGGCCGGCGTGGAACTTATGTTCGAAGACGACCTCCGCGGAGTGGCCGGCCGCAAGGTGGTTGAGGTCGACCGACTCGGCGAAATAGTCAGGGAGCGACCTGACCTTTTTGTGCCGCCCGAGCCCGGCGACGACGTGATTCTCGCCTTGAACGTCGACATCCAGTACTTAGTCGAGCGCGAACTTGAACGCTCGATCTACCAAGCTCGGCTTCAGGAGCCGGAACAGGATCCGAATAACCCTTCGCTGCTCTTACCCACCTATGACGCTCCTGGGGGAGCGTTGGTGGTCCTGGACCCGCGCGACGGGTCAGTTTTGGCACTGGCCTCCTATCCGTCCTATGACCCGAATGAGTCGATCGGAGGATTTACGTCAGAGAGGTGGGCGGAACTGAACGACCCGGCGAACGACCTGCCTATGTTTAATCGGGCCATCCAAGGCGAGTACGCGCCTGGATCAACATTCAAGCTCTTCACAGCTCATGCTGCCTGGCATTCCGGAGTCTTTGGCGTCGGGTCGATACCTGGAGCTGATGTCGCTTGGCAAGACCCAGGTGCCTACGTTCTGCGTAGTTGCGGGGATGTGGACCCGACTGACCCACCTCCGGGCTGTCGGTACAGAAATGCTGGCGAGAAACAGTATCAGGACGTTGATCTGGCCCGGAGTCTGACGGTCTCGAGTGATGTCTATTACTACAAGATCGGTGAGTCGATCTACGTAAATTCCAGCCATCCAGACACGGCGGTTCAAGACGCGGCCGCCAAATATGGCCTGGGATTCGAGACAGGTATCACTCTGCCGTTCGAACAGGACGGCTACCTGCCGACACCGGCTAACCGTCGGCAGCGACACGAGGACAACCCAGTGGCCTTTCCGGAGTGGGGTTGGTCGACTGGCGACAATGTGATTACCGCTATCGGCCAAGGAGAGGTTCTGGTTACGCCACTGCAGTTAGCCAATGCATTTGCCACATTTGCCAACGGCGGTAATCGCTTCGCGCCAAACGTGGTCGACCGGGTAGTCGACCGGGATGGTGAAGTGATTCGGGCGTTCGGGCCGCGACAGTTGTCCGACGTCGACATTGACAGCGGATTTAGAAAGCGAGTCCTAGCCGGCCTGACCGGGGTAACTGCCGACGAGGAGGGAACGGCCTACTGGGCCTTCAACACCGAGGCCACCGGAGGCACCTACTTTCCACTTGAAGAATTTCCCGTGGCTGCTAAAACAGGAACAGCCGAGGTTCGTGGCAAAGCGGACACGTCGATCTTCGCTGCCTTTGCTCCAGCGACGACTCCAACCCACACCGTTGTAGCGGTTCTCGAAGAGTCAGGCTTCGGTTCGAGTGTGGCTGCCCCGCTAGTCGCTCGTGTTCTAGAAAAGATGTTGGAAGAAGCCGTGCCTTCCGCGCCCCTAGCGGTCGAACGCTATGCCCGTTCAGCAGCGCTGCCGCTCTGTGTCGCGTGGCACCAGTGGCGGACTGGGAACACGCTCGATCGCCTAGACGCCGCCGACCCTACGTTGGAGGATGTCGGAGGCCCAGTGCTCGACGCCTCGGGACGGGTATTGGTCCGAGGCGTCGAGGTCTACTGTGAAGACCTACTAGAGGAGGTCCTCGACACCTTCGAGGATGAGTCAGTGAGAGGCAACGGCTGATGGTCGACCTCCGCCGGCCCGACTACGAGCAGCCACGAGTATTTCGCCACATCGATCTCTTGATGCCAGTGCTGGCTGTGGCTGTCGCCGCCGCGGGGATCGTGATGGTCTATTCGGCTACTCGCGGACCTGCTACCGAGCTCCGACCAGCCGAGACCTTTTATCTGCACCGCCAATGGCGAATGGCCGGCGTGGGCGTGGTCGCCATGGTTCTCACCGCCTGGTTCGGGCATCGACGCGTCCAGCGTCTGGCGTGGCTAGTCCATGGCGCAATGCTTGCTGTTCTTGGATTAGTCCTCGTGGTCGGGATCGAAGTCAAGGGGGCTAGAGCTTGGTTCCAATTCGGCAACTCTCAGTTCCAACCATCTGAACTGGGAAAAGTTGCGTTGATTGTGGTGCTGGCTGCCTGGTTGGGGCGAAGTGAGGAGCCATCTATCTCTCGGGTAGGAGCGGCGCTTCTACTGGCCGCGGGACCGGTGGCCCTTATAGCGGCTCAACCCGACTTGGGGACAGTGCTGGTCTACGGAGCGATAGTGGCTGGGATGGTCTTGGTCGCTGGCGTCAAGGGTCGTCACCTCATGCTTCTTGGCCTCCTGCTGGTTACTGGCTTGGTAGCAGTGCTGGAGTCCGATGTTCTCGAGGATTATCAGGTTCGTCGCCTCATGGTTTTCGTCGAAGACGAGGCGAATTCGAAGGCCAACTACAACCTCGAGCAGGCAGAGATTGCCATCGGTAATGGGGGGCTTACCGGTCGGGGGCTCTTCCAAGGGACCCAAAACAATTCCGCACTTGTTCCCGAACAGCAGACCGACTTCATCTTCACAGTGGTGGCAGAAGAGTTGGGCTTCGTCGGAGGAGTAGTACTCCTAGGGCTTTTGGGCTTACTCCTTATGCGGGTTTGGCGCATCGGGCAGATGTCCGACGACCGGTTTGGGTTGTTGCTAGCAGCGGGCACGTTTTCGATGATTGTCTTCCAGGTCTTCCAGAGTGTGGGAATGTCCACGGGGATCATGCCCATCACAGGTATCCCCTTTCCACTAATCAGCTATGGGGGCTCGTCTCTGCTGGCCACCTTTGTTGCTCTTGGACTAGTGCAGAGCGTTCATATGCGGCGACACGAGTCGCTGAGTAGACCGGTACGCTGACTAATCATGAGTTCGCTTTGGCTCGAACTCGAACGTGTCCTTGGCGAGGTCCAGAAACCGGCACGCTACATCGGCTGTGAGGACGGAATGACCGTTCCGGAGCACAGCCCAGATGCGGTTGCATGGCTTCTCTGCTACCCAGACACTTACGAGGTTGGCCTACCCAATCAGGGTCTTCAGATCCTCTATGAGATTCTCAACGAGCGGCCCGACGCGGTGGCCGAGCGGGCCTACGCGCCATGGACTGACCTCGCAGCGATCCTGCGTAGGGAGGGTCTTCCCTTCTTCTCTGTCGATACCCACAGGTCGGCACGCGACTTCGATGTTTTGGCTTTCAATCTCTCAGCGGAACTCGTCTATACGAACTTGCTGGAGTGTGTCGATCTGGCAGGAATGCCAGTCCGGACGGTCGATCGGACAGAGAACGATCCATTGGTGATGGTCGGTGGCCACTGTGCCTACAACCCGGAACCTCTGGCCGACTTCGTGGATGCAGCGGTTCTCGGTGACGGCGAGGAGGTTGTCTCAGAAATTACCGAAGTTCTTGCGAGATGGAAATCCTCGGGAGGAGGACCGAGAGTCAACCTTCACCGGAAGTTGGCTGCTGTGCCCGGTGTATACGTTCCGTCGCTATACAAGGCGGAATTCAAAGGCGGCTACCTAACCGGAATTCATCCGATTCCGGGTTCTGATGGTGTTCCTAAAGTGGTGGAAAAGCGAACAGTTGCCAATCTGGCTGACTGGCCGTACCCGAAGAACCAACTGGTCCCGCTTACAGAGGTGGTCCACGACCGGCTGAACGTGGAGGTTTTCCGGGGTTGTACCCGAGGATGCCGCTTCTGTCAGGCGGGGATGATTACTCGACCAGTGAGAGAGCGTCCCGCCGAACAGGTTCGGACGATGGTCGCCGATGGCCTGCGCAGAACCGGGTACGACGAAGTCGCGCTCACTTCCTTAAGCACCGCAGACTTCAGCGGTATTGAGGAGGTAGTGGCTTCTACGGTTTCTGACGAAGCCTGTGGACAGGTATCGGTGTCGCTACCCAGTTTGCGAGTCGACGCGTTCACTGTCGGTATTGCCGCAGAGATCCAGAAAGCTCGTCGTACCGGTCTGACGTTTGCTCCAGAGGCCGGTACATGGCGAATGCGACAGGTCATCAATAAATTGATCAGTGAAGAGGACCTTTACGCCGCCGTGGAGTCGGCATATTCGCAGGGTTGGCGTCGGGTAAAGTTGTACTTTCTTATAGGCCTCCCGACTGAGACCGACGAGGACACTCTGGGCATCCTTGAGATGGCGAGACGTTGCGTGGAGGTGGGACGTCGACACCTTCGGAGCCCATCGGTCACGGTCTCCGTCGGTGGTTTCGTACCCAAGCCGTTTACTCCGTTCCAGTGGTTCGGTCAGAACACCGAAGTCGAACTTCGTCGCAAAGTTGGCCTCCTTCGGGATGAGCTGAAACGTAAAACGAAGCTTTATCGTGGGGTTCAGTTCAAGTGGCACGACCCTCGGGCCACGGTGGTGGAGGGGCTGCTGAGTCGCGGCGACCGACGCCTCTGCGACGTAGTTGAGGCCGTCTGGCGGGGCGGCGGCGTCTTCCAGGAGTGGAGTGAGCATTTCGACCTCGAGCTCTGGAGTGAAGCGGTCGCGGCAGCTGGACTTTCTTTCGAGGAGACGGTTTACCGACACAGGATGGAGGACGAAGCATTCGCTTGGGACCACCTGTCGGCTGGTCTTCACCGCGATTTTCTCTGGCAAGACTGGCGGGACGCACTTGATGCAGTGGGTCTGGAGGACTGTCGCTGGACACCCTGCTACGACTGCGGAGCCTGCACTGGTTACGGGATCGAGCACGTGGTGGCTTCGGCGGTCCCACCGGCAGGCGGCAGTCAGGGGACGGGTCAGGACTTGAGTGTTGTCGGCGAGGTTCCGGTAGCGCTGCTCTCCCAACCTCCTGTGGGTGGCGTCGAAGCGACTGAGGTCGAGGCGGTGTTGTGAGAGTCCGAATTCGATTCACCAAAGTTGGCAAAGTGCGCTTTACGAGTCATCGCGACGTCGCTCGAATCTGGGAACGGGCGGTCCGACGTGCAGGAATCGCTGTGGCCTACAGCCAAGGCTTTTCGCCGCGTCCGAAGTTGTCCTTCGGGCTTGCACTATCGACCGGGCACGAATCCGTGGCGGAATATCTCGACGCGGACCTATTGGATGACCGCTTCGGTTCGACCGAAGCCTGGGGGGCGGGTCGGTCGAAGACGACATCGGTCGAATTGATGAATGCTCTGAACGGAGTGCTCCCAGCGGGCATGGACGTCATTGCGGTGGCTCCAGCCCCCGGCGGTGACTCGCTGCAACAGGCAGTGGTGGCTTGCACATGGGCGATTCACCTCGACAACGTCAGGCGGTCGGATGCCGAATCGTGGGTTGCCGGGGTACTGGCCCGGCGGGAGCTTGTGGTGGAGCGCGAGCGCAAAGGTAAGCCAGTAGTTGAAGATCTCCGACCTCAGGTTTTGGCACTGAGCACGTTAGATGACACTCGCGATAACAGTCTTTATGCCGTTGAATCGGAGTCAGAGATCGAAAATGCCGGACTTCGGCTTCTAGCCGAGCTCGGAACTCAGCCCCGGGCGCTCAGGCCTACCGAACTGCTGGCGGCCGTGGGTCCGCCACTAGCGGTCCGATCTGTGTGCAGGATGAATCAATGGATGTTGCAGGGAGCCGACCGCGAGGAACCGTTGCCGGTCGCGGTTGCCCCTGCCCCGTCGACCAAGGAGTCGACGTGATGAGAAGGGAACATGGCAGTGAACAGCGAAGAGGATCCCCAGAAACAAGGGACCAGAGAGAAAACAGCGGCTGAGCCCGCACCGAAGATTGGGGACAGT